>OMYS01000014.1 GCA_900315305.1 uncultured Eubacteriales bacterium
GGCGCGGACACGCAGGGATGGCTTCCGGGGCTTGAGGAGGACAAGGAGCTCTTTCGGCGCGTGCGCTCTCTTGAGCTTCTCGATGAGAGGTGGCGCAGCATCATGGATGAGGTGGAGGCGCTTTCCTTCGGGGATGCATCCTTCGGAAATGAGGAGCAGACAGACCGGTGGTTTACAAAGCTCGGCGTGTATTTTCTGTTCCGGTACATGATCGACTCGTATTTTGACGGCGGGGGCGACGGCGTGATCCGCTTTACATCGAGAAGTCTCCGGTACATCTGGCTTATGTGCCTGGCCCGCGCGAAGCGGCTCGGGCGCATGCTCACGGACGAGGACCTCACGGACATCGCGCATCTCTATTCGAGGCAGGTTGAGCACTCGGAGGAGAACGTGGCGGTGATGAAGGAGGCGTGATCCTTATCCCATTGCGACTGGACTTAAATAACGATTCAGCATCCCAGGACTCGAAACGCTTCGCGTTTCTCGGGGGGGGTGTATAAGTCCCCCGCATCGCTTCACGCCTTCGGCGTTTTCGCGCTGCTAACAGGCATTCGCATTCTCGTGCCGCTTACGCGTCACTTCATGCTCATACCTGTTGTCGTCGCGAATGGGATTTCGGTCAGGCAGGCAAGCCTGCCGCCCTTATCCCATTGCGACTGGACTTATACATAAACAAATTTTAGCTGCTGTATACGAATTGTATACAGCAGTTCTTTTTTTATATCGTGATGAGGAAATCCTTGATATAATGAACAGGACAGACGTCAAGTCCTGTGCCGGTCTGTGCAGAAAGCACAAAACGGAACACAAGGAGAAAGGAGTGATGAAATGAGTCGGACAATCAAAGGCGGGGTCCATCCGCCGGAACACAAGGAACTTTCCGAGCTCGTATATCCGCTCTCTCAGCATATCGGACGTCCGGCAAAGCCGGTCGTGAAGAAGGGCGATCACGTTCTGGTCGGACAGAGGATCGCGGAAGCGGACGGATTTGTGTCCGCCTGCATCTGCAGCAGCTGCTCGGGAACCGTGAAGGCGATTGAGAAACGCCGCACGAATGCAGGCACCTATGGCGAATGCATTGTCGTAGATAATGACGGACAGTTCACAGAGGCGCCGGACTATGGAAAAGAGGTCAGCTGGGAGACTCTGACAAATGAAGAGATCATCGGAAAGATCCGCGATGCGGGTATCATCGGCATGGGCGGAGCCGGTTTTCCGACCGCTGTCAAGCTCATGCCGAAGAATCCGGACGCGATCCGCCATGTCATTGTGAACGGCGCGGAGTGCGAGCCGTATATTACCTGTGATGATCAGCTGATGCGGACGCGCGCGGATGACATCGTCGAGGGACTTCAGATTGTCATGCGGCTGTTCCCGAATGCGGAGGGCGTCATTCTGATTGAGGACAACAAGCCGGAGGCTATTGCGGCCATGACAGCTGCGGTCGCGGGACACGGCCATGTGCGGGTCGTTGTGGCGAAGACGAAGTACCCGCAGGGCGGCGAGAAGTCGATCATCAGTCTTGTGACAGGAATCTACACGAAGGTGAGCGAGCTCCCGGCGGAGGCGGGCTGCATAGTCGACAATGTGGCGACGGTCCTTGCGATCCGGAATGCCGTGCGCTTCTCGGAGCCGCTGATTCGCCGGATGGTGACTGTGACGGGCGATGCCGTTGCGAAGCCGTCCAATCTGATTGTGCGGATCGGCACGAGCGCGAGGCCGCGGGAGGTATCCGCGAGGGAGTAACTCTCGAGAAGGCGCTCTTTGGCGGACCGATGATGGGAGTTGCGGTGGCGGAGCTCTCCGTTCCGATCCAGAAGGGCTCCAACGCGCTGACGCTTCTCACGCATGATGAGACAATGGATGCGCAGCGGGAGATGACCGCCTGCATCCGTTGCGGCCGGTGCGTTCACGTATGTCCGATGGGACTTATGCCGGAAATGATGGCGTCCGCAGCAGAGAAAAAGGATTATGAGAGCTATGAAAAGAAGTTCTACGGCCTTGAGTGCATTCAGTGCGGCTCCTGCACCTATATCTGTCCGGCGAAACGCCCCTTAACGCAGCTCTTTAAGGTTGCAAAGGCAGAAATTATGGCTGAAAAGCGGGCGAGGGCCACTGCTGAGAAGCTGAAGGCAGAGGCTGCGAAAAAACCGGCGTCTTCAGGAAAGGAGGATAAGTGATGGCAGAAGAAAAGGTTCTTCATATGTCATCCGGGCCGCACGTCCGGAGCAGACTGAAGACAAGCTCCGTCATGCTCGGAGTGATCATTTCGCTGATGCCGGCGACGATCATCGGTATCTGGAACTTCGGTCCGTCCGCGCTGGGTACGGTGCTCGCAAGTGTCGTGGCCGCCGTTCTCACGGAATATCTGTTTGACCGGATTGTACACAAGGAGAATACGGTAAAGGACGGAAGCGCGGTTGTGACAGGCATCCTTCTTGCGCTTGTCCTTCCGAACGGCACGCCGCTCTATATCCCGATCATCGGCGCCGTCTTTGCGATTCTCGTCGTCAAATGCTTCTTCGGAGGACTCGGGAAGAACTTTATGAACCCGGCGCTTGCCGCCAGATGCTTCCTTCTGATCTCCTTCGGCACGCAGATGACAAGATACGAGATCGACGGCGTATCCAGTGCGACTCCGCTTGCGAATCTTGCAGCAGGGGGAAATGAGAGTCTCCTCAATATGTTCCTCGGCAGGACGAACGGCGTTATCGGCTGCTCGATCCTTGGTCTCTTGATCGGCGGCATCTTCCTGTGGGCGATCGGCGGCATCACCTGGCAGATCCCGGTGTCGGTGCTCGCGTCGTTCACACTGTTTATGGCCATCTTCGGAGGCCATGGCTTAAGCCCGGTCTATCTCCTTCAGCAGATCTGCGGAGGCGGCGTCGTGATGGCGGCGTTCTTCATGGCGACTGACCCCGTGACGAGCCCGGTCGCCGGCAGGGGACAGCTGATCTACGGATGTCTGGTGGGCATACTGTCCGGTCTCTTCCGTGTGTACGGGAGCTCGGCGGACTCTGTAAGCTATGCGGTCATTATCTCGAACCTGTTTACACCGCTCATTGACATGATGCCTGCTCCGAAGCCGTACGCGTACAGGAAACGGCACGCGGCGGAAGATGCGGGGCAGAAGAAGCCCTTCCGCTTCCCGAAGCCGGCTCTCATTTTGTGCGTGATCACGCTGATCGCCGGCCTTCTTCTCAGCACGGTATACGGCATGACGAAGGCGCAGATCGCGCTGAAGCAGGAGGAGGAGAAGACCGCTTCCTACAAGGAGGTCCTCCCGGACGCAGACAAATTCAGCACGGGCTCTGATCTCAAGTCAAAAGTTGCTGCCCTTGACGGAAAGACGTACGGGACCTCGTTCGGCAAGGTCACGATCGACGGGGCTGTGGAAGGCAAGAACAGCTCGGGCGATACCGTCGGCTATGTCATTGCGGTTACGAGCGGCGACGGCTTCAACGGTGACATCTCGCTGTCTGTCGGTATTCTCACGGATGGTACGGTCAATGGCATTTCATTTACCACACTCAATGAGACGGCAGGCATGGGCATGAAGGCGGAGGAGCCGGCGTTCAAGGACCAGTTTGCCGGAAAGAACGTGGACTCATTTGTCCTCAATAAGCAGGGCGGATCGACGGAGGACAATCAGATCGATTCGATCTCCGGTGCGTCCATTACATCCGGCGCGGTTGTGAACGCGGTCAATGCGGCCGTCGATTTCTACAGAAACCAGATTGCAAAGTGAGAAAGGAGGAAATGAGATGAACCAGTATACGGAACGGATCTATAATGGTGTTGTCAAGGAAAATCCGACGCTCGTTCTGATGCTCGGCATGTGTCCGACACTCGCGGTCAGCACGTCTGCGACGAACGGCATCGGCATGGGACTGTCGACGCTGGCGGTACTCGTCGCGTCGAATCTGATCATTTCCCTGCTGAGACATGTGATCCCGGATGAGGTCAGACTTCCGGCCTATATCGTCATTGTCGCGACGCTTGTCACGGCTGTCGAGCTACTGATTGAGGCATATCTTCCGGCGCTCTATGACGCGCTCGGAATTTATATTCCGCTGATCGTTGTCAACTGTATTATTCTCGGACGTGCGGAGGCTTACGCCAATAAGCACAGACCGCTTCTTTCCGTCTTCGACGGAGTCGGCATGGGACTCGGATTTACGATCTCGCTGACAATCCTCGGCCTCATCCGTGAGCTTGTCGGCGCGGGCACTGCATTTGGCGTGCAGGTCCTCCCGAAGTCATACAATCCGATCGGCATCTTCGTCAAGGCGCCGGGCGCGTTCCTTGTGATCGCCTTTATGATCATGGTTATGAACGCCTGCGGAAAGAAGACCCGCCAGAGAGAGCTTGTCACATCCGGATGCGACGGAAACTGCGCGTGCTGCGCGGTACACGGAATGGAAGACGGACAGAACCTGTCCGGGAAGGGAGATAAATCATGACAACGTACATTATGATTATCGTGACCTGTGCCCTGATCAATAACGTCGTCCTGATTCAGTTCCTCGGAATCTGCTCGTTCCTCGGCGTATCGCAGCAGATGAAGGCGTCGGTCAGCCTCGGCATGGCGGTCACGCTCGTGACGACGGTCTCGTCTGCGGTCGCGTGGGCGCTCTACACGCTGATCCTTGTGCCGCTTGGACTTGAATACATGAAGACGATCGTGTTCATTCTCGTGATCGCCGCGCTCGTCCAGTGCGTCGAGATGTTCCTGAAGAAGACGTCGCCGGCCATCTACAAGGCCCTCGGTATCTATCTTCCGCTGATCACGACGAACTGCGCGGTCCTCGGTGTCGCCCTGACAAATGTGCAGGATGAATATAATCTCCTGCAGAGCGTCCTCGCGGGACTCGGAACAGGGCTCGGCTACACGCTGGCCATTGTTCTTCTCGCGGGAATCCGGAGCCGCATCGATGAGTCGGACCTGCCAAAGCCGCTCAGGGGAGCACCGGTTGTTCTGCTTTCCGCGGCTCTCATGTCAATTGCATTTATGGGCTTTTCCGGGCTCGGAAGATAAGGGGGTGAGACGATATGTCAGGAATTATCATTGCGACGGTCGTTCTCGCCGTCATCGGCGTCGTGGTCGGCGTCGCGCTCGTCTCTGTCGGGCGGAAGTTTCATGTGGACACCGATCCGAGAGTGACTGAGGTCCGGGACTGCCTTCCGGGTAACAACTGCGGCGCGTGCGGCTATGCCGGCTGCGACGCGATGGCGGAGGCGATCGCCGCAGGCGAGGCACCGGTGAACGGATGTCCCGTCGGAGGCGGCCCTGTCGCGGAAAAGATCGGAAAAATCATGGGCGTGGATGCCGCTGCGGAGGAGAGAAAAATTGCATTTGTCAGATGCAAGGGAAGCTGCGACGTGACGAAGGAGCGCGGCGAATATGTCGGCATCAGGGACTGCCGGGCCGCCGTGCTCTCGGGCATTTCCATCTGGGAGTGTGACTACGGCTGCGTCGGCTTCGGCTCCTGCGTGAACGTCTGCCCGGAAAATGCCATTCATGTGGAGAACGGCGTCGCGATTGTCGACCGGAAGAAATGCATCGGCTGCGGCCTCTGTGTGAAGGCCTGCCCGAAGCACCTGATCGAGCTGATCCCGGCGAGCCGCACGCAGGCCGTGCGCTGCAGCAACCATGACAAGGGACGGGCCGTCCGGAATGTCTGCAATGCGGGCTGCATCGGCTGCGGCCTGTGCGTGCGGCAGTGCGCGTATGATGCGATTCATGTCGACGGGAACCTGGCGCATATTGACTACGCGAAGTGTGAGCTGTGCGGAAAATGCGACGACAAGTGCCCGGCCCATATTATCGCGGACTTAAGAGAAGGGAACTGAATGTTTCCGCGAGAAGCTTCGCGGCACATATACCAAAGGAGGTATAGAAAATGAAAATCGCCATGGCAAATGACCACGCGGGCACAAGGCTGAAGCAGGAGATCAAGGCGTATCTCGAGTCGGAGGGCCACGAGGTCGTCGATTTCGGGACATACGACGAGGAGTCCTGCGACCTCAGTGATTTCGTCTATCCGGCTTCTCTCGCCGTCGCAAAGGGCGAGTGCGACCGGGGCATCTTCGTCGACGGCGTCGGCTACGGGAGCGCGATGATCGCAAACAAAATAAGCGGCATCTACGCCTGCGTGTGCCAGGACCCGTTCTGCGCCTCACTTGCGCGCCAGCACAACGACGCGAATGTTCTGTGCATTGGCGGGAAGATCATCGGCGGCATGATCGCGATGGAGATTGTGAAGACATGGATGGCGACGGAGCCGCTCACGGCAGAAAAATACGTGAGACGCCGCAACAAGGTGAAGAAAATTAACGACAGGCACTGCGTGCCGGTGAAATAAACGGAATATGCTGACATAAGGAACGGCTGCTCACTCCGCATGCAGATTTTTTGCATGCGGAGTGAAGCTGTGTCCGGAAAAAGGCATCCCGGCAGATAGAAGCTGCGTTCGGGTGCAGGCACCCTGGCAGCCGATCGAAAGGAGGACGGAAGTGGCAGAGCAGAAGCGGCGACATATAGCAGACGAGATGGAGAAAAGACAGGACGAGCTCGACCGGCGCTATGAGAAGCAGCAGATCGGAAAGGCAGAGAAATCGCGGTTCCGCGTGACCCGTCTGCTGCACCGTCTCAAGGCGAGAATCGGGCAGGATGCGAAGTCCCTGCGGGTGTACAGCATTCTGCGGGTCCTCGTGATCTTCACGATGATCCGCTCATTTTTTACAGGAAGCTATGAAAATGCGGCGCTCTGCCTGCTCTCGCTGATTCTGTTTCTCATGCCCGCGTTCTTTGAGGAAAATCTGCACATCGTGATTCCGACCCCGTTTGAGATCACTATTTATCTCTTCATCTATGCGGCGGAGATTCTCGGCGAAATCAACCACTACTACACGATGATACCCGGCTGGGACACGATGCTCCACACACTGAATGGTTTTTTGTGCGCGGCCGTCGGCTTCTCGCTCGTCGATATCCTGAATCAGAAGTCGCAGAGATTTCATTTGTCGGCGGGATATCTCGCACTCGTCGCGTTCTGCTTCTCGATGACGATCGGTGTCTGCTGGGAGTTCTTCGAGTTCACGATGGACCAGCTGTTCCAGCTCGACATGCAGAAGGATTACATCGTGAAGACGATCGGCTCCGTGACGCTTGATCCGACGCACTCGCAGATCCCTGTCAAGGTGAAGAATATCACAAAGACGGTGATCTACACGGCGTCCGGCAGGACAGTGACCATTGAAGGCGGCTATCTTGATATCGGCATCATCGATACGATGAAGGACCTGATGGTCAATTTCGTCGGCGCACTTGCCTTCAGCATCTTCGGATTTCTGTACTTAAGCGGAAAGGACAGGAAGAGGGCGAGAATCGGAAATGCGATTGTCGACGGACTGATTCTGCACCGCGAGGATGAGCCTCCGGCAGCGGAGGAGCTCGAGGAGGAAGAGGAAGAAGAGAAAGCGATCCGGACCAGGGCAGACCCTGTGCGCGGAAAGGAAAAGACTTCATCGAAAGCCGGACAGTCAGAAGAAAAGTCAGAGCCGGGTAACTTTTTATGAAAGGAGAAGATCATGCGATTTGTATATCCTGCAGTATTTGAAAAAAAGGAGGACGGCACCTACCACGCCTCATTCCCTGACCTCGAGGACTGCGAGGCAGACGGAGATTCACTCGAAGAGCTCATGAAGAATGCCAACGAGGCGATGTTCAACTGGATTGACATTGAGCTCCACGAGGATGATCCCTGCCTGCCGCCGGCCTCCTACCCGGATGAGATTCACCTTAAAAATGACAGGCAGAGCGTCCACAATATTCTGGTCCACTACCGGATGGTGGAGGGCTGGGACGAGTGAGGTGAGTGCATATCCGGGAGGGGACGGACTCCGGCTCCCCATGGCCGCGCGCACTCACAGGTGGAAAGGCAGCGGAGGTAAGTAAGTGCATATCCGGGAGGGGACGGACTCTGGCTTCCCCGTAGCCGCGCGCTCGCAGATGGGAAGGCGGTGCATGTCAGGACATGAACTGCTTGAGCGCCTGAAAGACGTGGCCGACCGGGAGCCCGACGACATTGCTGTAGGATCCGTCAATGCCCTGAATATACGCGGCAAAGCGTCCCTGGATCGCGTAGGCGCCCGCCTTGTCCATGGGCTCACCGGAGCCTGCGTACGCGAGGATTTCCTTCTCGGTCATCGGATAGACGCGGACGGACGTCTTTTCGGCAAATGAGACCTCCTTTGGCGCGGGCAGGCTTTTGCCCGAACAGCTGGCCGGTTCCTGATGAGCGGGCGATGCTCCCTGCGATCTGTCTTCTGCTCCGCAGGCAAGGTCGGGATATCCGATGCGGAGAATCGTCACGCCTGTGTAGACCTCGTGCTGCCCACCGGCAATGAGACGGACCATATCGGCCGCCTCCTCGTGGGTGTGCGGCTTGCCGAGAATCCGTCCCTTGGCCGAGACGACCGTGTCCGCACCGATAATTAAAGTGCCCTCGGGGCAGAGCGCGTAGCGGCCTGTATCTTCGGGAACGGAAGCATCTATGTCTTCCGGGGTGTTCAAGGATTGAGAACCATGGCCGGAATCCGGGTCATCCGCAAAGCGGCCGGCGATGTCGTATGCCTTCTGCCGGGACAGCTCACGGACGACACCCTCCGGGTCAGAGGCCTTCGGATGCTCCGGAAGAAGACTCGGAATGATTTCCGGAAGAAGATCAATCCTCTCGAGCAGCTCGCGGCGCCTCGGAGAGGTGGATGCGAGAATCAGCCGCGGAAGAAGCGCGGAGGAGACGAGACGGTCGCCGTGATAGATGAGGCGGAGATGAAAGAACGGACGGTTTTTCCTGATCTCATCGAAGAAAATTTTATCGCCCTCCCACTGGGGGAGAGTGGGAATCTCCTCCTTCGGGACCCACTTGAGTACCCCTTCATTGCAGTCGATGAGAGAGCCGGTGAAGCTGTCCGCCGTGTAGAGATACATGACCTCGGAGACCCAGCGGTCTGAAATAAAGTCCACCGTTCCGCGCAGACGGAGCGACGTGAGCGTAAGCCCCGTCTCCTCGAGAACCTCCCGCCGGACACACATCTCCGGCGTCTCACCCGGCTCGAGATGGCCGCCGACGCCGACCCATTTCCCCTCATTCAGGTCATTTTTCTTCTTGACGCGGTGCAGCATGAGATATGCACCGTCATGCTCGATATAACAGAGAGTCGTTTCTGTGTACATAGATACCTCTTATCTCATACTTGTCATTACCATTTTTTATCTTAGTCCCTTCGGCGGCAGACTGCAAGTTTCGCACCGCGTGCGGATGTGGTAAAATCTATATATCTTCAGTGCCCGTCTGGGTGTCAGGTTCCAATAAAAATTCTATAAATAAATCGAGGCGAATGTTTATGATTTGTTAATCGGAACCTGACACCCTACAAGACACACGCCACTAGACCTCGGTGAACGGGCATGCGACTTTGGATGGCGTGTGTGCAGACCCCCACAACATCAAAAGAGGAGACCGATATGATCGCTGGCATGACATACTACCAGATTCTCTGGTATTTTCTTCTGTACTCATTTGGCGGCTGGGTCGTTGAGGTCGTCTACCACGCCGTAAAGCTAGGAAAGATCGTAAACAGAGGCTTCCTGAACGGACCTGTCTGCCCGGTCTACGGCTTCGGCATGCTCGGAGTTCTCAGCGTCATCCACGAGCTGGGCCGGGTGGCGGGCGGCCTGAACCTCTCCGCTGACGGGACCGGAAGAGAGACCTGGTTGGATGTCCTCGTCCTCTTCCTCATCGGAATGGCCCTGACGACGGCTGTTGAGCTCATCGCCGGGTGGCTCCTTGACACCCTGTTCCACACGAGATGGTGGGATTACAGCGATCTGCCCTGCAACTTCCACGGCTATATCTGCCTCAAATTCAGCATTATCTGGGGCCTTGCCGTCGTTTTCATCGTGCGTCTTGTCCATCCGTCTCTCGGAGCGGGGACGGTCGCAATGATCCCTGAAGGGACAGGCTGGTGGCTGCTTCTCATTTTCTACTGCGCGTACGGGACCGATCTTGTCGTCACAGTCCTCTCGATTGTCGGGCTCAACAAGAAGCTGGCACAGATCGATGAGCTGCGGAAGTCGATGCGGAAGGTCAGCGACAATATGACGGACGTGATTGCAGGGGCGAGCATCAGCACGGCGCAGCGTATCCAGGAGGGACAGGTCCAGGCGGCCCTCGGGAAGGCGGAGATGATGGACCGGATCGGCGAGGAGCGCGGACTCCGGAAGGAGGAGAAGGCAATCGGGCGCGCCGAGTACAGGGCGAAGGCGGAGCGTCTTGCCGGCCAGGCCCAGGAGGCCGCCGAGGAGGCGAGGAGGCGCGCAAATGAGCTTAAGAACGCGATCCTGCGGCGCGGTCACTCGGGCGCGGCGAGAATCATGCGGGCCTTCCCGCAAATGGAAAATCACGACCATCGCAGCGCACTCATGGGTCTGAAATCGCTTCTTGACAAGCCGATGGAGGCGGACCTCTTCGATGAGATGGACAGACAGGAACAGGACAATGATCACAAGGAGTGAAACATGAAAACATTTTTTCTTGCAGGTGTAACGATTGGCATCATCGGCGTCGTGGTCACAGAGATCCTTCTGTGCTATGCCATGATCCGGAAGGAGAAGAGCAAGATCTCGACGAGGCGGTGCGGCGAGCTCACCATCTTTTTCTTCGGGATTCTGGTGATCAGCGCCACGGCACTGATGGTCCTCTATAAATGAAAAAGAAAGGCGGAAAAAGATGAAGACGGTATTAAAAAATGAGATCCTTCAGCTCACGGTGGACACCCACGGGGCGGAGATGCAGTCGCTCACAAAGGACGGCGTGGAATATCTGTGGTCGGGAGATCCGAAGTTCTGGGGCAGGCGCGCGCCCGTTCTGTTCCCGATCGTCGGTGCCCTTCAGGGCGGACAGTACACATTTGGCGGAAAGACGTATCACATGGGGCAGCATGGCTTTGCGCGCGACATGGAATTTGAGCTGACGGAGCAGACCGATACGTCCCTCACCTATCGTCTCACGGAAAATGAAAAGACGCTCAGCATGTACCCGTTCCGGTTCTTGCTCGAGGTCGGCTACGAGCTCAGGGAAAATGAAGTGACTGTGTCCTGGAAGGTGGAAAATCCTGCGGAGTCCGACCTGTATTTCTCCATCGGCGGCCATCCGGCGTTCATGTGTCCTCCGGGCGGCGGAGAGGCATTCCGGGGCTGCGGCATTCTGCTCCGGAAGAATGGAAGAAATCTTGAAAGCCTCAGCACAAGTCCGATTGATGTCGCGGCGGGAGGCCTCATTATTGAGGACGCGCCGAAGCGCTATGCGCTTTTGGGCGGCGTGCTCACACCGTCTGATGAGCTCTTCGCGGATGATGCCCTTGTGGTTGAGGGAAGTCAGGCCGATGAGGTCTCGCTCACAGGTCCGGACGGAAGGGCGTACCTCACGGTGTCAGGCGATACGCCGCTCTTCGGGCTGTGGTCCCCGGCAGGAAAGAGCGCGCCGTTCGTATGCATCGAGCCGTGGTATGGACGTGCGGACGGAGTCAGCTTCCACGGGACACTGGAGGAGAAGAAATACGAGCGGAAGCTTGGAAAGGGTGAGTCATTCTGCGGCGGATACACCATCCGGCTGTGATAAACTGCCTGGGACAGGCATGGAAAAGGGCTGTGAAAAACGAAGATTGTTTTTCACAGCCCTTTTTCTGATCCGCATTTTTCGTAACCGGCGGATCACAGTCTTTAGTATCGGAATGTATGTGTCAGAAACCGTTCAGCTCAGAGCGGTCAGAATCATCTGTGCGACATCCGGCATCGGCGTTGAGGTTTCCATGCTGCGCTTCTGGATGAAGCGGTATGCCTGGTCTTCCGTCATGGAATTCTTCTCCATCAGAAGCTCCTTGGCGGTTGTGATTACCTGCTTTTCCTCCTCTGTGCGCTTTGGCACGCTGGCCGCGACGATCCGTTCATCGAGCTGCATCAGGATCCTGACACATCCGAGCAGCTCTCCGGAGTGAACCGGAAGCGCGACACGGAAAAATCTGTCACTGACACAGTTCTCCATCTCTGTCGGACGCGCGAGCAGAAGATACTGTGCGTCGTCGTACAGAAGATCTACGAATTCGTCGGCCGTCATATCCGTAAGCCTTGCTGACAGAATGACGACACCGCCGCCCATGCGCTTGATGGCGCGAATAGCCTCACGGCCGGACTGACAGACATTCCGGATTTCGATACCGTTGCGCTGCAGCATGCCTGCGATCGATTCGCGAAGCGTTTCATTTGCAATTGCAATGACGATCCGGGTCATGGTCTGTCCTCCTCCTTAGTGTATCGTATAAGCAGAAACGATCGGACACCGTTCCGCCGGAACGGTGAGAGTTTCATTTCCGGCGGAATACGGTATCCGGATAAAGTCAGATCGTTACCATGTACTTCTTCAGCTCCCACTCGCTGACCTGTGTGCGGTACTCGTCCCACTCAGCAGTCTTGCCTGCGATGTACTGCTCGAAGACATGGTCACCGAGAACGCTTGTGATGAGCTCATCGGCGGACATTGCGTCGAGCGCCTCCTTCAGTGTTCCCGGAAGAGACTCGATTCCAGCCATCCGTCTTGTCTCAGCGGACATCTCGAAGATGTTCTCTGTGATTTCATCCGGCGGAGTCATGCCCTTCTCGATGCCGTCGAGGCCTGCTGCGAGGCAGACAGCGAGAGCGAGATACGGGTTGCAGGACGGATCCGGGCAGCGGAGCTCGACACGTGTCGCGGCGCCTCTCGATGCCGGGATACGGATCAGAGCGGAGCGGTTCGAAGCGGACCATGCGAGATAGCACGGAGCCTCATAGCCCGGCACCAGACGCTTATAGGAGTTGACAAGCGGGTTCGTGATCGCTGTGATGCCCTTGATGTGAGCGAGGATGCCGGCGATAAATGAGTAAGCCTCCTTGGAGAGCTTCCGGTCGCCGTTCTCATCGAAGAAAATGTTCTTGCCGTCCTTGAAGAGGGACATGTTGATGTGCATGCCGGATCCATTGACACCGTAGAGCGGCTTCGGCATAAATGTCGCGTGAAGGCCGTTTCTTGCAGCGAGCACCTTGACGGCGAGCTTGAAGGTCATGATCTTGTCGGCCGTAGCGAGCGCCTCGCCGTACTTGAAGTCGATCTCATGCTGGCCCTTTGCGACCTCATGATGGGAGGCCTCAATCTCATAGCCGAGCTTCTCAAGGTTCAGGCAGATCTCACGGCGTGTATCGGAGCCGTGATCGATCGGAGCGAGATCGAAGTAGCCTGCCTCATCCTGCGTGTTCGTCGTCGGTCTGCCGACCTCGTCTGTCTCGAAGAGGAAGAACTCACACTCCGGGCCGACATCGAACTCATAGCCCATAGCCTTTGCCTTCTCGAGCTCTCTCTTGAGAACGTTGCGCGGATCTCCGACGTACGGTGTGCCGTCCGGATTGTGGACGTCGCAGAGGAAGCGGGCAACCTTGCTGTGCTGCGGTCTCCACGGAAGAATCGCGAAGCTGTCGAGGTCCGGATACAGGTACTGGTCGGACTCATTGATGCGCGCGAAGCCCTCGATCGAAGAGCCATCGATCATGATTTCGTTGTTCAGCGCCTTATTGAGCTGGGAGCGTGTGATGGCCACGTTCTTCAGCTGACCGAAGATATCCGTGAACTGCATACGAATAAATTCAACGTCATTTTCATCTGCGATACGGATGATATCGTCTTTCGTATAACTCATGATTTTTCCTCCATACAATCCGGGAAATGAATTTTTATAAGTACAAAGAAAGCGAGACTGCTCCCGTTTTGGAAGCACCCTCGCTTGTCCATGTGATGGATTATAGTGCGCTGCCCGTTTTTCTGTCAAGTCTTTTCCGCAGGGCCCTTGTTCTTTTTACTATACGCGTAAAGGCCGGGTCAGGCGTGCGTGCGCTCGTCCATGTGGGCGATTGCTGCTGCCACGAAGCCGCGGAAGAGCGGATGCGGGCGGTTCGGGCGGGACTTGAATTCCGGATGCGCCTGCGTCGCGATGAAGAAGGTGAGGTTCGGGTTCTCGCACATCTCGACGATGTGGCCGTCCGGAGACGTGCCGGAGAAGACGAGGCCGTGGTCCTCGAGGACCTGGCGATACTCGTTGTTCACCTCATATCTGTGTCTGTGGCGCTCCGTGATGTCGTCTGTGCCGTACAGAGACTCCGCAAGAGAGCCTGTCTTCAGGTGGCACGGATAGGAGCCGAGACGGAGCGTGCCGCCGATATCCGTCACGCCGTTCTGGTCCGGCATCAGCGCGATGACCGGATGCGTCGTGTCCGGATTGAACTCGATTGAGTCTGCGTCCTCGAGACCTGCCACATGGCGGGCGAATTCAATGATGGACAGCTGCATGCCGAGGCAGAGGCCGAGGTACGGGACGTTGTGCTCGCGGGCGTACTGGATTGCGACGATCATTCCCTCAATGCCGCGGTCGCCGAAGCCGCCGGGGACGAGAATTCCGTCGACATCCTTGAGAAGGAGAGAGGCTGTGTCATTCGTGACATCCTCGGACTCGATCCACTTGATATGAACGTCCGCGTAGCTTGCGATGCCGCCGTGCTTTAAGGCCTCGACGACGGAGAGGTACGCGTCGTGGAGAGCCGTGTATTTGCCGACCAGTGCGACCGTGACTTCCTTCTTCGGATGGCGGAGACGGGAGACCATCTCTGTCCAGTCCGTGAGATCCGGTTGCGGGCACGGAATATGAAGCGCCTCACAGCAGACCTGGGCCAGGTGCTCCTTCTCCATCGCGAGCGGAGCCTCGTAGAGGTAATCGACGTCGAGGTTCTGCAGGACGTGGGATGTCGGGACGTTGCAGAAGAGCGCGATCTTGTCGCGGATCGACTGCGGGACCTCCATCTCGGAGCGGCAGATAATGATGTCAGGCTGAAGTCCCATGGACTGCAGGGACTTGACGGCCATCTGCGTCGGCTTGGACTTCATCTCGCGGGAGCAGCGGAGATACGGGAGAAGAGAGACGAGCATGAGGATCGCGTTCTCTTTTCCGACCTCCTGCTGGAACTGGCGGATCGCCTCGAGGAACGGCTGAGACTCGATGTCGCCGACCGTTCCGCCGACCTCGATGATCGCGATGTGCGTGGAGTCGTCCGTATCATTTGTATAGAAGCGGCTCTTGATTTCATTTGTGATGTGCGGGATGACCTGAACTGTTCCGCCGCCGTAGTCGCCGCGGCGCTCCTTCTGCAGCACGGACCAGTAGACCTTTCCGGTGGTCACGTTCGCGTTGCGGCCGAGGTTCTCATCGATGAAGCGCTCATAGTGGCCGAGGTCGAGATCGGTCTCAATGCCGTCCTCTGTGACATACACCTCGCCGTGCTGGATCGGGTTCATCGTGCCGGGATCGATATTGACATACGGATCCATCTTCTGCATGGTGACCTTGTAACCGCGCGCCTTGAGAAGACGGCCGAGAGACGCTGCCGTGATTCCCTTGCCGAGTCCGGATACGACACCGCCGGTAACAAATACATATTTGACTGCCATACGTGCTCCTTTCACATGTCATGACTTGTAATGGACCATAGATAATACCATTATAAAAAACTCTACTAATATAACGCAATGCATTTTTTATGTAAATACTCATTCTCCTTAAAATTAGGGCTTGGATTATGTATCCGATTCCGAACATGGAAATTGAATCTGTATGCTTGACAGGTATTTTCTGCGGTGTTAACGTCTTAACAAACCTGCATCAAGCAGGGAAATGAAGACCGTGCATGTCCAAGGAGGGACAGCAGGCCTGTTCGACGGCGGACAGGTCTGTTGTCCTTTTTGTAATTTTTCAGCATCCCTTGGAAAGTTGCTCGGATTTATGCATGAGACACGCAGTCATGTCGAACCTGGCAGCGCGAATATTGAAAGAAGGAGGATTGCCGCAGCATGTGTTCAATTATCGGTTTTGAGAAGAGAGGTATTTCTGAAAATAATGCGAAGGAAGCATTTGAGAAGACGGCGTCCCGCGGACCGGACATGATGCGTTTTGAAGAGGCCGGAGACGGCTGGCTCGGATTTGAGAGACTGTCCATCATGGGCCTGAATGAGGAGGGTATGCAGCCATTCCATATCGGAAAGAAGGCGGTTGTCTGCAACGGAGAGCTCTATAACTTCCGTCCGCTCCGCGCGGAGTTCATCGCGGAGGGCTATAAGCTGAAGAGCACATCGGACTGCGAGATCATCCTTCCGATGTATGAGAAGTACGGTGTTGATATGTTCCGCCATCTCGATGCGGAGTTCGCGATGATCATCTATGACGGCGAGACGAACAGCCTGATCGCTGCCCGCGATCCGATCGGCATTCGCCCGCTCCACTACGGCTATCTGAAGGACGGCTCGATCGTGTTCGCCTCCGAGGCGAAGAACCTTGTCGGACTCTGCGACCGGATCATGCCGTTCCCGCCCGGATGCTACTGGAAGGACGGAACATTTACGAGATACGCAGAGATCTACAAGGGCAGAAAGTCCTTTGAGTCCTGCGAGAGCGCACCGGACCCGACGGATCCGGAGGTTGTTGCCGGGACAAAGGCGGGCGATGCCCTCTATATCCACGATGATGCGGAGACGGCATCCGCGAAGATCCGCGACCTGCTGGTCAAGGCTATCGAGAAGCGTCTCGACGCAGATGCGCCGCTCGGCTTCCTGCTCTCAGGCGGCCTCGACTCCTCGCTTGTCTGCGCAATTTCCGCGAGACTTCTCGCGAAGCCGATCCGTACATTTGCCATCGGCATGAACACAGATGCGATCGACCTCAAGTACGCGAGAGAGGTGGCTGACTATCTCGGGGCCGATCATACAGAGGTGATTATCGACAGAGATACCGTCGTAAATTCTCTTCGCGAGGTTATCGCTGCGCTCGGGACCTTCGATATCACAACGGTCCGCGCGAGCATGGGCATGTACCTGTGCTGCAAGTACATCCATGAGCACACCGATGTCCGCGTCCTTCTGACCGGCGAGGTTTCCGACGAGCTGTTCGGATATAAATACACAGATTTCGCGCCTGACGCGGAGGAGTTCCAGAAGGAGGCCGAGAAGCGCGTGCGCGAGCTCAACGTCTACGATGTTCTCCGCGCGGACCGCTGCATCAGCGTCCACTCGATGGAGGCCCGCGTGCCGTTCGGCGATCTCGACTTCGTGTCCTATGTCATGCGCCTCGATCCGGCGGTCAAGATGAACACCTATGGAAAGGGAAAATATCTTCTGCGCCACGCATTTGAGAACAGCGACTGGCTGCCGCACGACATTCTGATGCGTGAGAAGGCTGCATTTTCCGATGCGGTCGGTCACTCGATGGTCGACGACCTGAAGGAATTCGCGGAAAGCTATTATACGGATGAGGAGTACGAGGAGAAGCGGATGAAGTACACGCATGCACGTCCGTTCACAAAGGAATCGCTCCTGTACCGCGAGATTTTTGAGGAGTATTATCTGGGACAGGCGGAGATGATCCCCGCATTCTGGATGCCGAACAAGACATGGCCGGGATGCGATGTCAATGATCCGTCGGCCCGTGTGCTGTCAAACTACGGAGCATCAGGACAGTAAATCAGATTTATCTATGTTATGGATGGAGGCGCCTGTGCCTGCCGGGAGAATATCCCTGCAGGCCGGGCGCCTTTTCATATGTCTGGGTCCAGGATCATCCCCAGCTTTCCTTCGCCGCTGATACAGCGGCTCAGGGTGATCTTCGGACTCCTCCTTATGACGCCTTTCCTTTACCGCTCCTGATATCGCTGACTGCTCATCGAGGTCTGATGGCGTGTGAACGGTAACTAATGGTGTGTGAACTCAGCAGATTAAGAGGGACTCCGGCTTGTGTACGGACCGGCTGTCTGGTATGCTTGAAGCCGACGAATAATAGATAATCTACAGGGCCAGCCGGGCGGCAGGCCCTCTGGGAGGAATATCGATGATTGCGCTTGATCCGAAGAGCAGAAGACCGCTCTATGAGCAGCTCTACAGGGAGCTTGAGGAGGAGATTCTCGCCGGGCAGTATCAGCCGGGGCAGACGCTCCCCGGACGGAGAACGATGGCGGAGCGGCTCGGCGTCAGTGTCAACACGGTCGATACGGCCTATCAGATGCTTGCGGCCGCGGGCATTGTCGAATCGGCCGAGCGGAGGGGATTTATCGTCCAGGACACGGGCGGCATGCTCCACGTCTATCATCCGCCGGCCACGGGCATGGCGGCCGGCACGGAGAGAAGGACCGGGATGACGGACCTCTCGACGGGAAGCATTGACACCGGGCTTTTCCCGGTCAGACAGTGGGGGCGGATCCAGAGGGAGCTTCTCTACCACAACCAGGAGCTCTGGCAACGCGGGGACATGCAGGGCGACCTGAATCTGCGGGAGCAGATCGCGGCCTATCTGTCCGCGAGCCGCGGCGTCGAGTGCACGCCGGAGCAGATCGTGGTCGGGGCCGGAATCGAGTATCTGCTCGGATGCCTTGCGCATCTCTTTCAGGGGAGTGTCGCCGCGATTGAGAACCCGGGCTACAGCCGCACGAAGGCGGTTCTTGAGAACTGCGGAATCAGGACAAGACTTGTGAATATCGATGCCGGGGGACTGCCGGCGGATGCGCTGAGAGAGAGCGGGGCCAATATCTGCTACATCACGCCGAGCCACCACTTTCCGACCGGCGTGACGATGCCGGCGAGGCGGCGGGCACAGCTCCTTACGTGGGCGGAGGAGAGAGAGGACCGCTATATTCTGGAGGATGATTATGACTCTGAGTTCCGCTTCGATATCCGCCCGCTTCCGTCCCTTCAGGGAATGGCGGGAAAGCGCGGGCACGTCATTTACCTGACGACCTTCTCCAAGTCGCTCGCGCCCGGTATCCGCATTGCCTGCATGGTTCTCCCGGAGAATCTGCTTCAAAGGTACAGACAGGACTTTGCACTCTACGCGAACACGGTCTCAAGGGTGGAGCAGCAGACACTGGCTGACTTCATGGCGGAGGGCTTCTTTACGAGACACATCGGGCGCATGCGTCATGCGTATAAAAAAAGAAAGACGGCCTTTGCCGCCGCGCTCCGGACTGAGCTGGGAGGCGGCCTTACCATCCGCTCGGAGCACTCGGGGCTTCATTTCCTGCTGACATATCCGGAGGCCGGGAGCGAGCGCGACATGATCCGGTCGGCGGAGCGGGAGGGCATTCTGATCAGGGGCCTCAGTGACTATTACATGGCTGACGCTGAGAGCTGTCCGCCGTCTACGGTTGTGGCGGGCTATGCGGGCCTTGATCCGTCCCTGATCGAAGAGACGGCCGCTGCGCTTGCGAGGGCGTGGAGAGCGCGCACTTGACTTCATTTCGCGCAGAAGATAATATGGTAACCAGTGTCAGAAGCCGACCGGCGGCCCCGGACGGCTCAGCTATTTTGTAACGAGGGAGAATAATCCAGTCGAAATTTGATGACCATGGAGTGTATCAGAGCTTGTGGGCAGAATAAAAAAATATCTTTCAGACCTGTATGAGTTTGCCTCCGATGCGTGGAGCGCGCGGGTCGAAAAAAATAAAAAAAAGCATGGAGAAAGGCCCCCGGAACGGCGAAAAAATATCGATACGATTTCGGACCGGGAGGACCGTGAGGTCGAGGAGCTCCTTGATCAGCTTCATCTGCCGACTGACGGCGGGAGCGGGGAGCAGAAGGAAAAAACAAAATCTGTCTTCGACGAGGAGTTCGATGAGACAGTTTATGAACGAAAAGCAGGCAGGCAGGAGGAAGATTCCCCGAGGCCGGGGAAAACGCGCGGCGAAGGAAACAAGCAGGAGAGAATATCCGCCGCAGGGCATGCGCCGGAAGGGAAGAGCGGCGGCTCTTTCAATGAGAAACATATGAAGAAGGTCCTGAGGCCTGTTCTTGCGGCTGTGCTGATCCTTGCGCTTGTCCTCGTCGCCGCATTTGTCGTGACGCTCCGGCACGGATCGGGCAGAGGTGGGGGAGCGTCCACTGATGCAGAGAACGGAGAAGCAGGAACAAATTCGAAGAGAACTGTTACCAGCTCCGCGGAGTCCGGGACGGCCTCCGTCTCTCAGACGGTCACGGACTCCGGGACGGGAGAGACCTGGACGCTGACGCAGTATCCGACCTCAGACGAGTGGCAGGCGATGATCTACACGATCACTGACCAGGAAGGAAATCTTGCCATTGTGGACGGCGGCTACACGCAGGACGCGGACCAGATGCGGTCGATCATCGCGGCGCATGGCAACCATGTGTCGACCTGGATCATCACGCACGCGCACCCGGACCACTGCGGCGCGTTCACGCAGATCATGGGCAATAACACAGACGGGGCGATCACCGTGGACCGCGTGATCACGCCGAAGGTCAACGAGGAGCTGTATGAAAAGACTGCAACGGCAGTCGATGATATCGACAGCTATTACGCATTTGAGAAGGTCCTCGGTACCATGAGCAACGTCGTCTATCCGAGCGAGGGCGACACCTATGACATTCTCGGGCTGAAAATGACGGTCCTCAATACATGGGACTCGGCGGTCGAGAAGCTCAGCACGGACCTCTTGAATGCGGGAAGCCTTGTGTTCCGTCTCGATGGCAGGAGCACGAGCATGCTGTTCATGGCGGACCTCATTTCCACACAGGAAATGCACGTCGTCGATCACTACAAGGACCTGCTCGACACGACATACGTTCAGGTCGCGCACCACGGAAACCACGGCTGCTCGACCAGAATTTACCAGTACATGCACCCCGTCGGCGTCTTTATCGACGCGCCGGACGTCATCATTGATGCAGATACCTATGAGACCTATAACGGGAAAATGCTGCTCGAGGATTTCGAGGCACAGGGGGCGGCCATTTACCGGCTCTCGGCGGCGCCGCATTCCGTCACGCTGCAGTGACTCCTGCCGGAGTGTAGTTCGTTACCGGGCACACTGCCGGAAGGCATGCCATTTCAGGTGATGTGCGGCTTGCCGGCGGCAGAGCAGGTGACACACAGATTTAAGCGGAGGAACAGATGAAAATTAAAGTCCGGAAACTGACAGATACGGCAAAGCTCCCGACGCGCGGGAGCAGCGAGGCAGCGGGATATGACCTGTATGCCGATCTCAGGGAAAATGAGAGCATTGCGCCGCACGAGACAAAGATGATCGGCATCGGCCTTTCCATGGAGCTTCCCTCCGGATATTTCGGAGCGGTCTTCGCAAGAAGCGGGCTTGCGTCGAGGGAGAGTCTCCGGCCGGCGAACTGCGTCGGCGTCATCGACTCCGACTACCGGGGACCGTTCATGGTCCCGCTCCACAACGACGGCGAGACGGCGAGGACGGTTGAGCCCGGGGAGCGGATTGCCCAGCTGATCGTCATGCCTTACCTTCCCGTAACCTTTGAGGAGACCGAGGAGGAGCTGAGCGGGACAGAGCGCGGAGAGAGCGGCTTCGGCTCGACCGGGAAACATTAAGTGCCATAAAAAAGGACTGTGAAAACCAACCTGGGGTTTCACAGTCCTCTTTTTCTTTCCGGTGTGCGGATTACTCGGTCGTTATATCCACCTCGTGAATGACGGTATCATCATCGTCATCATCGCCACCTTCTTCGTCGAATTCCTGCTCGTCGAGCAGCTCATCGAAGGCATCCGCCGCGACGTCGTACTCTTCGTCGCTTTCGATGTTCTCGAGCTGCGGGTCCTCCCCGTCTTCTCCCTCGATGAAGCGGTAAATCAGAACATCCGCGTCGTCCGCATCCTCGTCTTCGTCCTCTGCCAGAGGAAGAAGGGCGATGTACTTGCTGTCACCGGCCGGATAGATCGCCAGAATGGCACATTCCAGCTCGGAATCGTCCTCAAGAGTCAGCGTGACAGTGCCAAAATCCTCGTGTTCGGTATCAGCCATGGATAAACTCCTTTCTGCGTATGCCTTTATGTGATTACAGTGAGCATAACAGAATGGCCGCGAAAATGCAATTCCCTTTCGGCTGCAGTTTACACACATCTAAAATCGCATGCGGTCGCGAATGTCAGGGCGGTATCGGCCGGACTCCGTCAACAGGGGGGTGACATGGAAGTCACGAAGACGTATAATATAAACTGTATGCACATTCTGGAAATTTGTCCATCCGCGCATGACGCAGTGGCCGCGGAACGGCAGATCGGATCAGGAGGAATGATTTGAGCGAAAACATGAACTGGGACATACAGCCGGGCAATCCGGAAATTCCGGGAGCGCGCACGGTGAGAGGCGGAGTGAATTTTTCGTTTGCTGTCGCGGACGGCAAGAAGGCGGAGCTCGTTCTGTCCGATCCGGATGGAAGGGAAATGCTGCGGGTGCCGCTCCCGGCTGAGGAGCGGACGGGAGATGTCAGCAGCATATATATCGGGGGCCTCAACGCGGCTTCCTTTACGTATCACTATGAAATTGACGGGAGAGTCATTCCGGACCCGTATGCGGGAGGAATTGACGGAAAGGAGTGCTTCTGCGCGGACGGCTCGCAGGGCCGGACGGACGACAGGGCGCCTCTCCTTGATATGTCGGACGTCTGCATCTACAAGCTTCACGTCAGAGGCTTTACGGAAAAGGCAAAGAAGGGCGTGCGGCACAGAGGAACCTTCCGCGGAGTCATGGAAAAGATCCCGTATATCAGGGACCTGGGCTTCACGGCTGTCGAGCTGATGCCCGTCTATGACAGAAACCCGGACCTTGGGATCACGCCGTTTGCGGAGACGGTCAAGGGTCCGGACGGGCGGGAGACCGCCGTCGCCCCGAAGAACTACTGGGGCTACGCGGACAGAAATTATTACTTTGCGCCGAAGAGAGGCTTTTCCTCGTCCCCCGATGCGGACGGAGAATTTGCCGAGATGGTGAGAGCATTTCACCGTGAGGGCATGGAGGTCTATCTGGAAATGTATTTCCCGGAGAAGACCGACCAGCAGACAGCAGTGATGGCCATCCACTGGTGGAAGCGGCACTTCCATGTCGACGGCTTTCATCTGATCGGGACCGGCGTGCCGATGGCTTTGCTTGTCCATGATCCGCTGCTCAGCCGGACCAAGCTGATGTTTGATCACATCGACGCGGGCTGGATCTACGGCAGCAATACGCCGCGGCACAGAAATCTGATGGAGTACAACGACTATTTTGAGCAGACGGCGCGGTGCCTGCTCAAGGGTGATCAGGGGAAGATCCTTCCATTTGCCCAGCTGGTCCGGAGAAATCCGGGGACGCACGCCTTTGTCAACTATATGGACAATGTCAACGGCTTTACGCTGAATGACATGGTTACCTATGACTGGAAGCACAACGAGGCGAACGGCGAGAACAACTGCGACGGTCCCGCCGATAATTTCAGCTGGAACTGCGGCGTTGAGGGACCGACAAGAAAGCGGGCGGTCAGAGAGCTCCGCATGCGGCAGCTGAAAAATGCATTTCTCTATATCTTCCTGTCCCAGGGAGTGCCTCTCATCATGGCCGGTGACGAGTGCATGAACACGCAGGGAGGCAACAACAACGCGTATTCCTCGGACAACGAGACCGGCTGGACGGACTGGAACACGGGAAAGGACGCGCTGGAGCTGCAGGCCTTTGTCAGAAAGCTGACGGCCTTTCGGAAGGCACACCCGATCTTCCGGATGCGCGGAGAGCTGCGGGGGACGGATACGATGTCCTGCGGCTATCCGGACATTTCCTTCCATGACACGAAGGCGTGGGTGTTTGAGCTCGGCAACGGGTCGAGAACACTCGGCATGCTGCTGGACGGGGCCTACGCCGTCCGCGAGGGATATCCGGCCGATGATTTCTTCTATGTCGCCTATAACGCCCACTGGGAGAACCACTGCTTCGCACTTCCGCAGCTGCCGACAGGGTTTGCGTGGGAGATCGCCATCGATGACTCCGATCCGGGAAATGAATTCCGCTCAAGTGTGAGCGGGGAGGCTTTGAGCAACCAGCAGTTCATCGAGGTGGGGCCGCGGTCGGTGACGGTCGTGCGCGGAAGAAAGAACACCGAATTCTGGAAGAGGGCCGCGGCCCTCGCCGCCAGACGCCGCGAGGAGGCGAGACTTGCCGCAAAGCGCGCTGCCGAGGAGGCGGCCGCAAAGGAGAAGGCCCTGAAAGAGGAAGCCGCGAGAGACAAGGCCCGGAAAGAAGAGGCTGCGAAGGAAGAGGCCCGGAAAGAAGAAGCTGCGAGAGAAAGGATTCTGAAGGCGAAAGCCGCAGAAGAAAAGACCCTCAAGGCGAAAACCGCAGAAGAAAAGGTCATGAAGGCGGAAGCTGCGGAGAATACGACGGAGGCCGCAGAGGACAAAAAGATCCGCAGCACGGACCGGTGACTGGGAGATGAGAGACAGCAATGGATCCAATCGGACATTTTAGGACTATCACAAAACATCATAATCTGGTATGCTCATATTGCTTCAGAGCGGGACTTTACAAGCAGGGACTTCTGCATGACCTGAGCAAATATTCGCCGACAGAATTTCTGATCGGAGCGAAATATTATCAGGGCGTGCGGAGCCCGAACAACGCAGAGCGCGAGGCGACCGGCGTGTCGACGGCGTGGCTGCACCACAAGGGACGCAACCCGCATCACTATGAGTACTGGATTGACTACTCTGCCGACATGAAGGACGAGCGTGTCCTTAAGGGGGCGCAGATGCCCCGCAGATATGTGGCGGAGCTCATTTTCGACAGGGTGTCCGCGAGCCGCGTGTACCTCGGGGACAAATACACAGACCGGTCTCCGTATGAGTACTGGCTCAGAGGAAAACAGCGGTCGTGGTTCATTCATCCTGTGACGAAGAGACAGATCGATTTTCTTCTGCGGCTCTGGGCAGAGAAGGGAGAGAATTATACGATCAGCTACATTAAGCACGTGTTCCTGAAGGGGTGCAGGCGCTGGTGACTGGTATGTGGAAGAGATTTAGAACAAAAAGAAACTTCCGGGCGGATTATTATGACTACGGACTTTTGACATCAGTCATTTTGCTGACGGGCTTCGGACTGGTGATCCTGTACAGTGCGACGGCGTACACGTCACAGGTTCGATATGGCAACGACCTGCATTTTTTCGGAAAGCAGGCGGGCATATCGGCCCTTGCGCTTATCGGGGCCGTGATTCTGTCGATGATACTTGACTACCACATCCTCTGGAAGGCCGGGGGCATGCTGTATATCCTGTCACTTGTACTTGTTATGCTGACAAAGTCGCCGCTCGGAAAGACCGTGAATGGTGCGCGGCGCTGGATCAATCTCGGTCAGCTCAGCTTTCAGCCGGCGGAGCTTGCGAAGATCGCCGTGATTGTGTATATTCCAATCTGGATCGTGAAGATGGGGCGGAAGTACAAGGGAGTAAAGGCTATTATTTTCCCCTTGTGTCTGGGAGCCGTTCAGTCGCTGTGTGTGTTTTTCTTCACACAGAATCTGAGCACTGCAATTATTATTCTGGGAATCGCGGTCACGATCATTTTTATTGCGCATCCGAACACGAAGGCCTTTCTCATTGCGGCTGCCATTATTGTGGCCTTTGTGGCCTTTTGCGTCTGGCTAATCGGTACGCATGAGATTGGAGGAAGCTTCCGGTTCAGCCGGATCCAGGTGTGGCTCCATCCCGAGAAGTATTCGTCGAGCGGAGGCTATCAGATCCTGCAGGCGCTCTACGCGATCGGCAGCGGCGGTCTTCTGGGCAAGGGACTCGGCAACAGCACGCAGAAGCTGGGAGCTGTGCCGGAGGCTGAAAATGATATGATTTTTTCAATTATCTGCGAGGAGCTGGGCATAGTCGGCGGCATCATCGTGGTGCTGCTCTTCATTTATCTGCTGTACCGCCTGTTCATCATCGCGCAGAACGCGCCGGATCTGTACGGCTCACTGATTGTGACAGGAATTTTTGCGCACATAGCGCTGCAGGTGATTTTGAATATCAGCGTTGTGCTGAACCTGATACCGACGACAGGAGTGACACTGCCCTTTGTCAGCTATGGCGGGACATCGGTGGTGTTCCTGATGCTTGAAATGGCGATTGCGCTGTCCGTCTCTATGCGGATCCGCTTCCGGGAGGCCAGACCGAATCTGTGGGGAGAAATTGCGGACGAGGTACGGGAAAGCTCGTGAGGTTCTGCGGCCGGACGGATACCGTATATTATGGCCCGCAGCGTCTTGTGAGAGATTAGATAAACACGTTATATATGGCAGCCCGCAATGCGTTGGATGCCGAGGCGGGATGCATGAATCAATGGAAAGGAGCTGGAATTATGCTTGAGAAGATGAAAAAGTACATTGCGGAACAGCTGAATGTCGAGGAGGATGAGATCGGTATGGACACCGATTTCAAGGATGATCTGGGAGCGGACTCCCTTGATCTCTACGAGCTCGCCATGAATCTTGAGGATGAGTATTCCATTGAGATTCCGATCGACGACCTTCAGAAGATGCACACGGTCGGCGATGTCATCACATATCTGAATGAGCACGGTATCGACGAGTAATACCGGGAAGGAGACAGCATGGATCTTGGTACGCTTCGCAGAGAGATCCGGGAAAGCAGTCACATCGTCTGTCTGCTGGGACTCAGTGTCGCCAGTGACTGCGGATGCTTCAACTATCGTGACAGTGACAACGCCTATGCCGTAGAGACGAAATATGGCTACTCGCCGGAGGAAATTTTTTCGGCCCAGTTTTTCAACACGCGGCCGAAGATGTTCTTTGATTATTATCACGAGGATATTCTGGGCAAGCTCGGAACGCCGGGACCGGCGCTGGAGACACTCCGCCGCCTCGAGGATGAGCGGCGCGTCCAGTCTGTAATCACGCGGTCCATCTACGGGCTGCCCGGACGGGCGGGAATCCGCCGGTACATCGAGATGCACGGAAGTGTCTATCAGAACCACTGCCCGCACTGCGGGGCAAAGTTTCCGATTGAGTTCATGATGCAGGCAGAGGGCATTCCGCTCTGTCCGCACTGCGGCAGCGTCGTGCGCCCCGATATTGTGCTTGACGGGGAAATGATCCCGAACTCGCTGGTCACCGCGTCCGCGAGTGAGGTGGAGAGAGCGGACACGCTTCTCATTCTGGGTTGCTCGATGAAAGCGACTCTTGTGAGAAATGCAATCAGCTATTTTGACGGAAAACGTATTATTCTAATCAATGAGGAGGAGAACTCCTCGGACAGAGCGGCAGACCTTGTCTTTCACGGAAAGCCGCGCGATATTCTTCCGGGGATTTATACATGACTATGGTAAAAACCAGATTTGCACCGAGTCCGACAGGCAGAATGCATGTCGGCAATCTTCGCACAGCTCTTTATTCCTATCTGATCGCAAAGCATGCGGGAGGCACGTTTATGCTCCGCATCGAGGACACCGATCAGGAGCGGTTCGTCGAAGGTGCAGTAGACATTATCAACCAGACACTGAAGGATGCCGGCATCGAATATGACGAGGGCCCGGACAAGGACGGCGGCGTCGGACCGTATGTCCAGTCCGAGCGCTGCAGACAGGGCATCTATCAGAAATATGCCGAGGAGCTGATCAAAAAGGGCAAGGCGTATTACTGCTTCTGCACGAAGGAGAGACTCGACTCGCTCCGGACGGAGGTTGGCGGCAAGGAGATCAGCCGCTATGACAAGCACTGTCTGCATTTGACGAAGGAGGAGATCGAGGAGAAGCTTAAGGCAGGCGTTCCGCATGTCGTCCGCCTCAATGTCCCGCTCGAGGGAACGACGACGTTCCACGACGATATCTACGGGGACATCACGGTGGAAAATGCCGAGCTTGACGACATGATCCTGATCAAGTCCGACGGCTTCCCGACCTATAACTTTGCCAATGTCGTTGACGACCATCTGATGGGCGTGACGCATGTCGTCCGCGGAAATGAGTATCTCTCCTCAAGCCCGAAGTACAACCTTCTCTATGAGGCGTTCGGGTGGGAGGTGCCCGTGTATGTCCACTGCCCGTTGATCACCGATGAGCATCACAATAAGCTGAGCAAGCGCTCCGGTCACTCCTCCTTTGAGGACCTGGTGGACCAGGGGTATCTTCCGGAGGCTATTGTCAATTACACGGCCCTGCTCGGCTGGAACCCGCCGGACAATCAGGAGATCATGTCTCTCGATGATCTGGTCAGGAAGTTTGACTACACGAAGATCAACAAGTCGCCGGCTGTCTTTGACATCGGAAAGCTTCGCTGGATGAACGGCGAGTATCTGAGAAAGCTTACGCCGGAGGAGTTCCTTGAGAAGGCGCGTCCCGCGATCGAGGCGGCTGTCCCGGGCATCGATCCGGCAGTCCTCGCCCCGCTGGCCCAGAGCCGCATCGAGAATTTCGATGAGATCGGTGATCTGCTCGGATTCTTCCGGGAGGTGCCGGACTACGATCTCTCCATGTACACGCACAAGAAAATGAAGACTACGCCGGAGCTCTCCCTTGCGGTTCTTGAAAAGGTGCTGCCGGTTCTTGAAAAGGCTCCTTCTTTCTCCAACGACGCGCTGTTTGCGGAACTGAAGTCTTTTGCGGCGGAAAACGGTTGGAAGAACGGACAGGTCATGTGGCCGATCCGCACGGCGGTGTCCGGAAAGCAGACGACACCGGGTGGTGCGACGCAGCTTCTTGAGATTCTTGGAAAGGATGAATCGCTGAAGAGAATCCATGCGGCGATTCAGAGGCTCTCGGATTATGTGGATAGCAGAAAGCAGTGACAGGATCGCCGGCGTATATTATCTGAGGCTTGCACACGCAAAGGAGATGACCCATCAGGAGATCAGCGCCAGAGGCAATGATCTTCTGATGTATGCGCTCGCAAAGAGGTATGGGATCCAGAGAGAGGACTGTGTGCTCGCGCAGGCGGAGCACGGGAAGCCCTATCTTCAGAATTATCCCGATATTCATTTTAATATCAGCAACTCCGGATGCTACATCGTGCTCGCGGTCTCACCGCACAGGGTCGGTATAGATATCCAGGAAAAAAAGGTAACAGACATCGACAAGCTGGGAAAACGCGTATTTTCGGTCGACGACTACAGAAAATTCCTTGCCTCCGAGGACAGGCAGGACAGGTTTTTCAGGGAGTGGGTGCGCAAGGAGGCGTATGTGAAATGGACGGGCGAGGGCCTGCTCCGGAGCCTCCGCGACCTGCCGATGGACGGGTGGTCCCAGTTTATCTATGTGGACAGGGAGTATTTCTGCGCCATTCAGTCGGATCTGCCGCTAACACTTGAGATCGAGGAAGTAACGAATTTATGAATGAAATTGAAAGACGACGTACATTTGCCATTATTTCACACCCGGACGCCGGCAAGACGACGCTGACGGAGAAGTTCCTTCTCTACGGCGGGGCCATCAATCTGGCGGGATCGGTCAAGGGCAAAGCTACGGCGAGACATGCCGTGTCCGACTGGATGGAGATTGAGAAACAGAGAGGTATTTCCGTCACTTCATCGGTTCTGCAGTTCGGCTATGAGGGATACTGCATCAACATCCTGGATACGCCGGGCCACCAGGACTTCTCGGAGGACACCTATCGTACACTGATGGCGGCGGATTCGGCTGTCATGGTCATCGACGGCGCGAAAGGCGTCGAGCCGCAGACAAGAAAGCTGTTCAAGGTCTGCGCGAGGCGCCACATTCCGATATTCACCTTTATCAACAAGATGGACCGCGACGCGCGGGATCCGTTCGAGCTCACGGATGAGATTGAGAGCGAGCTCGGTATCCCGTGCTGCCCGGTGAACTGGCCGATCGGCTCAGGCAAGGGATTCAAGGGCGTCTATGACAGAAAGACGCGCAAGGTGCTCATTTTCAGTGACACACAGAAAGGAACCAGAGAGGGAACGGAGCTTGACATCGACATCGATGATCCGGAACTTCTCAAGTACGTCTCGGAGGAAGAGGTGGAAAATCTGAAGGGCGAGATCGAACTGCTCGACGGCGCCTCCGTGGAATTTGATCAGGACAAGGTCAGCCGCGGAAAGATTTCCCCGGTTTTCTTCGGATCTGCGCTCACGAACTTCGGCGTTGAGACTTTTCTTCAGCATTTCCTCGCCATGAGCTCCGCGCCGCTCCCACGCATGTCCGACCAGGGGCTGATTGACCCGGAGAAGAACGACTTCTCCGCGTTTGTTTTTAAGATTCAGGCAAATATGAACAAGAACCACCGTGACCGGATCGCGTTCATGCGCATCGTCTCAGGTCACTATGACGCGAACATGGAAGTGTGGCATGTCCAGGGGCAGCGGAAGGCACGCCTCAGCCAGCCGCAGCAGATGATGGCCGAGGAGCGCCATATCGTGTCGGAGGCATGGGCCGGCGACATCATCGGCGTGTTCGATCCAGGCATCTTCTCGATCGGAGACACCGTGGAGGCACCGGGGAACACCTTCCGTTTCGGGGGAATCCCGACTTTCTCGCCGGAGCATTTTGCGCGGATACGTCAGGTCGACACGATGAAGCGCAAGCAGTTTACAAAGGGAATTGAGGAGATCGCCCAGGAGGGCGCGATCCAGGTCTTCCAGGAGTACAACACGGGCATGGAGGAGATTATTGTCGGTGTTGTCGGTGTCCTGCAGCTCGATGTCCTGAAGTACCGCCTCGAACACGAGTACAACGTTGACATTTACATGGACACTCTTCCGTACGAGTACATTCGCTGGATCGAGAATCCGGACGATGTCGATGTGGAGAACCTCGAGGGGACGACTGATATGAAGAAGATCAAGGACATGCATGGAAATCCGCTTCTTCTCTTTGTCCACGAGTGGAGCGTCGGTATGACGCTTGACCGAAACAAGAACCTGAAGCTGTCGGAGTTCGGCGGCTGGGATGACGACGGGGAGTGACCGCGCGGCCGGTTGAATTTCCGCGCGGCCCCATGTATAATGAGGGCAATCTGAGAGAATCGCGAGGTACAAATCTATGGCTGAAAATCGCAATACATATACGTTAAAGAATGATGCGGGCAGAGGAACGGTCAAGGTCGCTGAGGAGGTCGTAGCGGTTATTGCCGGCCTCGCCGCCACAGAGGTGAAGGGCGTCGCGTCGATCGCAGGCGGAATCACCGGAAAGATTCTCGCCCGGAAGGGCATCAAGGCGCTCTCGAGAGGCGTCCATGTCGATGTGAAGGACAATGCCGTCACAGTCGATCTTGTGCTTGAGCTCGACTACGGCTTCAGCATCCCGGAGGTGGGCGCTGAGGTGCAGGAGAAGGTAAAGAGCACCATCGAGACGATGACCGGCCTTCAGGTGGAAAATGTCAATATTTCCGTCGCTGACGTCGCTGTTGATGACGGGGAGCAGTGAGAAGCTCCGGGCTTATCAGGCGGCAGAGGACAGGAGACCTGCTGCTTCGCGGAGCGGTCCCAGGCGGGAAATGAATCTCTCCCGGAGCAGCATCAGAAATAGAATTTCGGAGAACAAAAGTGAGCAGAAGAAAACTTCGCGAGCATTTATTTAAACTGATTTATCTCACTGCATTCAACAGCAGTGAGGAGATGCCGGAGCAGGCAAAGCTGTATCTCGACGGCATCGAGGACCTGGACGAGAAGGACAGGGCGTTCCTTGAGCAGAGATGGCAGGCGGTGAGCAGCAAGGAGAAGGACATCGATGACCTGCTGAACAGCACGGCGCGCGGCTGGAAGACGAGCCGCTTCGGCAGCTGCGACCTTGCGATCCTCCGCGTCGCCGTCTATGAAATGAAGTACGACGACACGATCCCGGAGGGAGTTGCGATCAACGAGGCGGTCGAACTGGCAAAGCAGTACGGCGGAAGTGAATCGCCGGCCTTTATCAATGGGATTCTCGGCGAGATTGCACGGTCATGACCGGCAGGCACATCTATTCGGTCGGAGAGATCAACCGCTACATCCGGAATATGTTTGCGGGTGACGGCATTCTCTCTGCCATATTCATCCGGGGAGAGGTATCAAACTGCAAATACCATTCCTCGGGTCATATCTATTTTTCCCTGAAGGACGCAAAGGGCGCGATGTCCTGCGTCATGTTCGCCGGTGACCGCCGGGGCCTCCCCTTCCGGATGAAGGACGGGGACAAGGTCGTCGTCGGAGGCCGCGTGGATGTCTATGAGCGAGACGGGCGGTACCAGCTGTACGCAAAGGAAATCCGCCTCGAGGGCGAGGGAATTCTGTACGAGCGCTTCATGAAAATGAAGAACGAGCTCGGGGAACTCGGCATGTTCGACGTATCCTATAAAAAGCCGATTCCGAAGTATGCAATGAACATAGGCGTTGTCACCGCCCCGACCGGAGCGGCGATTCGCGATATCCAGAACATTTCCCACAGAAGAAATCCATACGTGCAGGTCATTTTGTACCCGGCACTCGTCCAGGGTGAGGGCGCGAAGGATTCCATCGTGGAGGGGATTCGTGTCCTGGACAGTCTGGGACTCGACTGCATCATTGTCGGCCGCGGCGGAGGCTCGCTCGAGGATTTGTGGGCCTTTAATGAGCGGGAGGTTGCGGAGGCGATTTTTGCCTGCGAGACGCCGGTCATTTCCGCTGTCGGGCACGAGACGGACGTGACAATCGCGGATTACGTGGCGGACCTGCGCGCACCGACGCCGTCGGCCGCCGCAGAGCTCGCAGTATTCGATCTCGGTGAATTCAGAAAGAAGCTGGACCGGTATGCAGATTCTCTGGAGCGTCTCACGAGCGGCCGCATCCGTCAGGACCTGCGCCGCGCGGAGTGGTATGAGGCAAGGCTTAAGGCTTCATCGCCGGGAGCCCGTCTCAATAATGAAAAATTCAGGCAGGCACAGCTCACAGACCGCTTTGACCGTGCGATCCGCGTGAAGCTGCAGGCTGCGTCCGGGAGAGCGGAGCGCTATCCGGAGCTTCTTCAGCGGGCCATGGATGAGAAAATAAGAGGCGCGAAGGCAAGGCGAGATGATCTCGGGGAGCGGCTGGAAAGAGGCGCGAAGGGAGCTCTTGCGCGGGATGAGAAGCGCGCCGATCTGTATCTTGCAAGGCTTGACAGCCTGAATCCCGTGAAGCAGCTGACGAGAGGCTTCTCATTTGTCACGGAGGAGGACGGCCACGCCCTGACAAGAGTTGCGCAGGCAAAACCGGGAGACCGGATCAGAATCTATGTGACGGACGGAGTGATCCGTTCCGAGGTGACAGGCACGGAGCGCGTAAATTCGGAGAAACAGGGACCGGAGGAAGGTGCTCCGGCAAAAAATACGGAGAACACGCATGGAGAATAAGACACAGAAGAACGAGGAAGGCACGGAGCAGCTGACGGTTGAGGAGAGCTTTGCAAGGCTCGATGAGATGGTAAAGCGCCTCGAGTCGGAGGACGTCCCTCTCGAGGAGAGCTTCCGCCTCTATCAGGAGGGCATGAAGCTCCTGAAGGACGTGAGCGGCCGGATCATGACATACGAGAAGAAAATGCAGGTCCTTTCCGGGGACGGTACGCTGGAAGACCTGGACTGAAGGGAGCGCCGGACATGAAAAAGAGACTGGACATACTGATGACGGAGCAGGGGCTTGCGGCGTCCCGCGAGAAGGCGAAGGCGCTCATCATGGAGGGCATCGTCTACGTTGACGGCAGGCGGTGCGACAAGGCGGGCACTTCATTTGAAGAGACGGCTAAGATCGAGGTGCGCGGCACGAAGCTCCGCTATGTGAGCCGGGGAGGACTGAAGCTCGAGAAGGCGCTCAAGGTCTTTCCGATCTCGGTGGAAGGAAAGAACTGCCTCGATATCGGGAGCTCGACGGGAGGCTTTACGGACTGCATGCTGCAGAACGGGGCAAAGCACGTGTGGTCCATCGACGTCGGCCGCGGTCAGCTGGACTGGGGACTCAGAAATGACCCGCGCGTGACGAGCATGGAGAAGACGAATATCCGCTATGTGCTGCCGGAGCAGATCGGGACGCCGGCGGAATTTGCGAGCATCGATGTCAGCTTCATTTCCCTCATCAAGGTGCTTCTTCCGGCCCGGAACCTTCTCACAGAGGACGGGCAGATCGTCTGCCTGATCAAGCCGCAGTTTGAGGCGGGGAGAGAGAAGGTCGGAAAGCACGGCGTGGTCCGCGATCCGGAGGTTCACAGAGAGGTCATCAGCAGGGTGACGGAATACGCGGCATCCATCGGCCTCATGCCGCAGATGCTTGATTTCTCCCCGATCAAGGGACCGGAGGGCAATATCGAGTACCTGTGCCTCCTCAGCCGCGCAGCGGAAGAAAACCGCGTGAGCGGAGAGATGATTGACGCCGTCGTCGAAGAGGCGCACGCGGCCCTTGACAGGAAGGAGTCATGACATGGAACGGTTCGCGCTGATCCGCAATGTGACAAATGAGGAGACAGCCGTCGTCGCCGCTTCCATCATAGACTATCTCCATGAGAGGGGCTGCCTGTGCACCGTATCTGATGAGGAAACGGACGTGCCGGATTCGACGCAGTGCGTGATTGTGCTCGGCGGCGACGGCACCCTGCTCAGGGCGGCCCAGAAGATCTTCCGCCGCGAGATTCCGATTATCGGCATCAACATGGGGACAATCGGATATCTGGCTGAGGTCGAGCGGCGCAACATGAAGGACGCAATTGACCGTTTGATCAGCGGAGACTTTTCCATCGAGGAGCGCATGATGCTCCGCGGAAAGATCATCCGCGCGGATCAGGAGATCTACTCGGACGTCGCGCTCAATGACATTGTGCTCTCAAGGAGCAAGCCGCTCCGCGGCCTCCGGTATGTCAACTCGGTCAACGGAAAGTACCTGAATACCTATGCGGCGGACGGCATCATCGTGGCGACGGCGACCGGGTCGACGGGGTACAATCTGTCCGTCGGGGGACCGATTGTCTCGCCGGAGGCGCAGATTCTTCTGCTCACGCCGATTGCTGCGCATTCCCTGATTTCACGCAGCATCGTGCTCCCGGGAACCGATCAGATTTCGATCGAGATCGCGGAGGGAAAAATGGGAGCACTGGAGGAGGCAGTCAGAGTCAGCTTCGACGGCGGTTCACCGATCGCACTGAATATCGGGGACCGCGTGACGATCCGCCGGTCAAAGTGGCACACGAGACTCGTCAAAATGAAGAATACGAGCTTCCTTGAGACGCTCCGTTATAAAATGAGAGAGGCGTGAGATCCGGAGGGACGGTATGAAGAATGCGAGACATGAACAGATCCTGAAGCTGATCCGCGAGCATGATGTAGAGACGCAGGAGGAGCTCGCCGAGCTCCTGAACCGGTCCGGCTTTGCCGTGACGCAGGCGACGGTCTCGAGGGATATCCGCCAGCTGCAGCTGCACAAGACGGCAGGTCCGGACGGGCATTTCAGGTACAGCGCAAAAAATGCCGGGGACCCGGAGAACGCGCTGCGCTACAGAAGAGTCCTCAGGGACGCATTTGTATCCATGGATGTGTCCAGCAATATTCTTGTCATTCACACAGTGTCCGGCATGGCCATGGCGGCCGCAGCCGCACTTGATTCGCTGGACTGGTCCGAGCTTCTCGGATGTATTGCCGGGGACGACACGATCATCGCGGTGATCCGCTCCCCGGAGGACGCCGACGTGCTGCGCGGGAAGCTCGGGCAGATCATGAAGGAGTGAGAGCTATGCTGAGAAACCTTCACATCAGGAATCTGGCGCTGATCCGGGAGGTAGACGTCGATTTCACAGACGGACTGAATATCCTGACCGGAGAGACAGGTGCCGGAAAGTCTATCATTATCGATTCTATCGGGCTCGCGCTCGGCGGCAGATCCCAGAGAGATCTGGTCAGGCCCGGACAGATCGGACTGGCGGAGCTGGTTTTTGAGACGGACGACCAGGGCGTACTGGAGTCGGTCCGTGCAATGGATGTCGAGCCCGAAAACGGGGTGATTCTCATTTCCCGGAAAATTCAGGACGGGCGGAGCACGATCCGCGTAAACGGGGAGACGAGAACGGCTGCCGAGGTGAGACGGCTCGCATCCTTTCTGATCGACATTCACGGCCAGAGCGAGCATCAGAAGCTTCTCGCGAGCGATGTGCAGCTTGACCTTCTCGACCGCTACGGAAAAAAGACAATCGCACCGCTAAAGAAGCAGACGGCCACGGATTACGCGGAATACGCCGCGATCAAAAAGCAGCTCGGCGGCAGCCCGATGAGCGCGGAGGAGCGGGCGAGACGGGCCTCCTTCCTCGAGTTCGAGATTGGGGAGATCGATGACGCGGCTTTAAAGCCCGGCGAGGATGAGGAGATCGAGAAGACATACCGGAGGCTCCTCAATGCGAAGAAGATCGCGGATGCAGCCGATGAGGTCCACGAGCTGACGGGATATGACGAGCAGACGGCAGCGGGAGAGCTGATCGGCCGCGCGCTGCGCAGAATGACACAGGTGGCCGAGTACGACGAGAGGCTTGGTCAGCTTCTCTCCCAGCTGTCTGATATCGACGGTCTTCTGAATGACTTCAACCGGGACCTGTCGGAATACGCGGACGGTCTCAGCTTTGAGGCGGAGTCCTTCGTGGACACCGAGGAGCGGCTCAATACGATCAATCACCTGAAGCAGAAATACGGAGATTCTATCGAGGAGATTCTCGCGTCGCGCGATGCGAAGGCGAAGGAGCTGGAGGAGCTCCAGGACTATGAGGAGCGGAGAGCGCAGCTTGAGAAGAAGCTGGGAGAGGCTGAGAGGCGGCTGCGCCTTTCCTGTGATGCCCTCTCGGCGGAGCGCAGGAAATACGCGGAGATCTTCTCGGAGGAGGTCATAAGACAGCTCAAGGAGCTTAATTTTGCCCGGGCTGACTTCGGAATCGACTTCAAGGATGCGGGACGATATTCGGCAAATGGAGCGGATGCCATCGAGTTTACGATTGCGACGAACCCGGGAGAGCCGCGAAGATGCCTCCGGAACGTCGTCTCCGGCGGTGAGCTCTCGCGGATCATGCTCGCGATCCGGACGATTTTTGCCGATGCGGACGCAGTGGGGACTGTCATTTTCGATGAAATTGATACCGGCATCAGCGGCCGCACAGCACAGAGAGCAGCCGAGAAGATGGCGGCGATCGCCAGAAGACAGCAGGTCCTGTGCATCACGCACCTTCCGCAGATCGCGGCCATGGCCGATGCGCACTACGGCATCACGAAGGATGTCTCGGAGACGGCGGCGATCACGAAGATTGAGTCTCTCTCTGATGAGGAGTCGGTCGAGGAGATCGCGCGGCTGATCGGCGGGGCCGAGATTACGGAAAATACGCTGAAGTCGGCGGCGGAAATGAAAGAGATGTGTCGACAATATAAAAAGAATGCTCTATAATAAAAGCAGTATTTCAGCATAATCACCAATGCTGAATCATAAGCGCGGAGGTTTTTGTTATGAAGAAGATTCTGTTTGTGGCTTCAGAAGGAGTTCCGTTTATAAAGACCGGCGGACTGGCGGATGTTGTCGGTTCACTGCCCAAGGCTCTTGACAAGCGCTATTTTGACTGCAGAGCCGTCCTTCCCTATTATTCCTGCATGGCGCAGAAATGGAAGGATATGCTTGAGTACAAGACAAACTTCTACATGGATTTCAACTGGAACAGCTGCTACGTCGGCATTTTCGAGTGCGAGTACGAGGGGATCAAGTTCTATTTCATTGATAATCAGGACTATTTCACCTGCGACAAGCCGTATGCGGGTATGCCCTGGGACCTCGGGAAGTTTGCATTTTTCAGCAAGGCAGCGCTCTCGATTCTGCCTACCATCGATTTCCGTCCGGATGTCATCCACTGCCATGACTGGCAGACGGGACTGGTTCCGGTCTACCTGAATGCGGATTTCCAGAATAACGAATTTTACCGCGGCATCAAGACGGTCATGACGATTCACAACCTGAAGTTCCAGGGTATCTGGGACATCAAGACAATCAAGAATATCGTCGGTCTGCCGGATTATTATTTCACACCGGACAAGCTGGAATATAAGAAGGACGCAAACCTGCTTAAGGGCGGCCTGGTCTACGCGGATGCAATTACGACGGTATCCAAGACCTATGCGGAGGAGATCAAGATGCCGTACTACGGCGAGGGCCTCGACGGTCTGATGCGCGCGAGAGCGCATGACTTGCGCGGTATTGTCAACGGCATTGACTACAAGACCTTTAATCCGGCTACGGATGAAGCGATCTACAACAAATACGATGCGAGGACCTTCCGCAAAGAGAAGGTTAAGAACAAGACGGCTCTCCAGGCCGACCTCGGACTGACGGTTGATCCGGACACGATGCTGATCGGAATTGTCTCTCGTCTGACCGACCAGAAGGGCTTCGACCTGATCGCCTACGTCATGGACGAAATGTGCCAGGATGCCATCCAGTTTGCTGTTCTCGGAACAGGAGACGAGAAATATGAGAATATGTTCCGCCATTTCGCATGGAAGTATCCGGGAAAGGTATCGGCCCAGATCTACTACAATGAGGCACTGTCTCACAAGATCTACGCGGGCTCTGACGCCTTCCTGATGCCGTCCAAATTCGAGCCCTGCGGTCTGTCTCAGCTGATGTCGCTCCGGTACGGCACAATTCCGATAGTCCGTGAGACCGGCGGTCTGAAGGACACGGTTGAGCCTTACAATGAGTTCGAGGGAACCGGAACAGGCTTCTCGTTCCAGAACTACAATGCGCATGAGATGATGGCGACTGTCCGCTATGCGGAGAAGGTGTACTACGACAACAGACGCGAGTGGAACAAGATGATCGACCGCGCGATGGCGGCGGATTTCTCCTGGGAGGCATCCGCTCTGCAGTATCAGGAGCTCTATGACTGGCTGATCGGCTGATGAGACCTGCAGTCTGACATATGATTTTAACGAAGCTGATTCATTCCTTCGGGAATGGACCAGCTTCGATTCATCTTCGGGCAATGATAAGATTGTGCAATTTGTAATGCTTCAGCACTACTCAGAAAACTAAGCTTTCCGCCGACCTGTCCCCGGTGGAATTTCCTGTTGACAGAACACTTGTTTTATAGTAATCTGTAAAGAGCAACGAACGAACGTTCGCGAAAAAGTGAGGAGAAAACATTGGCAAAGAAGAATACAGAAGATCTGCAGAAGCTGCAGGGAGAGAAGGAGAAGGCCCTTGAGGCCGCAATCGGTCACATTGAGAAGGAGTTCGGCAAGGGCGCAGTCATGAAGCTTGGTGACGCGACCGCCAATATGAACATTGAGGCGGTGCCGACAGGCTCGCTGTCCCTCGACATCGCGCTCGGTGTCGGAGGAGTTCCGAAGGGAAGAATCATTGAGATCTACGGGCCGGAGTCAAGCGGAAAGACGACAGTCGCGCTCCACATGGTTGCGGAGGTTCAGAAGAGGGGCGGCATAGCGGGCTTTATCGACGCGGAGCACGCGCTCGATCCCGTCTACGCGAAGAATATCGGTGTCGATATCGACAACCTGTATATTTCCCAGCCGGATTCCGGCGAGCAGGCCCTCGAGATCTGTGAGACGATGGTCCGCTCGGGCGCGGTCGATATCATTGTCGTTGACTCTGTGGCGGCTCTGACGCCCCAGGCGGAAATTGACGGTGAGATGGGAGACTCCCACGTCGGTCTCCAGGCGAGACTGATGAGCCAGGCGCTCCGCAAGCTGACGTCGAGCGTGAGCAAGACCAAGTGCATCGTCATCTTTATCAATCAGCTCCGTGAGAAGATCGGCGTCATGTTCGGCAATCCGGAGACGACGACAGGCGGCCGGGCGCTTAAATTCTACGCGTCTGTCCGCATGGACGTGAGACGTGTGGAGACGCTGAAGGCCGGCGGCGAAGTAATCGGAAACCGCACGAGAATCAAGATTGTAAAGAACAAGGTGGCTCCGCCGTTCAAGGAAGCTCAGTTTGACATCATGTTCGGAAAGGGCATCTCGCGCTCCGGCGATATCCTCGATCTCGCTGTCGAGAATAATATCATCGACAAGAGCGGCGCATGGTTTGCATACCATGATGAGAAGATCGGTCAGGGCCGTGAGAACGCGAAGGCGTATCTGGAGAGCCATCCTGACATCATGCAGGAGGTCGAGCAGCAGGTGCGCGGCGCGTACGGCCTTCCGGTTGATGAGACCGTTCCGGCCCCGGCAAAGCAGGAGGAAGATGATCCTTCTCTTGTGACAGAGAGCTGACATGCGAAGTGAAGCTGAGAATCCGGGAGAGGGGCAGAAGCCCGAGGTAAAAGCCGGGAAGCGGCCGGCCCTCTCCTGGGGGAAAGACATCAGTGAGCTGATGAAGACTGCTCATTTTCCGGATGAGGAGAGGCCGGAGCAGGGCGGAGAGAAGAATGATGCGGAGCGCTTTCCGAGGATACACCGGCATGAGAACGGCCGGACGGCCGGACGGCACACAGATCTGCCGTTATCCGAATCGGAGAATGCGGATGATGGCGGCAGCGATGCTGCTTCCCGGAGCGATACGGACGAGATCAGGCGCGCAAGACAGAAGGCCCTCGATCTTCTGACTGATATGGACCGGACGGAGGCGCAGCTCAGGGAGAAGCTTCGCAGAAAGGAGTTTTCTTCCGGAGCAGTGGATGATGCCATAGCCTATGTGAAGCGGTTCGGCTATATCAATGACACGCATTATGCGGACCATTACCTGGAGGTCTATCGCGATAGGAAGAGCAGGCGGAGAATTCTGTATGACCTGCAGAAGAAGGGGCTTTCAAAGGAGGTTATTGACGGCGCCTTCGAGAAGGCAGGCTGGTATGATGAGCGGCCCCTCATCCGGGAGCTGGCTGAGAAGAAGGCGAAAACACTGGACCTCGGCGATCCGAAGGACTTACGAAGGCTTGCGTCTTATCTCGGGAGACTCGGCTTCTCCGGACAGGATATCTATGCTGTGCTGGATGAGATGCGACGGGAGGATCACAGTTCACACGCTATCAGACCTTGGTAAGCGATCAGCGATATCAGGAGCGGTGAGGGCGTTATACGGAGGAGTCCGAAGATCACCCCGAGGAGCTGTAAGCGACGAGGGGAAGCTGAGGAGGACGGAGTCTACACGGGCGGGAAGAGAGTGAGCGGCAGCATGGAATGTTGCCTTGACAGTTCTGCCGAAAACCGATATAGTTAAGAAGTTGTATATTGTGTAAAATTGTACAATGAAAACTAAATAAGGAGGTGCTCCATGATCGCAGTAATAATTGTGCTCGTGGTCCTCTTAGCTGTCTCTCTTCCTCTCACCTGGAAGCTTGCAATTGCGAAGAAAAATAAAGAAGATGAAGAACTGCTGAATTCCAAAAAGAATCAGGCGCAGCACTACATCGATAACGCAATCGCCGAAGGGAACAGACAGAAACAGGAAAAGATTGCCGAAGGGCAGAGAAAGGCTGATGACATTGTTCTGAAAGCGAGAGAAAAGGCACTCGCGGCAAGAAACAGTGTCGAGGATGAAGTCAAGGAGAGACGGGCGGAGATTTCCAAGCAGGAACGGCGCGTGCAGTCCAAGGAAGATACACTGGACCGCAAGACCGAGGCGATGGAAAGACGCGAGGCGGACTACACTGCAAAAGAGGCGGAGCTGAAAAAGAAGCAGAAGAAGATTGATCTGCTCCATGATCAGCAGGTTGAAGAGCTGGAACGGATTTCCGGAATGACATCCGAGGAGGCTAAGCAGACACTTCTCAAGTCCGTACAGGACGATGTGAAGATCGATGTTGCCAAGATGTACCGGGAGCTTGTTGAGCAGGCAAAGAATGATGCTGACAAGAAGGCGAGAGAGATCGTCGTCAATTCGATTCAGCGCTGTGCCGTTGATCATGTCGCGGAGTCAACGATTTCTGTCGTTCAGCTTCCGAACGATGAGATGAAGGGACGCATTATCGGCCGTGAGGGCAGAAACATCCGGACGCTCGAAACGCTGACAGGTGTAGACCTGATCATCGACGATACGCCGGAGGCAGTTGTTCTGTCTGCCTTTGATCCGATTCGCAGAGAGGTAGCCAGAATTGCTCTTGAGAAGCTGATTGTCGATGGACGAATTCATCCGGCGAGAATCGAGGAGATGGTTGAGAAGGCGAAGAAGGAGGTCGAGACACAGATCCGTGAGGATGGTGAGCAGGCCGCGTTCGAAGTCGGAGTTCACAACCTGCATCCGGAACTGATTAAGCTTCTCGGAAGAATGAAGTTCCGTACGTCGTATGGACAGAATGCATTGAAGCATTCCGTTGAGGTCGCTGAGCTCGCCGGTCTTATGGCGGGTGAATGCGGATGCGATGTCAGAATGGCCAAGCGGGCCGGTCTTCTTCATGATATCGGCAAGTCGATCGATCATGAGGTGGAAGGATCTCATGTTCAGATCGGTGCAGATCTCTGCAGGAAGTACAAGGAGAGTCCGATTGTCATCAATACCGTTGAGAGCCATCACGGGGATGTGGAGCCGACGTCACTGATTGCGTGCCTGGTACAGGCAGCTGACGCAATTTCAGCATCTCGCCCGGGAGCCCGCCGCGAGACACTGGATAATTACACGAACCGCCTGAAGCAGCTTGAGGATATTGCAGGAAGCTTCAAGGGCGTGGACAAGTGTTTTGCGATTCAGGCCGGCCGCGAAGTTCGGGTTATGGTTATACCGGAACAGGTCAGCGACGCCAACATGGTGCTTCTCGCACGGGACATTGCCAAGAGAATTGAGGATGAGCTCGAGTATCCGGGCCAGATCAAGGTCAATGTGATCCGGGAGAGCAGAGCAACCGATTACGCGAAGTGATATCAGACGAAGCCGCAGAAACATGGTTTTTCATGTTTCTGCGGCTTTTTTAGTGTATAAGTCCCGGTCACAGTGCACAGGCCGCGGCGTGCTTGCACGCCGGCGGATCAGTGCACTAGCGACGACAACAGGTATGAGCATGGAATGACGCGTAAGCGGCATGGAAATGCGAATACCTGTAGGATTGCAGGAGCTGCGAAGCAGCGGAGCAATCCGCAGGGACTTATACACTAAAGTCGTCCCGGTCGCAGTGCAATGGGCACTGTTACAGTTCACATGCCACCAGACCTCGGTGAACGGTCAGCGATATCAGGAGCGGTGAGGGCGTTATACGGAGGAGTCCGAAGATCACCCTTCGCCGCTGCGTCAGCGGCGAAGGGAAGCTGAGGAGGACGGAGTCTGCCCGATACCGCCCTGATATTCGCGACCGCATGCGACTTTGGATGGCGTGTGAACTGTAACAACAGGTGTGAGCATATGGATGTTTGACATTGTTTCAGTTCCGTGGTACTCTCTCAGAAAGAAAATGTACTAAAACAGTCGGACTTTTTTAGAAAGGATCTGCATGAAATTATCGACGAAGGGAAGATATGGCCTGCGGGCTATGCTTGATCTTGCCATTAACAGCGAAAATGAAGATGCTGTCTGCATCCAGAGCATTTCTGAGAGGCAGAATATATCCGAGAGCTATCTGGAGCAGCTGGTCAGGAAACTGAGAACAGCCGGACTTGTAAAGAGTGTGCGCGGAGCCGGAGGAGGATACCGCCTGGCAAAGCCTGCTGATCAGATCTCTGTCGGAGACGTCCTGCGCGCCCTTGAGGGAAGCATTGAGGCTGTCACCTGCGGTGCGCCGGGAGAAGACGGACACTGTGAGCAGATGGATGTCTGCGTCACGAGGCTTGTGTGGGACCGGGTTAACAAGGCGATTGAGGAGTCGGTTGACTCGATCATGCTAAGCCAGCTCGTGGAGGAGAGCCGACGGAAGAATTCCGCGGCCCAGATGGACACAAAGGAGTGTGTCAATTGATTTACCTTGACAATGCGGCGACAACGCGCCCGGAGGAGAGTGTTGTGCGCGTCATGGAGGAAAGCTTAAGAGACGAGTACGGAAATCCATCCTCCGTCTATCGGGCGGGAGCCGCGGCGAGAAGCCTCGTCGACCGCTCAAGAGACGCCGTCGCGCGCCTCGCCGGGGCGTTAAGTGATGAAATCTATTTTACATCGGGCGGAAGCGAGGCTGACAACTGGGCGCTTACAGCGGCATACGAGGCATCTGGAAATCCGCACGCGCATATCATCACGACGGCAATTGAGCACCACGCGGTCCTTCGAACCTGCGATTATCTGAAGAAGCGGGGCGCGGAGCTCACGATTCTCGAGCCGGATTCTGAGGGCAGGATCTCTGCGGAGAGTGTGGAGCGTGCCATAAGGCCTGAGACTGTGCTCATTTCCGTGATGACTGCCAATAATGAAATCGGGACGATCGAGCCCGTCGGAGAGATCGGGGACGTGGCGCGCCGGCACGGGATTCTGTTTCACACGGATGCGGTCCAGGCATTCGGCCATATCCCTGTCGATGTCCGGAAAATGAACATCGACATGATGAGCGTATCTGCCCATAAATTCGGCGGACCGAAGGGCGTGGGCATGCTGTTTATTCGCAGGGGCGTCAGAATCGGGAGCTTCATCCGCGGGGGAGCGCAGGAGCGCGGACGCCGCGCCGGAACGGAAAATGTTCCGGGCATCGCAGGCTTTGGCGAGGCCGCCGGCCTTGCATGTTCGGGCATGGAGAAGTATGCCTCGGAGGAAAAGGAACTCCGCGACTATGGAATCGGCCTGATTCACAGCCTGATTCCGGATGCGGAGATCAATGGCGATCTTACGGAGCGGCTGCCCGGAAATATCAGCGTGACCATTCCCGGCATGGACGGCGCTCTTGCCGTGATGATGATGGACAGGAGAGGAATTGCCGTGTCGAGCGGCTCGGCCTGCTCCTCCGGCTCGACGGACCCGTCCCATGTCATGAAGGCGATCGGCCGCTCTGACCGCCAGGCACTCGGAACGGTCCGGATTTCTCTGTCGCATCATAACACAAGGGAAGAAATCGAGACTGCGGTGAAAATTCTTGCAGATGTGGCGGATACTCTCCGATAAGAGCGGCTGAAAAGCTGCTTTAACATGCCGTGAGCAAGAAGCCCCACCTCTACAGGTGGCGGGGAAAAATTACGGCATACACGATATTCCCTTGACGGGATGAACGTATGCCGGGAAGAATAGAAGACTTGTACTGAGAAAAGGCAATGAGCGCTTTTTTGCGCTGTCTACAGGAGTGTGATCTATGGCAACGGTTGTGGTTGGAATGTCAGGGGGCGTTGACAGCTCTGTCGCCGCGTACCTTCTGAAGCAGCAGGGGTATGACGTGATCGGAGTGACAATGCAGATCTGGCAGAATGAGGATGCCTGTTCTGTCGAGAAAAAGGGCGGATGCTGCGGCGTGTCCGCGGTTGAGGACGCCCGCCGCGTCGCGGATGTGATCGGAATCCCCTATTACGTCATGAATTTCAAGAAAGAATTCCGCGAGAAGGTAATGGACTATTTTGTCGCGGAGTATCAGGCGGGGCGCACGCCGAACCCGTGCATCGCGTGCAACCGCTATGTGAAGTGGGAGAGCCTGCTTCAGAAATCGCTCGCACTCGGCGCGGACTATATCGCAACAGGCCATTATGCGACGGTCGTCCGCCTTCCGAACGGACGCTTTACGCTCCACACGGCCGCGGGAGACGAGAAGACGTCAAAGGACCAGACCTATGCGCTCTACAACCTGACGCAGGACCAGCTCAGTCACACGATCATGCCGATCGGGGCTTACACCAAGGACAGGGTCCGCGCCATTGCGGAGGAGGCCGGTCTTCCCGTCGCGCATAAGCCGGACAGTGAGGAGATCTGCTTTATTCCGGATAATGATTACGCCTCGTTTATCGAGAAGGACACGGGAAAGAAGGCGGAGCCGGGCAATTTTGTCGATGAGGAGGGCCGCGTGCTCGGAAGGCACAGAGGCATTATTCGCTACACGATCGGTCAGAGAAAGCACCTCGGTATCGCGCTGGGACATCCCGTATTTGTCAAGGAGATTCGTCCGGACACGAATGAGGTCGTTCTCTCGGAAAATGCAGACCTCTTCAGCCGCACCGTGACGGTAAGAAACCTGAACTGGATGGCGGAGCCTGACCTGCCGGAAAATAACAGGGTCATGGCGAAGATCCGATATAATCACCGCGCGGCTTCTGCTATAATAGAGAAAACAGACGCAGATACCGTGCTGTGTACATTTGACGAGCCGGCCAGGGCAGCGGCACCCGGTCAGGCCGCCGTCTTCTACCAGAACGGCTGTCTGCTCGGCGGAGGCACAATAGAATGATCGGAGATATCCATGTACACAGCAGCTTTTCGGCGGATTCCGACGAAGATATGGAGGAGAGCGTAAAGGCCGCGATCCGGGCGGGACTTCCGTGTCTGTGCTTTACAGACCATATCGACTGGGACTACCCGGAGAAGGAGCTGGTCTTTGACTTTGACCGGAAGAAATACTTTGAGCGGATCCGTGAGCTGCAGGAAAAATACGCGGGACAAATGAAAATCCTGGCGGGTGTGGAGCTTGGCATGCAGCCGCAGCTCGGCCCCCGCTACCAGAAGCTTCTGAAGGAGTGGCCGTTTGACTACTGCATCGGCTCCCAGCACCTTGTCGGCGGGAGAGACCCGTGGTACCCGGACGCATTCGGCGAAGAGAGCGACGCAGAGATTTTCCGAAAATACTTCGAGGAGACGCTGCAGAACGTGAAGCTTTTTCATGACTTTGATTCGATGGGGCATCTCGACTATATCGTCCGCTACGGCAGAAGGAAGGCACATGACTACAGCTACCGCGCGTATGCGGACATCATTGACGAGATCCTGAAGCTTCTTGTGCGGTACAATATAGCGCTTGAGATCAACACGGCGGGACTCCGGAAGCAGCTCGGCTTCCCGAATCCGCACCCGGATGTCCTGCGGAGATACCGCGAGCTCGGGGGCACGCTGGTCACGGCCGGATCAGACTCGCACAAGGCGTACAGCATCGGATATGCATTTGACACGGCAGGACAGATCCTGAAGGAATGCGGGTTTACGCATTATGTCTATTTTGAAAAGCGCGAGCCGAGATTCGTGAAGCTCTGAAGAACCGTGCGGGATGGAGAACAATGAAGAATTGTGACTATTCAGCATCCCAGACTCGGAACGCTTTGCGTTCCTCGTTGTGGGCGGACAGAGCGGCTTCGCCGCTTATCCGCCCCTCGGAAAAATGATGAAACCGTCTGGCGAGCAAGCTCTCCATCCGGATTTCATCGTTTTTCCGAGGGGGTGCTGAATGAGTGCAAAAAATTTTGAAATTTTCAAAGCCGCTAAAAAAGACTTGTATTTTTATGGATGGTTTTGTACAATGTCAGTGGGTTATGATTTAACACTTATGTTAAAAATCAATAACAACAAACAGGAGGAAACACGATTATGGCAGTAAGAGTTGCAATCAATGGTTTTGGTCGTATCGGTCGTCTGGCTTTCCGTCAGATGTTCCAGGCTGAGGGTTTTGAGATCGTCGCTATCAACGATCTGACAAGCCCGGACATGCTTGCTTATCTTCTGAAGTATGATTCTTCTCAGGGCAGATATGCTAAGGCTGATACAGTTACGTCTGATGAGAACTCTATCACAGTCGATGGCCAGAAGATTACAATTTACAAGGAAGCTGACGCTCACAACCTTCCGTGGAAGGATCTTGACATCGATGTTGTCCTTGAGTGCACAGGCTTCTATACATCCAAGGCAAAGGCACAGGCTCATATCGATGCTGGTGCTAAGAAGGTCGTCATCTCCGCTCCGGCAGGCAATGACCTTCCGACAATCGTTTACAACACAAACCATGAGACACTGACAGCTGATGACAACATCATCTCCGCTGCATCCTGCACAACAAACTGCCTCGCTCCGATGGCTAAGGCTCTTAACGACCTCGCTCCGATCCAGTCTGGTATCATGGTCACAATCCATGCTTACACAGGTGATCAGATGATCCTTGATGGCCCGCAGAGAAAGGGCAACAAGAGACGTTCTCGTGCAGGCGCTGAGAACATTGTCCCGAACACAACTGGCGCAGCTAAGGCTATCGGCCTTGTTGTTCCGGAACTGAACGGCAAGCTCATCGGTTCTGCTCAGCGTGTACCGGTTCCGACAGGCTCCACAACAATCCTTACAGCTGTTGTCAAGGGCAAGGTTACGGTTGATGAGATCAACGCTAAGATGAAGGCTTCCACAAACGAGTCCTTCGGCTACAACGAGGATCAGATCGTTTCCAAGGATATCGTCGGCATGACATATGGTTCTCTGTTCGATGCAACACAGACCATGGTCCTTCCGGTCAACGATGATCTGACAGAGGTTCAGGTCGTTTCCTGGTACGACAATGAGAACTCCTTCACATCCAATATGTGCAGAACAATCAAGTACTTCGCAAAGTTCCTTAACAAGTAATCTTGCCTGTTAAGATCAGCGAATACTGAATCTCAAGACCTAAAAGGGTCCGGTCTCAAGGACCGGGCCCTTTTTTAACAGCAGGACTGAAAACGAATTCAGCCTGCTATATGAAAGACAGGAGGATAAAGGATCATGGGTTTAAACAAGAAATCTGTGGATGATATTGATGTAAAGGGCAAGAGAGTTCTTTGCAGATGCGACTTCAACGTTCCGCTGAAGAATGGTGAGATCACAGATGACAACCGTCTGGTTGCTGCACTTCCGACAATCAAGAAGCTGATTGCTGACGGCGGCAAGGTTATCCTCTGCTCCCATCTCGGCAAGATCAAGACAGACGCAGACAAGCCGTCCAAGACGCTTGCTCCGGTCGCTGCAGCGCTCACAAAGCTCCTCGGCCAGGAAGTCAAGTTCGTTCCGAGCCCGGTTGTCGTCGATGACAATGTCCGTGCAGTTGTCAATGAGATGAAGGACGGCGACGTCATTCTTCTTGAGAACACACGTTACAGAGCAGAAGAGACGAAGAACATCGATTCGTTCTCCAAGGACCTTGCTTCCATCGCTGATGTATTCGTCAACGATGCATTCGGTACAGCTCACCGTGCTCACTGCTCCAACGTCGGTGTCACAAAGTTCGTCAAGGGCCCGCACGTTGTCGGCTATCTCATGCAGAAGGAGATCAACTTCCTCGGCAATGCAGTTGAGAACCCGGTTCGTCCGTTCGTTGCAATCCTCGGCGGCGCAAAGGTTGCTGACAAGCTGAACGTCATCAACAACCTTCTTGAGAAGTGCGATACACTGATCATCGGCGGCGGCATGGCTTACACATTTGTGAAGGCTATGGGCCATGAGATCGGAAAGTCTCTCGTCGATGACACAAAGGTCGAGTACTGCAAGGAAATGATCGAGAAGGCAAAGAGCCTCGGCAAGCAGCTTCTTCTTCCGGTCGATGCCGTTGTGACATCTGAGTTCCCGGATCCGATCGATGCTCCGATCGCTACAGAGGTTGTTGATATCGACAAGATCCCGGCTGACAAGATGGGTATGGATATCGGACCGAAGACAATCGCTCTGTACAGCGACGCTGTCAAGAACGCAAAGACGGTTGTCTGGAACGGACCGATGGGCGTCTTCGAGAACCCGACTCTTGCAACAGGTACAAAGTCTGTGGCACAGGCACTTGCTGATACAGATGCGACAACGATCATCGGCGGCGGTGATTCCGCAGCGGCTGTCAACCAGATGGGCTTCCATGACAAGATGAGCCACATCTCCACAGGCGGCGGCGCAAGCCTTGAGTTCCTGGAAGGCAAAGAGCTTCCGGGCGTTGCTGCAGCAGACGACAAGGACTGATAAGACAAAATAGCAGAGCCCCTGCGGTCCTGCTCATGAAAGGATGACCGCGGCGTGCCGTTTGCGCGCGGCCGCGGCCGTTTCATTTGTTCGCATTTTGCGATCAGGAGGGTATAAATTCCATGGCAAGAAAAATTTTAGCGGCCGGCAACTGGAAAATGAATGAAACTCCGTCTGAGACAAAGGCTCTTATCGCGGAGATGGTCAAGACATGCGCAAGCGATACAGTAGATGTTCTTCTCTGCGTACCGGCGATTGATATCCCGGCTGCAGTTGAGGCAGCAAAGGGCTCCAACATCCAGATCGGAGCTGAGAACATGTATTTCGAGGAGAGCGGTGCATTTACAGGCGAGATCTCCCCGGCTATGCTTGTGGACGCAGGCGTTAAGTACGTCATCATCGGCCATTCCGAGAGACGTCAGTACTTCGCAGAGACAGACCAGACGGTCAACAAGAAGGTCCTCAAGGCTCTTGAGCATGGTCTTGTTCCGGTTATGTGCTGCGGCGAGACGCTCGAGCAGAGAGAGCAGGGCGTCACAATGGACTGGATTCGTCAGCAGGTTAAGATCGGCCTGAACGGTGTGACACCGGAAGACGCAAAGAAGGTCATCATTGCGTATGAGCCGATCTGGGCTATCGGAACAGGCAAGACAGCAACCTCCGATCAGGCTGAGGAAGTCTGCAAGGGCATCCGTGATCTGCTTCGTGAGCTCTATGGCGATGATGTCGCTGAGACGACACGTGTCCTTTACGGCGGATCCGTAAAGCCGGCCAATGCAGCAGAGCTGTTCGCAAAGGAAGACATCGACGGCGGTCTCGTCGGCGGCGCTTCCCTGAAGGCAAGCTTCGGCGATATTGTCAATTACGCGAAATAATTCCTGATGCGCATGAAAACTGCCGGACTGCGGCCCCGCGGCCCGCATGCTCATAGTGAGCGTGCGGGCGGGAGCTGCCGACGGCAGTATTTTTTCCGCAGAAGGAGCATCCGCCGGGCCGGAGAAGACCGGCGGATCAGGCATCAAGAGGAGAAATCAGAATTATGGGTAAGAAAACTACAGTCTTAATGATCCTTGACGGCGTAGGTCTCAATCCGCGCAAGGACCACAACGCATTTGCCATCGCTAACACACCCGTTCTTGATGGTCTTATGAGAGATTATCCGTTTGTTCCGGGCCAGGCATCCGGCCTTGCCGTCGGACTTCCGGACGGACAGATGGGCAACTCTGAGGTCGGCCACACAAACATGGGCGCAGGCCGCGTTGTTTACCAGGATCTCACAAGAATCACCAAGGCAATCGAGGATGGCGACTTCTTTGAAAATGAGGAGCTTCTCGCGGCTGTAAAGAACGCGAAGGAAAACGACTCCGCAATTCATTTTATGGGACTGCTCTCACCGGGCGGCGTCCACAGCCATCAGAACCATCTCTTCGGCCTGCTGGAGCTCGCGAAGAGAAACGGCCTCAAGAAGGTATATGTCCACTGCTTCATGGACGGCCGTGATACTCCGCCGGATTCCGGTGTCGAGGACATCAAGGAGCTGCAGGCGAAGATGGACGAGCTCGGCGTCGGCGAGATCGCGACGATCTCCGGCCGCTACTATGCGATGGACCGCGACAACAACTGGGACCGTGTCGTCAAGGCCTATGACGCAATCGCAAATGGCAAGGGCGTAGAGAAGGACAACGCAGTCAAGGCGATGACAGATTCCTATGCGGACGGCGTGACAGATGAGTTCGTCATTCCGGTTGTCATCACGAAGGACGGCAAGCCGGTCGCGACCGTCAAGGACGGCGATTCCTGCGTCTTCTTCAACTTCCGTCCGGACCGCGCGCGTGAGCTGACACACTGCTTCTGCGACGATGACTTCGACAAGTTCGACCGCGGCGCAAGAAAGAAGACAACATTTGTCGTCTTCACAGATTATGACGCGACAATCGGCAACAAGCTCGTTGCGTTCAAGAAGCAGGAGCTTCACAATGTCATGGGCGAGTGGCTCGCAAAGCACGGCAAGACACAGCTCCGCACAGCCGAGACAGAGAAGTACGCGCATGTCACGTTCTTCTTCAACGGCGGTGTAGAGAAGCCGTTCGAGGGCGAGGACAGAATCCTTGTTCCGTCACCGAAGGTAGCGACCTACGATCTTCAGCCGGAAATGAGTGCCCCGAAGGTCTGCGACGGTCTCTGCGACGCGATCAGAAGCGGCAAGTATGATGTCATCATCATCAACTTCGCAAACGGCGATATGGTCGGCCACACGGGTGTCGAGGAGGCTGCTGTCAAGGCAGTTGAGACTGTCGATGCCTGCGTAGGACGCGCAGTCGAGGCTCTGAAGGAGAACGGCGGCGTGATGTTCCTGTGCGCTGACCACGGAAACTGCGAGCAGATGGTCGACTATGAGACTGGCGAGCCGTGGACGGCACATACGACCAACCCGGTTCCGTTCATCCTGATCAACGCGGACCCGAAGTATGGTCTCCGCGAGGGCGGACGTCTCTGCGATATCTGCCCGACACTGCTTGACCTGATGGGCATGGAGAAGCCGGCCGAGATGACGGGCGAATCCCTCCTGATCGAGCGATAAATGCTATAGAGAAACACAGCGTCGCTGACGCTGAAAGAGGCCCGGCTGCGCACGCAGCCGGGCCTCTTCATCACGTTAGTACTTCCGAGGTGCGTATGGTGCCCCATTTGGGATTTGCAGGTTGTAATTTGCGGCCAGCTGTGATATGATACACACCGGTATTTACTTCGGAGGTATAGTATCAATGGATATTCTCAAGATTGTGCTTACAATCGTCTATGTCATTGACTGCATCGCACTGTCAGTTGTCATTCTGATGCAGGAAGGCAAGTCAGCAGGACTCGGCGCCATTGCCGGAGCTGCAGATACCTACTGGGGACAGAACAAAGGCAGATCAATGGAAGGCGGACTGGTCAAGGCGACAAGAATTATGTCTGTGATCTTCTTTGCACTTTCAATTGTACTGTCAATGAATTTTCTTGCCTGATCTCAGGAAGGCCAGAGGCTGTTACATCAGAAATTCTCCGGAGAATGACGGAAATGCCTGCATTTCCGTTGAGGATAACTGATGTGACGGCCTCTTTCTTTATGCCGGAACCGGCGGAAACAGGGTGTATATATGGGAAAGAAATACAAAATTAAGGGAGCCCGCCCCTCCGAAAGAGGAAAGCGCTCCGCATCAAAATCGAAAATGAAGACCGTGACGGGAATCTTTCAGTCCACATCCAGGGGCTTCGGCTTTGTGACGCCGGACGGCGACGAGGATGCGGAGGACATTTTCATCCCGAAGGAATACACAAATAACGCCTGGAACAGAGACCGCGTGGAGGTCAAGGTCCTGCCGGCAAAGGGAAAGCACAGGTGTGAGGGAATTATAAAGACCATTATGGTCCGCGGCACGACGCGTGTCGTGGGGACCTTTGAGCAGAACAAGAACTTCGGCTTTGTCGTCCCGGACGACCTGAAGCTTCACAGGGACATCTTCATACCGAAGGACCTCCGGCTTGACGCAAAGGACGGAGACAAGGTTGTCTGTGAGATCACGGACTATCAGGGTGCGGGCGGAAAGATCACTGAGGTGCTCGGCGCGGGCTCTGATCCGGGAATCGACATCTTCTCCATTGCGTACAGCATGGACATTCCGATGGAATTTCCGCCGAAGGCGATGACGCAGGCGGAGCGGTGTCAGACGCACGTCATCGAGGGCGATTTCAGCGGGCGCGAGGACCTGAGAAGCTGGCAGCTTGTGACGATTGACGGACCGGACGCGAAGGATCTCGACGATGCGGTCTCGCTGACAGAGACCGAAAATGGCTATGAGCTCGGCGTGCACATCGCCGATGTGTCAAACTATGTGCAGGAGGGGTCCGCACTGGACCGCGAGGCTTTGAAGCGGGGGACCTCTGTCTACCTCGCGGACCGCGTCATCCCGATGCTTCCGTTCCAGCTCTCGAACGGCATCTGCTCTCTGAATGCCGGCGTGGACAGACTGGCCCTCTCTGTCATCATGGAAATGAACAGAAACGGCGAGGTGGTCTCGCACCGCATCGTGGAGTCAGTCATCAGAGTCGGAGAGCGCATGAGCTACCCGGACGTCCGCGCTATTCTGGAGGACCACGACGAGGCGCTGACGGAGCGGTACCGCGATTACGTCCCGATGTTTGAGCGCATGTATGAGCTCTCACAGAAGATCCGCACGCGGCGCAAAGAGAGAGGCTCGATCGACTTTGATTTTCCGGAGGCAAAGGTCGTGCTCGACGAGAACGGCATTCCGGTCGATATTGTTGCGGAAGAGGCAAATATTGCGACAAAGCTGATCGAGGATTTCATGCTGACGGCCAATGAGACGGTCGCGCAGGAGTTCTGCGAGAGGAAAATCCCGTTCCTCTACCGGATCCATGAGGATCCGGACCCCGACAAAATTGAGAATTTGATTGCATTTGTCAGGAAGAACGGGGTGAAGATTGAGAAGAACAGACAGAAAATTACGCCGAAGGAGATCCAGCAGGCGCTCGAGCGGATCAAGGGCGAGCCAAATGAGGCGCTCATCAGCCGCGTGATCCTCCGGTCGATGCAGCAGGCGCGGTACGACACGGAGTGCAGCGGCCATTTCGGTCTCGCCGCGAAGTATTACTGCCACTTTACGTCGCCGATCCGCCGGTACCCGGACCTGCAGATCCACCGGATTATCCACGATGTGATCCGCGGCCGGATGACAGAGGAGAGAAAGCAGCACTACCGGGACCTGCTCGGCGATGTTGCGGTCCGCACGTCGCAGACGGAGCGGCGCGCCGACGAGTGCGAGCGGGAGACGGAGAAGCTGAAGAAGGCCCAGTACATGAGCTCACACATCGGAGAGGAATTTGATGGCGTGATCTCCGGCGTGACCGGGTGGGGGCTCTATGTCGAGCTGCCGAATACCGTCGAGGGGCTTGTTCCCGCGTCGGAAATGAAGGACGATTATTACATTTTCAGCGAGGAGGACCACTCGATGACGGGACGCCTCAGCGGGAGGACGTTTGTCATGGGCGATCCGGTGCGCGTGCGGGTCAAGGCGACAGACCTGCGGGCGAGGACGATCGATTTCGTGCTCGCATAAGGAGACATCATGGAAAAACAGTCGATCAAGGTGATCGCAAACAATAAAAAGGCATATCACGATTATTTTATTCTGGAGACCTTTGAGGCGGGCGTTGAGCTCTTCGGAACAGAGGTGAAATCGCTTCGGATGGGCCGCTGCTCGATCAAGGAGGCTTATGTCGACATCCGGAACGGCGAGATTTTCGTCGACGGGATGAACATTTCCCCTTATGAGAAGGGCAATATTTTTAACCGGGAGCCACTGCGCCCGAAGCGGCTGCTTATGCACAAAAATGAAATTTTAAAGCTCGAGCAGCAGGTGAAGGAGAAGGGCGTCACGATTGTGCCGCTTGAGGTCTACTTCAAGGGGAGCCGCGTCAAGGTGAAGATCGGTCTTGCCCGGGGCAAGAAGCTCTACGACAAGCGGGCGGACATCGCCGCGAAGGACGCAAAGCGCGAGGCACAGAGGGACTTCAAGATTCGGAACTTCGGGTGAACAGTGACCTGGCGGGGTTACTGTTCACACGCCATCCAGAGTCGCATGCGGTCGCGAATATCAGGGCGGTATCGGGCAGACTCCGTCCTCCTCAGCTTCCCCTCGTCGCTTGCAGCTCCTCGGGGTGATCTTCGGACTCATTTGACAGATGGTATGATTCTGGTATATAATACAAAACGCATATCAAGCTAGGGCTTGTACTGGTTTCGACGGGGGTTTCGAAGTCGAGGCAGCCATCCGCAGCCCCGTACTGCGCTAAAAACGGGAACTTATAAATTTAGCTGACAACAATACAGTTGCAGTAGCGGCCTGAGCCGCTCGTCGGCCCGGTTGTACCCGTACTTCCGGTAACCGGCGTCATGATTACGGGAAACGACACTGGCTAAGCTTTGCGTCAGCGGGCGTACGATGAAGCTACTGAGCACAGGAGGCTGCTGTTTGCCGCCTGTGTGAGGGAATGTAAATAAGCAGCTGTGATGGAAGATACCTCTGCGGACAGGCTTTCGGACGCGGGTTCGATTCCCGCCAGGTCCATTTATTACGGACGGATCCCGGAAAACAGCGGATAAGGTGTGAGAGCCTTGACCGTCGTTTTCCGGGATTTTTCGTATGCAGACAGGCATGCATAGATTCCTTCATTTGTCAATTCTTGTAATGTGAATCCGGGGTGATACCATATGTTGTGGTAACTTTCAGCACCTCAGACTCGGAACGCGTAGCGTTCCTCGTTGTGGGCGGACAGAGCGGCTTCGCAGCTTGTCCACCCATCAGAAAACTTCAGAAACCGTCCGGCGAGCAAGCTCTCCGTCCGGATTTCATCAGTTTTCTGATGGTTGCTGGATAGTTATATGTTGTGGTCGATAGGACCTTGGAGGAAAAATAAGTGGAAACAGAGCATGTAGGAAATGTATGTCTTGAATCAATCCGGGAGACGTCCAGACACGTCTATGAGGGGACGGCATCTGCTGACCTGAAGGGCAAGCGGCGGACAATTCCGTTTTATTTCAGCGACATGGACGGACAGCTCGTGATCCGGGAAAACGCGGAGACAGTGGCTGTTCCGTTTTCCGTGAAGAAAGAAATTGAAGGAATCTGCGAGAATCTTGTCATGGAGAAGATTCTGAGTTTCGACATGTAAGTTATTCAGCACGACAAGGAAACGCGGCGTATTTCGAGTCTGGGTGTGCTGAGATGAACGTTGACTTGGCCACTCCGGCAGCAAGCACTGGAGAGGCGGGCCATCCGAAGGGGGAACGGTCATGAGAACAGTATCGCTTAACGGGACATGGTTCATGCACGAGGCAGGATCTCAGGAGGGATATTCTGTCCGCGTGCCGGGATCCGTGCTGTCCGGACTTCTCGACGCGGGAGTGATTGAGAATCCGTACGAGCGGATGAATGAATATGCGGCGAGAGAGCTATTCAGGAACGATTATATCTTCGAGAGGTCCTTTATGCTTCCGGAAGACCTGCTGGAGCTCGAGCATCTGGACCTTGTCTTCGAGGGAATCGACACGCTCGCGTCCGTTTCCGTAAACGGCGTGCATGTCGGGGACGCCGACAATATGCACCGGTGCTGGAGGTTCAGCCTGCGCCATCTTCACGCCGGGAAAAATGAGATCCGTGTTATGCTCCGCTCGCCTCTCCGCTTTATGGAGCGGAAGGACTGGCCGGAGGATAAACGGTCGGTCTATGCCCCGGAGGGCGCGATTCCGGGCTTCCGGGCGATCCGGAAATCTGCGTCGATGTTCGGATGGGACTGGGGGCCGCAGCTGCCGGACGAGGGAATCTGGCGGAGCGTGAGACTTGAGGCCTATGAGAGCCGGATGGATGACGTGCGGATCAGCCAGAGCATCTCGGGACACGAGGGAGAGCTCACTGTCGGCGTGACCTTTGTCCACACAAAACCGCTCCGGGGCTTTGTCGAGTGCGTCCTTCAGGAGAGAGGCTCCGGGGAGACAGTTCGTGCGCGCGTGAGGGCGGACGGGTCTGAGTCTCCGGACGGAAGCTGCACGGCAACTCTTAAGGTCCCGCATGTGCACCTCTGGTGGCCGAGAGGCTTCGGGGCGCAGAGTCTCTATGACCTGAAGATCCGGTACATGTCTTCAGAGGGAAATGTCCATGAGGAGGTCCGCCGGACGATTGGCTTCCGCACGCTGACCGTGGACAGAAGCAGCGATCAGTGGGGGCGCGCCTTTACGATCACAGTGAACGGAAAGGGAATCTTCGCGATGGGCGCCGATGTGATTCCGCCGGATTGCATGTACTCCCATATCACGCCAAAGCGCGTCCGCTATCTGGTCCAGTCCGCGGCGGATGCCAATATGAACTGCCTCCGTGTCTGGGGCGGCGGCTTCTATCCGGATGACACGTTCTATTCCTGCTGCGATGAGCTCGGCATTCTCGTCTGGCAGGACCTTATGTTCGCCAACGCGGGCTATGTGCTGGATGAGCACTTCGAGGAGTCTGTCAGAAATGAAGTCCGTGACAACCTGCGGAGAATCCGCTCTCATCCGTCACTCGCCCTGATCTGCGGAAACAATGAGACGGAGAGCGCCTGGGAGGGCTGGGAGGATTTTAAGCGGGACAACGCGCCTGCCCTGAGGGACGACTATGTCCGCCTCTTTCAGGAGATTCTTCCGGAGATTGTCGAACAGGAGGCGCCCGGCGTCTTCTACTGGCCGTCATCCCCATCCTCAGGAGGACTCGGCGTCGCACAGAACACGGATGACGACGGAGATTCTCACTACTGGGACGTCTGGCACGGAGAGAAGCCATTTTCGGATTACAAGAACCACATGTTCCGGTTCCTCTCGGAGTTCGGCTTTCAGTCCTTCCCGGACATGAAGACGATTGAGAGCTTTACGGAGCCGGAGGACAGAAATCCGTTCTCGCGGGTCATGGAGAGCCACCAGAAGAACCAGAATGCCAACGGAAAGATGATGCGCTACCTGTCTGCGCTCTTTCAGATGCCGACCAGCTTCTCGCAGACCGTGTACTTAAGCCAGCTGCAGCAGGCGCTCGCCATTAAGTGCGGCGTCGATCACCTCCGCAGGAACAGGGGCCGCTGCATGGGCACGCTCTACTGGCAGCTGAACGACGTCTGGCCGGGCCAGTCCTGGTCGTCCATCGATTATTTCGGCCGCTGGAAGATCCTGCATTACATGGCGCGCCGGTTCTTTGCGCCCGTGGCGGTCAGCCTCTATTACGAGGGCGACAAGGCGCGCATCTATACGTCAAATGAGACGCCGGACCCGATCGGAAGGACTGCGGAGATCTACGTGAAGGACATGCATTTTCATGAGCTCGGCCATGTCATGACCGCGGGGATCATCGAGGCACAGACGGCTGAGTCCTCCATGTGTTTTGACCTCACCAGCATACCGGAGTACCGGGAAATGAAGAAAAAACCGCGCACGGCCGGGTCGATCGATGAGCGGATCTTCATCGAAGGCGTCGTCACGCTCTCTGACGGCCGCGAGCTCCGCGATGTCGCGACCGTGCTGCCGTGGAAATACCTGCAGCTTCCGGACCCGGACATCGATGTGGAGGTCAGGACCGGCGGGGCGGAGGATGATTTCAGCTATTCCATTACACTCACGTCGGATTCCTTTGCGCCGTATGTCCACCTCGATCTCGACAACGCGGACGTCATTTTCAGCGACAATGACTTCTGCATCACGGACAGCCGGCCGCGCACGGTCCGCATCGAGAAGAAGGACATTCTGAGAGGAAATCCGGGCACGGCGGAGGAGCTGAAGAGGCATCTCCTGATACAGACGATTCGGGGAATGGTGAGATGAAAACAGTAGTAACGACAGATCTTCACGGCTGCGACCTGGAATTCCGGGCGCTGATGAAGAAGGCGGAGCTCGATCAGGATACGGACACGCTGATTATACTGGGAGATTTATTTGACAGAGGAAGGCATTCCTTCGAGCTCTACGAGACTGTCCTGAAAATGAAGCAAAGGATGGGAGACCGCATGATCCTCATCCGGGGAAATCACGATCAGTTTCTTCTCGATGCGGCGGCAAAGGGAGAGAAGACGGTCCTCTGGGCATTGAACGGTGGCATGCGGACGGTGGAGTCCTTTGCGGCACATGGACATAAGTTTACGGAAGCCGCGGAGCTTCTGAAGGACACGCCGCTCTTTTATGAGACGGAGCAGTTCATTTGTGTCCATGCGGGACTGGTCTCAGATGACGTTAAGGAGAACACCGAGGACATCTGTCTCTGGGACCGCAGCGTCAATGAGGGCGAATACAAGGGAAAGCTCGGGATCGGCGGCCACACGCCGCACGAGACGCCGGTCTATTTTCCGGGCGACGGCGGGTGCGTGCCGCTCCCGTACGACAGGGAGCTCTCTCTTCCGGAGAAGGGCTTTATCTGCATCGATACGGGCTGCGTATTTGGCCGGAGGCTGACAGCCCTTGTCATATCGGGCGGGACATACCGGTGCCTCGCGATGAGAAAGATGGACTACTGAGCCTGTCAAAATTTGCGGCGCGCGCCTGATTTCACACGATTTCCACATTTCCTGTATTAAATATTGCCTGGGGACTGCTGCGTAAGTCCGCCGGCACCATCGTTTTTGCCGGTATAAAAAATAGAGACAGTACCTGCCGGATCGCCGTGAGCGCAGCCCTGCAATGCGGATACCGGCTATAGATGGCAGATGGAGGGATCATATGGAAAAACTGAAAGTAATGATCGTAGATGATGAGGACAGAATGAGAAAGCTCGTCAGAGACTTTCTTGAGAGACAGAATTACGAGGTGATCGAGGCAGCCGACGGAGAAGAGGCCATCGATATCTTCTTTAAAATGAAGGACATCTCCCTTATCCTCCTTGATGTCATGATGCCGAAAATGGACGGCTGGCAGGTCTGCCGTGAGATTCGCCAGTATTCCCAGGTGCCGATCATTATGCTGACGGCGCGCGCGGACGAGCGGGACGAGTTGCTCGGCTTTGATCTCGGCGTCGATGAATATATTTCGAAGCCGTTTTCGCCGAAGATTCTTGTCGCCCGTGTCGATGCGGTCCTTCGGAGATCAGGGCATGCGGGATCCGAGGACGTCGTCGAGGCAGCGGGAATCCGCGTCGACAAGACGGCCCATCAGGTCACGATCGATGGAAAGCCGATCGAGCTGTCGTTCAAGGAATTTGAGCTCCTGTCCTATTTTGTCGAGAACAAGGGTATCGCGCTCTCGCGGGAGAAGATCCTGAATGCGGTCTGGAATTATGATTACTACGGAGACGCGCGGACGATTGATACCCATGTGAAGAAGCTCCGCAGCAAGATGGGAGACAAGGGCAATCTGATCAAGACAATCTGGGGCATGGGATATAAATTCGATCCGGATGGGGCCGAAGCGAAATGAGAGGCCCGGAAGAAAAAAAGCTGACGCCATCTGCCGGAGGCAGAAAGAAAAAACAGCCGGAGAAAAAGGCGCACTCCATGCGCACGGAGCTCTCGGGAATCGTGATTTTTATCATTGCGATCGCACTGATTGTCATCGGTCTTGCCAATGCGTTTCTGCTCACGCCGTTCTACCGGGTCAACAAGCAGAAGAAAATCGAGGCTTGCTACCGCAAGATCAACGCGCTCAGCGACGCATCAGCCCTGACGAACGAGATCCTGACGATCTCCGTGCAGGACAACATCAGCGTCACGATTGTAGACTCTGACTTTCAGTCGATCGTCGCAACGACGAGTGATGCCGAGCGAAACACGATGCGCCTGTTCGGCTATTATACGGGCTTTTATTCAGACTCCGTGCACGTCATTGAGAAAAAGCACAACTATGTGATTCAGGAGACGACGGACAGCCGGATCCACACGAGCTATCTCGAGATGTGGGGGCAGCTGTCGAGCGGGGATTATTTTCTTCTGCAGACGCCACTTGAGAGTCTGTCCTCTGCGACGAGGTTGACAAATCTCTTCTACATCGCGGCAGGCTCGGTTGTCATTATTGTGGCGGCCGTGGCAATCAGTTTTGTGATGAAGCGGTATACCAAGCCGATTGTGCAGCTGACGGACCTCTCGAAGCGGATGGCGAACCTTGATTTTGACGCGCGGTACAAGGGAAAGGAGACAAATGAGATCGGTGATCTCGGGCGGAGCTTCAACAAAATGTCCGATGAGCTTGAAAAATCTATCTCTGACCTCAAGGCCGCCAATGTCGAGCTTCAGAAGGACAATGAGAAGAAGACACAGATCGATGAGATGCGCAAGGAATTTCTCAACAATGTGTCGCACGAGCTGAAGACGCCGATTGCCCTGATTCAGGGATACGCGGAGGGACTGACGGACGGAGTTGCGGACGACGAGGAGAGCCGGGATTTCTACTGCGGGGTCATCCTGGACGAGGCGAAGAAGATGAACCTCATGGTCCGGAGACTTTTGACGCTCAATCAGCTCGAGTTCGGCAATGACCCGGTCGTCATGGACCGGTTTGACATCGTGCAGCTGATCAGTGGCATTATAAGCGGCATGCAGCTGATGATCAGTGAAAACGGCGCGGAGGTCTCATTTCCGTACAATCAGCCGGTCTATGTATGGGGAGATGAGTTCAAGATCGAGGAGGTCATGAACAATTATCTTCTGAACGCGATCCAGCACTGCGAGGGAGAGAAGCGGATCGAGGTGACGCTCGATCAGGACGAGAACCATCTGGTCACGGTCAGTGTGTTCAATACGGGCAAGCCGATTCCGGAGGAGGATATCGGCCGGGTATTTGAGAAATTTTACAAGGTCGACAAGGCGCACACGCGGTCAAAGGGCGGATCGGGTCTCGGCCTTTCGATCGTCAAGGCGATTATCGACGGTCACGGCCAGAAATGCGGCGCGAGGAATTACGACAACGGTGTCTCCTTCTGGTTCACAATCGAGGGCAAGGTCTGAGACTTGGGCAGGGCAGACGCATCTTATTTTCAAATGAGATGCGGTCCGCCCTGTTTTATGCTATAATCTGGAACTATGGTAGCGATTATTGATTATGATGCAGGAAATGTAAAGAGTGTCGAGAAGGCCTTCCGCAAAATCGGTCAGGAGGCCTGCCTCACGCGCGACCCGGACACAATTCTGTCCGCGGATCATGTAGTTCTGCCCGGCGTCGGAAATTTCGGAGACGCCATGAACAACCTGAAGAAATACGGAATGGACGAGGTCATCCGGGAGGTAATTAAGAAGGAGACTCCTTTCCTCGGCATCTGTGTGGGTATGCAGGTCCTGTTTGAGGGCAGCGAGGAGAGCCCGGAGGTTCCGGGACTTGGAATTCTGAAGGGCTATGTGAAGAGATTCCCGAGAAAGGATGGAATGAAAATTCCGCAGATCGGGTGGAACTCCATTTTCATGATGAACGGCGGAGAGCTGTTCCGGGATATTCCGAACGGGTCCTATGTCTACTTTGTTCACTCATTTTACTGTGAGGACGAGAACATCAATCAGGTCCGCGCGATCGCGGAGTACAGCACGATTTATCATGCGTCGGTCCAGAAGGGAAAGCTGTTCGCGACACAGTTCCATCCGGAGAAGTCCGGAGATCTCGGACTGAAGATCCTGAAGAATTTTATCAAGCCGGCCGAGGATGAGATCCCCGAAAAGAAGGGGGCCGGCATGGTTTCTCTGGGAGGTGCTTCCTGATGCTGACAAAACGAATTATTCCGTGCCTCGATATCAATAAGGGCCGCGTCGTCAAGGGTGTGAACTTTGTCAATCTGAAGGACGCGGGAGACCCGGTCGAGGTCGCGAAGGCATATAACGACGAGGGAGCGGACGAGCTGGTCTTCCTCGATATCACGGCGTCATCCGATGCACGAAAGACGGTTGTCGATCTCGTGCGCGCGGTCGCTGAGCAGGTCTTCATTCCGTTCACGGTCGGCGGCGGAATCCGCACGGTCGATGACATGAAGGCCATTCTCCGCGAGGGAGCCGACAAGATCTCCATCAATACTTCAGCGGTCACGAACCCGGAGCTCATCTCCGAGGGGGCCGCGAAGTTCGGAAACCAGTGCATCGTCGTCGCCGTCGATGCGAAGAGAAGAGCGGACGACAGCGGCTGGAACGTCTATGTGAAGGGCGGCCGGGAGGACACGGGTCTCGACGCTGTGGAATGGGCAAAGAAGGCCGTATCGCTCGGCGCAGGAGAGATTCTGCTGACCTCCATGGACAGGGACGGCGTGCAGAGCGGCTATGACATCGAGCTCACGAAGGCCGTCTCACAGGCTGTCGGCGTGCCAGTCATTGCATCCGGCGGAGCCGGAAAGCCGGAGGACTTCTATGATGCGCTCACAGAGGGCGGGGCAGATGCGGCGCTTGCGGCGTCGCTGTTCCACTACAAGACGCTGACAATCGGAGAAGTCAAGGAATACCTCGCGTCGAAGGGCGTCCCGGTCAGACGGACGTTCTGAGATGCTGACAGGATGGAGATGAGACAATGGCAATCACAGGTGAGTGGGAGAAGGCACTGAAGGGCGAGTTCGGGAAGCCGTACTACGCAAAGCTCTACAAGACGGTGCTGCATGAATACAGAACGCGGGAGATTTATCCGCCGAGTACAGAGATTTTCAGCGCGTTTCAGTTCACTCCGCTTGAGGACGTCAAGGTCGTGATTCTGGGCCAGGACCCGTATCACGAGCCGGGGCAGGCGAACGGCCTGTGCTTCTCCGTGCGGAAGGGCGTGAGAATTCCGCCCTCTCTTGTCAACATCTACAAGGAAATGCACGACGACATCGGCACGTATATTCCGGACAACGGGGACCTGACCAAATGGGCGAAGGAGGGAGTCCTGCTCCTCAATACAGTGCTGACTGTCCGTGCGCATCAGGCCAATTCCCACAAGGGGATCGGCTGGGAGGAATTCACGGACGCGGCGATCCGCGTTCTTGCGGACCAGGACCGCCCGATGGTCTTTATCCTCTGGGGCGGGGCCGCGAGGCGCAAGAAGAGCATGATTTATAATCCGCGCCATCTCGTGATCGAGTCCGCGCATCCGTCGCCTCTCTCCGCGTACAATGGATTTTTCGGCTCAAAGCCGTTCTCGAGGTGCAATGCCTATCTTGAGCAGAACGGGCTTCAGCCGATCGACTGGCAGATTGAAAATGCAGGCACCTCCTCCGTATAAGGAAGAGAGCCTGCAGTGCAGGAGCACTTCGGGTGCTTTTGAGGAAAAAGAGATGAATACCAGAAACTATCAGAAGGAACTGGACGCTGTCATTGCGGATATCGAGAAGACGGGAAATGCTCCGAAACTCCTCCTTCACTCCTGCTGCGCGCCCTGCAGCTCCTACGTTCTGGAATATCTGTCGAAATATTTTTCAGTGACGGATTTTTACTACAATCCGAATATCACGGAGCGCGAGGAGTACAGAAAGCGGGTGGGCGAGATGGAGCGTCTGATCCGCAGCCAGCCGCACATTCACGAGGTGACCTTCGTCGAGGGCGAGTATGATCCGAATGCCTTCCTTGAGGCCGTGAAGGGGCTTGAGGACTGTCCGGAGGGCGGAGACCGCTGCAGCGTCTGCTTCCGCATGCGCCTTCGGGAGACCGCGCAGCTCGCCGCTAGGTGGAATATGGAATATGTCACGACGACGCTCACAATCAGTCCGCTGAAAAATGCGGAGCTCCTCAACCAGATCGGGGAAGAGGAGGCGAAGCTCGCCGGTGTCAAATGGCTTCCGTCCGACTTCAAGAAGCGGGGCGGCTATCAGCGGTCCATCGAGCTCTCGCGGGAGTACGATCTCTACCGGCAGAATTACTGCGGCTGCGTCTTCTCAAGGAGACGGGACCTGAAGCTCTCGCTTGAGAAGTGAGAGAGAAGACCCTTGTGTTTCCGGCGCACCGGTTTTATAATGAAACGCAAATTATCGCATTGTAAAGGAGTGATGACAGTGGCACAGCTCTGGGGCGGACGCTTCACGAAGCAGACCGACGAACTGGTATATGCATTTAATCAGTCGCTGAAATTTGACAGGCGGCTTTTCAATCAGGACATCCGCGGAAGCAAGGCGCACGCAGAAATGCTTGCGAAGCAGGGGATCCTGACTGATGAGGAGAAGAACCTCATCGTCGGCGGTCTTGACGCGCTGAAAGCGAAGGTGGACAGCGGTGAACTGAAGATCGAGGGTGAATATGAGGATATTCACAGCTTTATCGAGGCGAACCTCACGAACATGATCGGAGACGCGGGCAAGAAGGTCCACACGGGCCGCTCGCGCAACGACCAGGTGGCGCTCGACATGCGGCTCTATATCCGCGATGAGATCGACGCGATCGAGGAGGAGCTTCACGATCTTCTGTCCGTCATTCTTTCTATTATGGACAGGAACCGCGAGACCTTTATGCCGGGCTTTACGCATATGCAGAAGGCACAGCCGGTCACGCTCGCCCATCATTTCGGAGCTTATTTTGAGATGTTCCGGAGAGACCGCGAGCGGCTTCTGTCGATCCGGAAGAGAAATAATGTCTGCCCGCTCGGAAGCGGTGCCCTCGCGGGAACGACCTATCCGCTTGATCGGAATATGACGGCGGAGCTGCTCGGCTTCGACGGTCCCTGCGAGAACTCGATGGACGGCGTGTCGGACAGAGACTATGTCATTGAGTTTCTGGACTCGCTCGCCATCACGATGATGCATCTCTCAAGACTCTCCGAGGAGATCATCACATGGAACTCCAATGAGTATCAGTTCATTGATCTGGATGATACATACGCAACCGGATCCAGCATCATGCCGCAGAAGAAGAACCCGGACATCGCGGAGCTGATCCGCGGAAAGACGGGACGGGTCTACGGCGCGCTGATGTCGATGCTCACGACCATGAAGGGTCTTCCGCTTGCCTATGACAAGGATATGCAGGAGGATAAGGAGCTGACCTTCGATGCGATTGATACGACGAAGGGCTGCATCCGTCTCATGGCGGGTATGCTGGAGACGTCGAAATTCAATGCCGACCGCATGGCAAAAAGCTGCCAGGGAGGATTCGCAAACGCGACGGACGCAGCGGACTATCTTGTCCGGAAGGGCATGCCGTTCCGCGATGCGCACGGCGTCATCGGACGTCTCGTTCTCACCTGCATCAGGAAGAACTGCCGGATGGATGACCTTCCGCTGGAGGATTACAGAAAGGAGTCTCCGCTGTTTGACAGTGATATTTACGAGGCGATAGCCCTGAAGACCTGCGTCGACAGACGGATGACGAAAGGCGCCCCGGGTGCCATTGACGAAGAGATCAGGAATGCTAAGGCATATCTTGACAATACAGAAGGAGATAGAAATCATGAGTGATAAACTGAAAGTCGGTATCCTGGGTGCAACCGGAATGGTCGGACAGCGCTTCATCACGCTGCTCGCAGATCATCCGTGGTTTGAGATCAAAACGCTCGCCGCGTCCGCGCGCAGTGCCGGAAAGACATACGAAGAGGCTGTCGGCGATAAGTGGAAGATGGACACACCGATGCCGGAGTGTGTAAAAAAGATGGTTGTCAAGAATGTCGCAGATGTCAAGGACGTCGCGGCAGATGTTGACTTTGTATTTTCCGCTGTCAATATGAGCAAGGACGAGATCCGCGCCATTGAGGAGGAATATGCGAAGACAGAGACACCGGTTGTCTCCAACAACAGCGCTCACCGCTGGACTCCGGATGTGCCGATGGTTATTCCGGAAATCAACTCTGACCATTTCGCAGTCATCGCGGACCAGAGGAAGAGACTTGGAACAACACGCGGCTTCATCGCTGTCAAGCCGAACTGCTCGATTCAGTCCTATACGCCGGCTCTTGCGGCGTGGATGAAGTTCGAGCCGACGCAGGTTGTTGTCTCCACGTATCAGGCAATCTCCGGTGCCGGAAAGACATTCAAGGACTGGCCGGAAATGGTCGGCAACATCATCCCGTTTATCTCCGGTGAGGAAGAGAAATCCGAGCAGGAGCCGCTGAAGGTCTTCGGCCATGTTGAGAACGGTCAGATTGTGAAGCTTGAGAGTGATCTGAAGATTACATCTCAGTGCATCCGTGTTCCGATCCTGAACGGACACACGGCAACCGTCTTCCTGAATTTCAAGAAGGACCCGACAAAGGAGGAGCTCATCGAGGCTCTGAGAGAATATTCCGGAAAGCCGCAGGAGCTGAAGCTTCCGCACGCACCGGAGCATTTCATCCAGTATCTCGAGGAGGATGACCGCCCGCAGGTCCAGAAGGACGTCAATTTCGAGGGCGGCATGGGCGTATCGATCGGCCGTCTCCGCAAGGACAGCATCTTTGACTGGAAGTTTGTCGGACTCTCCCACAACACGCTGCGCGGCGCCGCCGGCGGAGCTGTCGAGTGCGCGGAGCTTCTGAAGGCACTCGGATATATCCAGGCAAAATAAGGTATACCATATATAGAGAAGATCAGAAAGACTGCCGCCGGCAGTCTTTCTGTCTGTCAGGGGAAGCGTAAGATTTTACTGTATAAGTTCCGGTCGCAGTGCACCGTCGGGACGTATATAATTGCAGAATTTACTGAGAGAGGTAGGGCTTGGGAAAATATTTGTTTATTGCCGAGAAGCCGAGCGTCGCGCAGGAGTTCGCGAAGACCCTCGGCGTGAGCGGCGGGAGACGGAACGGCTGGCTTGAGACGGACCGGTATATCGTCACCTGGTGCTATGGGCATCTCATTACCATGAGTTATCCCGAAACATATGATCCGGCGCTGAAGAAGTGGACGCTTGAAACGCTTCCCTTCATTCCGGAGACGTTCCGGTATGAGGTGATTCCGGACGCGGCGGAGCAGTTTAAAATCGTGAGCGGCCTTCTGGCCCGCGAGGATGTGGAGCGGATCTATGTCTGCACCGACTCGGGGCGGGAGGGTGAGTACATTTACCGCTTAGTCGAGATGATGTCGGATCCCTGTGTCAGAAAGAAGGACAGAAGGCGCGTCTGGATTGACTCCTTCACGGAGGAGGAAATAAAGCGCGGCATCCGGGAGGCGAAGCCGGAGTCGGCCTATGATGCGCTGGCGGATGCCGCTTATCTTCGCGCAAAGGAAGATTACCTGATGGGAATCAACTTTTCCCGCGTGCTCTCAATCAAATACGCGGGAAATGTCGCATCGCTTCTCGGAGGCAGATATTCCGCAATCGCCGTCGGCCGTGTCATGACCTGTGTGCTGGGGATGGTTGTCAGGAGAGAGCGGGAGATCCGCTCCTTCGTCGAGCAGCCGTTTTTCCGTGTCATCGGGACATTCCGCGGCATCGAGGCGGAGTGGAGGGCCGTGAAGGGCTCGGCCTATGAGAACTCGCCGCTTCTTTACAAGGAAAATGGTTTCAAGAAGCGTGAGGATGCCAATGCGCTCATCGCCTCTTTAAGGACGCTTGATCCCTGTGAGGGAGTGATCTCGTCGCTCACAAGAAAGACAGAGAAGAAAAATCCGCCTCTCCTCTACAACCTGGCCGAGCTGCAGAATGACTGCTCGAAGCTGTACCGGATTTCACCGGACCAGACGCTGAAAATAGCCCAGGAGCTGTACGAGAAGAAGCTGACCACGTATCCGAGAACCGATGCCCGTGTCCTGTCGACGGCTGTCGCGAAGGTGATCAGCGGAAATCTGCGCGGACTTACGCACTATGAACCGCTCGCGCCCTTTGCGGAGGAGGTCCTCGGGGGAGATGCATGGAAGACGATCGGGAAGACCCGGTATACGAATGACAAGGCGATCACCGACCACTACGCGATTATCCCGACGGGCGCCGGACTCGGCGCGCTGAAGTCCCTCTCGGAGCTCTCCTCGAAGGTCTATCAGACCATTGTGAGACGCTTTCTTGCGATTTTTTACCCTCCGGCTGTCTATGAGAAGACGGCCATTACCATTGACTGCGGGAAGGAAAAGTTCTTCGCAAATGAAAAGGTGCTGAAGGAGGAGGGATATCTGCGCGTGGCCGGAAGACCGGACAGTGACGCAAAGACTGAGGCAGGCACTGCGGGTCTTAAGAAGGGCATGGTGCTCCCCGTGGACCGGTTCGAGGTGAAGGAGGGAAAGACCTCTCCTCCGAAGCGGTATACGTCCGGATCGATGATTCTCGCCATGGAAAATGCAGGGCAGCTCATTGAGGACGATTCGCTCCGGGAACAGATCCGGGGGTCCGGAATCGGCACGTCGGCGACACGGGCGGATATCCTGGCAAAGCTCATCCGCATCCATTATCTGAACCTGAATAAGAAGACGCAGGTCATAAGGCCCGAGATGCTCGGAGAAATGGTGTATAATGTCGTTGACGCATCCATCCGCCCGCTCCTCAACCCGGAGCTCACGGCGAGCTGGGAAAAGGGACTGACGATGGTCGCGGAGGGTGAGATTTCAACGGATGAGTACATGGAGAAGCTGAAGGGCTTTATCTCGCGCCGCACGGAATACGTCAAGCAGATGAACAACGGCTATCTTCTGAGACAGACGTTTGAGGGAACTGCAAAATTCTACAAGGTGCCTTCTTCCGCGGGACGTCCGCAGAGAGCAGGCAGGCGCCCGACAAAAAAGCGGAAGACAAAAACAACAACGGAGGAATAACAAATGGCTCAGCAGGAACAGGTGAAAATCAAGGACCTTTTTGATCTGAAGGAAACATTAGCAAAGGATTATCTGGAAGGATTTACCTATCCGTGGGAGGCTCTCGGCGGCATCCACGATCTCATCCTGGCGATCGGGCGGACTCTCCCTGCGGACAAATACAATCAGATCGGCGAGGATGTGTGGATCGCAAAATCCGCGACTGTCTTTGACAGTGCGTATATTCACGGCGCCTGCATCATCGGAGAGAACACAGAGGTTCGGCACTGCGCCTTTATCAGAGGCGACGCACTGGTAGGAGACGGCTGTGTCATCGGAAACTCCTGTGAGCTCAAGAATGTCATCATTTTCAATCACTGCGAGGTCCCGCACTATAATTATGTCGGCGACTCAATCCTCGGTTTTCACGCCCACATGGGGGCCGGCTCGATCACATCGAATATCAAGGCGGACCGGAAGAATATCGTCGTCAAGGGAACAGAAAAATACGAGACCGGCCGGCGGAAGATCGGCGCGATCCTCGGCGACTGGGCGGAGATCGGCTGCAACGCGGTGCTGAACCCGGGCACCATCGTCGGCCAGCACTCGCAGATTTATCCGACGACCTGCGTCCGCGGCATTATTCCGTCGTGGACGATCGTCACGGACAAGGGCGTGCAGAAGGCAAAGAGAGAAGAGTAAAAGAAGCGCCTGCTTACCTGGCGGACAGCACAGGGCCCATAGAACCGGAAACCTGCATGCAAATGAGACGAGACCAGAGGATTCCCGGATCAGAACAGGAACCTGATGAGAACGGTTTCTATGGCTGCAAGCAGCAGAAGGTGAACCGGATAGAATGCGTAGAAGAAATATTTTCTCTGGCGGCCCCGCTGCCCGCTGTAAAGATAAAGCAGGAGAAAGGCGGCTGCACCCGGAAGCTCAAAGAGAGCCGTAAAGACGGCGCCCGCCGCGCACTGGAGCTTCGGGTTTGTGCGCGTGACATAGAGAAGAAGAATGAGGCAGAGCCCCATCCAGCCGTAGTCGAGCTTAAGTGTCTCCGCGATGATCATGCAGAGAATCGAAGTGAGGAAGGCGGCCGCGAGCGAGACGGTGCGGGACAGATGAATTGTACGCCGCGCGATCCGCAGGGAGCGGACGGAACGGATCGCTTCAAAGAGCGTGAGCTCCATGACCGCCGCCGCGAGCTCGAACATCACATTCTGGTGCAGGGGATACCAGCATGTGCGGTAGAGCGCAAGATCAAACGGAATTTCCGATATAAAGCCAAAGAGAAGCAGCCGCAGGGTATATGCCCTGCGGCTGTGTGTGTATAGAAAGCCCTGGACGAGAAAGAAGCAGTAGATTGGAAATGCAAGGCGGCCGAGCGAGCGCATCAGAATATAGAGAATTTGGAGCGTATGGATGCTGCCTGAGGCGAGATCTCCATATGGAAGAAGTACATTCTGAATAAGCGCGATGGCGGTGTGGTCAATTGCCATCGAGATGACGGCAATGATCTTCAGCTGTGCCCCGTTCAGACGTTTTTGTCTGATGTCGTTCATAAGCATGCTCCTCTCCTCCGGGTGTTTTCCTCATGGATGGTATATAGCTGCAGCCGGGTGTTCCGCACGGCTGACCTTTTTGTATAAAACACAGAACAATCACATTCTGACATATTCCCGAAAGTATTGCACTAATTCTAGCGCACCTTGGACATTATGAAAACTCCCTGTTCATTTGATTCGGGAATTGTTATAATAAACTCATCATGAAATGAGGAGGAAATGTAAAAAATGGCAGTGATACCGTTTCTGATCATTTTCCCGTTTATTGCCGCTGTCCTGATGTACATAATCAGGAACAATAAGGTGCGGGGAGTGGTCGCCTACATCAGCGCCGCCGCAATCATCATTGCGGTCGGCGTTCTTGTTGTCCAGTGGATGCGGGCCGGCGCGCAGCCGGTCCAGCTGTACATTGAGACAGAAACTGCGGACCATGTGATTCTGGCAGGTGAGCTTGTCCTGATGGTTCTGTGTACCTACCTCAGCTTCAAGTACAAGAAGGCGTGGATCAGCATACTCAGCATTGTGCCGACGCTGATGCTCGTTTACTTTGAGCTGTGGGGACCGGAGATGGAGTCGATAAGCCATGTCTATCTGGACCATCTGTCCATCCTGATGTGCATGATCGTCGGCGTGATCGGAGGTCTGATCGTGATCTACGCGGTCGGATATATGCACGGCTATCATCATCATCACACGGAGTATGTCGACAGACGCAATTACTTCTTCATGCTTCTTTTTGTCTTCCTTGGCGCCATGTTCGGATTTGTTACGTCTGACTCGCTCCTCTGGATCGATTTCTTCTGGGAGACGACCAGCGTATGTTCGTTCCTTCTGATCGGCTATACGAGGACATCAGAGGCAATCACAAATTCGTTCCGTGCCCTGTGGATGAACCTTCTGGGCGGTGTTTTTCTCGCGATCGGCATCATTTACTTCGGATATCACGCGGGCACCGTCAGCTTCCAGGCGCTGATCGCGCAGGGAACCGCCGGCAAGGTCTTCGCGCTGATTCCGGTCGCGTTCATCGCATTTGCGGCGCTCACGAAGGCGGCACAGCTTCCGTTTGCGACGTGGCTCCTCGGCGCAATGGTTGCACCGACCCCGTCCTCGGCCCTGCTGCACAGCGCGACGATGGTCAAGGCCGGCATCTACGTTCTGTTCAGACTGTCCCCGGCTATGTCGGGCCGCCTGTCCGGAAATATGGTTGCATTTGTCGGAGGCTTCACCTTCCTGATGTGCTCAATCATGGCGGTCGCCCAGTCCGACGCGAAGAAGGTCCTCGCGATGTCGACCATCGCAAACCTCGGCCTGATGGTCGCCTGCGCCGGAGTCGGAACTCCGGAGACAATCTGGGCGGGCGTGTTCCTCATGGTCTTCCATGCGGTATCCAAGTCCATGCTCTTCCAGGATGTCGGTGCGACGGAAAATGCACTGCACTCCCGTGATATCGAGGCTATGCACGGTCTCATCTACCGTCTGCCGAAGCTGGCTGCATTTATGTTCATCGGCATCGCCGGCATGTTCCTCGCTCCGTTCGGCATGCTGATTTCCAAGTGGGCAGCTCTCAAGGCATCTGTCGATGAGGGCAATATCATGCTTGTCTTCTTCATTATCTTCGGTTCCGCGATCACATCGCTCTACTGGACGAAGTGGATGGGCAAGCTCATCATGCAGACGAACAAGCCGAAGATCCGCGACATCACGAAGCCGAACGAGACATTCTCGCTGACCGTACACGCGGTGCTGATGATTGCGCTCTGCGTGCTCTTCCCGCTCCTCTCCGGCTGGTACGTGGACCCGCTCCTCAAGGAGATGTTCGGAAAGGTCCAGCAGACCCTCCCGCAGGCGCTTCTCGTCACGCTCATCGTCGTGATCGTGCTTGTCTTCCTGGCACCGCTCGCCGCGTTCCTGTTTGAGAGCAATGTGAAGACAAATGTCAAGCCGTCCTACATGAACGGTGTAAATACAGGCGACAACGTCACCTTTGTCGATTCGTTCGGCGAGCCGAAGCACCTGAGTCTCTCGAATTATTACTTTGCTCACAAGATCGGGCAGAGAAAGCTGATGAAACCGAGTCAGCTGGCGGCAACGGTTGTGATCATTGTAATGATCTGCATGGTTATTGGAGGTGCGTTATGAGAGTGAGTCTACTCTGGATTCTCTGCTATCTTGTTCTCGCACCGTTCCTCGGCGGTCTGCTCGACGGATGCGACAGAAAAATTTCGGCCCGCATGCAGGGCCGTATCGGACCGCCGCTTCTGCAGCCGTTCTACGATGTGCAGAAGCTCTTCAACAAGCAGACGATCGCGGTCAGGCGCGCACAGGCAGCCTTCCTGCTCGTCTATATGATCATGATGATCTTCACGGGATGCATGTTCTACGGAGGAACAGATATCCTGATGTGCTTCTTCGTGCTCTCCACGGCGGCGACCTTCCTCTATTTTGCGGCGGTCGTCACAAATTCGCCGTACAGCACGATCGGCGCGTCCCGTGAGCTCATCCAGATGATGACCTATGAGCCGGCGGTCCTCTTTACCTGCGTGGGATTTTATCTCGCGACCGGGACATTTACGGTCAGCAGCATCGTGAAGTCGAATGTGAGCTCCATCCTGTATCTTCCGGGATTCTTCTTTGCATTTGTCTTTATTCTGACGATCAAAATGAGAAAATCGCCGTTCGACACGAGTGCCTCCCATCACCCGCACCAGGAGCTCGTCAAGGGACTCACGACAGAGTTCGGCGCAAAGAACCTCGCGTTCTTCACGATCACAGAGTGGTATGAGAATATCTTCCTGCTCGGAGTCGTCGGCCTCTTTATCGTGAACCGTCATCCGATCAGCTGGGTGATCGCAGTGCTTGTCGTTCTTGCGGTTTACTTCCTTGAGATCCTGATCGACAACACGAGCGCCCGTGTGAAGCAGGAGACGATGCTGAAGATTACGTATACGGTCACCCTGCTTTCCGCAGGCATCAATACGCTCGTTCTGATGCTGGTCCGCTGAGCAGCTGCTGAATAGTTACTTTATTTTACAAATTTCGCCGCGGCAGGTGTCGCGGCATAGGAGAAGAATACACAATGGGAAAGGTGAAAAAATCGCCGTGGCTCCTGCACTACGATGCGGCCAGCTGCAACGGCTGTGATATTGAGGTACTCGCCTGCCTCACGCCGGTCTATGACGTCGAGCGGTTCGGCGTCGTCTCGACGGATGACCCGATGCAGGCGGACATACTTCTGATAACAGGAGGCGTGAACAGCCAGTCGGAGGCGGTTGTCAAACAGCTCTACGAGCAAATGCCGCGCCCGAAGGTCGTCGTGGCTGTCGGTGTCTGCGCATGTACGGGCGGCGTCTTCAAGGACTGCTACAATATCAAGGGCGGCGTCGACACGGTGATTCCGGTCGATGTCTATGTGCCGGGCTGCGCGGCCCGTCCGCAGTCGATCATCGACGGCGTCTTGAAGGCCGTCCAGATCTTCCAGAAGCGGTCCGACGAGCATGATGAGTATGAGCGCGAACACCGGCATGACGGCCAGGTGCCCGCGGAGACGAATGGGAAGGGGAATCAGTAATGGCGGAAGTGATCTGTCCTGAAAATGAGCTGATCGTGATCGATAAGGATCAGCTTCTTGAGAAGACAATGGAAATGAAGCACGAAAAGCTCCGTCTCTCCCAGGCGTGCGCGTCGTACATCAACGGAAAATATGAGCTGTGCTACTCATTTGCCAATGACAAGACCTATGAGTTCAAGACACTCAAGGTTGTGATGGAGAAGGACGATGCGGTCTCCTCGATCACATCGATTTATCCGTACGCGACATTTTATGAAAATGAGATGACAGAGCTGTTCGGTTGCAAGATCGAGTATATCAATATTGATTATCACAACAGACTCTATCGGATCAACGAGACGGCGCCTTTCCTTCCGAAGGAGGCCAAAGAGGCGAAGAAGGAGGGAGAGAAATAATGGCGAAGCGAAGTGTCATTCCGTACGGCCCGCAGCACCCGGTGCTGCCGGAGCCGATTCATCTGGACCTGGTCATCGAGGATGAGAAGGTCATCGAGGCGATCCCGTCGATCGGCTTCGTGCACAGAGGCCTTGAGGGCCTGGTCGACAGAAGAGACTACAATGAGTATCTCTATGTGGTCGAGAGAACCTGCGGTATCTGCTCGTTCGGCCACGGCCTCGGCTATGTGGAGGCGATCGAGCATATCATGAACGTGGAGGTTCCGGACCGCGCGAAGTTCCTCCGCACGATCTGGTGCGAGCTCTCCCGCATGCACAGCCACATGCTGTGGATGGGTCTCATGGCGGATGCGTTCGGCTTTGAGAGTTTGTTCTATCAGTGCTGGAGAATCCGCGAGAAGGTCCTCGACATGCTGGAAATGACGACCGGCGGCAGACTGATCTTTTCAGTCAACAAGGTCGGCGGCGTGCTCCGCGACATAAATCCGGAGCAGGAGCGGATTATTCTCGATACGCTCGCGGGAATCGAGAAAGACGTGCGGGACATCTACAATACGTTTATGACGGATTATTCCGTTGAGTCGAGAATGAAGGGCTGCGGCCATCTGAGCAAGGTCCAGGCCATGGAGCTCGGCTGCGCAGGCCCGTTCGGCCGCGCGTCCGGCATCCGCACGGACATGAGAAAGCGCGGCTATGAGGCGTACGGTCAGCTTGATTTCGAGCCGATCACATCGGTCTTCGGCGACTGCTACGCGCGCTGCGATGTCAGAATCCGTGAGGTCTTCCAGTCCATCGATCTGATCCGCCAGGCATTTGCGAAGATCCCGGGCGGCGATCTTGCCGTGCCGGTCAAGGGCAATCCGAACGGTGAGTATTTCTGCCGGATCGAGCAGCCGAGAGGCGAGGCGATCTACTACGTCCACGGCAGCGGCAAGAAGTATATCGACCGCTTCCGCATGCGCACGCCTACATTCGCGAACCTTCCGGGACTCTGTGAGACACTGAAGGGCGCGTCACTTGCGGATGTCGGTCTTCTGATTGTGACGATCGATCCGTGCATCAGCTGTACGGAGCGATAAGGAAGGAGAGAATCATGGCAAAACTTATGCGGTTTACACCGGTTGTCCTGAAGAATCTCTTTTCGAAGCCGGTAACAAAAAATTATCCCGCGGAGCCGATCAAGTATCCCGAAGGCGCGCGCGGTCATATTGAAATCGATTTTGACGACTGCATTCTCTGCGGTCTGTGCGCGATGAACTGCCCGTCCGGTGCGATCACTGTAAACAAGGCGAAATACACCTGGTCGATCGACCGTTTCAACTGCGTCCAGTGCGGGTACTGCACGCAGAAATGCGCCAAGAAATGTCTGCACATCGTTCCCGGCTATCAGGAGCCGATGCGCGCAAAGACAGACGTCACCTACACCTGGGACGACGAGCGGATCGCGGCTGACAAGGAGAAGAAGAAGGCCATTGCCGCAAAGGCTCTTGCGGCAAAGAAGGCAAGAGAGGCCGCCGCGGCAGCAAAGGCTGCAGGGACTGCTCCGGCCGCAAAGGCTGCAGGGACTGCCCCGGCGGGGAAGGCGCCTGCGAAGACGGCAGGAAATGCTGCGGCAGCTGCACCCGCGAAGACAGCTGAAAAGCCGGCTCAGAAGCCGGCCGCGAAGGCAGAAAACAGGCCGGATCCGGTCGCGGAGGCGGCGAAGACCGTGGCGGCTGAGAAGGCAAAGAAGGAATAATATTTATGTGTGTTGCATTACCGGGAACAGTGATTGAAAAGAAGAACGGATACGCGATTGTCGACTTCAGCGGCAACCGCGTAAAAGCGCGCACGGGCTTTGTCGACGTGGAGGTGGGAGACCCGGTCCTCGTTCACGCCGGCTGCGTGCTTCAGAAGCTAAGCAAAAATGAGAGCGATGATCTCACGGAGCTCATGAAGGAAGTAGGGGCCTTCTGAATCCATGAGAGAGGAACTGAAGGCTGTCATCAAGTATCTGAAGGAGTATGACGGCCCGGAAATGAACATTATGGAGGTGTGCGGAAGCCACACAGCCGCGATCGCAAAGAACGGAATCCCGACGATTCTGCCGGACAGAATCCGGCTGATCAGCGGGCCCGGCTGCCCGGTCTGTGTGACGCCGTCCTCCTATATTGACCGCCTGATTCAGCTGTCTATGAAGGAGCATACCTGTGTCGTCACGTTCGGGGACCTCATGCGCGTGCCCGGCAGCGAGACGTCGCTCTCCGCGGCGAAGGGCGAGGGCGCACGTGTGGCTATGGTCTACTCGCCGATGGACATTCTGGATATGGCGGCGCGCGAAAAAGAGACGACCTTCATTTTCGCGGCGGTCGGCTTTGAGACGACGATGCCGGTCTACGCGCTGCTTGTCGATACAATCGTCAGAGAGAATATTCCGAATATTAAACTTCTCACGGCGCTCAAAACAATGCCGCCCGTGATCGATTATCTCTGCCGCGGCGGCGCGGCAATCGACGGCTTTCTTGCCCCCGGCCATGTCGCGGTCGTCACCGGGTCCGATGCGTTCGAGCCTCTTGCAGAGAAATACAGCATTCCATTCGGTGTCTCGGGCTTCAGCGGCCCGGAGCTTCTGATTGCGATCGCCGGCATTCTGAAGGCAAGAGGTGAGGGACGGGTCATGAATTTCTACCCCTCCGTTGTTACCCGCGAGGGAAATGAGAGGGCGGAGGCTATGATTGACCGCTACTTTGACGTGTGCGATGCGTCCTGGCGCGGTATGGGAGCTGTCACCGGGTCGGGCCGGATTCTGAAGAAGGAGTATGACTGGATCGACGCCGGAAGCCGGGGACTCGACGAGGACAGGCAGAAAAACAGGGCCTGCCGCTGCGGCGAGGTCCTGATGGGGAAGATTATGCCGACGGAATGCCCGCTTCACGGGAAGGTGTGCACGCCGCTGAATCCGCAGGGCGCCTGTATGGTCTCGACAGAGGGCAGCTGCTACTCATGGTATATTCACCACAGGACAAAATAAGCGGACTTAGAGAGAAAGGAAGCAAAAAAGGCAGATGAAACAGACGATCGCGATGGTGCACGGCAGCGGCGGTCAGGCGACCGGCGAGCTGATCCGGGACGTATTCGCGAAGGCATTTGACAATAAGACACTGAATCTAATGGAGGACAGCGCGGCAGTTCCCGGGTCCGGGACGATCGCGATCACGACCGACAGCTTTGTCGTGACTCCTCTTGAATTTGCGGGCGGAGATATCGGCAGGCTGTGCGTCTGCGGGACGGTCAATGACCTCCTGATGCGCGGCGCAAGTCCCAAATACATCACCTGCGGCGCGATCCTTGAGGAGGGGCTCGACATAGAGGTCCTCCGCCGCGTGATATACTCGATGGCGGAGACGGCGCGGGAGGCCGGTGTACAGGTTGTGGCCGGAGACACAAAGGTCATTGAGGGCCACGGCGGTATGTACATCAATACGGCGGGCGTCGGCTTCATCGAGCACGGAGCGGTCTCTGCGGCAGGGGCAAGGCCCGGAGATGCCATTCTTGTGTCCGGCACGATGGGCGACCATCACGCGGCGATCCTCGGCGAGCGCATGAGCATTGAGACGGACATAAAGAGCGACTGCGCGCCGCTCACAGAGATCGTCCGGAACCTGACGGAGGGCGGCATTCACCTTCACACGATGCGCGACATCACGAGGGGCGGCCTTGCGACCGTTCTGAAGGAGCTTGCGGAGGCCTCAGAGAGACAGTTCGTGATTGACGAGGAGCTCATTCCGGTCACTTTGAAGGTGCGGGACTTTTGCGGAATGCTCGGTCTTGACCCCCTCTATATGGGAAATGAAGGAAAGCTTGCGGCCATTGTTCCTGAGGAAGAGGCGGAGCGCGCGCTTTCGATCATGCAGCATTCAAAATACGGAGAGAACGCCTGCAGGATTGGCACAGTGACGGACGGCCCGAAGGGACAGCTCATCATGCGCACGGAGATCGGCGGCGAGCGTGACCTCGATATCCTCCAGGGCGAGGGCCTTCCGCGGATATGCTGAGATTGATTTCAGTTTTAGGTGGAATTTACCAACTTTTTATTCAAACGCGTGGGGCTTTATGCTATACTTATCGAAGGTAAAAATCATCCAGAAAGGAGATTTGTAATGATTTACACAAAGAAGATCGAATCACAGTGTCCGGTCACTCAGGGCGTACATCATGGCGCCGCTCCGATACCGGAAGAAGGACAGTGGATTCAGTCCAAGAAGGTTGAGGACATCAAGGGTTATACACATGGTGTTGGCTGGTGCGCACCGCAGCAGGGTGCTTGCAAGCTTTCCCTGAACGTCAAGGACGGAATTATTCAGGAGGCACTGATCGAGACGATCGGCTGCTCAGGAATGACACATTCCGCTGCTATGGCAGCAGAAATCCTTCCGGGCCTCACAGTTCTTGAGGCACTGAACACAGACCTTGTCTGCGACGCGATCAACACGGCTATGAGAGAGCTGTTCCTGCAGATCGCCTATGGACGTACACAGAGCGCGTTCTCCGATGACGGCCTTGCAATCGGCGCCGGCTTCGAAGATCTCGGCAAGGGTGACCGTTCCATGGTTGGTACTATGTACGGCACTCTGGCAAAGGGTCCGCGTTATCTGGAAATGACAGAAGGCTATGTCAAGCAGATCGGTCTTGACGACAATGGTGAGATCATCTCCTACAAGTATGTCAACTTCGGTAAGATGATGGATTTCATCAAGGGCGGTATGGATGCAAACGAAGCGCTTGAGAAGGCTTCCGGCGCTTACGGCCGCAAGGATGATGTTGTCAAGTGGATTGATCCGCGTGTAGAATAAAGAAAGGAGGAAATGAACATGGCATTATTTGAATCTTATGAGAGAAGAATTGACCAGATCAATAAAGTTCTGAATGACAATGGCATTGCCTCCATTGAGGAAGCCAAGAAGATCTGCGATGACGCAGGTATTGATGTCTATCACATGGTAGAGAACATCCAGCCGATCTGCTTTGAAAATGCAAAGTGGGCTTACACAGTCGGCGCTGCTCTCGCAATCAAGAGAGGATGCCGCAAGGCTTCTGAGGCTGCCGGCGTAATCGGCGAGGGCCTTCAGGCATTCTGCATCCCGGGTTCTGTCGCTGACCACCGCAAGGTCGGTCTTGGCCACGGCAACCTCGGCAAGATGCTTCTGGAGGAGGACACAGAGTGCTTCGCATTCCTCGCAGGCCATGAGTCCTTCGCAGCAGCTGAAGGTGCAATCGGTATCGCAAACAACGCGAACAAGGTTCGTCAGAAGCCGCTTCGCGTCATCCTGAACGGCCTCGGCAAGGACGCGGCGAAGATCATCTCCCGTGTCAATGGCTTCACATTTGTCGAGACACATATGGATTACAAGAAGAACGAGCTCGTCATCGACGGCAGCACAGCTTATTCCAACGGCCCGCGTGCCAAGGTTAAGTGCTACGGCGCAAATGACGTCACAGAGGGTGTTGCAATTATGTGGAAGGAGAACGTCGATGTCTCCATCACAGGTAACTCCACGAACCCGACTCGTTTCCAGCATCCGGTTGCCGGCACATACAAGAAGGAGAGACTTGCTGCAGGCAAGAAGTACTTCTCCGTTGCATCCGGCGGCGGCACAGGCCGTACACTTCATCCGGACAACATGGCAGCCGGCCCGGCTTCCTATGGTATGACGGATACAATGGGCCGTATGCATTCCGATGCTCAGTTCGCAGGATCCTCCTCCGTCCCGGCTCATGTCGAGATGATGGGTCTGATCGGAATGGGCAACAACCCGATGGTCGGTGCTACTGTTTCTGTAGCAGTTGCTATCGAGGAAGCAGCAAAGAACGGCAAGTTCTGATCTGTATTTCGAAAATGAGAGACGCGCAGCGCGGGATTCCGCAGTCTGCGCGTCTTTTTATAAGTAACAGGAGAAAGCAATATGACAACAGGATTTCTGCCTGTCTGCCGCCAGGATATGCTGGACCGGGGACTTCAGCAGCTCGATTTCGTTTATGTGTGCGGCGACGCCTATGTCGACCACCCGAGCTTTGGATCGGCGATCATCAGCCGGGTCCTCGAAGCCCACGGGTACAGCGTCGGCTTTATCTGCCAGCCGGACTGGAATGACCCTTCGAGTGTCACAATCTACGGCGAGCCGAGACTCGGCTTTCTTGTGTCATCCGGAAACATGGACTCCATGGTCAACCACTATACGGTTGCGAAGAAGCGGCGTCACCAGGACGCATACACACCGGGAGGCGTGATCGGAAAGCGTCCGGACCGGGCTGTGATTGTCTATGGAAATCTGATCCGGGAGACGTATAAGCACACGCCGATGATTATCGGAGGCATCGAGGCCTCGCTTCGCCGTCTCGGTCACTACGATTACTGGTCGGACAAGGTGAGACGGTCGATCCTGCTTGAATCAGGGGCGGATCTCATTTCCTATGGAATGGGAGAGCGAAGCATTGTGGAGATCGCGGATGCGCTTGCGAGCGGACTCGATGTGAGAGACATTACGTTTATCGACGGGACTGTGTACAAGACGCGCGATGAGGAGAGCATATACGATGCGATCCGTCTGCCTGACTTTGAGCAGATCCGCGATGACAGGGAGGCATACGCGAGGAGCTTCTTCCTCCAGTACACGAATTCGGACCCGTTCCAGGCAAAGCGCCTCTATGAGACGTACGACGGGAGCATGTTCGTCGTGCAGAACCCGCCCGCGAAGCCGCTCAGTCAGATGGACATGGACGATGTCTACGCGCTGCCGTATATGCGCGCATCTCACCCGTCCTATGACAAAGACGGAGGCGTTCCCGCTCTCGAGGAGATCCGGTTTTCGCTGACATCAAACAGGGGATGCTTTGGCGAGTGCAATTTCTGTGCGCTCACGATGCATGAGGGGAGAATTGTTCAGGCGAGGTCCCATGAGTCCATTCTGGAAGAAGCAAAGACCATGATTCAGGATCCTGCGTTCAAGGGCTATATCCATGACGTCGGAGGACCGACGGCTGAGTTCCGTCGGCCTGCCTGTGACAAGCAGCTGACGCATGGCGCCTGCAAAATGAAGCGCTGTCTCTTCCCGAAGCCATGCAGCAACCTTGTTGTCGACCACAGCGACTACCTGAAGCTGCTCCGGGAGCTTCGGGCACTCCCGAAGGTGAAGAAGGTATTTGTCAGGTCCGGCTTCCGCTTTGATTACCTCATGGCGGACAAGAACAGGGAGTTCCTCCGGGAGCTGTGCAGGTACCATGTGAGCGGGCAGCTCCGCGTCGCCCCGGAGCACATTTCCGACAATGTGCTGAAGGAGATGGGCAAACCGCCCGTGAGCGTGTACAATGCATTTGTTGATGAGTTCAATAAGATCAATGAGCAGCTGGGGCTTCACCAGTTTGTTGTGCCCTACCTCATGTCATCTCACCCGGGCTCCACGATGAAAGACGCGATTGCCCTCGCGGAGTATATCAGGAAAATGGGCTACATGCCGGAGCAGGTCCAGGATTTCTATCCGACTCCGGGAACGGTGTCGACGACGATGTACTACACAGGACTTGACCCGCTCACCATGAAGCCGGTGTATGTCGAGCGGGATCCGCACCGGAAGGCGATGCAGCGGGCCCTGATCCAGTTCAGGGACCCGAAGAATTATGAGCTGGTGAAGGAGGCCCTGCTCGAGGAGCACCGCGAGGACCTGATCGGGTTCGAGAAGACCTGCCTTATTCCGCCTCGGAAGATCGTGCGGAAGGCCGGGCATGTGGTCCATTCCCACATGGCGCATGCAGCACATGAGGACAGTGCAGGGTCCGGAAAATCAGGGTCATTGGGAGGTCATTTCCGCATGGCGCATACAGAACATGAGAGCAAGTCACGCATGACGCGCGCAGCACATGAGAATAATTCCCACATGACGAACGCTGCACATGGGAACAATTCCCACATGGCCCATTCAGAGCATGGGAACTCATCCGGACGGAGAAATACGCGAGGGAAGCACGGCCGGTTGGAAAGAAATAACGGCCGCTGACAGAGGACGCAGTTCATGTTTCTTGTATATGGAGATGGAGTGCGGCGAATCTGGCAGAGCAGACTTCTATAGTGGTGACATTCCGGTCAGGAAACCGGAGACAAGGAGGAATATTTGTCAGAACAGAACAGAAAAAATGCAGCAGAGCATGCACCGATTGTTTTCAGTATCGTCTTAGCGGCAATCGGCATGGGCGTGATGGTGTACGGAATTGTATCCGGCGGCCAGGTACTGATCCCGGATTATGCGAACCGGTATACCATATGCGGGGGACTTCTCATGGCGTGCGGGGCGGCTATTCTCCTGTACCGGTTCTATGAGGAGCGGAAGATCTCCGAAGGGGAAAATGCGACAGTCAATGCCGCATTTCAGAAACGGCATGTGAAGGTACCGGCGGAAGGATACGTGAAGGCAAAAATCATCGGGATCACGCGAAACCTTCATATGGCGGGAGAGCGCGATTCATTTGTTGTTCTGTGCCGGTATACGGAGCCGGGAACAGGAATTGAGGAGACCTATTCGAGTGATCCTGTGCCGGAGTATCCGGGAAAGGAGATTATCGGAAAGACGGTTCGCGTGTATCTCGACCGGAAGGACCCGGAATCGTACAGGGTGGATCTGCGCTCTCTGGAGCAGTAATTCTCATATAATTAATTAATAAAAAAGGCGTAACGCATAACAATTCAGCACCCCTCGGAAAAATGATGAAACCATCCGGCGAGTAAGCTTTCCATCCGGATTTCATTGTTTTTTCGAGGGGTGCTGAGTCATTAAATTTGAACAAAGTAATAGCGGCATTCGAATTTCTCGTCTTCGAATGCCGCTTACGAATGTTCAGCCTCCAATGGACTAAGCCTCCTTTATTGAACTTTAGGGTAAATCATTAATCAGAACTTCGGTCTGTACCTCCTGCTTTTAAATCTCCTTGGGGTGGATCGTTATGTTTTTGTTGGTCCGTACCTCCTTCATGAAAAAGCTCGTTCACCTGATTCGATAGGGTACTTCGTTTACCTGTAGATTGGTCTGTACCTCCTGTCCGAAATTATGTGGGGTGAATCGTTATGAACCTGTTGGTCTGTACCTCCATTCTCTGGTGCACTGTTTCGAAAATCTTTTATTGAAGATTCCCTGTTAACGATTAGAAGCATCCCTCATTGATTGATCTGCTTCTCATCGTCTGCTTCAGCTCTCACTGAAGACTTTCTGGGGCGGTTCGTTGTATTTCCTTTGGACTGTACCTCCCTTTGAGATTTCCTCCGCGGCAGCTTTCTCGTCACTGTCTGTCCGGAAGATCTGTTGCTTTGTTTCTTCTTTCTATCTCTCTTGTTATCTGTTGACTATATATTAGCGGATTGCCGGAGAAATGTCAAGCGAAAAATCAGATTAAATGAATTCAGAATGTAACGATTGCGCCAATCAGTCGTAATAATTAGAAATGAATACACAATTGCAAATATTTAAAGATTCCGGATGTAGGGATCCCGAGACCTTCCTCAATTATCCGTAAGGCGCGGAATCATTATAAAAGACCGGAGCTTATGCGGCTCCGGTCTTTGTATCTTCATTTCTGTTCTTTCTGTACGTCTTCAGGAACTCTCTGAACTTCCTCGTCTCGCCCATGGTCAGGTCCTCCGGGAACTGGATCAGAACCTCCGCGTACATATCGCCGTGGACGGACGGATCCTTCATGGAGACAATTCCTTTTCCTCTCAGGCGGATCTTCTTTCCGGACTGCGTGCCTGCCGGGATCCGACATACGATGTCGCCGTACAGTGTGTGGACGAGGACATCACCGCCGAGAACGGCCGTATCAAGCGGAACCTTGACCTGCGAGGTGACATCGAGGCCGTTCCTCGTATAGGTCTGGCTCTTTCCGACGTGCACATGGATCATGAGATCGCCGTTGCCGCCCGGCCCTGCATTTCCCTTGCCGGCGAGACGCACGCACTGACCTTCGTCGATGCCGGCCGGAATGTGGACCTGCAGGTTCTTTGCGCCGGAGCCGCTCTGCAGACGGATGATCCGGTCGCAGCCGCGGACAGCCTCGTCGAAGCTGATCGACACATCGGTGTCGAGGTTCGAGCCCTTCTCGTTGCTGTAGCTCCCACCGAAATCCGAGAATCCGCTGCCTCCGTCTGTGCCGTAGGAGTAGCTGTAGGTTCTGTTTCCGCCGGAATGGCCGCCGCTGAAGCCGCCGCCGAAAAAGTGCTTCAGGATGTCATCCATATCCTCGGCATTTCCGCCTGAAAAATGAAATGAATGGAAGCCGCCGTTTCTGTCAAAGCCGCTTCCGCCGAAGCCGCCGAAGCCGCCGCCGGCCTGGCCGGCTCCTGCGCCCTGGCCCATACTGCCATCGAAGGCGGCTGAACCGAACTGGTCATACATTTTTCTCTTCTTCGGATCGGAGAGGACGCTGTAGGCCTCATTGACCTCCTTGAATTTCTCCTCCGCTGCCTTATTGCCCGGGTTTGTGTCCGGATGATAGAGCTTTGCGAGTTTTCTATATGCTTTTTTGATCTCCTTGTCGTCGGCATTTCTGCTGACCCCGAGAACGTCATAATAATCCTTTGTCATAATGGACACCTCCATTTACTGCCGTGAACAGATGACGGCTGAAGGCTGTCATTTCTGTTCTATCTGTAATATAACACTAGAATGAAATTGTGTCAATTGTTCCGGTACTTATTTTTCCACAAGAATAATAGAGTGCAATGCTGTATAATTAGCTATAAATGCGACAGCAAAGTTACAGTTCACACGCCACCAGACCTCGCCGACCGCATGCGACTTTGGATGGCGTGTGAACTGTAACACAGCAAATTTGGAGGGGCAAATGAAAACACTATATTTTGAGTGCGCATCCGGTATCAGCGGGGACATGACGGCCGCGGCCCTGCTCGATCTGGGAGCGGACCGCGCGGCTCTTGAGAGGGCGGTCGCCAGCCTTCCGCTTGCGGGCTTCCGGACGGAGATTACGCGCGTGAAGAAGTCGGGCATATCCTGCCTTGACTTCAATGTGATCCTTGACGAGGCGCATGAAAACCACGACCACGACATGGCCTATCTCTATGGAAGTATTGAGGAGCATGACCATGACGGTCACGGTCATGATGCCGGCCATCACGCCCACCATGCGCACCGGAGCTACGCGGATATTCGGCGGATTCTTGCGGAGACGGACATGACTGACTCTGCGAGAGCGCTTGCCGAGAAGATCTTCCGGATTCTCGCGGAGGCGGAGGCGGAGGCCCACAGCCTGCCCTTGGATGAGGTTCATTTTCATGAGGTCGGCGCGGTCGATTCCATCGTCGATGTCGTTGCCTGCGCGGTGCTCATGGACAGCCTTCACGTGGATGCGGCCGCCGTGCCTCCGCTCGCGGAGGGGACGGGCATGATCCGCTGCCAGCACGGAATTCTTCCGGTCCCGGTCCCGGCGGTCCTCAATATCGCAAAGCGCCGGAACCTCCGGCTGCACATCCATCAGGACTGGCAGGGAGAGCGCGTGACGCCGACGGGGGCCGCATTTCTTGCCGCCGTAAAGACAGGGGATGAGATCCCGGAAAATGCGGACATCACGGCTGTCGGCTACGGGGCCGGAAAGCGGGACTACGAGCCGGCCGGCATCCTGAGAGCGATCTTGTTCGAGAGTAAAGAGAAGGCAGCCGGTTCCGGAGAGGGCGGGACAACAGATACGATCTGGTGCCTCGAGACGAATATCGATGACTGCACCGGGGAACAGCTCGGGTACTGCATGGAGAAGGTCTTTGAGGCCGGCGCGAGGGATGCCCACTACGAGCCCTGCTTCATGAAGAAGAACCGGCCGGCGTGGATCCTGAGGGTTCTCTGCACAGAGGAGACGCGGGAGGCGATCGAGCATGTCATTTTCCGCGAGACGACGACGATCGGAATCAGGCGGTGGAAGGTGGAGAGAAGCTGCCTTGACCGGCGCGTCTTCAGCGTCAATGTGCGGGGAGAGGACGTGCGGATCAAGGCCGCAAAGGGGCCGGACGGCTGGAAAATGAAGCCCGAATACGAGGACGCTGCGCGTCTTGCGAGGAAGTACGGCTTATCCTTCGCGGAGGCCTCGAGGGAAATCCTGCGGGAGGCTGAGATGGCAGAGGGCAGAGACAAGAGTTCTGCGCAGGCGATGGAGAAGACGCCGGAAGCCGAACAGGCCATGAAGAAGAAAGCGGACGGAGACAAGAGCTCTGCGCAGGCGGATGGAGAAGGCACCGGAAGCCGAACAGGCCATGAAGAAGAAAGCGGACGGAGACAAGAGCTCTGCGCAGGCGATGGAGAAGGCACCGGCAGCTGAGCAGATCATGAAGAAAAGAGCTCTGCGCATCCAGCCGTGGACTGAATGCATGGATACACATCTGAAAAAAGAGCTGACAGAACAGAAGAAGTGAGGTGAATCATTTGGTACTGGGAATTGCGGCGCATGTCGACGCAGGAAAGACGACGCTGGCGGAGGCCATGCTGTACCTTTCGGGGACAATCAGAAGGGCGGGACGCGTCGATCACGGGGACGCGTTCCTCGATACGGACCGGGCGGAGAAGGAGCGGGGAATCACGATTTTTTCAAAGATCGCCCGCCTTTCATGGAATGAGAGGAAGCTGATTCTTCTCGATACGCCGGGGCACGTCGATTTCTCAGCCGAGATGGAGAGAACGCTTCAGGTCATGGACGCAGCCGTGCTCGTGATCAGCGGGACTGACGGCGTACAGAGCCACACGAGGACGCTGTGGAGGCTCCTTCGGCACTACGGCATACCGGTCTTTATTTTCGTGAATAAGATGGACCTCTCCGGAGCCGACAGGGAGAGAGTCCTTGCGGGTCTGAAGGAGGAGCTTGACAGAAGCTGCGTCGATTTCACGGCATCTCCTGCGGAGTCGGAAGGACACGGGGCGTGGGCGGAGGACGTGGCCACGGGAAATGAGAGTCTCCTCGAGCAGTACCTGGAGACCGGAGATGTGAAGGAGGGCGATGTCGCCGGGGCCGTCGCGAAGCGTGAGCTCTTCCCGGTCTGGTTCGGGTCGGCGCTCCGCATGACAGGAGTGCGGGAGCTCCTTGATGGCATCTGCCATTTTTCACGGGAGAAGGCGTGGCCGGATGCGTTCGCCGCGCGCGTATACAAGATCTCGAGAGATCCGCAGGGCATGCGGCTTACGTGGCTTAAAATGACCGGCGGGTCGCTCCGCGTAAGAGACGCCGTCAAGGTGCGCGGCGAGGAGTGGAAGGCGGACCAGCTGCGCCTCTACTCGGGAGAAAAATACGAGACGGCGGAACGTGTATCGGCCGGAGATATCTGCGCCGTAACCGGTCTTGACGGCACGCGTCCTGGCGACTGCCTCGGCGCGGAGACCGGGACAAATGAGCCTCTTCTTGAGCCCGTGGAGACCTGTGAGCTGCTTCTCCCTCCGGATGCGGACGCGCGGGACGTCTACCGGCGCCTTATCCCCTACGAGGAGGAATACCCGGAGCTTCATATTGTCTGGGACGAGACGCACGGGGCCATCCGCATTCAGCTGATGGGAGACGTGCAGACCGATATCTTTGCACGCATGATCCGGGAGGACCTGGGAATCAGCGTGTCGTTCGGGCCGGGGCGAGTGATCTACAAGGAGACGGTCGCGAAGGCCGTCGAGGGAGTCGGTCATTTTGAGCCGCTGCGCCACTACGCGGAGGTTCATCTTCTGATCGAGCCCGGCGATCCTGGCAGCGGTGTTCAGGCCTTCACAAATTGTCCGACCGATGTCCTCGCGCGCCACTGGCAGCAGCTTGTCATGACGCATGTCCTCGAGCGGGACTACCCGGGCGTGCTGACGGGATCCGCTCTCACGGACGTCCGGATCACGCTCCTTGCTGGGCGCGCGAGCGTAAAGCACACGGAGGGAGGAGACTTCCGGGAGGCGACGCGCCGCGCCATCCGGCAGGGCCTCATGAGCACGGAGTGCGTGCTGCTCGAGCCGGTGTATTCATTTTTCATGGAGGTGCCGGAGGATGCGGTGGGACGGGCCCTGACTGACCTTGCCGCCATGGGCGCGAAGACGGAGCCGCCATCCTTCCGCGAGAAGGCGGCGGGCAGAACGGCGGTGCTCCGGGGAGAGGTCCCCGCGTCGGAGACCGCCGGATACGCGGCAGCTCTCCGCTCCTATACGAGAGGAGAGGGGACGTGCACCTTTGTCTTCAAGGGCTATGCGCCCTGCCATAACGCAGAGGACGTGATTAGAAGCATCGGCTACGACGCGGAGCGGGACACGGAGAATCCGAGCTCGTCCGTATTCTGTTCACACGGGGCCGGCTTCATTGTTCCGTGGGACAAGGTCAGGGACTACATGCATGTCCCGGCCGCGTGGAGCGGCGATGAAGAGGAGGAGTCCTTCTATGACGGGGCAGACGCATTCGGCGCGGCAAGCGGCTTCGGCAGAGGAATCCGCGAGAAACATGAGGTGCCCCTCGAGGAGGACGAGGAGTACCTTGCGATCTACCGGAGAGAATTCGGCGGGCGATCAGAGACCGAGGTGCGCGAGAAGGAGAGGAGCCGGTCGTCCTCCGCAAAGCGCCGGACGGAGGTGCGGCCGAAGCTCGACAAGCACGGGCAGCCGATCTACCCGAAGAAGGATGAAAAAAAGCCCTATCTTATTATTGACGGGTATAATATGATATATGCGTGGCCCGAGCTTCGGGCCCTCTTTGAGAAAAATATGGATGCCGCCCGCGGCAAGCTCGTCGATATCCTCGACAACTACCGGGGATATCTCGGGATCCGGATGACCGTCGTCTTCGACGCCTGGAAAATGAAGGGCGGGCGCGGGTCGCGGGAGGAAAGGAACGGCCTTGAGATCCTCTACACAGAGGAAAATGAGACGGCCGACTCGAGGATCGAGCGAATGGTGCATGAGCTTGGCGGAAAATACCACATCACGGTCGCGACCTCGGACGGCCTCGAGCAGCTGACGGTCATGCGTCTCGGCGCGCTCCGCATGTCGGCGCGCGAGCTTCAGGAGGACATAAGGCGCGTCTCCGGGCCGGGAGAAGGCTGAGAGCCTGCCCTGGAAGCAGCAGACATATCAGGGGTGGTTAGGGTTGAGATTCCGGGACTGCGCGTAAGAGACGGCATCTTGTAAGGACAGGGAGGTTCATTTTGCGGAAAATGCGGAGAAAAATTGAGGAAGCATACAGTACGTCCGCGCAGTTTGAGTACGCGGAGCAGGGCTTTGACAGGAACTGGGGGCCGGCGGCCATCACGAACCTGATGATCGCGCTCGGCGCGGAGAGGCGCCTTGACATGCCGGTCGACAGGACGGGCCTTGAGCGCGGGAGCGCGGAGGATTTCTATCCGATCCGCGTCGCGGATGAGAAGGTCTACATGGCGGTCGCCATGCTCGGCGAGCGGGAGCTGATGTACATCAACGCGGATATTTTCGGGCGCTTCGGCGGAACGGTGCCCTTCCGCGTGCGGGCTTATATCCGCGCCTGCCTCCGCGCCTTCCGGATCGGGGACGCGTATCCCCTGCCGGCGGTTCATCTCACGGAGGA
>OMYS01000004.1 GCA_900315305.1 uncultured Eubacteriales bacterium
CTGTTCGTTTCTCTGCCGGTGTGGCGGAATTGGCAGACGCAAGGGACTTAAAATCCCTCGAAGGCAACTTCGTGCCGGTTCGAGTCCGGCCACCGGCATCCGCATGCCCCGGAACATTCCATGATCTGGTTTGTTCCGGGGCCTTTTTATGCTCTGCGCCGAATTGCTTGGAAGTAACTATTCAGCACCCCCAGACTCGGAACGCTTCGCGTTCCTCGTTGTGGGCGGACAGAGCGGCTTCGCCCCTTGTCCACCCCTTGGAAAACTGATGAAATCGTTCGGCGGGCAAGCTCCCCGTCCGGATTTCATCAGTTTTCCAAGGGGTGCTGAATGATTTCAGAGAATGTTCAGATTTCTGAAAGCCTCTGTGAATGGCGCTTTCCGGCTCTGTGTGGTATGATGGCAACGTTCACGTGATAACAGGAGCGCCTTCGGGCGCCTTAAAAAGAAAATGAAAGCTGGAGTGCTGCATGAAAGATACTGTTCTTTACTATGTCATTCCCTGCTACAACGAGGAAGAGGTGCTGAGCGAGACTGCAAAGCGGCTGTACGCCAAAATCAGTCAGCTCGTCAAGGCACAGAAAATATCACCCGCGAGCAGGATTCTGTTTGTCAATGACGGGAGTACGGATACAACGTGGGAGATCATTTCGTGGACCCTGTCTTTTCAGGACTGTCGCTGAGCCGCAACAGAGGCCACCAGAACGCGCTGTACGCGGGGCTTATGTTCGCGAAGGAATACTGTGATGTTTCCATTTCCATGGATGCGGACCTGCAGGACGACGTCGAGGCGACAGATGAGATGATTGCGCGCTATGAGGGCGGCTGTGATATTGTCTACGGCGTGCGGAATAACCGCGACACGGACTCTTGGTTCAAGCGGACGACGGCGAGAGGCTTCTACCGCCTGATGGAGCACATGGGTGTCGAGATGATTCCGGACTGCGCGGATTTCCGCCTCATGGACAGACGGGCCCTGATCGGGCTGTCCGAGTTCCGCGAGGTCAATCTGTTCCTCCGGGGACTGGTTCCGCTGATCGGGTATAAGACGGACAAGGTCTATTACGCGCGCGGGAAGCGCTTCGCCGGTGAGAGCAAATACCCGCTGAAGAAAATGATCAACTTTTCGATCCAGGGTGTCACCTCACTCTCTGTCGAGCCGATCCGCATGATCACAAATACAGGGATCATCATTTTCCTTGTCAGCATTCTGTTTCTGATCTGGGGAATTGTTCAGAAGGCGAGAGGTGTGACGGTCGCAGGCTGGTCATCGCTCATAGTCTCGATCTGGGCGATCGGAGGTCTGATTCTTTTCTCGATAGGCATTATCGGAGAGTACATCGGAAAGATTTACCTCGAGACGAAGCATCGGCCGCGCTATCTGATCGACGAGACCTTAAACGACGGCATCCGGAAGCCGGATATCAGCAGGAGATCGAACCGTCCGGAGACTTGAAAAACCGGCGGATCGGGCACAGAATCCGGAAAGACGGCAGAGGCCGCTGCTCTGATTCAAGGAGCAGCGGCCTCTTTTTTGATAAGAGCCTCCCTCATGGACATCCGACTGTTAGAGACCGGAACGACTGCCTGAGAGGGCTTTTCCCCACGCGGAAACAAGCGCGTCAAGGCGCCACGAGGCATTGGCGGCGCTGCTCGAAGGCAGCCTGACGGGCTCGATGCCTGTCTCCGGAAGGAGATATTTCATGTACAGATTATAGGCCGTGCCGCCGTTTACAAAGATCCGGCTTCCGACCCGGCTGCCCGCGAGGATCGGCGAGAGATCGGTCGGAACCACATCGCGGATACTGCTGTCCGAGGAGCCGATGATCGAGCAGCTGTCGATGACGTCGTAGAGCGCGATCCGGTTGCGGATGAGAAAGGCCTTCTTCTCATCGGTGTCTGCTGCGGACGGCACGGTATCGTGAAAGACAGCGGCGAGAATCTTCCAGAAGCGGTTCTGCGGGTGGCCGTAGTAGAAGTTCATTTCCCGCGACTTTACGGAGGGAAAGCTGCCCAGAATCAGATATTCGGAATCCGGTCTCCAGAAGGCACCGAAGGTGTGGGAGACTGTCATTCGCTCTTGCTTCTTCATTTTGTATATTGCTCCCTGTCAGCGGCTGCTGCGGAGCTTCTTCGGAGGAAGAGGCTTCGCGCAGCTGCTTTTTTTATTTTTGTCGGACCCTGCGAAACAGAGCAGGAACCTTCCATACAGTATACCATACGTGAGCCTGCCGGATATCGCCCTGATATTCACGGCCGCATGCGACTTGGGACGGCGTGTGAGCTGCAGCACAGTCGAGGATCATCTGAATCGCGTCTGTGATTATGCGATTTGGGACGGCGTATGAGCTGCAGCAGGGCACTGCGTCCGCAGCGTGATCAGGACTGAAACCGCAATCGCATGTGCAGATGCGTCGGACCGCGGAAAGACGGGCCGAATTAACGGATTTTGGTCATTATTACCAAAACACCACGGATAAACAACAGCTATATGACAAAATGACGGCGACTCTGTTGACGAGTACACCCGCCAATGATAATATTTTTGTGAAAACGATGTCACACTGGAGGAGCGCAATGAATATCGGTGATATTGCCGAGATGGCGGGTGTTTCCAGAGCCGCTGTCTCCCGTTATCTGAATAACGGATATATCAGCGCCGAAAAAAGCGAGAAGATCCGGAAGGTGATTGAACGGACGGGCTACAAGCCTTCCGTAATGGCTCAGACGCTTCGCACAAAGAAAACGATGCTCATCGGAGTCGTGCTTCCCCGAATCAACTCAGATTCTATTTCAAGCATTGTGGCCGGGATCGGAACGGCACTCAATGCGAGCGGATATGAAATGCTTCTTGCGACGACTGATAACAATCCGGAAAAGGAACTGGAGTTTCTTCGCATTTTTTCGAATAACCGCGTGGACGGTGTGATTTTCATCGCCACCGTTTTTACGAAGGAGCACAGAAAGATCCTGAAGAACATGACAATTCCCGTTGTGATCGTGGGACAGCAGCTTGGCGGATATTCCTGCATTTACCACGATGATTACGGGGCGGGACGCGCGCTTGCGGAGCATGTGCTCGCGGCCGGAAGAAGAAAGCTGGCCTATATCGGGGTGCTGAAGGAGGATGTCGCTGTCGGACAGCAGCGCTTCGACGGAGTCCGTGAGGCGGCAGCGGAGGCTGGAATTGAGATCCCGCCGGAGCGGACGGAGATCGCGGAATTCTCCGCAGAATCCGGACACCGGTGTATGCAGAGAATTCTCGCGGAGTCCCCGGACCTTGATGCCGTGATCTGCGCGACAGACGGCATTGCGATCGGGGCCATGGAGTGCCTGAAGGAGAGCGGAAGAAGAGTGCCGGAGGATGTGGCGGTTGCAGGCTTCGGTGACAATGTGATCTCATCGGTCACAACACCGACTCTCACGACGGTCCATCTCTATTACCGCGAGGCGGGAGAGACCGCCGCAAAGAGAATTGTCGAGCGGATTGACGGAAAAGAGAAGACGACGGTCGAGATCAAGCAGGGCTTCAAGGTCATTGAGCGCGGATCAACGAAGCGCGGACCGTCATGAGGCTGCTGTATGCTGCCGTGATGAGTACTGAACAGATGTGAGAAAAAATTTCATGTTAAATGAAGTTTCATGCTAAGGAGGAAGAGGAGATATGATTGACGAAACCTGGGAAAAGGAGTTCAGGACAAGACTGGGCCGCCACTACGATGAGATGAAGTGGCTGTACGCGGAGCTGTATCACAATGATCAGCACGCGTTCGACTATTTCTGCACTATGCTGCATGACTACTATCAGCAGCGGTCCGATATCCTCAAGGAGTGGGATCAGGCGCGCGAGATGGTTCCGGACTGGTACAAGGGAAATGAGATGCTCGGCATGCTGATGTACACGAACTGCTTTGCGGGCACACTGAAGGGCGTCAAGTCCCACCTTGATTACATCAAGGAGTGCGGCGTCAACTATGTTCATCTCATGCCTCTTCTGCAGAGCCCGAAGGGAAGATCGGACGGCGGCTACGCCGTATCTGACTTCCGGAAGGTCGAGCCGGAGCTCGGAACGATGGAGGACCTCTCCGATCTCGCCACGGAGTGCCACAACAAGGGCATGAGCGTCTGCCTCGATTTCGTCATGAACCACACGTCGGAGGACCACGAGTGGGCGCAGAGAGCAAAGAAGGGCGAGAAGGAGTATCAGGACAGATATTTCTTCTTTGATAACTGGGACATCCCGAATGAATTCGAGAAGACTGTCCCGCAGGTATTCCCGCAGACAGCGCCGGGCAACTTCACCTGGTGCGATGAGGCCCAGAAGGTCGTCATGACGACGTTCTATCCGTATCAGTGGGACCTCAATTACGCGAACCCGACCGTCTTCAATGACATGACGGCAAATATGTTAAACCTCTGCAACCACGGCGTCGATATTATCCGTCTCGATGCGGTCCCGTATATCTGGAAGACACTCGGCACGTCCTGCCGGAACCTACCGCAGGTTCACACGCTGGTCCGTCTCATGCGGATGGCGACCGAGGTCGTCTGCCCGGGCACGCTTCTGCTCGGCGAGGTCGTCATGGAGCCGTCCAAGGTCGTTCCGTATTTCGGAACACTCGAGAAGCCGGAGTGCCACATGCTTTATAATGTCACGACAATGGCTTCCACCTGGCACACAGTGGCGACACACGATGTCCGCCTGCTCCGCCATCAGCTCGAGTCGGTCTTCGCGCTCCCGAAGGAGTACACGTTCCTCAATTATCTCCGCTGCCACGATGACATCGGCTGGGGACTCGACTACGACTTCCTGAAGCAGTTCGGCATTGAGGAGGTCGCGCATAAGAAATATCTGAACGACTATCTGACCGGAAAATGGTACGGCAGTGACTCGCGCGGCGAGCTCTACAACGATGACCCGCGCCTCGGCGATGCGCGTCTCACAGGAACAACGGCGTCTCTGTGCGGAATTGAGGCAGCTGAGTATGAGAAAAATGACGAGAAGCTTGACCGCTATATCCGTCTTGATATTATGCTCCACGCGTTCCTTCTGACGCAGAGCGGCATCCCGGTTCTCTACAGCGGCGACGAGATCGGCCAGCTGAATGACTACTCCTACCACAATGATCCGCTCAAGTGGGACGACAGCCGGTACCTCCACAGAGGAAACCTGAACTGGGACGAGGTTGCTCTCAGGAATGATCCGAAGACGCGCCAGGGAAGAATCTTCCAGGGCCTCAGAAGACTTGAGAAGCTTCGCACACAGTATGAGGTCTTCGACAGCGCGGCAGATACCTGGATCGTCGAGACATACAACGATCACATCCTCGGCATCGGCAGATATTATAACGGCGAGAAGCTGATCGCGCTCTTTAACTTCAGCGAGTTCGATGAGACCGCATGGGTCAACGAGGTCGAGGACTACACGGACCTTCTGACGGGCGAGCCGCGTCCGGCAAAGGCTGTCGGCATCCGTGCCTATGACTTCGCATGGCTCATGACATCGTTCAAGAAGAGTGTGCCGACGAAGAAGGCACCGACACTCGAGAAGAAGGCATGAGATAAGGCTTGATGAGACTGCGGCATGTCCCGGGCACCCTTTTGAGGCGCCCGGACGCACTGCGGACTGAGGAGAAGATATATGAAGCTTATTTTTCTTGATATTGATGGAACTCTGACAACACCCGGGTCAAATGAACCGCCGGCAAGCGCACTTGAGGCCATCCGGAAGGCGCAGGCGAAGGGAAACAAGGTTTTTCTCTGCACGGGGCGCAACTACGCGATGCTGAAGCCGCTCCTTAAGTACGGCTTTGACGGCATGGTCGCGGGAGCGGGCGGCTTTGTCACCTGCGGCGACAAGGTGCTCTTTGACTGCCCGATGACAGATGAGCAGACGAAGACGGCTCTCGATACGCTGCACCGCGGCGGCGTCTTCTGCACGCTCGAGACGAAGGACGTGACATACGGGGACGAGAACCTCAGCGATTTCCTCGCGGGACAGTCTGAGGGAAACAGTGAGATTGAGCGGTGGAGGAAGGCGCTCTCGGACTCCCTCAATATCCATCCGATGAGCGAGTATGACGGAAGACCGGCCTATAAGGTCGTCATTATGTGCCTCCGCATGGACCAGCTCGATGAGGCGAAGGCCGCTCTTGAGAAGGACTTCAACTTCGTGATTCAGGACGTGCCCGCACACGGCTGCCTGAACGGCGAGCTCATCAACCGGAAATTCGACAAGGGCCGCGGCGTGCTGCGTGTCGCGGAGTATCTCGGCGTCCCGGTCAGCGACACCTATGGGTTCGGTGACAGCATGAACGACCTTGAGATGATCAAGACGGTCGGCACCTCCGTCTGCATGGCCAACGGCAGTGAGACCCTGAAGAAAATGAGTGACATGGTCTGCCCGGCTGTGACTGATGACGGCCTCGCAAAAGCCTTCGCTGAGCTGGGACTTGACTGATCGTTTCACAGGTCTGATTTCGCGTTTCACAGCAGGATTCACACGGCCTGCGCATCTTGTGCAGTTTACAGGAGCGGCTGGGGAACGTAATTTTCTAATATGTAAAAGTGCACAAATGAGCAGCCCGAAAGTTGGGATAATCTACAATTTACAACGTATAAATATAAAATTATAATTAACTTAAATGTGAAACCGATTGCACTTTCGGTTTGCAAAAGTCCACCAAATCTTACTATGTGAAGGGAGAAGAGATTATGGCACTGGATTATCACAAGTGTGCGCAAGAGATCGTCGATCATATCGGCGGTCGCGAGAACGTGGCACAGGCAGCGCACTGCGCGACCCGTCTTCGTCTCGTCATCAAGGACAACAGCAAGGTCGACAAGGACTACCTCGATAACGTTGAAGGCGTCAAGGGTATGTTCGAATCCAACGGCCAGCTGCAGCTGATCATCGGAACCGGAACTGTCAACAAGGTCTACGACGAATTCCTGGCCATCACAGGAATGACGGCGGCGACAAAGGATGATGTCAAGGCTGCCGCGGCGGCCAAGGCTCCGCTGTGGAGACGGCTTCTGAAGCCGATCGGCGATGTTTTCGTCCCGATCCTTCCGGCCATCGTCGCATCCGGTCTTATGATGGGTATCGTCGAGGCTCTCGGCAAGGCGATTCCTTCATTTTCAGGCAGTGACTGGTACGCATTCCTCGATACGGTTTCGAACACGGCATTTGCATATCTGCCGGTCATCGTCGCTGTCTCTGCGGCGCGCGTATTCGGCGGCAATATCTTTCTCGGCGCGGTCATCGGTCTCTTGATGATCCACTCGAACTTCCTGAACGGCTGGAACGCCGGCTCAGCGGACGCAATCAATACGTTCTTCGGCGTCAAGAATGGTATCGCACCGAAGTGGCATCTGGTCGGCAACTTTATTACGATCAGACGAATCGGTTATCAGGGCCACGTCATTCCGGTCATCATAGCGATTTATCTCATGAGTAAGATTGAGAAATGGCTGCATGACCACGTGCCGGAAATCATCGATCTCTTCGTTACACCGCTCTGCACAGTCTTCGTGACAGCGCTCCTGACACTCTGGATTGTCGGCCCGATCTTTGGACAGCTGGAGTCCTGGGTCCTCATCGGTGCCCGTATCCTCGTCAAGAACCCGATTGGTTCGTGTGCGATGGGTGCCCTGTATCCGTGGACTGTTGTCATGGGTCTTCACCATATGTACAACGTCATCGAGGCCGGCATGCTGGCTGAGACGGGTCTCAACACATGGATGCCGATCGCATCTGCAGCAAACTTCGCACAGTTCGGTGCCTGCCTTGCAGTTGGTATCCGCACAAAGTCTGAGAAGACAAGAGCAGTTGCTGTTCCGTCAGCTCTGTCTGCGGCTCTTGGTATCACAGAGCCGGCTATCTTCGGTGTCAACCTCCGCTTCTTCAAGCCGTTTATCGGCGGTATGATCGGCGGCGCTGTCGGCGCTCTCGTCGCAGCATTCCTCGGCATCGGCGCTACGGCTTACGGTGTCACGGGTATCCCGGGCTACCTGACAATCAACAACCCGCTTCTGTACACGGTTATCCTTGCAGTTGCCGGTGGTGTGGCATTCATTATTACAATGGCTACCTTCCATGAAAACGCTCCGGCTGCCAAGAAGGCTCCGGCGGCTACAAATGCTCCGGATACAAAGGTCATTGACAAGGTCATCATTAAGTGCGATGAGGGCGAGGTCAAGGCTCCGATCGAGGGCAAGGTTGTCGCCCGCGACCAGATCCCGGATGACACATTCGCATCGGGCGTTCTCGGTGACGGCGTAGGCATCGAGCCGGACGGCGACACAGTCTATGCTCCGTTTGACGGCACGATTTCGACGGTCGCTGAGTCCAAGCATGCGATCGGCATCACAGGACCGAACGATATGGAACTTCTCATCCATGTCGGCGTCGACACGGTCTCCATGAATGGTGACGGCTTTGAGCCGTTCGTCAAGGAGGGTGATACAGTCAAGGCCGGCCAGAAGCTCCTTACATTTGACAGAAAGAAGATCAAGGACGCGGGCCATCCGGACATCGTCGTTGTTCTTCTGACAAATTCGGACGACATGAAGAATGTCCAGATCAACAAGGACTGAGAACTGACGGAAAAAGAGGGTGACAGAACATGACATTTACATATATTGTCAATGATCCGAAGGGGATGCACGCCCGTCCGGCAGGCGTCATGGCTGCAACGGCCAAGGAGTTTGCCAGCGACATCACGGTGGAGTACGGCGGAGAGAAGGTAGATATGAAGAAGATCCTTCCTCTGATGGGACTTCCGATGAAGAAGGGCGGAACCTTTACGGTGACGATCGAAGGCGAAGACGCGGAGGCTGCTGAGGCAGCGATCCGGAATGCGCTGAGCGATATTAATTTCTGATCTGACTCTGCATCCCGCCGTCCGTACGGTTTATCCGGCGGGCGGCGGGATTTCCGATTCTTGACGGAATTCTTGCAGAGACGGGCTGTTCGGAATATAATGAACGCAGCCATATGATGGTTTGTACAGCTTGACCATGATATTGAAGAAAAGGAGAAATTCAGATGGAAGTATTTCAGGGTAAGGCTTCATTTAAGGGCGTTGCGATCGGAAAAATTGCCGAAATGAAGAAAGCCGATACGGTTGTCCGCAGAACCCATGTCGATGACGTCGACGCGGAGATTGCAAGATATCACGCGGGCAAGGAAATGGCCCAGAAGGAGATCATGGAGCTTCACGACAAGGCTCTGAAGGAAGTCGGTGAGGCTCAGGCCGAGATCTTCGAGGTCCACGCGATGTTCCTGGATGATTTCGATGACTCCGTCGAAAATATCATCCGTGAGCAGAATGTCAACGCTGAGTATGCCGTCGCCACAACCGGTGACAACACGGCGGCTATGCTCGCGGCCATGGACGACAACCCGTACATGCAGGCGCGCCAGACGGACGTCAAGGACGTGGCGGACCGCGTGATCCGCGATATGAACGGCGGCTCGGGAAGCGGCAACAATTTCACGGAGCAGGTGATTCTTGTCTCCGATGATCTCGCTCCGTCAGAGACGGTCCAGCTCGACAAGAGCAAGGTCCTTGCATTTGTCACAAGAGGCGGCTCCACGAATTCTCACACGGCTATCCTCGCGAGAACGATGAATATCCCGGCTCTCTGCCAGACACCGGTCCCGGCAAATGTCGACGGCAAGATGGGCATTGTCGACGGCTTCAAGGGCTGCATCATTGTAGACCCGGACGAGGAGACTCTGAAGAAGTATGAGGAGCAGGCAGCTGCAGAGGAAGAGAAGAAGAGACTGCTCCGCGAGCTGAAGGGCAAGGAGACAGTTACGAAGTCCGGCCGCAAGATCAAGCTGTACGCGAATATCGGCGGTATCGGCGACCTCAACTTTGTTCTTGAAAATGACGCCGCCGGAATCGGCCTTTTCCGCTCGGAGTTCCTGTACCTGCAGAGCAATGACTATCCGACAGAGGAGGAGCAGTTCAAGGCGTACAGAACGGTCGCTGAGATGATGGCCGGCAAGGAGGTCGTCGTCCGCACGCTCGATATCGGCGCAGACAAGCAGGTCGGCTACTTCAACCTTGACCACGAGGACAACCCGGCGCTCGGCTTCCGCGCGATCCGTATCTGCCTGACGAGACCGGAAATCTTCAAGACACAGCTCCGCGCTCTGTACCGCGCATCTGCATTTGGAAATATCGATATCATGTTCCCGATGATTACATCCGTCTGGGAGGTTCAGCAGGCGAAGAAGTACTGCGAGGAGGTCAAGAAGGAGCTTCATGACCAGAACATCCCGTTCAAGGATGTCCCGCTCGGCATCATGATCGAGACGCCGGCGGCTGTCATGATCGCTGATGAGCTCGCGGAGGAGGTCGACTTCTTCTCCATCGGCACCAACGATCTGACACAGTACACAGAGGCGATTGACCGCCAGAACCAGAAGCTCGAAAAGTTCTTCAATCCGCATCATCCGGCAATCCTCCGGGAGATCCAGATGACGATCGATGCCGGCCACAGACACAATACATGGGTTGGCATCTGCGGCGAGCTCGGTGCGGACCCGACTCTGACAGAGCAGTTCGTAAAGATGGGCATCGATGAGCTGTCCATGAGCCCGAGCTCCATCCTTCCGGTCAGAAAGATCATCCGCGAGATGGACTAAAGAGACATGAGACGGCAACTGAAGACAGGAGGATGTATTTCCTGAAATTCAGGCGTGCCGATTGTCAGAATAGAGTGAACGCAGAGAGCTCCGGGCACTGCTTCAGAGGGGCTTGACAGGCGTGTTATACTACATATGTAACCGAAAAAGGAGGCTGTCGTACATTTGTACGGCAGCCTTTTGGTGTGAATAGAACATTTTCACATCTGTACATATGAATTGAGGTACATATGATAGATACAATCCTGGACGCCGTCCTCGACTGCCTGAAAGACCTGCCGTTCCTTTTCGTTGCGTTCCTTCTGATGGAAGCGCTCGAGCACCACGTATCCGAGAAAATGAACCGCGTTCTCGAGAAATCGGGAAACTGGGGGCCGCTGGCGGGCGCGCTTCTCGGCTGCATTCCGCAGTGCGGCTTTTCGATCATGGCGTCAGACTTTTTTGCGGGCGGTGTAATTTCTCTCGGAACGCTCCTCGCCGTCTTTCTTTCGACGAGTGACGAGGCTGTTATTATTCTGATGTCAAATCCGCAGTACCTGGGGGATGTCGGCAGACTTCTTCTGACCAAGGTGGCGATCGGCATCATTGCGGGCTATGTAGTCCTGTTTTTTGAAAATCTGTATTACAGAAAGCATCCGCACACCAAGAAGATTGAGCAGCTCTGTGAGCACTGCCACTGCGAGGAGGAAGGAGAGGGGATCTTAAAGCCGGCGCTTCACCATACCGCTGAGGTATTCATTTTCCTGCTGATTTTCACGGTGCTGCTCAATATCCTGCTGGATGTGATCGGCATGAAGACGATTTCGCGGCTTCTGCTTTCGAATTCTGTATTTCAGCCTGTGCTGGCGGCCCTCATCGGTCTGATCCCGAACTGCGCTGCGTCCGTCATGCTGACCCAGCTTTATATCGACGGTATTATCAGCTTCGGCTCTGCAGTCGCCGGCCTCTGCTCGGCGGCGGGGCTGGGACTTGTCGTCCTGTTCCGCATGAATGACCGTCACAAGAAGGAAAATGTGGGGATCGTCGCGCTTCTCTATGGGATCGCGGTTCTCAGCGGAATTATTCTGCAGGCGGTTATGTGAGATGTGATTGCATTTCCTACAAAAGTGCGGTAATATATAACATAGCAAAACCGTAGGAAATGGAGAAAGTTTTATGAAGGTATCGACAAAGGGAAGATATGCGCTTCGCATCATGCTGGACCTGGCATTTCACAATTCCGGGGAGCTGGTCCCGCTGAAGGACATCGCGAAGAGGCAGAATATTACACTGAAGTACATGGAACAGATTATTTCGCCGCTCAGCAAGGCAGGCTTTGTGATCAGCCTGCGCGGATCGAACGGCGGCTACAAGCTTGCGAGAAAGCCTTCGGAATATACGGCCGGAGATATTCTGCGCGTGGTCGAGGGGCCGCTTGCCCCGACGGCCTGCCTGGAGAACGGTGAGTATGTGGACTGCCCGCAGGCGGATGAGTGCCCGACGCTGTCATTCTGGCAGGGCCTCAACAAAGTGATCAACGACTATGTCGACAGCGTGACGCTGGAGGATCTGATGAACCGGCAGCTGGCGCGGGTCAATGATTATGTCATATAATTACAGTGTCAAAAGTCTGCGCAGCCGCGCGTAATCACTTTTGACACCTAAATTGGCATATGATGAATGATGCAAAAGGAGCTGAGACAGATGTCCCGGCTCCTTTTTATTTTTTCTATGGAAAATGCAAAAACATATTGACAGCCCGTGGGAGCGACAGTATAATCTAAATCATACAACAGCTCTAGGAAATGTAGGAATGATAAATGAGCTGAAGCAAAGCACATAATCCAAGGAGGAAAATCATATGTCGAACGTTTATCAGGGTACAATCGGACTGATCGGAAACACACCGCTTGTTGAGTTTGCCAATATTGAGAAGGAACTTGGTCTCGAGGCGAGAGTCCTCGCGAAGCTTGAGTACTTCAATCCGGCCGGCTCTGTCAAGGACAGAATCGCGAAGGAGATGGTTGAGACTGCTGAGGCAGAGGGAAAGCTGAAGCCGGGCTCCACAATTATTGAGCCGACATCCGGCAACACAGGCATCGGCCTTGCTTCCATCGCGGCAGCCAAGGGCTACAAGATCATCCTGACAATGCCGGAGACGATGTCCGTCGAGAGAAGAAACATTCTTCGCGCATACGGCGCTGAGATCGTCCTGACAGACGGCTCCAAGGGCATGAAGGGCGCGATCGCGAAGGCTGAGGAGCTCGCAAAGGAGACAAAGGACAGCTTCATCCCGGGACAGTTCAGCAACCCGGCAAACCCGCAGGCTCACTACAAGACAACAGGTCCGGAGATCTGGAAGGATACAGACGGACAGGTTGACGCATTTATCGCAGGTGTCGGCACAGGCGGAACACTGACAGGCACAGGCAAGTACCTCAAGGAGCAGAACCCGAACATCAAGGTCTATGCGCTTGAGCCGACGACATCACCGGTCCTCTCTGAGGGTCACGGCGGCCCGCACAAGATCCAGGGTATCGGCGCAGGCTTCGTCCCGGATGTTCTTGATACGAAGCTGTATGACGGCGTTGTCACGGTCTCCAATGAGGATTCCTTCGCGACAGCAAAGCTCATCGCTCACAAGGAAGGCGTGCTTGTCGGCATTTCCTCCGGTGCGGCTCTCTACGGCGCAATCCAGCTCGCAAAGAAGCCTGAGTTCAAGGGCAAGACGATCGTGGCAGTTCTTCCGGACTCCGGCGACAGATATTATTCAACAGCTCTTTTCCAGGAGTAAATCACATATGTATGCGGAGGGACAGCAGACGCTGCCCCTCTTTTTACGTTGGAGCTGATTTGATTTAGCCCCCAAACTCGAAAAAGTTGAAACAGTTGTAACTATTCAGCACCCCCAGACTCGGAACGCTGCGCGTTCCTCGTTGTGGGCGGACAGAGCGGCTTCGCCGCTTGTCCGCCCCCTTGGAAAACTTCTGAAACCGTTCAGCGAGCAAGCTCTCCGTCCGGATTTCATCAGTTTTCAAGGGGTGCCGCGAAATTACAAAAAAGTTGAAAAAGTTTCGAAATTGTGCTTGACGGATCAGGCCTTTTAGGGTATTATAGGTTCTGCTGTTGAAACAGCAACAACTTCTTAGGAAGTGTGTGAGTGTAGCTCAGCTGGATAGAGCGTCTGGCTACGGACCAGAAGGTCGCGAGTTCGAATCTTGTCACTCACGTAATTGCCCCGCACAACGCTGGTTGTGCGGGGCTTTTTTTTACAGTATACTATATGTAATCATTCAGCATATGCAGGGCAGACGGAAGGCTATGGCGAAACCCCGAAGCTTTCGGAAGGTCCGTCTGCTGACAGACTAAAACTCACATCTGGTAGAAAGGAGAACAGCTGCACCGCTTACGCGGCACAGGGAAGGCCCTGTGGTTTCTATTGCGGCTGTCTGAAATCTTATGACAAGACAGGAGTTTATCGGGGCGCTCGGGCAGAAGCTGGCCGAGGCGCTTCCGGAGGCCGAGGTGCTCAGTCAGGTGCAGTATTATCAGGGATATATTGACGGAGAGCTGCACAGAGGACGAACAGAGCAGGAAATTTTTGATGAGCTCGGTGACCCGATTCTTATTGCGAGAAATATCATCGACTCACCGAGACCGGAGGGATCCGTTTTCGGCATTCCGGTTCAGGACGGAGAATCTGCCTACGAGGAGGGCGCGTACCAGGGAAGCCATTCAAGGCCCGAGGAGACACACCATATTGATCCGGAGCATATGCACCGCGCGGCCGGAGAGCAGTACAGAAAGGCCTCTGAGGCGAGGCAGCAGGCATCTGAGGCGGCCCGGGACACGGAGTCCGGAGAAGCGCCGGAGAGCGGACATGCGGGCGCTGATGACGCCGAGAGTGCGCCTGAGGAAGGCCCTCAGGAAAATGAAGCCCGCGGCAGGGAGCAGGAGGACAGGAACCAGAGCCAGTCAGATAATGATGCATCAGAATCCGCCAAAGCCCATGAGCGCGTGACCGGTAAGGCGGAGAAGACGGGCAGCGTCTGGCACGATGAGAGCGGAGAGTTCAACTGGCCGCTGTTTGCATTTATCCTCGCTGCTGTCATGATCATCGTCGCTGTGATCTGGATTGTCGGAAAGGTCGTCATTGCGCTCGGACCGGCACTTTTAATCATTCTTGCGATCATTCTGATCGTTGCGACCATCGCGAAGGGCAACACTCATTAAATTTTGTAGCTATTCGGCACCCCGGACTCGGAACGCTTCGTGTCCCTCGCTGTGCTGAGTAATTACAAAATGTTTATGCTCTGCTTTGCAGGGCGTTACCAAGTCTGTAAATCCCGGCGGACTGTTCCGCTGCGTGGGAGGTGCACATGGATAAATTTGAGCGGAAATACCTGGAGCGCCTGTCGGAGATCTATCCGACGATCGCGAAGGCGTCCACGGAAATCATCAACCTGTCGGCGACGCTGAGCCTGCCGAAGGGAACAGAGCATTTTATTACGGATATTCACGGAGAGTACGAGGCTTTCTCTCACGTACTGAAGAACGGCTCGGGCGCCGTCAGAAAGAAGGTCACCGAGGTGTTTGGCCGGACTCTCTCTCAGAGCGATATCCGGGAGCTCTCCACCCTGATTTATTATCCGCAGGAGAAGATCGAGCTTGTCCGGCGGACCAGGACAGAGGCGGAAATGAAGGACTGGTACAAGGTCATGCTGTACCGCCTGATTGCCGTCTGCAAATATACGGCGAGCAAGTACACGCGCGAGAAGGTGAGAAATGAGCTGCCGGATGACTTTGCATTTGTCATCGAGGAGCTGATCACCGAGAAGGACGACATCGAGGACAAGGAGGCGTACTACGAGGAGATCATCAATACGATTATCCGCATCGAGCGCGCCGATGTCTTTATTATTGCGCTCGCGGAGCTGATTCCGAAGCTGACGGTCGATCATCTGCATATCCTCGGCGATATCTACGACAGGGGAAGCGGGGCCGACGACATCATGGACAAGCTGATGGAGTACCACAGCCTCGATATTCAGTGGGGCAATCATGACCTCGTGTGGATGGGCGCTGCGGCCGGCCAGCTGTGCTGCATCGCCAATGTGGTCCGCGTCTGTGCCCGCTATGGAAATCTGGACACGCTGGAGGACGGGTACGGCATCAATCTTCTGCCGCTGGCTGCCTTTGCCCTGAAGACATACAAGGATGATCCGTGCAGCTGCTTCAAGATCAAGAATACGGGCGGCTCTGTCCGCGCAGAGGACGAGGCGGAGGACACCAGCCTCAACATGAAGATCCACAAGGCGATCTCCATCATTCAGTTTAAGCTGCAGGGGCAGATTGCAAAGAAGCGGCCGGAATTCCATATGGAGGACCGCGCCGTTATGGAGTTTATCGACTACGAAAAGGGGACGGTGACATTTCCGGAAAATCCATACGCGCCGGATGACCCGTGCGCGGGAAAGACCTACCGGCTTCTGGACACAAATTTCCCGACTGTGGACCCGTCGGACCCGGACAGGCTGAGCCAGGAGGAGGAGCTTGTCATGGAGCGGCTGCAGAGCGCGTTCCTCGGCTGCCACAGGCTTCAGGCGCACATCCAGTTCCTGCTCCACAACGGCTCTCTCTACAAGGTGCACAACGGAAATCTGCTGTATCACGGGTGCATGCCGCTCGATGAGAGCGGGCATTTCAAGGATGTTCAGATCTACGGGAAGATATTCCGGGGGCGGGCCCTCTATGACAGGCTCGACACCTATATTCGCCGTGCATTTTTCTCGACAAATCCGAGGCACCGCGAGGAGGGACGCGATATTCTCTGGTGGATCTGGTGCGACAGAGACTCGCCGCTCTTCGGAAAGAACAAGATGGCGACCTTCGAGCGCTATCTGCTGGCGGAGCCGGAGACGCACGAGGAGCACAAGAATGCGTATTATGACCTTCTGGACAACGAGGCGGTCATCGACTCGATCCTCGCGGAGTTCGGGCTCTCGGGCAGTCACTGCCACATCATCAACGGGCATGTGCCGGTCCGGAAGGGCGAGTCGCCGGTCCACTGCGGAGGCAAGCTGCTGGTTATCGACGGCGGCTTCTCGAAGGCATATCAGGGCGAGACAGGCATCGCCGGGTATACCCTCATTTTCAATTCATGGGGCTTAAGACTTGTCGCGCACGAGCCGTTTACCTCGACGGAGGATGCGATCCGCTATGGGACGGACATCCACTCAGACCGCGTGATGGTGGAGCAGTACACGAACCGGCTTCTCATCGCGGATACGGACCAGGGCAAGCAGATTAAAGAGAGAATCGGAGAAATTGAGACGCTCCTTGCGGCCTACAGGAGCGGCGAGATCATAGAGAAGGCAGGAAGATGAGAGACGCAAGCACCGTAAAGACACATAAAGTATACTATGACGACGCGTACGCGAGGGAGTTTGTCGGGCATGTCGTGTCCGCGCAGCTGCAAATGAAGGAAGCTGCCGAGGATGGCGGGACGGCCCTTCTTGATGTCGTCCTCGATCAGACTGCATTTTTCCCGGAGGAGGGCGGCCAGAGCGCGGACACGGGAACGCTCGCCGGCTTTCCGGTGCGGGACGTGCAGATTGAGGGCGGCGAGATCCACCACTTCGTCGACGTCTCCGGCATAAATGAAGACAGCGCAGATATCTTTGCGGAGGGGGCAGCGGTGCGGGGCGTGCTCGACTGGAAGAGGCGCTTTTCCAATATGCAGCAGCACTCCGGGGAACACATTTTTTCGGGACTTGTCCACAGGCACTTCGGCCTTGACAATGTCGGCTTTCACCTCTCGGACAGAGAGGTCACGCTCGACTTTAACGGAGTGCTCACGATGGAGCAGCTCCTTGCTATTGAGCATGAGGCCAATGAGGCGGTGGCGGAGGACGTTCCGTCCATTATCACATTTCCGACGAAGGAGGAGTTCGACCGCTCGCCGTGCCGCAGCAAGCTTGAACTCACGGACAATATCCGCGTCGTGATCTTCCCCGGCTACGATATGTGTGCGTGCTGCGCGCCTCACGTCAGACATGCGGGCGAGATCGGCCTGATCAAGGTGACCGGCGTGATCAGCTGGAGAGGCGGCGTGCGCGTCAGCATCGTCTGCGGAAGCCGTGCCCTCGGGCTGTTTGACCGGGAGCATGAGATCGTGACGGAGGCCGCGAATTTCCTCACGACCTCCGCGGACAATATCTGCCCGCAGCTTCGGAAAATGAAGGACGAGATCCGAAGGCTCCGCGCGGAGATGAAGGACATGTCGGCCGGACTTCTTGCGGCGAAGCTTCAGGCTGTTCCGGTGGATGCGGAGAATGTCCTGCTGTTTACAGAGGACGCGGACAAGAAGGCCGTGAGAGATGCGGTCACGTCCCTTGCGGAAAACCACAGCGGCTATTGCGGCATTTTCACAGGAAATGATGCGGACGGCTACAGCTTTGTGATCGGCAGCCGGACGAAAGACTCCCGTGAGGCGATGAAGAAAATGACGGACGGGCTTCACGCGAGGGGCGGCGGAAAGCCGGACATGGTGCAGGGCTCTGTCCGCGCGGCGGAGGAGGAAATCCGCAGGCTTTTTTGAAAAAGCGCTTGCAAAAAAGAAGAGGATTCTATATACTGTTATTTGCGTCTGATGTCACTGCCGTAATTCTTCAGACGCAAGGAAAATGCTACTTTGGCACAGGTGGTAGCGCACCTCATTGGTAGTGAGGAGGTCCCGGGTCCGAGTCCCGGAAGTAGCTGACAGAGCCGGAGGCTTGGTTCGCGGATGCGGACGCCTCCGGCTCTTTTTGTTATTATCCGGAACCCCCACGAAATGATCCGGAAATCGAACGAGGAGCCTGCTCATTGATAGATTTCTGAGCATTTCGTGGGGCGCGAAGCATTCCGAGTCCGGAGTGCTGTGACGAATAGTTACAAAAAAACGCGGGAGATCCGGCATGAAATATTGCAGGATGCATAGTGGCATGATAAAATACAGGTAATCGATAATTACGCATGGAGACAGGGAGAATGCGGCGGACAGGAGGGAGCGGTTCCTCCTTATGTCGTGCTCCCTGTCTTTTTGTATGTCATGGTGAGGGAAATGAAGAAAGAATTTGTCGAGGCGATCGAGGACTCGCCGGTGATTGCGGCGGTCAAGAATGAGACGGGACTTGCGCACTGTCTGAAGTCCGATGTGGGCGTCGTCTTCGTCCTGTACGGCGATGTGTGCTCGATCGCAGACATCGTGGAGAGAATCAAGGAGGCCGGAAAAACGGCGGTTGTTCATCTCGATCTGATCGCAGGACTCTCCACAAAGGACGCGGCCACGGACTTTATCAGACGCTATACGAGGGCCGACGGGATTATCACGACGAAGAGCAGTCTCATCGCACACGCCAATGAGCTGGGACTCGGCACGATCTGCCGCTACTTCATTCTCGACAGCATGGCACTCGAGACGGTCGGGAGAATTTCATTTCACGGGAGCGCAAGGCCGGATCTCATCGAGATCCTGCCTGGGATTCTTGCGCCGAAGATGATTCGTCAGATCTGCGACACGGCGCGTCTTCCCGTCATCTGCGGCGGGCTGATCAAGGACAGGGAGGACACGATGAATGCCTTAAAGAGCGGTGCCTCCGCGATCTCGACGACGAGTGAGAATGTGTGGTTCATGTAGGCGGTGAACGGATGAAAGGAGAGAGCGCATGGCAAAGTATGTAATGGCACTTGATGCCGGGACGACCAGCAGCAGATGCATCCTGTTTGACAGGCAGGGAAATATCTGCAGCATGGCACAGAAGGAATTCACACAGTATTTTCCGCACCCGGGGTGGGTTGAGCACGACGCAAATGAGATCTGGCAGACTCAGCTGAATGTTGCGCGGCAGGCGATGACGAATATTGAGGCGAAGTATGAGGACATCGCGGCGATCGGCATCACAAACCAGCGCGAGACGACGATCCTCTGGGACAGAAGGACAGGGCAGCCGATCAGTCACGCCATTGTGTGGCAGTGCCGCCGCACAGCTGATTTTACGGAAAATCTGAAAATGAACATGCCGGGCGTGGTCGATACGTTCCGGAAGAAGACAGGACTCGTGATTGACCCCTATTTTTCGGGGACGAAGATCCGGTGGCTGCTCGACCACGTCGACGGCGCGCGGGAGCTTGCGGAAAAGGGCGAGCTGGCTTTCGGGACCGTCGACAGCTGGCTCATTTACAAGCTGACAAAGGGCCGCGTCCATGTGACGGATTATTCGAACGCGTCCCGCACACTGCTCTTTAATATCAATACGCTCGAGTGGGACGAGGAGCTCTGTCAGATTCTCGATATTCCGATGAGCATTCTGCCGGAGGCGAAGCCGTCGAGCTGCATCTACGGCGAGGCGGACCCGGAATTCTTCGGAGGCCCGGTCCTCATCGCAGGAGCGGCGGGAGACCAGCAGGCGGCCCTCTTCGGGCAGACCTGCTTTCACCCGGGCGAGGCGAAGAACACGTACGGGACGGGATGCTTCATGCTGATGAATGTCGGCGAGAAGCCGGTATTTTCCGAAAACGGGCTTCTGACGACAATCGCGTGGGGGCTCGACGGGAAGGTTGAGTACGCGCTCGAGGGTTCTGTCTACGTCGCCGGTGCCGCGATCCAGTGGCTGCGCGATGAGATGAGGCTGATCGATTCGTCTCCGGATTCGGAGTATTTTGCGACGAGAGTCGAGAATACGAACGGATGCTATGTGGTCCCTGCATTTACGGGACTCGGCGCCCCGTACTGGGACCCGTACGCGCGCGGCGCGATCACGGGACTGACGCGCGGCGTGAACAAGTACCACATTATCCGCGCGACGCTTGAGTCGCTCGCGTTCCAGACAAGCGATGTCCTGCGCGCGATGGAGCTAGATTCGGGCATCCACATGTCGGCGCTCAAGGTCGACGGCGGCGCGTGCCGCAATAATTTCCTGATGCAGTTCCAGGCGGACATCATCAACACGCCGGTCAGGAGACCGGAGTGCGTGGAGACGACGGCGATGGGCGCGTCCTATCTGGCGGGCCTTGCGGTCGGCTTCTGGGGAAGCAAGGAGGATGTCGTCCGGAACTGGTCGATCGACCGGGAATTTATGCCGATGATGGGTGATGAGGAGCGCGCAAAGGAGCTGGCAGGCTGGCACCAGGCGGTCGAGTCGACCCGCGGCTGGGCCAAGGGCTGCTCCTGAAGCCAGATACAAATGAACAGAGTAAGCCGGGAGAAATGGAGTCAGGCGTCAGGGTGCCGGAGAGGTGCCCTGGTCAGCCTGACTTTTAATTATTCAGTACCCCTCGGAGAATTGAGAAAGATGAAGGGAGAGCTTGCTCGTCCGAAATCTTTCCCGATTCTCCGAGGGGCGGACAAGCGGTGAAACCGCTCTGTCCGCCCACAACGAGGAACGCGAAGCGTTCCGAGTTTGAGGGGTGCTGATCAATGAATGCGAATGCCGGTAGGATTGCGGGAGCTGCGAAGCAGCGGAGCAATCCGTCGGGACTTATTCAATGGTCAGTGTCCCGGTCGCAGTGCACAGGACTTACCTGAAGAACAGGAGGAAATGTAAATGTATGATGTTGTCATTATAGGCGGAGGTGTCACGGGCGCGGCTGTCGCGCGGGAGCTCTCGAAATACAGGCTGAATATCTGCGTGATCGAGAAAGGCGAGGACGTCTGCAGCGGGACGTCGAAGGCCAACAGTGCGATTATCCACGCGGGCTTTGACGCGAAGGAAGGAAGCTTGATGGCGAAAATGAATGTCCGCGGCAACGCGATGATGGATGAGCTTGCGCGCGACCTTGACATTCCGTTCCGCCGCAACGGAGCGATGGTCGTCTGCGTGGATCCGGCTGAGAAGGACGGACTCAGGACGCTGTATGACCGCGGCATCGCAAACCACGTGCCGGGACTCCGGATCCTTGACCGGGAGAAGGCGCTTGCGATGGAACCGAACCTCTCGGACAACACGGTCGCCGCGCTCTACGCGCCGACCAGCGGCATCATCTGTCCGTTCATTCTGACGATCGCGATGGCGGAGCAGGCATATGTGAACGGAGTCGATTTTCATTTTAATACGGAGGCGGAAGACATCCGGAAGGAGAACGGCATCTTCCTGATCCGAACAGGGAACGGCGTTTACCGGACGCGCTGCGTCGTCAATGCGGCGGGCGTCTACGCGGACAGGTTCCACAACATGGTGAGCAAAAGGAAGATCCACATCACGCCGCGAAGGGGCGACTACTGTCTCCTCGACAAGTCCGCCGGAAATCTCGTCAGCCACACGATCTTTCCGCAGCCGACAAAGCTCGGGAAGGGCGTCCTCGTCACGCCGACCGTCCACGGGAATCTTCTCATCGGTCCGACGGCTGAGGACATCGACGACCGCGAGGGCACGAATACGACGGCGGAGGAGCTTCAGGAGGTCATCCGGAAGGCCGGACAGCATGTGAAGAACATTCCGATGCGCGAGGTGATCACATCATTTGCGGGGCTCAGAGCGCATGAGGACGGCCATGAATTCATCCTCGGTGAGCCGGAGGATGCCCCGGGCTTCGTTGACTGCGCGGGCATTGAGTCGCCGGGACTCTCGTCAAGTCCTGCGATCGGCGAGTACATCGGAAATCTGGTCCGCGACATGCTTCATGCCGACGAGAAGGAGAACTGGATAGCGCAGAGAAAGGGAATCCTTCATCCGGCTGACCTCTCATTTGAAGAGAGAAATGAGCTGATCCGCCGCGAGCCGGCGTACGGGAGAATCATCTGCCGCTGCGAATCCGTGACGGAGGGAGAGATCCTCGACGCGATCCGGAGGCCGCTCGGCGCCCGCTCACTCGACGGAATCAAGCGGCGCACAAGAGCCGGCATGGGACGCTGCCAGGCCGGCTTCTGCTCGCCGAGAGTCATGGAAATTCTGCACAGAGAGCTTGGAATCCCGTATGAGCAGCTCACAAAATGCGGCGGGGAATCGAAGCTTGTCATGGGACGCACGAAGGAGGATGAACGATGAACGGATCCGCAGCAGTGAGGCAGGAAGAGCATATGGAGACGATTGATATCGTGATTATCGGCGGCGGTCCCGCCGGGCTGGCGGCGGCCGTTGCCGCGAAGAAGAACGGGGCAGGGAGCATTCTGATTCTCGAGCGCGACTCCGAGCTGGGAGGCATTCTGAACCAGTGCATCCACAACGGCTTCGGCCTGCACACCTTTCACGAGGAGCTGACAGGGCCGGAGTACGCGGACCGGTTCATCCGGCAGGTCCTCGATCTCGGCATTCCGTATAAGCTGGACACGATGGTCCTTGATATCACGAAGGACAGGGTCGTGACGGCGATGAACCGGACGGACGGCCTGTTTCAGGTCCGCGCGGGGGCTGTCATTCTGGCGATGGGCTGCCGGGAGCGTCCGCGCGGCGCCTTGAATATCCCGGGCTTTCGGCCGGCAGGCATTTACAGCGCAGGCACGGCGCAGAGACTGGTCAATATCGAGGGCTATATGCCGGGGCGCGAGGTCGTCATTCTCGGCTCAGGCGATATCGGACTCATTATGGCGCGCCGCATGACGCTCGAGGGAGCGGACGTGAAGGTTGTCGCGGAGATTATGCCTTATTCGGGAGGCCTCAAGCGAAACATCGTGCAGTGTCTCGATGACTTCGGCATTCCGCTGAAGCTGTCCCACACCGTCGTCAATATCGAGGGAAGGGAGCGCGTCTCGGCGGTCACGATCGCCGCGGTCGATGAGCACATGAAGCCGATTCCGGGAACGGAGGAGCGCTATCGGTGCGACACGCTTCTTCTTTCGACCGGCCTTATTCCGGAAAATGAACTGTCCCGCGGCATGGGCATTCATCTCAGCTCCGTCACGAAGGGGCCGGAGGTCAATGACATGCTCGAGACAAATATCCCCGGCGTCTTTGCCTGCGGCAACGTCCTCCATGTCCACGATCTCGTGGACTTTGTCTCAGAGGAGGCGGAGCGGGCCGGCGCGTGTGCGGCGGCATATGTGAAGGGCAGTGTCCCTCCGGCAGAGGGGCCGGATATCCCGCTTATTGCGGAGGGCGGCGTGCGCTACACCGTTCCGTGCACGGTCAATACGGGAAGAATGGATGATTTACTGACCGTCCGCTTCCGCGTGGGCGCCGTCTACAAGAAGGCCTTTGTCAGCGTCTACCTGAATGACGAGAGGATTCTTCACAGGCAGAAGAAGATCATGGCGCCCGGTGAGATGGAGCAGGTCATTTTGCAGAAGAAGCAGCTCCTCGCGGTGCCGGACCTGAAGACGATCACCGTGAAGATTGAGAGCGAGTAACGGGTCTGGATGATTAATCGATGTTATTTGCTTGTGTACGCGCCCGGAAAGTGCGGAAATGGAGGAAACTATGGAAAAACGGAATCTGACCTGTATCGGCTGCCCGATGGGCTGCCAGATCACAGTGGAATTCGATGGGGATAATATAAGCCGCGTGACGGGCAACAGCTGCGCGGTCGGTGACAAGTATGCGCGCAAGGAGGTGACGCATCCCGAGCGGACGGTCACCTCGACCGTCGTCGTGACCGGCGGCGACAGAGAGCGTCTGTCCGTCAAGACGAAGGGGAACATCCCGAAGGACCTGATCTTTGACTGCATGCGGGAAATAAACCGCACGAGCGTCAGCGCGCCGGTCAGGATCGGTGATGTTGTGATCCACGACGTGTGCGGGACGGGTGTGGACGTTGTCGCCACGAGAAATGTCGGAAAGGCTGGGTGAGCCTTGCACCCTGCAGCTTAAAAACGGATTGCTGTTCACACCTATCAGACTCCGGTGAGCGCATGCGACTCCGGATACGTGTGAAAAGTGATGTGCCGGGAGGGCCTGCCGCGTATTGCGGCGGGCCCTCTTGTGGTATAATTTTAACTATTAAGCACCCCTCGGAAAACTGATGAAATCCGGATGGAGAGCTTGCTCGCCGGACGGTTTCATCAGTTTTCCGAGTCTGGGGCGCTGAATAGTTACTAAAATTTTAGAATCGCATAATACTTTTTCACTAACCTCTGCGCTATACTCTTCTGAGCCGCAGGCTCTGCTGTGATGAGATATGCTGCCGCAGGAAGCGGAGAGGCAGGCGCGGCTGTTCCTGAGATCCCGGATCCGTAAGCAGAAAGGAGACCTATGGACGGAAGAAGAAAAGAAAAAGAACAGGAACCGGTCATTGAAAAGAATGAAAAGAAAAAGAAGCGCCATCCCTTTTTGAAGGCGCTGGGAATTTTTCTTCTCATTTTTCTTCTTGCGGGCGTTTCATTTGTTATCTACTGCGTGATGAAGGCGCCGGATATCTCGGTTCTTGATGCGAGGCCGCAGAATTACCGGTCGACGGTCCTCGATGACAGCGGAAATGTTGTGCTCACGCTGTCCGGCGAGTCCTCGAACCGCGTCTACGTCAGTCTCGATCAGGTCCCGGACGACCTCGAGCACGCATTTATCGCGGTGGAGGACAGCCGGTTCTACGAGCACCACGGCATCGATCTCTATGGAATCGCGAGGGCATTTGTCAAGGGAGTCACGACGGGAGATTTCTCGCAGGGCGCAAGCACGATCACGCAGCAGCTTCTGAAGAATAACGTCTTCACGGACTGGACAGACGAGCAGACCTTTCTCGACAAGCTGGAGCGGAAGATCCAGGAGCAGTACCTCGCGATCCGGCTCGAGAATACGGTCGATAAGAGCTGGATTCTCGAAAATTATCTGAATACGATCAATCTGGGCGGCGGAAACTGGGGCGTTGAGACGGCGGCGAAGTACTATTTTGGCAAGGACGTATCTGAGCTCGATCTCGCGGAGTGCGCGTGTCTTGCGGCGATCACGAAGAATCCGACTGCCTACAATCCGCTGAAGAACCCTGAGAAAAATGCAGAGCGACGGCTTATCGTTCTGAAGGACATGCTCGATCAGGGCTACATCACGGTGGATGAGTACAATGCCGCGGGCGCTGAGGACGTCTACTCGGAGATTCAGAGCGTAGGCGGAGCCTCTGATTCCACGCAGATCACGGACTATTTTCAGGACGCGCTGATCTACGAGCTGATCGATGACCTCGAGTCGTCGACGGGCTGCACGGAGGCGGAGGCGTGGAACAAGATCTACAAGGGCGGTCTCACAATCTACTCGACGGAGAGCAGTCTTATTCAGCAGACGGCGGACTCAGTCATCAACGATGACGAATATTATATCAACGACGCGCAGTCCTCGATGGTCATCATTGACAATGAGACAGGAGCTGTCAAGGCATTGATCGGCGGGCGCGGGGAGAAGACGGCAAGTCTCATCTACAACCGCGCGACGACGGAGACGCGTCAGCCCGGATCCACGATCAAGGTGATCGGGGAGTATGCGGCTGCGCTCGATGCCGGCGACATTACGCTTGCGACGACCTTTGATGACGCGCCGTACACTTACTCAGATGGAACTGCCGTCGTCAATTCCGACGGTCTCTACAAGGGTGAGACGACGGTGCGGGACGCGATCGCAGAATCAAGAAATATCGTCGCGCTGAAGGTCTTTCAGCAGGCCGGCATCGACTCGGTGTGGAACATGCTGAAGAAGTTCGGCATCGATACGCTCACCGACTCGGACAAGGTCGAGGCGCTCGCGCTCGGCGGCACGTCGGGAGGCGTGACCAATCTTGAAATGACGGCGGCCTACAGCGCCCTGAGCCGCGGAGGAGCGTATATCAAGCCGTACTACTATACAAAGGTCGTCGATCACGACGGAAATACGATTCTCGAGCACGATGCGGATGAGACCCGCGTCGTCAAGGAATCCACGGCAAAGCTCCTGACATCGGCGATGGAGAGCGTCATGACGGATGGAACCGGAACGGATGCCGCATTTTCCGGGCAGGAGCTCGCGGGAAAGTCGGGTACGACATCAAACGTCACGGACGCGTGGTTCATCGGCTTTTCTTCCTACTATACCTGCGGTGTCTGGGGAGGCTATGATGACCGCTCCTCTCAGGAGAGCAGCTCCTACACACACAGCCTGTGGCGCGCCGTGATGGAACAGATCCATTCGCCGCTCGGCGAGTCGACGCTTGATGACGCGGACAATATGGACAGCGCGAAAATCTGCATAAAATCAGGAAAGCTCGCGGTCGACGGCGTCTGTGATGACACCCTGCAGGGCGATATGACGCGGACAGAGTATTTTGCATCGGGAACCGAGCCGACAGAGGACTGCGATATCCACGAGAAGGTCAGCATCTGCAAAGAGTCCGGACAGATCGCGACACAGTACTGCCCGTCGACAGAGGACCGCGTCTACCTGAAGCAGGGAACAGACGGGACAGAAGACGAGGCCTACGTCATGCCGACCGACCTCGGGACATGCACGCTTCACACAAAGCCGACACACTGGTGGGACAACCTCTTCGGAGGCGGAAGCACAGACAGCACCGCGGAGAACTCATCGAGCCAGAGTAAAAAATCCGGAACCGCGGACAATACGGAAAAATCCGCGGATAACGGAACAACCTATAACGATAATGAAACGAATAAAAATGATAACGATGAGAACACGAACGGAAAGGAAGGTAAAACCGAAGATAATACTACTAATAATACCGGCAACTGGTGGAATTGGCTGAACTAAGATCATATATTTTGAGGACATCGCAGATGTGCCGGCGGATTCCGCCGGCACGTCCATCCCACAGACACAAAGCGAGGGGGCTGTGAAATCACAGCCCCCTCGCTCTCTCTTTATTTTATCCGAGTCTCGAATAAATCTCGCTCTTCTTTTTCCCGTATTCCTCCTCGGTCAGGATGCCGAGGTTCTTCAGGTCCTTCAGCTCGCCGAGCGCTCTCTCGGCAGCGGTCCTTGAAAGGTAGCTCTCCTCGTCAGGGCCGGCCGCATTTCCGGCAGGCTTTGCGGACGTATCGATGCTCGCGCCCTCGTGTCCCTGGGTCTCATTTTCAACGACGTCGTCAAGCTCATCGTCCGTCATCTCCGCGGGGACCTCGTCCGGGTCCTCCGGCTTTGTATCGCCGCTGTAGCCCTTCTTTTCCTCCCAGGAGCCGCGGCGCTTCGCTGCCTTGGCGAGTGCGCGCTCGTTGATCTTCGCGTCAATTTTGTTCTGGCGGACGGTCACGATCAGGTAGCGCAGGAACCGGAAGATTCCGATGATCAGGATCACGAAAACCGATACCCACATCTGCTCGTAGGTCTGCGTGAAATATCCGACGACGCCGGCGATGACGGCCGCGAGCACGATCAGCTCCCGCAGGATGTGCGTTACCTTATTTGACAGCAGAAGAACAATCAGAAAAATGATGAGCCCGATGACTGTGTACAGCTGGTGCTTGTTGAAGAAATCAAGACAGTACTGCGGCACATTTTCAATCGAGTTCAGAATATGTGTGACCACAACAGGCATATAATCCACTCCTTTATCCTGCCGGCAGTGCGGAACGCACCTTACGGCGGAAATTGTTACAATTTGTTTACGCAATATCATAACATACTCCCCTGAGAAAATCTACCCAAACGCGTTTTCTTATGCTAAGATTAAGCGGAGTAAGTGTTAGGAGGAGATTACAATGGGAGAAACGAACAGTCGGTCCGCGGCCTCTGAGGAAGAGAAGGCTGCACCGGTTTCGCGGAATTTTATTGAGGAAATGATTGACAAGGATCTTGCGGAGGGAAGATACAAGGAAGTCTGCACCAGATTTCCCCCGGAGCCGAACGGCTACCTTCACATCGGCCACGCGAAATCGATTCTCTTGAATTACGGTATCGCAAAGGAATACGGCGGAAAGTTCCATCTCCGCTTCGATGATACAAATCCGACAAAGGAAAAGAATGAATTTGTCGAGTCGATCGAGCGCGATGTCGCATGGCTCGGCGCAAAGCACGACGGCCCGGTGCTGTTTGCATCGAACTATTTTGATACCATGTACGAGAAGGCCGTTCTTCTTATTAAGAAGGGCCTTGCCTATGTGTCGGACCTCTCCGCAGATGAGATCCGTGAATACCGCGGAACACTGACGGAGCCGGGACGCGAGGATCCGGGCAGAAACCGCAGCGTCGAGGAGAACCTCACGCTCTTCACGGAAATGAAGGACGGCAAATTTGCCGACGGTGAGAAGGTCCTCCGCGCGAAGATCGATATGGCCTCGTCCAACATCAATATGCGTGATCCTGTCATTTACCGGATCGCTCATCTGACCCATCAGAACACAGGAGATAAGTGGTGCATTTACCCGATGTACGATTTCGCGCATCCGATCGAGGACGCGATCGAGGGCATCACGCACTCGCTCTGCACGCTTGAGTTCGAGGACCACCGTCCGCTGTACAACTGGGTCGTTGAGAATACGGACTGGGAGAACCCGCCGAGACAGATCGAGTTCGCGAAAATGTATTTGAACAACGTCGTGACGGGCAAGCGCTACATCAAGAAGCTCGTTCAGGACGGCATTGTGGACGGCTGGGATGATCCGCGTCTTGTCAGCATCGCAGGCCTTCGCCGCCGCGGCTACACGCCGGAGTCGATCAAGATGTTCGTCGAGCTCTCCGGTATTTCGAAGGCCAACTCCGTCTCGGATCCGGCCATGCTCGAGTACTGCATCCGCGAGGACCTGAAAATGAAGCGCCCGCGCATGATGGCTGTCCTTCATCCGCTTAAGCTCATCATCGATAATTATCCGGAGGGACAGACGGAGATGCTCGACGCGGACAACAACCTCGAGAATCCGGAGCTCGGCAAGAGACAGATCCCGTTTGAGCGCGAGCTCTATATCAACGAGGACGATTTCATGGAGAACCCGGTCCCGAAGTACAAGAGACTGTATCCGGGAAATGAGGTCCGCCTCATGCACGCGTACTTTGTGAAGTGCGTCGGCTGCGACAAGGATGAAAACGGCCATGTGACGGCAGTCCATGTCACCTATGATCCGGAGACCAAGGCCGGCACAGGCTTCACGGGCCGCAAGGTCAAGGGCACCATCCACTGGGTCCCGGCGAAGGAGTCCTTCCGCGCGACCGTCCGCCTCTATAATTCGCTGATCGATCCGGATAAGAGCGTCTACAACGAGGACGGGTCACTCAACATCAACCCGAATTCTGTCGAGATCATCGATAACGCGATGCTGGAGCCGGCTCTGAAGGACGCGAAGGCATATGATTCCTTCCAGTTCGTCCGCGACGGCTACTACTGTGTCGACTGCAAGGATTCAAAGGAAGGTGCGCCGGTATTTAACCGCATTGTCACGTTGAAATCCTCCTTCAAGCTTCCGAAGAAGCAGTAACTGCCGGACAGCTCATGCACGCGCCATTTTTTCGGAAAGGATGACGCTGCATGTGATGTTAACCTGAAGCACTGAGAAGGAGGAAAGACACAACAACATGATTCGTGCGTGTATATTTGATCTTGATGGAACGATTCTGTATACTCTGGACGCGATTGCGCTCGCGGGGAACCGGATGCTGGAGGAGCTTGGGTTTCCGGCGCAGCCGGTGGATGACTACCGCTATTACTGCGGGGACGGGTCCGACAACCTGGTGAGAAGATGCCTGAAGAAGGTCGGCGGCGACACAGAGGACAATCTCGATGCGGGCTATATTCTGAACAGAAAGTTTCTGGCGGAGAAGCCGAACTACCATGTTCACCCGTATGAGGGAATGGAGCAGACACTGAGGACACTGAAGGCGCAGGGAATCCGGATCGCCGTCGTCTCCAACAAGCCGGATGACTCGGCGCAGCTGACCGTCCATGCCCAGTATGGCGATCTTTTCGATCACGTGCAGGGACAGGGACACGGCGTCCCGATCAAGCCGGACCCGACGGGTGCCCTCCGCACGGCGGAGCTGCTCGGCGTGAGCCCGTCGGAATGCCTGTATTTCGGAGATACGTGGACGGACATGAAGACAGGACGCAACGCGGGCATGCACACGATCGGCGTTCTCTGGGGCTACCGCGACAGGAAGGAGCTCGAGGAGAACGGAGCTGAGCGGATTATCGAAAAGCCGGATGAAATTCCGGGCCTTGTGAAGGAGAACTGGAACTGACACAGTCACACGCATTAAGAGTGGGGGATGCATGATCAAAGTAATAGCAAGCGACATGGACGGAACGCTGATTCCGCACTACGGTGACGGAGTCCCGGAGGAAATGTTTCAGATGATCCGGAAGTTCCGGGAGCACGGCATACAGTTCATGGCGGCGAGCGGCCGTCAGCACGCAAACCTGCAGTATATGTTCAAGCCGGTCAGAGATGAGATCGATTACCTGTGTGAGAACGGCTGCCTCGTCTTCCACGACGGAAAGCTGGTCCACCAGGAGATTATGCCGGAGGATGCGGCGCTTGATCTTCTCTCTGCATTTGACGACAAGAGGGAATACGAGGTCCTTGTCTCCGGCGTGGATACGAGCTATGTCTACGCGACGTCTGAAAAATTCGGAAACTTCTGCCGTGACGTGGTCCACAACCATGTCACCTTTGTGCCGACCATTCACGACATCCCGGAGCCGTATTTCAAGATATCCGGCTGGTGCTCCGATGAGAAGCACGCCCTGCAGGAGGTGACCTACTGGGACCGCCTGTTCGGAGATCTCTTCACGGTCGTCTACAGCGGAAACGGCTGGGTCGACTTTTCGCCGAAGGGGGTCACCAAGGGCAGCGCGATCACCTGGTATATGAATGAATACGGGATCGGCAAGGATGAGGTCATGGCCTTCGGCGATAATTACAATGACGAGGACATGCTGAACAATGTCGGATTCAGCTACGCGATGAAAAGCGCGCCGGAGGAGATCCGGGACTTCTGCTATGGAACGACAGACAATGTGGTTGCGACGCTGAAGGATGCTTTTAAAGATATCCTGTAATACAACTGTGTTTTTGACTTGGAGGAATGACTATGGATTATACCGACGAGTGTCTGGATTATTTTCTGGCTCATCAGGACCAGATGTTTGACGAACCTGTTGCGGATTCCCGCGAGGAGGCGGAGGCGTTTCTGGAGGACTGCATGGCGCAGGTCCTGCCGTCCCTCAAGGCTGTCCGTAAGTTTCTGGATGAGTCAGGAATGGATGTGACGGGAATGACCGATGACGAGGTTGAGGACCAGGCTGAGGTATTTCCGCTTCCGGACGGAACCTATCTGATTGTGGAGGGATAAATGCTTAGACAGATTGCTATTTTTGCTGAAAACACAAAGGGCGCGATGCAGAAGGTGACGCAGGTGCTCGATGACGCAGAGGTGAATATCATTTCTCTGGTGACAAATGACAGCGCCGAGTACGGGATCGTCCGTATGATCGTCGACAAGACTGATGTGGCCGTCGACGCATTTAAGCGCGCCGGCTATCTGTGCCGGACCGACGTCGTCATCGGCGCGTATGTCGAGGACACGAACGGCGGCCTCAATAAGCTCTTAAAGGCGCTCCGGACGAGCAACGTCAACGTCGACTACATCTACACGTCATTTGACAGAAATGTAGGAAAGCCGATCATTATTCTGCACGCGGGCTCCCTGAGCGCCGTCGAGAACAGCATCAGGAGCAAGGGCTTTACGGTCGCGGACATGTGACGCGCCTCAAGAAGGAGAGGATTTATGTCTGAAAATGAAGAAGCACGCACGCCGGACCTTGGCAACCCGAGGCGGCCGGAGGGAGCTGCGGGGGCGAAGATGCTCGACCGCATGAATGAGAGCCACTACGCGATGACCGGGTGGGCCCTTGATTTCCTTGATATCCGGCCGGGCGACCGTCTGCTCGATATCGGGTGCGGCGGAGGCATGACCTTAAACCGCATCGCGGGCCGGATCACGGAGGGCCATCTCGACGGCATTGACTACTCGGAGGTTTCCGTCAGGAAATCATCGGACCTCAATCGGGAGTGGATCGAACAGGGAAGAATGACCATCAGCGAGGGATCGGTCGAGGCGCTCCCGTTTGCGGATGAGACATTTGACAAGATCATCACGGTCGAGAGCTTTTATTTCTGGCCGGACCCGGGCGAAAACCTGAAGGAGGTCCGCCGCGTCCTGAAGAAGAACGGCCATTTCCTGCTGGTTGCGGAGACCTACGACAATCCTGCGATGAGCGACCGCGAGCGGGAGAATGTCGCGATGTACCATCTGTTTAATCCGACGAAGGAAAAATTTGAGGAGCTGTTTGAGAAAGCAGGCTTTAAAAACATACAGATCCACACAAAGAATGGTGAGGAATGGATCTGCGTGGACGGCACGCGTCTTTGAATGCGCGTGACGGAATATGCCCGTTTGTCCGGATAAATGATGAAGTAATCAGTACCCCAGGTAATTATTCAGCATTCCAGACTCGGAACGCTTCGCGTTCCTCGTTGTGGGCGGACAGAGCGGCTTCGCCGCTTGGCCGCCCTTTGAAAAACTTCTGAAATCGTCCGGCGAGCAAGCTCTCCGTCCGGATTTCATCAGTTTTTCAAGGGGTGCTGAATAATGACAAAAAAAAGGACAGCTGTCTATGAGGGGTGGCAGCTGTCCTCCGCCGGATAATCCGACTTGGAAAAAGTCTGTGCAATCAAGCACAAAACCTATTATATAGGTGGGGTGTCTGAAAGTAAAGGGGGGGGTAGAAAATTCATCAATTGTTCACAAATGATTGGTGAATCCCCAGAAATTTTGTGAGTATTTACAAAAGCAGGCATTTTCTGCCTGAGAGACGGAGATAAGATGGAACAGCGTGCAGACGTAATTTTAAAGAGAGGCGGCGGACGGCTGCTCAAGTCAGGCGGCGCCTGGGTATTTGACAACGAGATCGCGGACGTGAAGGGACTCTATATGAACGGCGACCTGGTCCGCGTGACTGATTTTGACGGATATCCGCTCGGCATCGGGTTCATCAACAGAAATTCGAAGATCCGTGTGCGGATGCTGACAAGAAATGCAGACGAGGTCATTGATTCGGAATTCTTCAGAAAAAGAATCCGCGCCGCGTGGGAGTACCGGAAGAAGGTCACGGACACCTCCTCCTGCCGTGTGATCTTCGGCGAGGCGGATGACCTTCCCGGAATTACAATCGACAAGTACGAGGACGTTCTCGTCGTCGAGTCACTGGCCCTTGGCATGGACCGGAGAAAAGAGGAGATTGTCGACATTCTGAAGGAGGTGCTCGCGGAGGATGGAATCAGGATCCGCGGTGTCTATGAGCGGAGCGACGCGAAGGAGCGCCTCAAGGAGGGTATGGAGCGGAAGAAGGGCTTCATCGGGCCGGAGTTTGACACAAATGTCCGGATCACGGAGAATGGCGTGAAGTATATCGTCGACGTGAAGGACGGCCAGAAGACCGGCTTCTTCCTCGACCAGAAATACAATCGGAAGGCCATTCAGAGCCTTTGCAGAGGGGCCGATGTGCTCGACTGCTTCACGCACACGGGGTCCTTCGGACTGAATGCGGCCCTCGCGGGAGCAAGTCATGTGACAAGTGTCGATGCGTCGCAGAGCGCGATCGATATGGCTTTGAAAAATGCAGAGCTGAATGGCTTTAACGTGCCGTCCGATATCGGGGGAGGCCGCTATGCCGGCGCAGTCGCTGGTGCGGACGGAACTATTGTGACTCCGGAGAACGGCTCTCCGCGTGTTCAGTATCTCGTTGCCGATGTGCTCGAGCTGCTCCCGAAGCTGGTTGCGGCCGGAAAGCAGTATGATGTCGTGATTCTCGACCCGCCTGCCTTCGCGAAGGCAAAGGCCAGCGTGCGGAATGCGACGAAGGGATACCGAGAGATCAACACGGCCGGCATGAAACTCGTGAAGAAGGGCGGGTTCCTTGCGACCTGCAGCTGTTCTCATTTTATGACGAGAGAGCTGTTTGAGCAGATGCTCCGGCAGTCCGCGAGGGATGCGCACGTCCGGGTGCGCCAGGTTGAGGCGCGTTCGCAGGCGCCGGACCACCCGATCCTCTGGACGGCAGCCGAGTCGGACTATCTGAAGTTCTATATTTTACAGGTCGTCTGATCGTCACTCCGTCGTTACGCGGCGGTTCGTCGACTGACCGGTGACGCGGAGGCCGCGCAGCGAGTCGATGAATTTGTAGAGCTGTGAGTAGCCGTAGAGCTTGACGTTGAAGTTCTTGTGCTTGCGGCGGATTTCCTGGCCGAGCGTTGAGAGCGCGATCCCCTTCTTGCCGTGCTCTTTGACGATTTTCCGGATGTCATTGATCAGCTCGTCGTCCTCGGACTTGCCTTCCTTGAGGCTGACCGTGATGGCGTTGTTCTTTCCCTTCTCGACAACGATGCCGTCCATGTCTGCGAGGAACTTGGAGAGCTGGCTGTAGCCGAACGTGCGGATGTCGAAATCCGGATACTTGCTCTGCAGGCGGCTGCCGATCTCGCCGGGGCCTGTCGTCCTGCCGTTGTTGTCATTTTTCGTGATGATGTTGATGATGTCGGACTCAATCGCGTCCTTGGTCATCGAGCTTGTCGCCTCTTCATTTTCGAGGAGATTCTCAAGCTCGGTGAAGACCGTACAGGCCGCGCGGAAGGAGTCCGGCGTCTTTTTTTCGCCCATGCCGATGACCATCTTGCCGGATTCGCGAAGTCTCGAGGCGAGGCGCGTGAAATCGCTGTCTGAGCTCACGATACAGAAGCCGTCGACGTTGGCGGTGTAGAGGAGGTCCATCGCGTCGATGATGAGCGCGGAGTCGGTCGCATTTTTGCCGGTTGTGTTTGAGAACTGCTGGACCGGGATGATCGATTTCTCGAGCAGCTTCTGGCTCCAGCGGGCATTTGCGGACGTCGTGAAGTCGCCGTAGATCCGGCGGTATGTGATGGTGCCATATTGAGAGAGCTCATCGAAGATCCCGTTCAGATATTTGGACGAGACGTTGTCTGAGTCGATGAGCAGTGCGATTTTCTTGTCTTCTTCCATAAGGATGCAGTTTTCCCTTCCTTTCATTACTTAAAGCGCGATGCCGTTCATTTCAAGGAGCTTTCGCGCGCTCTCGACGGAGTCGGTGCCCTCCCGGTTCTTGACCGGGGCGAACTCGCGCTCCCGCTCGACCTCGAACGGAAGGCAGCCGGGCAGCTCGTGCACCATGTCGAGAATAAAATATTCGAATTTCCAGCCATTTTCCTTGTCCGGCCGGATGGTCTGCCCGTCTTCGCCGACATATGGGATCTTCTTGTGCGCGAAATGAACGGGCATTTTTTCATTCATGACCTTCTCGAGGTCCGCGACGCGGAACATGTAGTTGAGGATGACGCCGAAGCCGTAGGCGAGGCTTCCGTCTGCATTTTTCTCGGTGCGCATCGCGTCTGTCATCTCGATGTATTCGACGACGGACGGCTTGCCGTCCTCGAGGCACATGACGCCGACCTTCTCATCCGGATTTGCCTTGCGGACAACCTTGGAGCCGCAGGCGCTCCCCGTCTCGATGACTGCCCCGAGAAATGCGGGGTCCGCGATGCTTTGCAGGACGTTGTCGACGGCAAAGACGTTTAGATAGGTGACGCCTAAAGTATGAAGCAGGTTTACATATCCGGCGTCTGCCATGGAGAGGAACCATCCACCGTTTCCGTTCGGGGAGACCGCGATGCGGGACGGGGTCTCGAGAAGGACATGGCCGTTTTCGTCGACGGCCGGCGCCATCGACTGCGTGAAGAAATGGATGTGGTCCTTGTCGTAGCCGAAGTACTGATGCTCCCTGAGGAAGGTGCGCGTCTCTGCGTCGTTCCGCTCACTCGTCATGATGAAGAGGTGGATCCAGGTGTTGGCCGCCTCGACGACGCGCAGGAGATTCTCGATCAGTCTCTGGAAAATGAACACATCTTTTGTGATGCCGATATTGAAGGCGCCCTTCGGTCCCGTGATGCCGAGGCGCGTCCCCATGCCGCCTGCAAGAAGGACAGCCGCGAGCTTTCCGGAGCGGATTGCGTCGAAGCCGGTCTTCCGGAAATCCATCCGGCGCTCCTTAATTTCAGAGAGCGTCATTGCGGGAATCGGCGTGATATGTCCGCGCTTTATCTCGCGGTCCTTTTCGTGAAATGCATTTAAATAGGAAAAGTCAGTCCGGCTGATCTGCTCCAGAAGAGATGCGCGGTCCTTCTCGTCAAGTGTGTCATAGAAACGGAGAAGCTGTGTCTCTCCGATGTCAGAGAGGCGGGCATAGGCTTCGCGATAGGTCATGTGTATTCGGGCGGCCGCGATGGTATGCTCCGTGCCGGCGGGCAGGACGGCCGTCTTCCTCCTTTCGATAAGGTAGTCGAAATCGTTCAGCACCTGGACTCGGAACGCTTCGCGTTCCTCGTTGTGCTGCGTAATCAGCATCCGGATTCGGAACGCTTTGCGTTCCTCGTTGTGCTGCATAATCAGCACCCAGACTCGGAACGCTTCGCGTTCCTCGTTGTGCTGCATAATCAGCACCCAGACTCGGAACGCTTCGCGTTCCTCGTTGTGGGCGGACAGAGCGGCTTCGCCGCTTGTCCGCCCCTCAGAAAACTTTTGAAATCGTCCGGCGAGCAAGCTCTCCGTCCGGATTTCAGAAGTTTTCTGAGGGGTGCTGATTAATAACAAGTTTTCTGAGGGGTGCTGATTAATTACAGTTTACATCGGATCGGGCGGAAAGACAAGAAAGCGGCTGACGCGCTCCTCCATTACGGATGCCACCGTTACTGTTCACACCGTATGTACAGTTGGATGCCATCGCGAATATCAATACGTTGTCGGGCACGTTCCGTCCCCCTCAACTTCCCTTCGCTGCGTGCCGCAGCTCAGGGTGATTTTCGGCGTATCTGATATCGCTTATGGCTTCCAAAGTTCCGATTCGGTGTGAACAGTAACATGCCACCGTACAGTTCACACGCCATCCAGAGTCGCATGCGGTCGCGAATATCAGGGCGGTATTGAGCAGAATCCGTCCTCCTGTCGCAGTTGTCTTTACATGAATGATTGTATAAATAGCAGAACAATTATAAACATGCACATATGAAATCGTTTTCACATGTATGGGCTATGTTGCACAAGAAACGTGTTAAATCAAGGTTAAAATATGAAATGATGACTGAAACATGGAAAATTTAATTTCTTTAACTTCGTGCAAACGCCGAATTTTTTAAAGCGGATTGACAGGGCGGTTGACCGGCTTTAGAATGGGCGCATCAGATCGAGATACGACGCGTAAACGGAACGCGGGTGACTGTTCCGGTCTGACAGGGGAGTGTTTTGACACTGGCTTTAATTAAAAAGGAGTGATTATTATGACAGAGTACAAGATCAGACTTACGCAGAACGAGGTCGCTGACTTTGTTCACGCGGCTGAGAGCTGTGACTGTGACGTCGATATTTTTTATAACCGCTTTATTATTGACGCAAAGTCCATTCTCGGCGTCCTGAGCCTCGACCTCACGAAGGTTCTCACGGTCCGCATGCCGGAGAAGATCGCGCATTTCGAGAAGCAGATCGCAAAGTATCAGGTCGCGTGAGACCGCCGCTTCCGGCGGGCTGGCACTCCGTCTGGATTTCATCAGTTTTCCAGAGAGTGCTGAATAATTACAAATTGTTTCAGTCTGTTCCTGAGGCTGCCGCATTCAGTGATGCGGCAGTCTTTTTTTTGCAGCTATTCAGCACTCGGCAACGAGGAATGGTTACAGTTCACACGTCTCCAAACCTTGGTGAACGGTCAGCGATATCAGGAGCGGTGAGGGCGTTATACGGAGGAGTCCGAAGATCACCCCGAGGAGCTGCAAGCGACGAGGGGAAGCTGAGGAGGACGGAGGGACGGAGTCTGCCCGATACCGCCCTGATATTCGCGACCGCATGCGACTTTGGATGGCATGTGAACAGTAACGAGTAATGCAAAGCGCTCCGGGGATGGGTGCTGAACAGCTGTCTTTTTGCTATAATGGGCTCTAAGATCGGGGGACAGGGGATGGATACGACTGACAAGAAAGCGAATGTGAGCGGGAGCGCGGAGGGTCTGCCACTTGTCCGCATTTCCGTGAGGCATCTGGTGGAGTTCGTGCTGAGAAGCGGCGATCTCGACAACCGGACGCAGGGCGCGCAGAGCTTTGAGGCCGCGATGGCCGGCGCGCGTCTTCACAGGAAGCTGCAGAAGAGCGCGAAGGGGCTCTATGAGGCGGAGGTCACACTGAAGAAGGATGTGCATTTTCCGGACCTTGTGCTTCGCATCGAGGGAAGAGCGGACGGCGTCATGGGAATCGGGCCGGACGGGAAGACGGCGGAGAGGTCTGTGAAAGGAGAACCAGACGGGCGGCCGTCGGGGATTGGGTCGGACGGGAAGACGGCGGAGAGGTTTGTGAAAGGAGAACCAGACGGGCAGCCGTCGGGAATCGGGCCGGATAAGCAGACCGTAAAGGACAAATCTTCGCCGGACATCTGCGTCGATGAGATCAAATGCATGTACCTCGATGTGAATGAGCTGGAGGAGCCCTTTGATATTCATCTCGCGCAGGCGAAGTGCTATGCGTATATTCTCGCGGATGCGAAGTCGCTCGCGTCCGTCGGCGTCCGCATGACATACGTGAATCTCGAGACCGAGGAGGTAAAGCGCTTCCGCAGGGACTTTGATTTTGCGGAGCTCGAGGGCTGGTTCCTCGAGGTCGCGCGCTCCTATCACCGCTGGGCATCCTGGCAGATCCGCCACACGAAGGAGAGAGATGAGTCGATGGCGGATATGGACTTCCCATTCCCCTACCGCCCGGGGCAGAGAGGACTTGCGGCGACGGTCTATGGCGCCCTGCGGGATCAGAAGAATCTCATGCTCATGGCCCCGACCGGAGTCGGCAAGACGATGAGCTGCCTCTTTCCGGCAGTCCGCGCGCTGGGGCAGGGCATGGGGGACCGCATTTTTTATCTGACAGGGAAAAATGAGACGCTCTCCGCGCCCCAGGAGGCGCTCGGAATTCTCATCGGAAAGGGGCTTGATGTCCGGGCCGTCCGCATCCTCTCAAAGGAGAAGATCTGCCCGCTCTCCGAGCCGAGCTGCAATCCAGATGACTGTCCGTACGCGAAGGGCCATTTTGACCGCGTGAACGACGCCGTCTTCGAGCTGCTGGGTCAGGGCGGGAGCCGCGTGACGGACAGCCGCATAATCCTTGATCAGGCTGAAAAATGGCGTGTCTGTCCGTTCGAGATGGAGCTCGACGTCTCGTCCTGGTGCGACGTGATTCTGTGCGACTATAATTATGTCTTTGACCCGGACGCGCAGTTAAAGCGGTTTTTCGGCGAGGACGTGAAGGGGGATTATATTTTCCTGATTGACGAGGCCCACAACCTGGTCGACCGCGGGCGGGAGATGTACAGCGCGGAGATACGGAAGACGCATGTGCTCGCGGCAAAGCGCCTCGCAAAGGAGGGAGCTCCGAAGATCGCGAGGGCGCTTGAGCGCGTCAACAAATGCCTGCTTCAGATCAGGCATGACTGCGCGGAGCATCCGGACGGAAGCACGGCGGGAATCCCCTTCCATGTGCTCGGCGGGATGGCGCCCGCAAATGGCTTCTCCGGTCTTGACGGACTTCTTGCGGCGATGCTTAGGCTCTACGGGGAAATGCAGACCTTCTACAAGGACAGCGAGAATGTAGAGCTGAAGGAAAGGCTGCTCGATTTTTATTTTGAGGTCAGAACATTTGTATCTACTGCGGATTATCTCGACGATACATATGCTGCATACGCGGAGTCCGGCTCGGCGGGAGGCGAGGGCAGCGGCGCGAAGAAGGACAAGCTTCCGGCCTCCGAGCTTCTCGTAAGGCTTCTCTGCGCGAATCCCGCGCGGCGCCTCGGGAATGCGCTCGCGCACGGGAGAAGCGCCGTCTTTTTCTCCGCGACGCTCCTCCCGGCGGCCTACTACAGGCGGATGCTGACGGACGGGGACGCAAAGGCCGTCTACGCGCCATCGCCATTTGACAGGGCCAACCGTCGCATATTGATCGGAACCGACGTCAGCACGAAATATACCGCGAGAGGAAAGGACATGTACCGGAGGATTGCCCGCTATATCTCTGTGACAGCGCGGGCCATGCGCGGGAATTATCTCATTTTCTTCCCGTCATACAGGATGATGCGGGATGTCTACCGCGTGTACAGGCGGGAATTTGACTCCCCGGACGTGAACTATGTGTGTCAGTCGTACGGGATGAGTGAGATGGACAGGGAGATCTTCATGGAGAATTTCTATGAGGACCCGGAGGTGTCCCTCGCCGCGTTCGCGGTCATGGGCGGTATGTTTTCGGAGGGCATCGATCTTGCGGGGACGAAGCTGATCGGCGCTGTCGTCGTCGGGACCGGTATTCCGCAGGTGAGCAACGAGCGGGAGATTCTGAAGCGCCGCTACGACAATCCGCCGGAGGATGATCCTGCGGCAAATGCAGGGCCTGCCGGCTTTGATTACGCGTATCGCTATCCCGGCATGAACAAGGTCCTGCAGGCGGCCGGCCGCGTGATCCGCACGCAGACGGACCGCGGCGTGATCGTGCTGCTCGACAGCCGGTTTGCGGAAGCGGCTAACCGGCGGCTCTTTCCGCGGGAGTGGAGCGATGCCGTCTATGTCACGGCCGGGACCGTCGGGGATGAGCTTGCGCATTTCTGGAAGTGACGTTACAGTTCACACGCCACCAGACCTCGGTAAGCGGTCAGCGATATCAGGAGCGGTGAGGGCGTTATACGGAGGAGTCCGAAGATCACCCTGAGCCGCTGCGTCAGCGGCGAAGGGAAGCTGAGGAGGACGGCATTCGACTCTGGATGGCGTGTGAACTGTAACGAAGTGACGGCAGAAAATGCGGAAAACCGGGAATATGGTTTGCACGTTTCTCATTTTCAGATATAATGGAGACGACTTTTAATCTTTACACCTATCAAAAGCGGGGTATACAAGCAAATGGTTAGACGAGTTTATGTGGAAAAGAAACCGCAGTTCGCGGGCCAGGCGAAGGATCTTCGCCATGAGATCCGCCACTACCTGAACATTCAGGGATGCGAAAATGTCCGCGTTTTCAACCGTTACGACGTCGAGAATGTCTCCGACGCGGTCTACGAGAAGGCCTGCCGGACTGTCTTCGCGGAGCCGCCGGTGGATACGGTCTATCAGGAGAAGCTTCCGGAGCAGGAGAACGCAAAGGTTTTCTCCGTCGAGTACCTTCCGGGACAGTTCGACCAGAGGGCAGACTCCGCAGAGCAGTGTATCCGCTTCCTTGACGAGCGTGAGAACCCGACTGTCCACACTGCGACGACCTACATGATCATCGGATCGGTCTCTGATGAGGACATGAAGAAGATCGAGGCGGACACGATCAACCCGGTCGATTCACGCCTTGCCGATGAGACGAAGCCGGAGACTCTGAAGGAGGATTATGAGGAGCCGGATTCCGTCGAGACGATGGAAGGCTTCAAGGACATGAAAAATGGTCCGCTGATGGAGCTCTACACAAAGCTCAACCTGGCGATGACATTTGAGGACTTTAAATTCATCCAGAACTATTTTGCAAATGATGAGCACCGTGATCCGACGATCACCGAGATCCGCATGCTCGATACATACTGGTCCGACCACTGCCGTCACACGACCTACCTCACGGAGCTGAAGAATGTCACGTTCGGCGATGGCGACTACAGGAAGCCGATCGAGGATACCTTCAAGCAGTATCTTGCGGACCACGACGAGCTCTACAAGGGCCGCTCCGACAAATATGTCTCTCTCATGGACATGGCCCTTCTCGGCGCGAAGAAGCTGAAGAAGGAGGGCAAGCTCGAGGACCAGGAGAAGTCCGACGAGATCAATGCCTGCTCGATTGTTGTTCCGGTCGATGTGAACGGCAAGGAAGAGTCCTGGCTGATCAATTTTAAAAATGAGACCCACAACCACCCGACAGAAATCGAGCCGTTCGGTGGTGCTGCGACCTGCCTCGGCGGTGCAATCCGTGACCCGCTCTCCGGAAGAACGTATGTCTATCAGGCGATGCGCGTGACCGGAGCTGCTGATCCGACACGTCCGCAGTCCGAGACGCTTCCGGGCAAGCTTCCGCAGAAGAAGCTCTGCCGCGGCGCTGCCCACGGCTACAGCTCCTACGGCAACCAGATCGGTCTTGCAACCGGCTATGTCAAGGAGATCTATCATCCGAACTACGTCGCGAAGCGTATGGAGATCGGCGCGGTCATCGCGGCGGCTCCGCAGAGAGCTGTCATCCGCGAGAACTCCGATCCGGGCGACATCATCATCCTTCTCGGCGGAAGAACGGGACGCGACGGTATCGGCGGTGCGACAGGCTCCTCCAAGAAGCACACGAAGAATTCGACGAAGACCTGCGGCGCTGAGGTCCAGAAGGGCAATGCGCCGACAGAGAGAAAGCTGCAGAGACTGTTCCGCCGCGAGGAGGTCGCTCATCTGATCAAGAAGTGCAACGACTTCGGTGCCGGCGGAGTGTCCGTCGCGATCGGCGAGCTCGCGAAGAAGTACGCGGGCCTCGACGGAACGGAGATCGCGATCTCTGAGTCCCAGGAGAGAATGGCTGTTGTCGTCGATCCGAAGGATGTCGACAAGTTCCTCGCGTATGCCCATGAGGAGAACCTCGAGGCGACACCGGTTGCTGTCGTCACGAAGGAGCCGAGACTTGTTCTCAACTGGAAGGGCAAGGACATCGTCAATATCAGCCGCGCGTTCCTCGATACGAACGGTGCGCATCAGGAGACGGATGTCTTCGTCGATGTCCCGAACAAGGCGGATTCCGAGCTCAACAAGAACCCGTATGTCACGAGAAATGTGGACGACAGCGGCTCGATCTACAACTCATGGAAGTCAATGCTCGCGGACCTCAATGTCTGCTCGCAGAAGGGTCTCGTCGAGATGTTCGACAGCTCGATCGGAGCAGCCTCTGTCCTCATGCCGTACGGCGGTCGCTATCAGCTGACGGAGACGCAGGCGATGGTCGCGAAGGTTCCGGTTCCGGGCGGAAAGACGAACACGGTCACGATGATGAGCTACGGCTATGATCCGTATCTCACGACCTGGTCCCCGTATCACGGCGCAGCATGGGCGGTCACGGAATCTGTCCAGAAGATCGCGGCAGCGGGCGGCAACACGAGAAAGATCCGCTTCACATTCCAGGAATTCTTCCGCCGTATGAGCAAGGATCCGGAGAGATGGAGCCAGCCGTTTGCGGCGATGATGGGCTCTTATGCGGCTCAGCTCGGCTTCGGTCTTCCGTCCATCGGAGGCAAGGACTCGATGTCCGGTACATTCGAGAACATCGACGTACCGCCGACGCTGGTTTCATTTGCTGTGGATGTCGCGAAGGTTCAGGACATCATCACACCTGAATTCAAGAAGCCGGGATCAAAGATCGTCTGGATCCGCGCAAAGCGTGACCAGTATGATCTGCCGGATTATCAGGCGATCCTCGATGATGACGACAAGCTGCGCGAGGATATTCAGAAGGGACGTGTCATTTCCGCGTACGTCCTCGGACGCCACGGCATCTGCGAGGCGGTTTCGAAGATGGCATTCGGCAACAAGCTCGGCGTCAAGATCGAGCACAACCTTGACCCGCAGGATTTCTTCAGCCCGAATTACGGAGATTTCGTGTGCGAGGTCGCGGACGGAAAGCTCGGAGAGCTGAAGTCCTCCTACACGGTCATCGGTGAGGTGACGGACGATGCGACATTCCGTTACGGCAACATGGCGATGTCCGTCGATGACGCGCTTCATTCCTGGGAGGCGACGCTCGAGCCGGTCTACAAGACAAAGGTTTCGGACGACAAGTCGCCGGTCGAAAGCCCGCTTTACGACGCGAAGTCTATCGCTGTCTGCGGACACAAGATCGCGACACCGCACGTCTTCATTCCGGTCTTCCCGGGCACGAACTGCGAGTACGATTCGACCCGCGCATTTGAAAATGCCGGCGCGACAGTCACGACGAAGGTGTTCCGGAACCTGACAGAGGAGGATATCCGCGATTCTGTCGATGAGTTCGCAAAGGAGATCGCGAAGGCACAGATCATCATGTTCCCGGGCGGCTTCTCAGCGGGCGATGAGCCGGACGGCTCCGCAAAGTTCTTTGCAACTGCGTTCCAGAACGCGAAGATCAAGGAAGAGGTTGAAAAGCTCCTCAATGAGCGCGACGGACTTGCTCTCGGCATCTGCAACGGCTTCCAGGCACTGATCAAGCTCGGACTCGTTCCGTATGGCAAGATCACAGGCCAGACGGCTGACAGCCCGACGCTGACATTTAATACGATCGGCCGTCATATCAGCCACATGGTCTACACGAAGGTCGTCACGAACAAGAGCCCGTGGCTCAGAGAGGCAAAGCTGGGCGGCGTGTATGTCACACCGGCATCCCACGGCGAGGGCCGCTTCGTTGCGTCTGACGAGTGGATCAAGAAGCTCTTTGAGAACGGCCAGGTCGCGACGCAGTACTGCGATCCGGACGGCAATGTCTCTATGGACGAGGAGTGGAATGTGAACGGCTCCTACAACGCGATCGAGGGTATCACATCGCCAGACGGCAGAGTCCTCGGCAAGATGTGCCATGTCGAAAGACGCGGCGACGGAGTTGCGATTAACATCTTCGGCGAGCAGGACATGAAGGTCTTCAAGTCCGGAGTGGAATACTTTACAGTATAAGTCCCGGTCGCAGTGCCCGGGACGCGGCGTGCTTGCACGCCGGCGTTCAAGGGCACTAGCGACGACAACAGAAAGGAGGATGTCGCCGGAATTTCCGGCGGCATCCTCCTTTTCTATGCTTCAGTGGCCCTATGTATAACAGAAAAGGCTTCGGAAAATTCCGAAGCCTTTCACGTAGCGAGAGGGAGATTCGAACTCTCGACACCGCGGGTATGAACCGCGTGCTCTAGCCAGCTGAGCTATCTCGCCATCCTTATGTCTCGCGGCCGCTCTCGCGACTGCCTATTTAGAATACTAAATTGTGGCAGTTGTGTCAACCATTTTTTGCAATTATTTTTCGATATTTTCCCGCGCGATGTCAGCCGCGCTCACCGCGACCCCGTTCACCGTGACGGTTCCGTCCGCCGGGATGAGGATGTAGTCCCGTCCGTCGATCCGGCGGGTCTCGACCAGCTGCGCCTTATCGACAGGAAGCTTGACGAGGGCCGCGTCCGTGCGGACTGTCACGTACGGCTCCGCGATGACGTCCATCGCGATCGGCGTATCGCCGACTGTGTCGTCGTACATTTCGTCGAAATCCTCCGTGCCGAGTCCCGCGGCACTCACGATCCTTCGCAGCGTCTCCTTCTCGAGCACCGGGGAGGCGTCCTCCTCGGCGGCCTTCTCCACGATGTTCTCCGTGATTGCCGCCGCTGTCTCGACCGTGCAGTCCATCTGGCCGAGCAGCTCGGAGAAGACCTCCTTCTGGGCCTTCACGCCGACGGGGACATGGCTCTCCTCGAGATGAAACAGGCCGTTGATGAAGTCCTCCTCATCCGGTGCGGCTGAGTGCACAAGCACCTCATTTCTGTTCTCGAGTCTTCCGTCAAAAGCCGGGTACAGGAAGCTGCTGACCGGATTCCCGATCTGCCATCTCCGGTCGAGCTCCGTGACGCGGTCCTCATCAAAGCCGAGCGCCGGCTGCGTAAGCTTCGCCGGGGAGATGGCGAAGAGCAGCGCCTGATAGACAAGGTCTCCGTCCTCGAGCTTTCTTCCGTCCTTTGATTTTGTCGGTACATCGTAGACGATCTTTGTCAGCGTCGCGTAGTACGGGTCCGTGTGCGCGTATCCGGCCAGAAGACTGTCGCGGAAGCCGGTGAATTCGCTGACAGACAGGCCCTTCATTTTGCGGAGAGCGAGGAGCTCCTCATTCTGGCTTTCCATTTGTATTGGAAATGAATCCCGCCCGAGGCGCGTCGAGAGTGCCTTCGAAAAGAGCGTCTGGTAGCGGAACTGCTCCGCTTCCTCCATGCCGATCAGCTTCTCTACATTCTCCCAGACAGGGACGTTATCTGCATTTACATAGACTCCGTAGATCCAGTCGACGACGGTGTCCTTTGACTTTACAACCTTGCGGATTTCTTTCAGATCACTTTTATCCACGGTCTTACCTCCTTGCGTGTACTCTACACTTTACCTGAAATGTCTCTGAAATTCAATCTGGAGTTATTCCACTCGGGGCTTGTTTATGGTACATTGTTACATAGAAAATCCGCAGGATATCAGGAAGGTTTCAAGGCTCCGAAGATGACTTTCCGGCGGTGATGTGCTAAAATTTAAAAGTCTTATCTGCGGACAGAGTAAGGATTGGCAGATCGGTTTCGGGGAAGAGAACCGACATGTTGAGGGAGAATTACAATGTACGATTATATTGAAAATAAGCAGGCGGACGAGTCCGGCGGCACGCTGGATATTCCTTCGTTTATCAGGAAGCTGATGGCATACGCGACGCCCCAGATCGAGCTGAAGCATCTTCACCTGCGCTACAGGACGGAGAATGTTTCGTCTCCGAGGATTGAGGTCGATGAAAAGAAGCTGAAGAAGCTGTTTGAGCGCCTGCTGGATCGGGCAATCGAATCCACTCCGCCCGGAGGGGATGTCATTTTCAGCGTATCGGAGCTGTCACGCAGCGGCCAGAATATGACGCTGGAGTTTTATGTGCAGGACAACGGAATCGGGATGGCTCCGGATGAAGTGGAGCAGGCCACGGCCGAGGAGCAGCCGCTGGTGAATGCCCTGAACGGGCGCATCAGCTTTGAGAGCCGGAGAAACATGGGTACAATCGCGCATATTGTTGTGACGGTCAGAGCGATCGAGACAGAGGCGGATCAGCCGGTGCCGAATGTAAGCCGTGATGTCTATAATTTCAAGGGCAAGAGGGTTCTTGTTGTCGAGGACCACCCGCTCAATCTTGAAATCGCGAAAAATATGCTGGAGCATGTCGGCTTTGTGGTCGACACTGCGGTTGACGGCCAGCAGGCCGTAGAGCAGTATAATGAGGAAGGGGATTCACTGGATCTGATTCTGATGGATATCCGGATGCCTGTCAAGGACGGTGTGGAGGCGACGCAGGAGATCCGTTCCATGGAAGAGGGAACCGGGAAGAGCATTCCGATCATCGCGCTCACGGCGAGCGCGTACGAGGGCGATGTGAAACGCGCGCGTGATGCGGGAATGAACGATTCGATTCTGAAGCCGATTGATCCGGCTAAGATGTACAATGTGCTTTCCGAGTATCTGTATACGAAGAAGGAGTGAAAGACCGCGATTGCATAAAAGGGCTGCCCGGCAGAAACGCCGGACAGCCTTTTTCGAAACGTTGAAGCAGGTAGTACGAGCCGTCAGCGGATGCCGGGCAGATTCAGGATGTCGAGCGGAGCCTTGACCGTGAAGTCCGGTTCCGGGACGGAGCCGAATCCGTATGACGCGAAAATGAACGGCAGTCCCGCCTCCTTTGTCGCGGTGAAGTCGCCCATGGTGTCGCCGACATAGGCCGGATCCTTCAGTCCGAGACGGTCCGCGAGGATCCGAATGTTGCGGGCCTTGGCAAAGCCGGTGTCGCCGGGGCAGAGGTGACCGGCCACAAGCGGCGCAAGCCCCGTGTCCGCAAGAAGCACCTCGATGTAGCCGGCCTGGCAGTTGCTGACGATGCCGGCGGGAATGCCGCGCTTCTTAAGCTCCTCGAAGAGACCCATGACGCCGTCATAGAGAGGCGGCCTGTCCGTGAGCAGGTCGTCATTTTCGCGCTCGCAGCACTCGCGGAGGATATCGATGGCTTTCTTCGCCGGGAGCTCCGGGAAGAGGGAGATGGCGATGGTATCCATCGTCTTGCCGAATTCCTTTGTGAGACGCTCCGCTGTGATGAAGCCGGCATCCATGCCGTGCGCCTCGATCGTGCGTCTCCAGGAGCGCGCGACCTGCGGCGTCGAATTCCAGAGCGTTCCGTCTACATCAAAAATCAGAGAATCCATAATCCCTCTCCCTTTTTATGTTTGTCTTTTCGAATGGTAAAAACACACGGGTGTCAGGTTCCAATAAAAATTCTATAAACAAATCGAGACGAATGTTTATGGTTTGTTAATCGGAACCTGACACCCTTCGACACCCTTCGACACTGAGGGGTGCCGAATCATTACAGACTGGAGTATAGCAGATGGAAAACGATTTTGTAAAGCCACTCACTGTATGGTATAATCTGGGCCATAGAGACCTTCCGTGGCGGCATACGAGAGCCCCTTATAAGATCTGGGTCTCCGAGATTATGCTGCAGCAGACCCGCGTCGAGGCCGTCAGGACCTACTACGCGAGATTTCTCGAGGCGCTGCCGGATGTCCGCCATCTTGCGGTGTGTCCGGACGACAGACTCCTGAAGCTCTGGGAGGGACTCGGCTACTACAGCCGCGTAAGAAACATGAAGAAGGCGGCTCAGATTATCACGAGTGATTTCGGCGGAGAATTTCCCGCGGATGCGGGAGAGCTCCGGAAGCTCCCGGGCATCGGCGAGTACACGGCCGGGGCGGTGGCGTCCATCGCGTTCGGACGCGCGGAGCCGGCTGTCGACGGCAACGTCATGCGCGTCTATGCCCGTCTTATGGCGGATGACAGCAATAATCTGTCGCAGAAAATGAAGCGGCTTGTCACGGAGGAGCTTCGCGGCGTTCTCGTCTCATCCTTCGGACAGCCCGGCCGCCCCGCCTCCTATCCGGGTGACGGAGACGCGCCGGCAGAGACCGGCGCCTTCAATCAGGCGCTGTTTGAGCTCGGTGCGACTGTGTGTACGCCGAAGGATCCGAAGTGTGCGTCCTGTCCTGTGCGGCCGTGGTGCCTTGCATTTTCTGAAGGGAAGACGGAGACTCTTCCGGTGCGGATCGTACCGAAAAAGCACAGGGAGGAGGACCGAACCGTGCTCCTCATTGAGGATGACGGTCGGACGGCTGTCCGGCGGAGGCCGGATGGAGGTCTTCTCGGCGGGCTCTATGAATTTCCGAATCTCCCGGGATCTGTCGGAGAGGAGGAGGCGCTTGCCTACGTGAGACAAAGCGGCTTTGAGGCGCTCCGGATCCGGAAGCTTCCGGACGCGAAGCATGTATTTTCCCATGTGACATGGCGCATGACAGGCTATTACATAACGATTGCGCCGGAAACTGAAAATGGAGGACAGAACGAATGGATCTTCGCGGACAGGGCGGAGCTGAAAAACGTCTATCCGATACCTGCGGCATTTGCCGCGTATGCAAACCTGCTGGGTGTCCTGGTGGGCAAAAAAGGAAAGGAACGAAGGATCAATGAAGATTCTGACAGTCGCAATTCCATGCTATAATTCCGAGGCTTACATGAGAAAGGCGATCGACCACGCGATGGTCGGCGGCGATGATGTTGAGGTGTTGATCATCGATGACGGCTCAAAGGACGGGACGCTCGATATCGCAAGAGAGTACGAGAAGCGCTTTCCGACGATCTGCCGTGCGATTCACCAGGAGAACAAGGGCCACGGCGGAGCCGTCAACACGGGCATCGCTGAGGCGAGCGGCGTGTATTTCAAGGTCTGCGACAGCGACGACTGGCTCGATTATGATTCCTACATGAAGGTGCTCGATGCGCTTCGGGCATGTATTGCCGGCCCGACGACACTCGACTGTCTCTTCTCAAATTACATTTATGAGAAGCAGGGCGCGAAGAGAAAGCACGGCATGCGCTATGTGGGTACATTTCCGGAGGATCGGATCTTTACATGGAATGACATTATCAAGCCGCTCAACACGCACCGCTACGTCCTCATGCACTCGATTATCTATAGGACGCAGCTCCTTCGCGACTGCGGGCTTGAGCTGCCGGAGCACACCTTCTACGTGGACAATATCTACGCGTTCACGCCGATGATGTATGTGAAGACGATGTATTACTGCAATGTCCCGCTCTACCGTTATTTCATCGGCCGGAGCGACCAGTCCGTCAATGAGAAGGTCATGGTCGGCCGGATGGACCAGCAGATCCGCGTGACAAAGATCATGATCGACAGCTACCGGCCTGAGCTTGTGAAGAACAAGAACATGGCCTCCTACATGATCCACGATATGGGAATCATCATGAGCGTCACGTCGATTCTCCTTCTCCGGATCGGGACAGATGCGGCGCTCGAGCAGAAGAAGGAAATCTGGAACTACCTGAAGAAGAAGGACCTTGTGATGTACCTGCGGATCCGCCACAGCGTGCTCGGACGCGCGCTCAACATTCCGACGAAGGCAGGGCGTGATATCGCGGTCAAGGGATATCAGCTCGTTCAGAAATATTACGGCTTCAACTGAGCTATGATCGACAGAAAATACAGGCGCTTTGCGTCTGATATCACGGATTTTATGTTTATCGGGGATGAGCCCCGGAAGTCCGATATCATCTTTGTCCCGGGAAATGACAAGCCTCAGATGGCGGAGAGGGCCGCGGAGCTCTACCGGGACGGCTTCGCGAGGTACGTGCTTCCGTCCGGACGCTGGTATATCGGCCTCGGCTATTTTCCGGGGCCGGCCACGGAGAGTGACCGCTACAGCGGCACATATGAGACCGAGTGGGTATTTCTCCGGGATGTTCTTATGAAGAACGGTGTCCCGGAGGAGGCGATTCTCCGCGAGGACCGCGCGACGTTCACCTACGAAAATGCAATTAACTGCCGGGCTGTCACGGACAGGGCAGGACTTGATGTGCGGCGGGCGATTCTCGTGACAAATACCATTCACGCGAGAAGGAGCCGGATGTATTTCCGCCTCCTTTACCCGGACACGGAGCTTATCAGCTGTCCGGTCGCGGCGACCGGCATCACCCGTGACAACTGGCTCGATCGGCCGGAGCGGGTGGAGGCCGTCATCAGCGAGTTTGAGCGCTGCGGGGGACAGTTTATGGACATTCTGAAGGAGATGGCCGATACAGTATGAAATATGTTCTTGATTTTGTGATTCTGGCTGCGCTCATTGCGCTGTCCGCATTTTTTTCGTCCGCAGAGACGGCACTGACGATGGTCAGAAAGACCTCGATCAAGGCGCGGGCCGATGAGGGAAATAAACGGGCGGTGACGACGATGAAGATTCTCGACCAGAGGTCGAAGATGCTGACCGCGATTCTTGTCGGCAACAATGTCGTGAACCTCTCCGCGTCTTCGCTGTCGACTGCATTTGCGATGCGTCTCTTCGGAAGCGCGGCGATCGGCGTCGCGACGGGAATCCTGACGGTCGTCATTATTCTCTTCGGTGAGATCACGCCGAAAAATGCGGCTTCTGTCCGCGCGGAGGAGCTTTCGCTCAGGGACGCGCCGGTCATCCATGCGATCATGGTCGTGCTGACGCCTGTCATTTTCGTGCTGGACCACGTGTCGAGAGGAATCGAGCGGCTGATGGGCATTGATCCGGACGCGAAGCCTTCCATGACAGAGACAGAGCTACGGGCCCTCGTTGATGTGTCCGAGGAAGACGGCGTCATTGAAAATGATGAGAAAAAGATGATCAATAACGTGGTCGATCTCTCGGACACACTCGCGAGAGAGATTATGATTCCGCGGATTGACATGACATCCGTGCCCGTTGAGTCCACCTTCGAGGAGCTGATCGAGACCTTCCGCGTCCACCGCTTCACGCGGGTGCCTGTCTACAAGGGCACGACGGACCACGTGGTCGGAATTCTCAACATGAAGGACCTGCTGATCACGAGCAGGGAGGGCTTCTCGCTCGAGAAGATCATGCGGGAGCCGTATTACACCTATGAGGCGAAGAATATTTCCGATCTGCTCGATGAGATGCGGCTCAATTCGCTGTCGATCGTCATCGTTCTCGATGAGTACGGCGCGGCCTCCGGCATGATTACCATGGAGGACGTGCTCGAGGAGATCGTCGGCGATATGCATGACGAGTACAAGGGACGCGATATCGAGGAGATCACGGTCATTGAGCCGGGCAGAGAATATTCGTGCCTCGGGTCCGTCGATATCGATGACCTGAACAAGGCGATCGGTACGAAGCTTGAGTCGGAGGATTATGACACGGTCGGCGGCTACATCATCGAGCATTCCGAGGACCGTCTCCCGAAGGTCGGCGAATATATCGTGACGAAGGACGGCGCGAAGATGATCGTCGAGGCCGTCAAGAAAAACCGGATCCTGCGGGTCCACATCTATCTGCCTGAGCAGGAGAAGGACTGAATATAGCTGATATTCGCAACCGCCTGTGATTCCGGATGGCGAGTGAACTGTAACCGGGAACGGGCATGCCCGATTCTGTCTTGTGCGGGGTCAGGCACTATGGTATAATAGCTTCTATACATGAGCTTTCATAAGGAGGATCTTATCATGAAGCATATTGTCACTCTGAACACAAAGAACCTTCAGAACACACTTAAGAAGGGTGGCTGCGGCGAGTGCCAGACATCCTGCCAGTCCGCATGCAAGACATCCTGCACTGTCGGCAATCAGGAGTGCGAGAACAAGCGCTGATCGCGGAAAGAAACTGAAGAGCTATGAGCGGGGGCAGCGGCCGTGCGCCGCTGCTTCAATTTTGTCTTACATAAGAAAATTTGGAGTTTTATGCAGATTCATCAGTACAAATTAAACGGATATAATATGGTTCTGGACGTTCCGGGCGGCAGCGTCCATGTTGTCGACGACGTCACATATGATGCGCTCCTTGCCATGCAGGAGACAACGGACCGGGAGGAAGTAAAGCGCCGCCTGGCCGGAACATACAGTGAGCAGGAGATCGGGGAGGCTCTCGGCGAGATCGATGAGCTGAGCAGGCAGGGCATGCTCTTCTCGGAGGAGCCGTATGCGCCCGCGATCGATGAGTTCGCGAAGCGCCCGACGGTCGTCAAGGCGCTTTGCCTTCACATCGCCCACGACTGCAATCTCGCGTGCAAATACTGCTTCGCGGAGGAGGGCGAGTATCACGGAAGACGCGCCCTCATGAGCTTTGAGGTCGGCAAGAAGGCGCTCGATTTCCTTGTCGCAAATTCAGGAAAGCGCCGCAACCTCGAGGTCGATTTCTTCGGCGGAGAGCCGCTTATGAACTGGCAGGTCGTGAAGGACCTCGTCGCATACGGCCGCGGCCTTGAGAAGGAGCTTGAGGGAACAGACCATCCGAAGCACTTCCGCTTTACGATCACGACGAACGGCGTGCTTCTCAATGATGAGATCATGGATTTCTGCAACCGCGAGATGGACAATGTCGTCATGTCCTGCGACGGCAGAAAGGACGTGCATGACCGCATGCGCCCGTTCCGGAACGGATCGGGAAGCTTTGATCTGATCATTCCGAAGTTCCAGAAGTGGGCGGCGCAGCGCAGAGCGCTCGGAAAGAAGTACTATATCCGCGGCACTTATACGCACTGGAACCTTGATTTTGCGGCCGACGTCATCGCGATGGCTGATCTCGGCTTCGATCAGATCTCCGTGGAGCCTGTCGTTGCCCCGAAGGAGATGGATTACGCGATCAAGCCGGAGGACATCCCTGTTCTTGAGGAGCAGTACGACATCCTCGTAAAGGAAATGATCCGCCGCGAAAAGGCTGGAAAAGGTTTTAATTTCTTTCATTTTATGATAGATTTAACGGGTGGCCCGTGTGTCTACAAGCGTCTCAGCGGATGCGGCTCGGGCACTGAATATCTTGCGGTGACGCCGTGGGGCGATCTCTATCCGTGTCATCAGTTCGTCGGCATGGACGATTTCCTGCTTGGAAATGTGGACACGGGTGTCGTGAAGACGGATATCGTCGATCAGTTCAAGCGCGTCAACGTCTATACGAAGAAGGAGTGCAGCACCTGCTTCGCGCGGTTCTACTGCAGCGGCGGATGTCTCGCAAACTCCTATAATTTCACCGGAAGGATCAACGATGTCTATGAGATCGGCTGCCGTCTTGAGCGCAAGAGAGTTGAGTGCGCCCTGATGCTGAAGGCAGCGGAGGCCGAGCTCGGCATCACAAATGTCCCGTTCGGGACGACGGCGGGGACTATTCTGGACCCGGACTGCAAGGACGGCTGCACGGACAGTACCTGCGGCTGATTCCTGCCCATGCTTTTCGAATCAGACTCTCCGGGATGGGGCGGAGATCTGTATATATTTTGCTTAAGGAGAAAGCAGTATCATGAAGAAACGCAATGGTATCATTACTATCATCCTCATGATCGCTCTCACGGTGTTTATGGTATTCACCGCTCTTGTCGGCTGGGGTCCGACAGGCACGGGCGCGATGAAGAACATCAAGCTCGGCCTCGACCTCGCGGGCGGCGTGTCCATCACCTATGAGGCCGATGAGGACAACCCGTCCACGAGCGACATGGACGACACGGTCACGAAGCTCCAGCAGCGTGTCGATCAGTATTCGACGGAGGCCAATGTCTACAAGGAGGGCACGAATCGGATCACGGTTGAGATCCCGGGTGTCACGAATGCGGACGAGATCCTGGAGGACCTCGGAACTCCGGGCTCGCTGTATTTCATTTCCCAGTATGATTCGGACGGAAATGAGAACTACTCCTACGACAGCTCGACGGGCAGCTACAAGCTCGCGGACGGCAAGACGATCGATTCTCTGGAGGCGGACGGCTCCATCGTCTGCGAGGGAACTGATGTCAAGGACGCGCAGGGCGAGGTTGAGCAGAACTCCTCGACCGGAAGCAACCAGTACGTCGTCTCCCTGACCTTCACGAAGAGCGGAACAACGAAATTCGCTGACGCGACGACGGAGGCGTACAAGAACGGCTGGTCCATCGGTATCTATTACGATGGCTCCTTCATTTCCGTTCCGACGGTCAATGCGGCCATCACGGACGGCCAGGCGGTCATCGAGGGCATGAGTTCCATCGATGAGGCGAAGCAGCTTGCGTCCTACATTCGTATCGGCGGTCTCTCCCTCACACTGAATGAGATCCGCTCGAACGTCGTCGGTGCTTCCCTCGGACAGGAGGCAATCAAGACATCGCTGATTGGCGGTGCGATCGGACTTGCGATCGTCATGGCAATCATGATTTCCGTCTACCTGTTCCCGGGCGTGATCGCGAGTATCGCGCTTGTCCTCTACACAGCGCTCATGCTGGTCATGCTGAACGCATTTGATCTGACGCTGACGCTACCCGGCATCGCGGGTATTATCCTCGGAATCGGAATGGCGGTCGATGCGAACGTCATTATTTACTCCCGTATCCAGGAGGAGATTACGGCCGGCGCGACCGTCAAGGGCGCGATTGCGGCCGGCTGGCACAAGGCTCTGTCTGCGATTCTCGACGGCAACATCACGACATTGATCGCGGCGGCAGTCCTCGGTGTCCTCGGCTCCGGCACGATCAAGGGCTTCGCCATGACACTGGCTCTCTCGGTCGTTCTGTCCATGTTCACAGCGCTTGTCATCTCGAGATTCCTCGCGAAGGCATTCTGTGCTGTCGGCGTGAACAACCCGAAGGTGTGGGCAAGAAAGAAGAAGCCGACGCACATTCATTTTGTAAAGAACAGAATGAAGTTCATCGTCGTCGCCGTCTGCGTCCTCGCTGTCGGCATCGGCTGCATGGTCTACAACAAGGCAAATGGAAAGCACGCGCTCAATTATTCGCTCGACTTCCTCGGCGGAACATCGACGACGGTTGAGTTCGATAAGGATTACACGCTCGATGAGCTCGATGAGCAGGTCAAGCCGGTCGTCGAGAAGGTGACGGGCGACGCCGACGTCTCCATGACGAAGGTCGTCGGATCAAACCAGGTCATCATTAAGACGCGCACGCTCGACCTCACAGAGAGAGAGAAGCTCGCCTCCGATCTCGAGAGCAAATTCGGCGTCGCCTCGAAGGACATCACGGCAGAGTCCATCTCCGCGACAGTCGGTAAGGAAATGAGAAACAACGCGGTCCTCGCGGTTGTGATCGCGGTCGCTCTGATGCTGCTTTACATCTTCATCCGGTTCCGCGACCTCCGGTTCGCGCTCTCGGCAGTCCTGGCCCTGTGCCACGACGTCGCGATCACGCTCATGAGCTACGCGATCCTGCGCATCTCGGTGGGCAACTCATTTATCGCGGTTATGCTGACGATCCTCGGCTACTCGATCAACTCGACAATCGTCATCTTCGACCGTATCCGTGAGAAGCTTCCGGAGATGCCGAAGAACGGCGATCTCGAGGTGCTTGTCGACGGGGCAATCAACCAGACGCTCACGCGAAGCATTTTCACGAACCTGACGACATTTGCGTCGATTCTCATGCTCTATGTGCTCGGCGTCTCGTCCATCAAGGAGTTCACGCTCCCGATGATGGTCGGTATTGTCGCCGGTGCCTGCTCCTCCGTCTTCCTGACCGGTCCGCTCTGGTACTGGATGCGGACAACGTTCGGAAAGGACGCGAAGGAATACCGTGCGATGCGCGCAAGAGTGGCGAAGGCAGAGGCAAAGAAGAGCACTGTATCACCTGTGAAGGCTGAGGGCTCCGAGGCTTCCGCAGCGGTGGCGCGTGAGGGCGGAAACCCGAACGTCATCCGGAAGAAGAAGACAAAGAAGCACACAGCTGAAGACTTTAAATAAAGATTCAGCACCCCTTGCGTTACGAGCCTGGGGTGCTGAAAACCAGTTCAGACCGCGTCCGCGGCAGTTTGTATACATGCAAGCTTGTCAATTCCAGACAAATGCTTTACAGTATACAATATGCTGCGGACGCGGCTTTTTTACTGTATACGTCCGGCCGCAATGGGATGCGGGCGGCGAAGGCAGGTATGAGTATAGAAAGGAAGTTTCATTTTCATGAAGCAGGAGTACTGGAGTGTATATGCGAAGCGGGCCGATTTCGGAGCGATCGCGGAAAAATTTCATATTGACCCCGTGGTCGCGCGTGTCATCCGCAACCGCGACATCATCGGCGATGAAGCCATTGAGGAATACCTGAATGGCGGCCTCGAGAGGCTGCACGATCCGTTCCTTATGAAGGACATGGACAAGGCCGCGAAGCTTCTGAAAATGAAGATCGCCAGCGGGGCATCGATCCGTATCATCGGCGACTACGATATTGACGGCGTCATGTCCTCGTATATTTTAAGACGGGGCATCGAGGAGCTCGGCGGCGACGCCGACATCCATATCCCGAATCGCATCACGGACGGCTACGGGATCAGCGAGTCGATGATCCTCGACGCGAAGGACGACAGCGTCAACACGATCATCACCTGTGACAACGGCATTGCGGCCTCCGCGCAGATTGAGCTCGCGAAGAGTTTCGGCATGACCGTGATCGTCACAGATCATCACGAGGTTCTGTCTGTCCCGAAATGCGACGCGGTGATCGACCCGAAGCGGCCGGGAGATGAATATCCGTGCAAGGACCTGTGCGGGGCGGCGGTCGCCTGGAAGCTGGTCCGCGCGATGGGCGGAGATCCGGACATGAAGCTTCTTCAGTATGTCGCGTTCGCCACCGTGGGCGATGTTGTGAACCTCACAGGGGAGAACAGAATTCTCGTGAGAGAGGGCTTAAAGCAGCTTCGGGAGACGGACAACCCGGGACTTCGCGCGCTGGCGGCAACCTGCGGCGTCGATCTGAAGAACCTGAGCACGTACCATATCGGGTTTGTGCTTGGACCGTGCCTCAACGCGAGCGGACGGCTCGACACGGCCCAGCGCTCGGCAGCGCTCCTTGCCGCGCCAAATGAGGCCGTGGCGGCCAGATACGCGGAGGAGCTGAAGGCCCTGAACAACAGCCGCAAGTCCATGACGGAGACAGGCGTGAACCTTGCGCGCGCCGCCATTGAGAAGGAGCACATGGAAAATGACAAAGTGCTTGTCATTTACCTGCCCGGCGTCCATGAGAGCATCGCGGGTATTATCGCGGGACGGATCCGGGAGGAGATGAGCCGGCCTGTCTTTGTGCTGACGCGCGGCCGGGAGGGCGTCAAGGGCTCGGGAAGGTCCATCGAGGCTTACTCCATGTTCGAGAAGCTGACGGAGGTTCAGGACCTCCTCATCCGGTTCGGCGGCCATCCGATGGCGGCCGGGCTGTCCATCGAGGAGGCAAATATCGGGGAGTTCAGAAGGAGACTTAATGAAGGCTGCGGCCTCACCGAGGAGGACCTCGTGCCGAAGGTTATGATCGACGCGGCTATGCCGATCCAGTATGTGACGGAGGAGCTGATCGGACAGCTTGAGGAGCTCGCGCCGTTCGGCAAGGGAAATGAGCGACCGGTTTTTGCACAGAAGCATGTGTACTGCGAGCACCCGAGGCTCTTCGGCGCGAAGCGCAATGTCCTGAAAATGAGAATCCGGTCGATGAGGGTCCCGGGCGATGCCGATCCGGAGAGACCCGGCTTCCAGGCGAGGGTCGAGGGGCCGAGCTTTGATGCCGTCTGCTTCCGGAATGCACAGGACCTGTACGACAGAATTATGAAAAATCCGGATATTGCGATCACCTATACGCCGAAGATCGACGAGTATATGGGGAGAAGACGCATCCAAATCGGCATCACACACTTCCATTGAAGAAAAAACAATGGTATATTTACTGTTAAGTTGGAGAAGGCGCCGTATGCGCCGGTGTGAAACCGGTATCACATGGCGGCATTTTCCAGAGATATGATATATGAATGAATAAGGAGACTTGAGACATGGCTGAGAAGAAAATTGAAGAGTATGTGCGCACGATCCCGGATTTTCCGAAGAAGGGGATCATGTTCAGGGATGTGACGTCTGTTCTTCAGGATGCGGACGGACTTCATCTCGCAATTGATGAAATGCAGAAGAAGACGGAGGGAATGGACTTCGACGTCATCGCCGGCGTTGAGTCGAGAGGCTTTATCTTCGGAGCTCCGCTCGCCTATAACCTTCACAAGCCGTTTGTTCTTGTCCGCAAGGCGGGCAAGCTTCCGTGCGAGACTGTCTCCCAGTCGTACGATCTGGAGTACGGTCAGGCGACCATCGAGATGCACAAGGACGCGATTAAGCCGGGACAGAAGGTCCTTCTTGTTGATGACCTCATCGCGACGGGCGGCTCGATCGAGGCCGCAGCCAAGCTCGTTGAGAAGCTCGGCGGCGAGGTTGCCGGCATGGTCTTTCTGATGGAGCTGGCAGGTCTCCATGCACGGGACAGACTGTCAAAGTACAAGATCGAGTCCGTTATTATTTATCCGGGCGCATAAGCAGACCGATAAGTAAACCGATTTAAGCGCACGCAGGTGATGAGCGCTTCTCTGCGGGCCGAATCGTTACAAAATCTGCAGCAATACCGTGGGGAAGAAAGGCAGGTGACAGGTATGGATAAGACAGACATGAATCAGATGACCGCAGCGGGGACCCCGCCGGATCCTGCCAGCACTTCCTCTGCAAAGAAGGGTGATGCACCGTCACTGCCGGCCGCAGAGGAGAAGACGCCGAAAGCGCTTCGTCCCTCGGATATCGGCCTCATGACGGACCGCCTGATTGTTCACAAGAAGCCGGAGCGCGATTTAAGTACTCCGGCCGACTTCACGTCTCCGGAGAAAATCTACGAGATTCTGAAGAAAAAGGTTCTCGAGTATCATCCGTCGGACGACCTCACGCTGATTGACAAGGCCTACCGCCTGGCGGACAGCTATCACAAGGACCAGAAGAGAAAATCCGGCGAGCCGTATATCATTCATCCGCTCAATGTCGGCATTATTCTTGCGGACCTCGAGATGGACAAGGAGACGATCGCGGCCGGCATACTGCACGATGTCGTCGAGGATACGCCGGAGACGGTCGAGGACATCCGCGAGAAGTTCGGCGACGACGTCGCCCTTCTTGTTGACGGCGTCACAAAGCTCGGCCAGATCGACTACAAGGTCGACAAGGTCGAGATTCAGGCGGAGAACCTGCGCAAGATGTTCCTCGCGATGGCGAAGGATATCCGCGTCATCATCATCAAGCTGGCCGACCGGCTGCACAATATGCGGACGCTCGAATATATGCGTCCGGAGAAGCAGTACGAGAAGGCCTGTGAGACGATGGACATCTACGCGCCTCTTGCACAGCGTCTTGGTATCAGTAAGATCAAGGTCGAGCTCGATGATCTGGCGTTCCGCTATTGGAAGCCGGATGTCTACGCGGACCTCGTGAAGAAGGTCAACGAGCGGAAGACGCAGCGCGAGGAGTTTGTCGCGGGGCTCGTCGACGTCATCGGAAAGAAGATCAAGGAAGCAGGGATTCAGGGAGAGGTCAACGGACGGGTCAAGCACTATTTCTCCATCTACAAAAAGATGGTGAACCAGGACAAGACCCTCGATCAGATCTATGATCTCTTTGCGGTCCGCATCATCGTCAATACGGTGAGCGACTGCTACGCGGCCCTCGGAATCATGCATGAGACCTACAAGCCGATTCCGGGACGCTTCAAGGACTATATCGCGATGCCGAAGCAGAACATGTACCAGTCTCTGCACACGACGGTCATCGGACCCGGCGGGACACCGTTTGAGATCCAGATCCGCACCGTGGAAATGCACCGGGTCGCTGAATATGGTATCGCTGCCCACTGGAAATACAAGGAGGTCTCGAACGGCAACAAGGTCACGGGAAACCAGGAGGAGGAGAAGCTGACTTGGCTCCGCCAGATCCTCGAGTGGCAGCAGGACTCATCGGACAACCGGGAGTTCATGTCACTGCTCAAGTCGGACCTCGACCTTTTTAACGACACAGTCTACTGCTTCTCGCCGCAGGGCGACGTCAAGACGCTCCCGAACGGCTCATGTACGATCGATTTCGCCTACAGTGTCCACTCGGCGGTCGGAAACCGCATGATCGGCGCACGCGTCAACGGCAAGCTGGTGCCGGTCAACTACGTCCTGAAGAACGGGGACCGCGTGGAGATCATCACGTCCCAGAACTCAAAGGGCCCGAGCCGCGACTGGCTGAAGATTGTCAAGTCCACCCAGGCGAAGACGAAGATCAACCAGTGGTTCCGCAAGGAGCTGAAGTCAGACAACATCGAGCACGGCAGAGAGCTGATCAGTACGTACGCGAAGCAGAAGGGCTACACGCTCTCCAGCCTCATGAAGCCGGAGTATCAGGAATCGGTCCTGAGAAAGTACGGCTTCCACGACTGGGACAGCGTCGTCGCCGCGGTCGGCCACGGCGGACTCAAGGAGGGGCAGGTCGTCAACCGGATGATCGACCTCTACGAGAAGGACCAGAAGAAGCTCATGACGGACGCCGAGGTGCTGCAGGCGGCGGCCGACAACAAGGACAAGCTGCCACTCGTCCACTCGGAGACACTGCGCGGTGGCAAGGGCGGCATTGTCGTCAAGGGCATCCACGACGTCGCCGTTCATTTTGCAAAATGCTGCAGCCCTTTGCCGGGAGATGAGATCGTCGGCTATGTCACGCGGGGACGCGGCGTCACGATTCATCGCTCCGACTGCGTCAATGTCGTCCATATGTCCGGCGAGGACAGGGCGCGTCTCATCGAGGCCGAGTGGCAGGTGCCGGAGAATGAGTCCGGTGCGGCGACCTACGCGGCGGAGATCAATATTTACGCGCAGAACCGCACGGGACTGCTCGTTGATATCTCGAAGATCTTCACGGAGCAGAAGATTGATATTGATCAGCTGAACACGCGCGTCAACAGGCAGGGCATTGCGACGATGGAGCTGAGCTTCCGCGTTCACTCGGTCGATGAGCTGACAGAGCTCGTCCGCCAGATCCGCGCCGTGCCGAGTGTCCTTGATATTGAGAGAAAGACAGGCTGATGCCTGCCTCGGAGTAAGCTATGAAAATTCTTCATCTGACAGTTGGCCCGATCGGGACCAACTGTTATATTCCATACAATGAGACGACAAAGGCGTGCTTTATCGTCGACCCGGGCGACAATGCGCCCGGGATTAGTGATGCCATCAAGTCTCACGCGCTGAGACCGGAGGCGGTCCTCCTGACGCACGCGCATTTTGATCATATATACGGGTTAAATGACCTTGTCGCAGGGTATCCGTCTCTTCCGGTTCTTGCCGCGGAGGCGGAGAAGCCGATGATTGAGGACACGGCGCTCAATTGCGGCATGGGCTTTGACAGAAATTATCACATTCATGTGACGAGATATCTTCGGGACGGAGAGTGTACCTCATTTGCAGGAATGACGCTCGAGGCGATGCTGACGCCGGGACACACGGCCGGCAGCATGTGCTACTATGACGCCGCGGACCGGATCCTCTATGCGGGAGACACGATTTTCTTCGAGTCATACGGGCGGACAGATCTTCCGACGGGGTCGGATTCCGCGATGGCCTCATCGCTCCGGAGACTGCTCACATCGCTTCCTCCCGAGACGCAGGTGCTCTGCGGCCACGGCCCGCTGACAACGATCGGACACGAGCGGGAGGTGGAAGGAATCGGGCTATGAATATCGGAATTCAGACAGATAAAGACGACTTTCACTATGATATTCATTCCCTCGTGAAGAGCTTCTTTCCGGATGACGACGTGACGGTTTTCTCCGATGCGGATACGGACAAATGTGCTGTGAAGCGCGATATGCTGATCCGCGTGGAGATCCCTTCGTATACGGACAGGAAGGCGGCAAAGGACGGCATCAAGCAGCAGCTCTACCGGGAGCTCTCCGATTACACGGGGCATGTGCTTCCGTGGGGCATGCTCTCGGGCATCCGTCCGACAAAGATCCCGATGAAAATGATCGGGGAGGGAAAGAGCCGGGAGGAAATTCTTTCTTATCTCAGGGACTACTATTTTGTATCTGACGAGAAGGCCCATCTGGCCCTCGATATCGCAGAGAAGGAGCACCGGATTCTTGAGGCCGGAGGCTTTGGAAGAGGAGGCTACAGCCTCTACATCCATGTCCCGTTCTGCCCGAGCATCTGCCTCTACTGCACCTTTTCCTCAAGCCCGATCGGGCTGTGGAAGGACCGCGCGTCGGAATATGTGGACGCAGTCATCGGGGAAATGAAGGAGCGTCACGACGCGATCGTGAGTGGCCGCGAGGCGGACCCGTCCGGTAAGGAGGGGGAGCTTCCTCCGGGACCGGACACGGTCTACATCGGCGGAGGCACACCGACGGCCCTTTCCCCGGAGCTTCTGGACAGGCTCCTGACTGCGGTCCGGGAGATCTGGGACATGACGCGCTGCCGCGAATTCACGGTGGAGGCGGGAAGACCGGACTCATTTTCCCCGGAGAAGCTCGCCGTCCTGAAGAAGCACGGCGTGACCCGTCTGTCCGTCAATCCGCAGACGATGAACCAGAAGACGCTCGATTATATCGGACGCCAGCACACGGTGGAACAGACCCTGGATGCGTTCCGCATGGCGCGCGAGGCGGGATTTTCGAATATCAACATGGATATGATCCTGGGGCTTCCGGGAGAGACGGAGCGCGAGGTCAGGCACACGCTGGAGGAGATCACAAGGCTCGGGCCCGATTCGCTCACCGTTCACTCCCTTGCGATCAAGCGGGCCTCCCGGCTCATGAAGAAGATCAGGGAGGACAGGGAGCTGGATCCGGAGGCAGACAGAGGGACCTTTGAGGGCCTCACATTTGAAAACAACGGGGAGCTTATGCGCCTCGCAGAGGATGCGGCAGAAGCGCTCGGCATGGAGCCGTACTATATGTACAGGCAGAAGAATATGCGCGGCAATCTCGAGAACACGGGCTTTTCGAGACCGGGCAGCGAGTGCCTCTACAACATCCTGATCATGGAGGAAATTCAGTCCATCTACGCGTTCGGCGCGGGAGCGTCGACGAAATACGTCCATGCGGGCGGGCGCATTGAGCGCTCCGTGAGCCCGAAGGACGTGAAGACGTACCTGGAGAGAAGACATTGTCATGGGACGGATAGTTGATTATAATCTAACAGAAGAACTGGAGCACGGCATCTTCGTCAGCTGCCTCGTGAGGGACCTTGCGCGGGAGCTGAATCTGGATGAGCCGGTCGTCTACAGGCTCACGCTCGCCGGACTGCTTCACGACATCGGGAAATTAAGACTCGCCAATTATCTGTACGGGACCGAGAAAATCGTCAGTCCGCTTGTCGTCGAGGAAATGAAGTACGTCCGCATGCACTCGATGCTGTCCTATGATATCCTGGTGGAGCGGGGCTATGACCCGCTGATTCTCGAGTCTGTCCGGTACCACCATGAGAACTTCGACGGCTCCGGCTATCCGGCGAATCTGAAGGGAGACGAGATTCCCCTCGGAGCGAGAATCATCCGCGTGTGCGACGTCTTCGCCGCGCTTACGACCGACCGGCCGTACAGAAAGCGCTTTGAGGCCGACGAGGCAGTACGCCTTATGATCGATGAGATCCGTCATTTTGATCTGAAGATTTTTCTGGCCTTTGACCGTGTCGTTCACAGAGTCGGCACGAAATACAGAGTGCACATTTCTGCGGGCGACGAGGAGATCATCCGTCTGTTCGGGGACGCGGCCCTGGAGGGCGGTCCGGAGGATGAGACCTGCGGGAAGGATCCGGATGAGGAAGAGCGCGTGCTTCACGAATCGGACACAGCGCCGTTTATAATATAATTTAGGCGTCAAGAGTGATTACGCGCGGCTGCGCTGCTACGCAGCTCCCGCCGCGCTCCCCGCCATTCGCAATCCGCGGGGCCCCTGCCCCACTACTTGCTCATGTCGGTGCGTGTCATAAAGTCTTTCACCCACTGGCAAGCAAGCTTGCCGTGGGCTCAGACTTTTGACACTGTAATCATAATATAAGGAGACAGATTATGGCTTTAACAAAGAAACCAGTAACCGGAATGAAGGATATCCTGCCGGATGAGATGGCGATCAGAAATTACGTCATCCATTTGATCCGTGAGACCTACACGGGCTTCGGCTTCTCGTCGATCGAGACGCCTGTCGTCGAGCACATCGAGAACCTGCTCAGCAAGAACGGCGGCGACAACGAGAAACTCATTTTCAAGATCTTAAAGAGAGGCGAGAAGCTTGATCTGACAAAGCCGACCACTGAGGAGGCTGTCACAGACAGCGGTCTCCGCTACGATCTGACGCTTCCGCTCTCCCGGTATTATTCCAATCACGCCAATGAGCTTCCGTCGCCGTTCAAGGCCCTGCAGATCGGCAGCGTGTTCCGCGCCGACCGCCCGCAGAGAGGCCGCTTCCGCCAGTTCACACAGTGCGACATCGACATTCTGGGTGACCCGAGCTGCCTCGCAGAGATCGACCTGATTCTCGCGACGACAACCGTTCTTGCGAAGCTTGATTTCCATAATTTCACAATCCGCATCAACGACAGAAACCTGCTGAAGGCGGCTGCGAAGAAGGCCGGCTTTGAGGAGAAGGACTATGAGTCCGTCTTCATCACGCTCGACAAGATGGACAAGATCGGCTGGGACGGCGTCCGCGCTGAGCTCGAGGAGAATTACCCGAAGGACGTTGTTGACGCGTACATCGCGCTCTTTGACACGACGGAGGAGAAGAAGCCGGAGGGACCGTTCCGCGATGTGAAGTGCCCGCTCACGGACGCGCAGAAGGCATTCATGGACGAGGTCGGAAGCCCGCTTCCGACGATCATTTCCGCGGTTGATGCCGTCAAGACGACTGATTTCCGCCTGAAATATGATCCGACACTCGTCCGCGGCATGAGCTATTACACGGGACCGATCTTCGAGATCTCCATGGATGAGTACGGCGGATCCGTCGGCGGAGGCGGCCGCTACGATGAGATGATCGGCAAGTTCACGGGTCAGAAGACGCCGGCCGTCGGCTTCTCGATCGGCTTCGAGCGCATCATTATGCTGCTTCTTGAGCGGAAGTTCAAGGTTCCGGGAGCAAGTGAGAAGACGGCGTTCCTCGTCGAGAAGAAGATGCCGTCCGAGAAGCTCGCCCCGATCTTTGAGGAGGCGATGAAGCTTCGCGCGGAGGGCAAGACAGTCGATATCTCACTCATGAAGAAAAATAAAAAGTTCCAGAAGGAGCAGCTGGAGGAGAACGGGTACACAGATATCCGTGAATTTTTCAACCGCTGATAATACTTAGGAGAAGAGGAAGAAGTAATGGCAGAATCCATGAAAGGTCTGAAGCGCACCGCACGGTGCGCCGAGATCACGGAAGAATATATCGGAAAGACGGTGACCCTGATGGGATGGGTCGCGAAATGCAGAAACAAGGGCGGTATCGTCTTCGTTGATCTCCGGGACAGATCAGGCATTATTCAGATCGTGACAGAATCAGAGGGAGCGGACAAGAGATGGGGGTCCTTAAAGCCTGAGTCCGCGATCGCAGTCGTCGGAACGGTCCGGAGGCGCAGCGCGGTCAATCCGCACATGAAGACAGGAACGATCGAGGTTTCTCCGACGGAGCTCCGCGTTCTCTCCGAGGCACAGACGCCGCCGTTCCTCATTCAGAACGGCATTGACACAAGAGAGGACTTAAGACTCCGCTATCGGTATCTTGATCTTCGCCGTCCGGAGCTGCAGCACAAGATCATGTTCCGCGCGGCCGTCGTCGAGATGATCCGTCAGTTCCTCTCGGGGGAGGGATTCCTCGACATCGAGACGCCGACGCTGATCAAGTCGACTCCCGAGGGCGCGAGAGATTATCTGGTCCCGAGCCGCGTGCATCCGGGCGAGTTCTACGCGCTTCCGCAGAGCCCGCAGCTCTTAAAGCAGCTTCTTATGTGCTCCGGCATGGACCGGTACTATCAGATCGCGAGATGCTACCGCGATGAGGACCTGCGCGCTGACCGTCAGCCGGAATTCACACAGGTCGACATGGAGCTTTCATTTGTCGATCAGGACGATGTGATCGACATCAATACGCGCCTGCTCACATACCTCACGGGAAAAATGCCGGCAAAGATGCGCGAGCTTGAATTCCCGGAGGACCTGATCAAGGGAATCGAGAAGGCCCACGAGGAGCTTGAGGCGCACGGCATCGGCCGGATTACATGGCAGGACGCGATGGACTTCTACGGCTCTGACAAGCCGGACCTCCGCTTCGGCATGAAGATCATCGATGTCTCTGATACGGTCAGGGGCTGCGGCTTCGGCGTGTTCACGAACGCACTGGAAAATGGCGGCGTCGTCCGCGGTCTCAACGTCAAGGGCAGCGGCGATATGGGCAGAAAGCAGATCGACAAGCTCACGGAGATCGCGAAGACGTACGGCGCAAGGGGCCTCGCCTATGTGCAGCTGAAATCAGACGGGACAGTCAAGTCCTCCTTCGCAAAGTTCATGACGGAGGATGAGATGAGCGCGCTGATCCGTGCCATGGGAGGAGAGAAGGGTGACCTTCTTCTCTTTGCCGCAGATAAATTCAAGGTCGTCTGCGCTTCTCTCGGCGCCCTGAGACTTCATCTGGGCGAGGAGCTCGGCCTTATTGACCACAATGAGTTCCGCTTTGTGTGGGTCGTTGACTTCCCGCTTCTTGAGTGGTCTGACGAGGAGAGAAGATTCCTTGCGATGCATCATCCGTTCACGATGCCGAATGAGGATGACTGGAAGAATATCGACAGCGATCCGGGCTCTGTCCGCGCGCAGGCGTACGACATCGTGCTGAACGGTGTTGAGATGGGCGGCGGCTCGATCCGTATCCATATGGACGATGTTCAGGAGAAGATGCTTGAGGTCCTCGGCTTTACGCCGGAGCGGGCCCAGGAGCAGTTCGGGTTCCTTCTGACCGCATTCAAGTACGGAGTACCGCCTCACGCCGGTCTCGCGTACGGTCTTGACCGTATGATCATGCTCTTCTCGGGCTCTGATTCGATCCGTGACGTCATCGCATTCCCGAAGGTAAAGGATGCGTCAGACCTCATGATGGACGCGCCGTCGGCGGTCGATCCGAAGCAGCTTGAGGAGCTGTCCCTGAAGACAGACGTCAGAGAAGACGCGGACCCGAAAGGAAGCGATTCATAAGTGATCAGAGAAGCAATCCGAACTCTTGCGGAGAGGCGGGATATCGGACATGACATGGCGAAGGCTGTCATGAATGAGATCATGGACAACACGGTGAGTGAGGTCGAAAAGGCGGCCTACCTCACGGCACTTGCGATCAAGGGAGAGACGGTCGGAGAAATCACGGGGTCCGCGGAGGCGATGCGGGACCACTGCGTGAAGTTCCTGAATGACGAGGATGTCCTCGAGATTATCGGAACCGGCGGTGACAAGTCAAATTCCTTCAATATTTCCTCGACGGCGGCCCTTGTGATCGCGGCGGCCGGCGTGCCGGTCGCAAAGCACGGAAGCCGTGCCTCGCATTCAAAGGCCGGGGCGGCCGATATGTATGAGGCTCTCGGCGTAAACATACGCCTTGACCCGGACCGGGCGTCGCAGGTTCTGAAGGAGATCGGCATGATCTTTCTGTTCGCGCAGAACTACCACATCGCGATGAAGTATGTGGGACCGGTCCGTAAGGAGCTCGGCATCCGCACGGTCTTTGATTTTCTGGGACCGCTCGCAAACCCCGCCGGCGCGACGATGGAGCTGATGGGTGTCTACGACGAATCCCTGTGCAGGCCGCTCGGACAGGTCCTGAGCAATCTCGGCGTAAAGCGGGCCCTTGTCGTCTACGGACAGGACTCGATGGATGAGATCTCGATGAGCGCGCCGACGACGGTGTGCGAGGTCAGGGACGGCTGGATCAAGAACTATACGATAAAGCCCGAGGACTTCGGCCTTGTGCGCTGCCGGAAGGAGGACCTGACCGGCGGGACGGCAAAGGAAAATGCGGAGATCTGCCGGCGGATTCTCTCCGGCAGGGACCGCGGCCCGAAGAGAGACGCGGTCCTCATCAATGCGGGAGCCGCGCTCTACATGGCCGGAAAGGAAAATTCCATCAAGGAGGGCGTGGAGCTCGCCGCGCATACCATCGACTGCGGCGCCGCGTTCGAGAAGATGGATCAGTTCATTTCCGCGACAAACCAGTGAGGAATGATATGACAATTCTGGATGAAATAGCAGAGAAGACGAGAGAGCGGGTCGCGGAGGCAAAGCGGACCTGCCCGGACCCGTCGCAGGCGGCCGGAGGCGTTCCGGTCCTCCGGCGGCGGGACATTCCGGGCGGCGTGTCCACGATGGAGCCGTTCGCGTTCGAGAAAGCCCTGAGGGCGCCGGGCCTCTCATTTATCTGCGAGGTAAAGAAGGCCAGTCCCTCAAAGGGACTGATTGCTCCGTATTTCCCGTATACGGAGATCGCGCAGGACTACGACAACGCGGGCGCGTCCTGCATTTCCTGTCTGACTGAGCCGTACTGGTTCAAGGGCAGCAACAGGTACCTGACGGAGATCAGGCGCGTGACGGACATTCCGATCCTGCGCAAGGATTTTACGGTCGATGAGTACATGATCCGGGAGGCGAAGGCGATCGGCGCCGACGCGGTCCTCCTCATCTGCTCGATTCTTGATCCCGTGCAGCTCCGGGACTTCCGGCAGCTGGCCGACAGCCTCGGGCTCTCGGCGATCTTCGAGGCGCATAATGCGGAGGAAATCCGTATGGCCGCTGACGCGGGCGCGCGGATCATCGGGGTCAACAACCGGAACCTGAAGGACTTTACGGTCGATACCAGGCACGCGGGGGAGCTTAGGAACCTCGTTCCGGAGGGAACGATCTTCATTTCCGAGAGCGGCGTCAAGGGCCGAGACGACATAAGGAGTGCCGAGGCGATGCGCGCGGACGCAGTTCTCGTCGGAGAGACGCTGATGCGGGCGCGAAACAAGGGACGGCGCCTGATGGAGCTTTCAGGGAGACCTGTGAAGGTCAAAATCTGCGGGCTCATGAGTGACAATGACATAAAGCTTGTAAATGAACTGAAGCCGGATTATGCCGGTTTTGTTTTCGCCAATACACGTCATCGCATTACCGCGGAAAAGGCGGCTGCGCTGAAGGCAAAGCTCGACCCGGGCATCAAGGCGGTGGGCGTCTTTGTCGATGAGGATGAGAACGTTGTCATCGACCTTCTGCGGCGCGGCATCATTGATCTGGCGCAGCTCCACGGCCATGAGACGGACGATGTAGCCGGCCGGATCCGCAGCGCAACAGGAAAGCGCGTCATCAAGGCAGTGGTCATGAAGGACGCTTCCTCCGCAGAGGTACGCTTTCCGTCGGCAGATTTCATGCTCTTTGACGCGGGACGCGGGAGCGGGCGCACGTTCAACTGGAATTACCTGAACGACCGCCTGCCGGAGCGCCCGTTCTTCCTTGCGGGGGGCCTCAGCCCGGACAATGTCGCCGACGCTGTCCGCAAGGTTCGTCCGTTCGCGGTCGACGTCTCCTCGGGTGTCGAGGACGGAGAGACAGGCAAGAGCTATGAGAAAATGAAGGCGTTTATTGAGAACGCGCGGTCTGTCCATGATTGAAGAAAACAGCATTTTCGCTGATTTCCCGGTGGTCCGGAAGCCTTAATCCGGAATAAGCAGCTATTAACGGCAGAGTAGTTCTGCCACCAGAAAGACAGAGGATTGATTATTATGAACCAGAAAGGCAGATTCGGTATCTACGGCGGCCAGTACATCACTGAGACGCTCATGAATGCCCTGGATGAGCTCGAGAAGAGCTACAACAAGGCAAAGAATGATCCCGCGTTTGTCGGCGAGCTCAAAAGGCTCCTTGCCGAATACGCGGGGCGTCCGTCTCTTCTCTACTATGCAGAGAAGATGTCGAAGGACCTCGGCGGATGCAAGATTTATCTGAAGCGCGAGGACCTGAACCACACAGGCGCGCACAAGATCAACAACGCGCTGGGTCAGGCGCTGCTTGCAAAATATATGGGCAAGACGAGACTGATCGCGGAGACAGGCGCGGGCCAGCACGGCGTCGCGACGGCGACGGCAGCGGCTCTCCTCGGTATGGAGTGCGATGTCTACATGGGCAAGCTCGACACAGAGCGCCAGGCGCTCAATGTCTACCGCATGGAGCTTCTCGGCGCGCGCGTCCATCCGGTCGAGTCAGGTACGGGAACACTGAAGGACGCCGTCAATGAGGCGATGCGCGAGTGGAGCTGCCGTGTGTCTGACACACACTACTGCCTCGGCTCCTGCATGGGACCGCATCCGTTCCCGACAATTGTCCGCGACTTCCAGGCAGTCATCTCTGAGGAGGCCCGCGCGCAGATCCTCGAGAAGGAGGGAAAGCTCCCGAAGGCTGTTCTCGCCTGCGTCGGCGGCGGATCGAACGCAATCGGCTCCTTCTACAACTTCATCAATGACAAGGATGTCCAGCTCATCGGCTGCGAGGCTGCCGGACGCGGCGTTGATACACCGGAGACGGCGGCGACGATGGCGACAGGCTCCATCGGCATCTTCCACGGCATGAAGTCCATCTTCTGCCAGAACGAGGAGGGACAGATCGCGCCTGTCTACTCGATCTCAGCCGGACTTGACTATCCGGGCATCGGACCGGAGCACGCGTATCTCGCGTCTATCGGCCGCGCAAGCTATGTTCCGATCACAGACGAGGAGGCCGTGTGCGCCTTCGAGTATCTGGCGAAGGAAGAAGGTATTATCTGCGCGATCGAGAGTGCTCACGCGCTCGCTTACGCAATCAAGATCGCTCCGACCATGGACAAGGATGATGTGATCATTGTCACCCTGAGCGGACGCGGCGACAAGGACGTAGCGGCCATCGCGCGCTACAGAGGGAGGGACCTCCATGACTAAGACACTGAAGGCATTTGAAAATAAAAAAGCATTCATTCCGTTCATCACGGCGGGATATCCGAACGCGGACGCGTCCGTCGAGTACATTCTCGCCGCAGCTGACGCAGGCGCGGACCTTATCGAGGTCGGTATCCCGTTCTCGGACCCGACGGCAGAGGGCCCGGTGATCCAGAAGGCCGACATGGTTGCGCTTCAGAACGGCATGACCGTGAAGGGCGCGTTCGAGGTTGTCGAGAGAGTCCGCAAGGTGAAGCCGGACCTTCCGATCGCATTCATGACCTATATCAACCCGGTCTTCAAGTTCCGCGGCGATGCGCCGGAGGGCGTGGAGACGGAGCCGTATGTGCCGTTCTTTGAGCGCTGCAAGGCGGACGGCATTGATGCGCTGATCCTCGCGGACCTTCCGTTCGAGGAGCAGGAGGAGGTTCTCTCAGTCTCTGACAAATACGGGGTGGACCTCATTTCCATGGTCTCTCCGACATCGGAGGACAGAATCCGCCGGATCGCAAAGAGCCCGCGCGGCTTCATCTATGTCGTCTCTTCGATGGGCGTCACGGGTGTCCGCTCGAGCTTTGCGTATGACACGATCGGAAATATGGTCCGTCTCATCCGCGAGACGAATCCGTCCGTGAAATGCGCGGTCGGCTTCGGCATCTCGACGCCGGAGCAGGCGGAGAAGATGGCCTCCATCTCCGACGGCGCCATCGTCGGCTCCGCAATCCTCCGTCTGATTGCAGGCGGAGGGACGAAGGAGGACGTCTACAACTACGTAAAGTCTATGAAGGACGCGGTTGACAGAGCGTGACAGCTGCTTAATACCAGACCAGGCCCCCGCAAGGGGGCCTTTTTTATGTCCGGAATTGCGGCGGGACCTGGCCGGGAGTATGATAGAGGCAATATATTAGGACTGCGAGGGCATAGTATATCATGGAATTTATGGAACAGCGGATTCTGAGGGACGGACAGGTCCGCCCGGGAAATATCCTGAAGGTGGACAGCTTTCTCAATCACCAGATCGACTGCAGGCTTCTCGATGAGGCCGGGAAGGCCTTTTATGAAAAGTTCAGGGACAGAGGCATCACGAAGATTCTGACGGTCGAGGCCTCCGGCATCGCGATCGCCTGTCTCACCGCGCGCTATTTCGATGTGCCGGTCGTATTTGCAAAAAAGTCAAAGAGCCTTAATCTCGACGGCGATCTCTACACGTCGGTCGTGCATTCCTTTACGCACAACGTGGACAACACAGTCGTTCTGTCAAAGAAATTTCTGACGGATAAGGACAAGGTCCTTCTTGTCGATGACTTCCTCGCAAACGGCAAGGCGATGGAGGGCCTCATTGATATCTGCGGTCAGGCGGGCGCGCAGATCGCCGGCATCGGCATTGCGATCGAGAAGGGCTTCCAGTGCGGCGGACAGCGCCTCCGCGATGCGGGCTACGATGTCTTCAGCCTCGCGATCGTGGACGCAATGACCGATGACGGACAGATCACGTTCCGGCACTGACCTATGCGAGCGATGAAAAATGAAAATCCCGCCGGCATTCGGAGACGGTCAACTGCCGGGAGTGAGCCGTACCGTTCATTTCCCTCGTTCTGCAGGGACGTGTACGGGAGACGCCTCTATAGGATCGCGCTCGATGCCGGCATGACCTGCCCGAACCGCGACGGGACGCTCGGGAGAGGCGGCTGCGCGTTCTGCGCCGGCGGAAGCGGCGACTTTGCGGTCGCCTACAGCGGGCAGCGCATGGACATTTCCGACTTTACGTGGTTCCACGGCAATGCGCGTCCCGGCGATTTTATCGCCTATTTTCAGGCGTATACGAGCACCTACGCGCCGGTCTCAAGGCTGCGGGACCTCTTTGAGGCGGCCCTCTCGGATCCGATGTTCGCGGGCATATCGGTCGCGACACGTCCGGACTGCTTGGGACTTGCCGGAGAAACGGGGGCTTCAGGTGCCGGCAGCTCCGGGGCCGTACAGGAAACTTCAGGTGCCGGCAGCTCCGGAGCCGGACAGGAGACTTCAGGTGCCGGCAGTTCCGGAGCCGGACAGGAAACTTCAGGTGCCGGCAGCTCCGGAGCCGGACAGGAGACTTCAGGTGCCGGCAGCTCCGGGGCCGTACAGGAAACTTCAGGTGCCGGCAGCTCCGGAGCCGGACAGGAGACTTCAGGTGCCGGCAGCTCCGGGGCCGTACAGGAAACTTCAGGTGCCGGCGGCCATGGATTCGGACGGGAGACCTCAGGCGGGCGTACGCCGTGGATTTCGGGCAAGCTTCGTCCCGTCTGGCCCGACGGGGACGTCGTGCAGCTCCTTGCGGAGCTTAAGGAAAGGCATCCGGATAAGTTCATCTGGGTTGAGCTCGGGCTGCAGACGGCAGATGATCAGACTGCAGCCTTTGTCCGCAGAGGGTATCCGACGGCCCTCTATGACGCGTGCGCCGCGGAGCTCATCCGTGCCGGCATTCCGGTCATCACCCACGTGATCCTCGGGCTTCCGGGCGAGAGCGAGGAAGAGATGCTTGAGACCGTGCGCCACGTAAACGGGGTGTACGAGAGGGCGTCGGGAGAGAATGGACACATTTTAAGCGGCTGCGGGATCAAGCTGCAGCTTCTCCACTATCTGGCGGGGACAGAGCTAGGGAGGCGCTATCTGGTCTTCCATAAAGAATCCGTCCGCAAAGACCTGGCCGGAGAGCTTAAGGCGCGCAGCCTGGCCCGGGACGGGGAGCCCGTCCGCAAAGACCTGGCCGGAGAGCTTAAGACGTGCAGCCTGAACTGGAACGGGGAGCCCGGCCTTACTGATGAGCCGCCGGCAGCAGGCCATGCGGCGGGAAATGTCACGGACGGAGACAGGGCGCTCCGCGCTATGACGGAGGAGGAATATGTCCGAACAGTTGCGGACTGCATTTCCGTTCTTCATCCGGACATCGTTGTTCACCGCCTGACGGGAGACGGAAATTCCAGGATTCTTCTTGCGCCGTTGTGGAGCCGAAACAAGCGCCATGTCCTAAACAGTATCCGCCATGAGCTCAGCTCACGCGGTATTGTGCAGGGATGCGGCAGATCCTGACTTGAAAAACAAACGTTCGAATGATATAATGCCTTCGTCGCTTGACGAAGGCATATTTCATGTGTTTAAATAGCGCGTTGTACCTGCAAGACGCACAGAGAATCTTATTTCATGGAGAATTCTATGGCAAAAAAGGAAGTATATGATGAGTCCAGCATCCACGTCCTCGAGGGTCTCGAGGCCGTCCGGGTCCGCCCGGGGATGTATATTGGCAGCACATCCCGCAAGGGACTCAATCATCTCATTTACGAAATCGTAGACAATGCGGTCGACGAGCATCTCGCCGGCTACTGCACGCATATCGATGTTACGCTCAAGGCGGACGGGTCCTGCGAGGTCTCGGACAACGGCCGAGGCGTTCCCGTCGGCATGCATGAGAAGGGCATGCCGGCCGAGCGGCTCGTCTACACGACGCTGCACGCGGGCGGAAAATTCGACAACAACGCCTACAAGACGTCCGGCGGCCTCCACGGCGTCGGCTCCTCGGTCGTCAACGCCCTGTCCACAGACATGGACGTCATCATAAAGCGTGACGGCTATATTCACCACGATCATTTTAAGCGCGGCGTCCCGACGGAAAAGCTGGTGAACGGACTTCTTCCGACACTCGGAAAGACAAAGGAGACAGGAACGACCGTCCGCTTCACGCCGGACCCGGAGATCTTCGAGGTGACGAAGTTCTCCGCGACGGAGGTGAAGTCGAGGCTTCACGAGACCGCGTATCTGAACCCGGGCCTCACGATTGTGTTTCGGGACGAGCGGCAGGAGCCCGCGGAGGAAATTACGTACCATGAGCCTGAGGGAATTGTCGGCTTTGTGCGCGATATCAACCGGAAGGAGGAGACGGTCACGGAGCCGATCCTCATTGAGGGCGAGGACGAGGGCATACAGGTCCAGATCGCGCTCCAGTATGTCAATGAGTTCCACGAGACAATCCTCGGCTACTGCAACAATATTTACAACGCGGACGGCGGCACGCACATCACCGGCTTCAAGACGGCATTCACGACCGTCATGAACGGCTATGCGCGCGAGCTTGGCATCCTGAAGGAGAAGGACCAGAACTTCACGGGACCGGACATCCGGAACGGCATGACGGCGATCGTCGCGATCAAGCACCCGGACCCGCGGTTTGAGGGCCAGACGAAGACGAAGCTCGACAACCCGGATGCGTCGCGCGTTGTCGCGAAGATTGTCTCGGAGGAGGCGCCGCACTACTTCGACAGAAATCTCGACGCGCTGAAGGCGATTCTCGAGTGCGCGGAGAAGTCGGCAAAGATCAGAAGATCGGCCGAGAAGGCGAAGAGCAACCTGCTGACAAAGCAGAAATTTTCATTTGACACGAATGGGAAGCTCGCGAACTGCATATCGAGGGACGCTTCAAAATGCGAGATCTTCATCGTCGAGGGAGATTCCGCTGGCGGCTCCGCGAAGACGGCCCGCGACAGAAATTACCAGGCGATTCTGCCGATCCGCGGCAAGATCCTGAACGTCGAGAAGGCGTCGATCGACAAGGTCCTCGCCAACGCGGAGATCAAGACGATGATCACGGCGTTCGGCTGCGGCTTCTCGGAGGGGTACGGCAACGACTTCGACATCACGAAGCTCCGCTACGACAAGATCATCATCATGGCGGATGCCGATGTCGACGGCGCGCACATCGGGACGCTCCTGCTCACCCTGTTCTACCGGTACATGCCGGAGCTCATTTATGACGGGCACGTCTACATCGCGATGCCGCCGCTCTACAAGGTGGTGCCGGCGAAGGGAGAGGGCGAATATCTCTACGACGACAAGGCGCTCGAGCTTTACCGGAAGAAGCACAAAAATGAAAAATTCACGCTTCAGCGGTACAAGGGTCTCGGCGAGATGGACCCGCAGCAGCTCTGGGAGACGACGCTCGATCCGAAGACGCGGCGGCTTCGCCGCATCGAGATCGGCAACCCGGGCTTTTCTTCGGACATCACGGAGATTCTGATGGGCACAGATGTACCGCCGCGCAAGGAGTTCATTTACGAGCACGCAAGAGATGCGGAGCTCGATGTATAAGGGATACGTTCTATGAGTGAAAAGACAGCAAATGAAGAGCGGATCATCCGGACAGATTATTCGGAGATCATGCAGAAAAATTATATTGACTACGCGATGTCCGTCATCATAAGCCGCGCGCTCCCGGATGTGCGGGACGGCCTGAAGCCGGTCCAGCGCCGTGTGCTCTACGACATGTATGAGCTTCATACGACGTATGACAAGCCCTACAGAAAGAGCGCGAGAATCGTCGGCGACACGATGGGCAAGTACCATCCGCACGGCGACAGCTCAATCTACGACTCGCTTGTCGTCATGGCGCAGGACTTCAAGAAGGGACAGACCCTGGTCGACGGCCACGGAAACTTCGGCTCCATCGAGGGAGACGGGGCTGCGGCGATGCGCTACACGGAGGCGAGACTGGAAAAATTCACCCAGGACTGCTTCCTCGCGGACCTCGACCGGAACATCGTGGACTTTGTGCCGAACTTCGACGAGACGGAGAAGGAGCCGACCGTGCTGCCGGCCCGCGTGCCGAATATTCTGGTCAACGGCTCCGACGGAATTGCGGTCGGAATGGCGACGTCGATTCCGCCCCACAATCTCGCGGAGGTCATCAGCGCGGAGGAGGCTCTCATCCGGAACGGAGAGATCAGCGACGAGGAGTTGCTTCGCTTTGTCAAGGGACCTGATTTCCCGACCGGAGGCATTGTCGTCAACAAGAGCGACCTCGCGGAGATCTATAAGACAGGCAGCGGGAAGATCCGCATCCGGGGAAAGGTGGAGATCGAGAAGGGAAGAAACGGCAGGACCAATATCGTCGTCACGGAGATCCCCTACACGATGATCGGCTCCGGCATCGGGAAGTTCATGAGCGATGTGGCCGCGCTGGCCGAGAACAGGACCTGCCCCGAGATCGCGGACATCTCAAACCAGTCGTCGAAGGAGGGCATCCGCATCGTCATCGAGTGCAAGAAGGGCGCCGATGTGGAGAATATCCGCAACCTGCTCTACAAGAAGACGAAGCTCGAGGACACCTTCGGCGTCAACATGCTCGTCGTATCGGGCGGAAGACCGGAGACCATGTCGCTCCGCCAGATCCTTGAGGCGTGCGTCGATTTCCAGTTCGAGATCAACGACCGGAAATATCAGGACCTTCTCGCGAAGGAGCTCGAGCGGAAGGAGATCCAGGAGGGCCTGATCCGTGCCTGCGACGTGATCGACCTCATTATCGAGATCCTGCGCGGATCGAAGAGCCGGAAGCAGGCGATGGACTGCCTCGTCATGGGGGTGACGACGGGCATCCGCTTCCGCTCGGCGAAGAGCAGGAAGGATGCGATGAACCTCATGTTCACGGAGCGTCAGGCAAATGCAATTCTCGACATGCGTCTGGTCAAGCTCATCGGTCTTGAGATTGAAGCGCTGAAGCGGGAGTACAACGAGACGCTCGGAAAGATCGGGTTCTACAAGAAGCTTCTCGAGGATCACGACGCGATGGCGGAGCAGATCATAAAGGAACTCGAGTCGTTCCGGGCGAAGTATGCGCGCCCGAGAAGAACAGTTCTGACGGACGCGGGCGAGATCGTCATTGCGGAGAAGGAGCTGAAGGAGGAGAAGGTCATATTCTGTCTCGACCGGTTCGGCTACGCGAAGATCCTCGACGCGCAGACCTATGAGAAGAACAAGGAGACCGCGGATGCGGAGAACAGATATATTCTCCCGGTGATGAATACGGACAAGGTCTGCATTTTCACGGACAAGGGGCGCATGCATGCGATCCGCGTGCTCGACATCCCGCAGAAGCGTCTGAAGGACAAGGGTGTCCCGATCGACAACCTCTCGAAATTCTCGAATCAGGACGAGGAGATTCTCTGGGTCGGCGCGCTGGCCGAGATCAGCCGGTCAGATATGCTCTTTGTCACGGCGAACGGGTTTGTGAAGCGCACAAAGGGAACGGAATTCATCGCATCCACCCGGTCGATTCAGTCGACAAAGCTCGGCGAGGGAGACAGCCTCGTGCTCGTCGCACCGTCGGACGAGATGGACACGGTCGTTTTAAGAAGCCAGAAGGGGTACTTCATCCGCTTCGCGCTCTCCGAGGTCTCGGAGCTTAAGAAGACGGCGATCGGTGTCCGCGGCATCGCGCTGGAGGATGGCGACACGGTCGGTGAGGCGTGGCTGCTTGACGGTCAGACCGATCTTAAGGCCGAGTGGCACGGCTCGAAGGTCTCACTGAACCGGCTGAAAATCGCAAAGCGCGGCGGAAAGGGAACGCTGAGGAGATAAAAAACAGGTAAACTGGCATTTTCTCTTGCATTCCGGATTTTTCGGTGATATGCTGAATAAGGTACATGAGTTGAGATTTAGGAGCGGGCGTTTGTCCGCTCCTAACCTTTTGTAAGGAGAGAATTTGAGCAGGAAGGAAATCGTTGAACAGAAAGCGTGGGATCTTCTGCAGCCGATCACGAAGGAGCTGCATCTGATCCCGGTTGACGCCGAGTTCGTCAAGGAGGGGCCGGACTATTATCTGCGGCTCTATATTGACAAGGAGGGCGGCGTCGGAATTGACGAGTGCGAGCAGGTGAGCAAGGCGATTGACCCGCTTCTCGACGAGGAGGATTTTATTTCCGAGCCGTACACGCTCGAGGTCAGCTCTCCCGGTCTCGGGAGAATTCTGAAGCGTCCGCACGATTTCGAGTACGCGGAGGGTCGCGAGGTCGAGGTCCACACCTACAGGGCGGTCGACGGAAAGAAGGAATTCCGGGGCGCTTTAAAGGCATGGGACAAAAATTCCGTGACAATCGCTGAGGGAGAAGGGGAGAGGACATTTGAGAAAAATGAAATCTCGCTGATCCGCCTTGCATTTGATTTCTGATAACCGGTATTCCGGACGATGTGCGAAAATAAAGGAGGAAACAGGAAAAACATGGCTGGTAAACGAACACCGAAGGTCCTGACAAAGGAGGAAGCTGCCGAGCAGCAGGCTGCCGAGCTTCGCGCGGCAATCGAGATGATCGAGAAGGAGAAGGGCATCAGCAAGGAATCGCTTCTCGAGTCCATCGAGCAGTCACTGATGACCGCGTGCAAATCTCATTTTGGAAAGAATGACAATATCAATGTCACGATTGATCCGGAGACATGCCGCTACAGAGTGACCGCTGAAAAGGAGGTCGTCGCGACACCGGACGACATCGTCGATCCCGCACTTCAGGTCACGGTCGATGAGGCCAGAAAAACCAATCCGCACGCTGTGGAGGGTGACATTATCGTCGTCGACATCAACTCCAAGGCATTCGGCCGCATCGCGACACAGAACGCGAAGAACATCATTCTGCAGCGCATCCGCGAGGAGGAGCGCAGCGCGGTCTATAACCAGTACTACAGCCGCGTGCACCAGGTTGTGACAGGAACGGTCTCGAGACTGCAGGGCAAGACCTACAGCATCAATCTCGGCAAGGCCGACGCGCTGCTCAATGAGAACGAGCAGGTGAAGACCGAGCATTTCCAGCCGACCGAGCGGATCAAGGTTTATGTCGTGGATGTAAAGAACACGCCCAAGGGACCGAAGATTCTTGTGTCGAGAACGCATCCGGACCTGGTGAGACGGCTCTTCGAGGAGGAGGTCTCCGAGGTCGCGAACGGAACGGTTGAGATCAAGGGAATCGCACGTGAGCCGGGGTCCAGAACGAAGATGTCTGTGTGCTCGCATGATCCGGACGTCGATCCGGTCGGCGCCTGCGTCGGCATGAACGGTGCCCGTGTCGGTGCCGTCGTCGATGAGCTCCGCGGCGAGAAGATCGATATCATCGAGTGGAATGAGAATCCGGCGATTTTGATTGAGAACGCGCTCAGCCCGGCCAAGGTCATCACGGTCGCGGCGGACCCGGACGAGAGAGCCGCGAAGGTGATCGTCCCGGATTACCAGCTCTCCCTTGCGATCGGCAAGGAAGGACAGAACGCAAGACTTGCGGCGAGACTGACCGGATACAAGATTGATATCAAGTCCGAGACACAGGCGCGTGAGTCGGGCGATTTCGACGACCTGTATCTGGATGATTTTGATGAAAACGGCGAAAGCGTTGAGGAAGAGGAAGATGCAGACGAAGGACTCGTGCCGGAAGAAGCCGCAGCGAACCTGTCTGGGATGCAGGACAGTCAGGAATAAGGATGAGCTGATCCGCGTCGTGCGGACGCCGGACGGTCAGGTGAAAATTGACCCGGACGGCCGCATGAACGGCCGCGGCGCCTATGTCTGCAGGAATCCGGAATGCCTCGCAAGGGCAGTGAAGTCGAAGGCGCTCCAGAGGGCGCTGAAGACAGAGATCCCGGAGGAGACATTTCTTGAGCTGACGGAGGAAATCGGGCGTGGCTGACGAGCGGAAGGCGCTGGCATACATCGGGTTCGCGGCGCGCGCCGGCAAGGCGCCGGGCGGCGAATTTTCGACAGAGGCAGCGATCAAGAAAGGAAAGGCAAAGGCGGTCTTCATTTCCGGAGACGCCTCTGACAATACAAAGAAGAAGTTCCGTGACAAATGCGCGTACTACCACGTTCCGATCGCATATCTTGCGGATCGGGAGACGCTCGGCAGGGCTGTCGGCAAGGCGGCCCGGACGTCGGTGGCTGTGACTGACGCATCCCTCGCGGAGGCAGCAATGAAAGCACTGAATGAGTGATTAAAAGCAACTATTCAGCACCCCGGACGTCAAGGAGTGCTGAACCAAAAATACACAGGGGAGATTGTTTATGACAAAAATCAGGGTTCATGAACTGGCGGCAGAGATCGGTAAGTCAAACAAGGACGTTATCAATTATCTGTCCAATAAAGGATATGACGTCAAGACCGCCGTCAGTCTTGTGCCGGAAAACGAGATCGGCAACATAAAAGCAGCGTTCGGTGTGGCGGAGAAGACTCCGGCGAATGCTGCCGGATCGCCGAAGGAGCAGACCGGCCAAGCGGAGGAGAACGCTGAGAAACAGCCGAAAAAGAAGAGCGGCATCATGAGAGTTTTTCGTTCTCAGAACGCCAAGGGACAGCTGCAGAGACGTCCGAAGAAGGCGGCAGAGACTCCGAAGCATGAATCGGCTGATCATACAGCGAACAGAAAGACTGAGGCAGGAGACGGGGAGTTCGGCTCCGGCGCATCAGTCAGAATTACACCGAAGGAGCAGCCGGAGACGCGGACCGTGGCAGAGCAGAAATCTGCGGAGCATCGGGCTCAGGAGGCTGTGCCGGCAAAGGCCGGCGCGGCAGAGGTTGCAGTCAACAAGGGAAGAGCTGAGGCGGAGACGTCTGAGAGAAGCGCGAAGATGCCGAAGCAGGAAGAAGTAAGAGAGTCGGTCAGGACTGAGATGGGAAAGAGAACGGAGTCGATGGCAGCGTCTGCTGAGTCGGACAGAAAGCACGAAGAAAAGACACAGGAAACCGAGACAAATGAGAGAAGAAACGCGGAGCCGGTGAGCCGGAACGCGGGCACGCAGGGCAGCGGTCAGGCTGAGCACGGCCGCGGCGAGAGAAACGACCGCGGAAACGGCGCGAGAAACGGTGACCGCTACGGCAGTCGAAACGGTGACCGCGGTGCCAGAAATGAGCACGGCGCAAGAAATAACGACCGCGGAAACGGCACGAGAAACGGTGACCGCTACGGCAATCGAAACAACGAGCACGGCACAAGAAGCGGCGACCGCTACGGCAATCGAAATGGCAGCGGCCAGGGCGGCTATCAGAGCAGAAGCGGCCAGGGCGGCTACGGCTCAAGGAACGGCAATGGCCAGGGCGGCTATGGCAATCGAAACAGCGGCGGCCAGGGCGGCTATGGCAATAGAAGCGGCCAGGGCAGCTACGGCAATCGGAGCGGCCAGGGCAGCTACGGCAATAGAAGCGGCCAGGGCAGCTACGGCAGCCGGAACGGCCAGGGCAGCTATGGCAATCGGAACGGTCAGGGCGGCTACGGCAATAGAAGCGGCCAGGGCAGCTACGGCAACCGGAACGGTCAGGGCGGCTACGGCAATAGAAACGGCCAGGGCAGCTCATTTGGCGGCGGCTTCGGCGCAAGAAGAGGTGCATCCTCAAGACCGTCCGAGGGAGACGGCGCACTTGCGCACAAGACATCCCGCGACTTCAGGGGCAACGGCAAGGACCGTGAGAGAACCCATGAGGAGAGACGCGAGATGGGCCGTCATGGCGATATGGGCAACCGTCCGAATCAGCAGAGAAGACAGTTCAACCGCATCCCGAAGGCGCTTCAGAAGAAGCAGAACCAGAATTCTCAGCCGGCAAAGGCAGAGGAGAAGGTAACGGAGATCAAGATCCCTGAGAAGATCACGATCCGCGATCTCGCCGAGAAAATGAAGGTCCCGGCATCGACACTGATCAAGGAGCTCTTCATGAAGGGCGAGATGGTCACCGTCAATCATGAGATCCCGTTCGAGAAGGCAGAGGAGATCGCGATGGACCACGACATTCTCTGCGAGAAGGAAGAGAAGGAGGATGTCATCGGAAATCTTCTTGCCGAGGACAAAGAGGATGAGAAGGACATGGTTCCGCGTCCGCCGGTAGTCTGCGTCATGGGTCATGTCGACCACGGCAAGACATCTCTTCTCGATGCGATCAGACATACACATGTGACTGACAAGGAGGCCGGCGGCATCACGCAGCACATCGGCGCCTACATGGTCTCGATCAACGGAAAGAAGATCACCTTCCTCGATACGCCGGGACACGAGGCCTTCACGGCGATGCGTATGAGAGGTGCGAACTCGACTGATATCGCTGTTCTGGTCGTTGCGGCCGATGACGGTGTCATGCCGCAGACGGTCGAGGCGATCAACCATGCGAAGGCTGCCAATGTCGAGATTATCGTTGCTGTCAATAAGATCGATAAGCCGGGCGCAAATATCGACCGCGTCAAGCAGGAGCTGTCCGAGTACGGACTTGTCGCCGAGGACTGGGGCGGAGATACGATCTTCTGCCCGGTGTCCGCAAAGACACATGAGGGTCTCGACAATCTTCTCGAGATGATCCAGCTGACCGCGGAAATGCACGAGCTGAAGGCAAACCCGAACCGTCTCGCGAGAGGCCTTGTGCTTGAGGCGAGACTCGACAAGGGCCGCGGCCCGGTCGCGTCCATCCTGGTCCAGAAGGGAACGCTCCATCAGGGCGATTTCATTGCGTGCGGCGCCGCACACGGCAAGGTCCGTGCGATGACGGACGAGAAGGGAAAGCGTCTCCACAAGGCGACGCCGTCCATGCCGTGCGAGATCATCGGTCTGTCCGATGTGCCGGAGGCCGGCGAGGTACTCATGGCCTTCGATACAGATAAGGAGGCCAAGGAGTTCGCATCCGTATTCGTGACGGAGGGCAAGAAGAACCTCATCGAGGAGACGAAGACACAGATGTCCCTCGAGGACCTGTACAAGCAGATCAAGGAGGGCGGTCTCAAGGAGCTGCCGATCGTCGTCAAGGCGGATGTCCAGGGTTCTGTCGAGGCTGTCTCCCAGTCGCTGCAGAAGCTGTCGAACGACGAGGTTGTCGTCAAGATCATCCACGGCGGCGTCGGCGCGATCACAGAGTCGGATGTGTCCCTCGCAGCTGCGTCAAATGCAATTATCATCGGCTTCAATGTCCGTCCGGACGCTTCCGCAAAGAAGATGGCCGAGCAGCAGAAGGTCGACATCCACCTCTACAACATCATTTACGAGGCGATCGAGGATGTCGAGCGCGCGCTGAAGGGCATGAGAGCGGCTGTCTACGAGGAGAAGGTCCAGGGCCACGCCGAGATCAGACAGATGTTCAAGTCCTCGTCCGCCGGCAATATCGCCGGTGCGGCTGTCAAGGACGGCATCATCCAGAAGACATCGAAGGTCCGCGTCTTCCGCGGCGAGGAGAAGATCTACGAGGGCGATCTTGCGTCCCTCAAGAGATTCAAGGACGACGTCAAGGAAGTCAGAGAGGGCTTCGAGTGCGGTCTCGTCTTCAAGGACTGGGGCGACTTCGAGGTCGGCGATACGGTCGAGGCCTACACGATGGTCGAGGTCGAGAGAGACTAAACTGCATAAGGCACCTGCCGCGCGGCGGCAGCTTCGGGTTGCCCTGCGGACGGATGCTCCGCAGGGCAATTCAGACAGAGGAAATATGTATGAGAAAAAACAGTCCGAAAAATAAACGAATCAACGAGGAAGTCGCTCACGAGCTGTCCCAGATTATCCGCGATCTGAAGGATCCGCGCATCTCATTTATGACATCTGTCATGGATGCATATGTGAGCACGGACCTGAAGAACTGCAAGGTCTATGTCAGCGTGCTCGGCGACGAGAAGGCGAAGACGGATACCATGAAGGGCCTTGAGTCCGCGAAGGGCTTTATCCGCCATGAGCTCGCGGAGACGCTGAACATGCGGAATACGCCTGAGCTCACATTTGTGCTCGACGAATCGATCGAGAGAGGCGTGCGCATGTCAAAGCTGATCGACGATGTCGCCATGCATGACGAGAAGGTTCAGGAAGAGCGGGAAGAGACAGAAGAAGCAGACCAGGCGGACACAGACGAGACATGAGAAAGGGACGCTACGGATTATGGAGAACATTTCAGAGCTACTGACAGACGAAATCCGGACGATCGGCATCGCGGGTCACGTGAACCCGGACGGCGACTGCGTCGGAAGCACGACCGCGCTCCGGAATTACATCCGGACAAATTACCCACAGTATCAGGTCGACCTCTATCTGGAGCGGCCGAAGGATGCGCTGCTCTTTCTTGACGGCGCGAAGGAGGCGTTTCGCGAGGTCCCGGAGGAAAAGACGGAGCCGTACGATCTCTTCATTATCTGCGACGTGAGCACGGAGGACCGCATCGGCGTCGCGCGGACGCTCTTTGAGAGAGCGCGCCGCACGGCCTGCATCGATCATCACCTGACGAACGGCGGCTTCTCCGACATCGATCACATCGAGCCAGACGCGAGCTCGACGGCGGAGGTGCTCGCAAACCTCATGGATGATGATAAAATTGATAAAAAAGTCGCGACATCGCTCTACACGGGGATGATTCACGACACGGGTGTGTTTCAGTACAGCAATACGTCGCCGCGGACGCTTACGACGGCGGCCAGACTCATCGCGAAGGGCATCCCGTTCAGCCGCATCATCGACGACTCCTTCAACCGCAGGACCTATGTCCAGAACCGCGTGCTGGGATATGCACTCGAGAAGGCGGTCCTTGCGATGGACGGACGCGTCATCACCTGCATCCTCACAGAGCAGGAAATGAAGCGCTTCGGTGCGGAGCGGCAGGACCTCGACAGCATCGTCGCTCAGCTCCGCTTCACGGAGGGCGCCGAGGCGGCTGTGTTCATTTACGAGACCGGAAAGACGGACGATGGCTGCCCGGTCTTCAAGGTTTCTTTCCGAAGCAACGAATATCTCGATGTCGCGGCCCTCGCCTCGGAATTCGGCGGCGGCGGCCATGTCCGCGCGGCCGGCTGCACGATGTACGGCGACCCGGAGGTGAGCCTCGGGAAAATCCTGGACGCGGTCCGGCCGCATCTCAGGTGATATGACGCGGATTTTACGAGGCAGCAGCCGCAGCTGTGACTCGCGGATGAGAGGCGGCGATCGAGTCGGCGCTGTCGGCCACGATGGCGGCTGTGATGCGCGGATGTGAGACATACGAAGCAGAAACCACAGGAAGGCGGGACACACATGGTACACGGCGTGATCAACGTCAGAAAAGAGAAGGGAATGACCTCGTTCGGCGTCGTGTCGCGGATGAGGCGGATTTTCAATCAAAAGAAAATCGGACACACGGGGACGCTTGACCCGGAGGTGGAGGGCGTGCTCGTCGTCTGCATGGGCAAGGCGACAAAGCTCGTCGATGACATGAGCCGGGGAACGAAGACATACCGGTGCACGATGCTGCTCGGACGGGTCACGGATACGCAGGACCTGACCGGAACGACGCTGAGGGAGTGCGCGGTGACGGCGGATGAGGAAGAGGTGCGGCGCGCCCTGCTCTCATTTTCCGGGAAACAGATGCAGACGCCGCCGATGTACTCGGCCGTGAAGGTGAACGGCAAGAAGCTGGTTGACCTTGCAAGGCGGGGCATCGAGGTTGAGCGGAAGGCCCGCGAGGTTGAGTTCAGTGAGATCGGAATCGAGGAGATCGCGCTGCCGTATGTGACCTTTCATGTGACCTGCTCGCACGGCGCCTACATCCGCACGCTCTGCCACGATGTCGGTGAGGCGCTTGGATGCGGGGCCTGCATGGCCAGCCTCGTGCGGACGCGCGTCGAGGAGTTCCGTCTCGAGGACGCGCACACGCTCGCGGAGCTCGAGGCGATGAAAAAGGAAGAGGACGAGAGGAATCCGGGGAGCATGTACAGCTTCGTCATTCCGATCGACCATTTCTACCGGACGCTTCCCGCGTGTGTTGTGAAGGAGGCGGCCGCGCACCTTGCGCTGAACGGCGTGCGGCTTGATCCGGATGAGATCATGGACCGCGCGGAGGCCGAGGGCACGGGGATCCGGGTCGAGGGAGAGCTCTGCGGAGGCGAAGAGATTGAGAACCACAGCGAGCTCAGGCTCTACACGGCGGACGCATCCTTCATCGGTACATTTGCAAAGCGCGGCGGAAAGTATATAATGCAGAAGCATTTTTATATTGGAGCGATATGATACAGAAGATATACGATCCTTTTAACTACGAAGCAGACACGAGAACGGTCGTTACAATCGGAAAATTTGACGGGATTCACAGGGGCCACCAGGAGCTGATCCGCCGGGCTGTCCGGTTTGCGCGGGCGGAGACGGCGGCGGGAAGGCCGACAAAGAGCGTTGTGTTTTCATTTGACATGGCCCCGGCGATGATTCTGACCTCAGAGGAGCGGGCGCATATGCTTGAGGGAATGGGCGTGGACGCGATCGCCGAGTGCGAGTTCGGCCCGAAGATCTGCCACATGAGCGCGGAGGATTTCATCAGCCTCGTCCTTGTCCGGAAAATGCACATCTGCCACATCATTGTCGGTCCCGACTTCCGTTTCGGCTATGAGCGGAGAGGCGACGCCGCGATGCTGAAGGCGGCGGAGGGCTTTACGACGGAGGTCGTGAGCGCCGTGACGGATGAGGAGACGGGAGAGAAGATTTCGTCGACGCACGTGCGGAAGGAGCTCTCGGAGGGGCACATGGAGAGAGTCAATGAGCTGCTCGGCTACACCTACTTCGTCACGGGAGAGATTATCCGGGGACGCCAGGTGGGCCGGACGATCGGGATTCCGACGGCGAACCTCCGGCCCGATCCGTCCAAGATCCTGCCGCCGAAGGGCGTCTACGAGTCGAGATCAGTCGTGACGGTGAGCGAGCGGACGCTCGATCCGGCGGTCAATGAATCGGTCGCGCCGGACGTCTTTCACTACCGGAAGCGCTTCAACGGCGTCACGGACATCGGGACGAAGCCGACGGTCGGCGGGACCTTCGTCGGCGTTGAGACCTATTTCTTTGACTGCGACGAGGACCTCTACGGGAAGAACCTCCGCGTGGAGCTTCTCCATTTTGCGAGACCGGAAATGAAATTCCGCACGCTTGACGAGCTGAAGACGCAGATCCTCGGCGACGCGGAGCGGGGACGACAATATTTCCGAAATCTGTGACATGCCAGTATGCTGGTTACAGTACACACGCTATCCAACCTTGGTAAGTGGTCGGCAGTATCAGGAGCGGTGAGGGCGTTATACGGAGGAGTCCGAAGATCACCCTGAGCCGCTGTGTCAGCGGCGAAGGGAAGCTGAGGAGGACGGAGTCTGCCCGCGCCCTGATATCGCCGACCACTTACAATTCCTGGAGCGTGTGAACAGTAACCTATGCGATGTTGATGTTGACATCGGTGGGGCGCTTTGCTACAATTTCAGATGTTGTGTAACTTTATCCGTCGTCCGGAGGCAGGATACTCCAGCCACCCCCTGATGACCGGAAACATTGCCCGGCCTTTGCCGGAGCCCTATAAGATTCCACAGGAGGAAATCAGAATGATCACGAAGGAAAAGAAGGCAGAAATCATGAAGGCTTATGCGAGAACAGAAGGCGACACAGGTTCACCGGAAGTTCAGGTCGCAGTTCTCACAGAGCGCATCAACGAGCTCACAGCTCATCTGCAGCAGAATCCGAAGGATCATCACTCAAGAAGAGGTCTTCTGAAGATGGTCGGCCAGAGACGCAACCTTCTCGGCTACCTGAAGAAAAAGGATATCGACAGATACCGTACTCTGATTGAGAGACTTGGTCTCAGAAAGTAATTCATACACGGTGCGGGGCAGGGCAACCTGCTCCGTTTCTTGTGTAATAAGCCCACTCGGGCAGAAGGAGAAGAATGGGAGACTACAAAACGTATTCAATGGAACTCGCAGGCAGAACACTGTCGATCGATATCGGCCGTGTCGGCAAGCAGGCGAACGGATGCTGCTTCATGCATTACGGCGACACAGTCGTGCTGAGCACGGCGACGGCATCCAAGGCACCGCGTGAGGGTGTGGATTTCTTCCCGCTTTCCGTGGATTTCGATGAGAAAATGTACGCTGTCGGCAAATTCCCGGGCGGCTTCAACAAGCGCGAGGGCAAGGCATCGACACACGCGATTCTGACGAGCCGCGTGATCGACCGCCCGATGCGTCCGCTGTTCCCGAAGGATTTCCGCAACGACGTCACACTGAACAACATGGTCATGTCTGTTGATCCGGCCTGCGATCCGGAGATCCCGGCTATGCTCGGATCCTCGCTCGCGACGGCGATTTCCGACATCCCGTGGGACGGCCCGTGCGCAATGACACAGCTCGGTATGATCGATGGCGAGTTCATCGTCAACCCGGGCTATGAGCAGAAGGCAAAGTCCGATCTTGCTCTGACAGTCGCGTCCACACGCGACAAGGTCATCATGATCGAGGCCGGCGCAAATGAAATCCCCGAGGACAAGATGATCGAGGCGATTTACAAGTGCGACGAGGTCAACAAGAAGATCATCGCATTTTTCGACAAGATCATCGCTGAGTGCGGAAAGCCGAAGTTCGAGTATCAGCACGTCGTCGTTCCGGAGGACCTGAACGCAGCTCTCTATGAGATCTGCCCGCCGGAGGAGATGGAGAAGGTCGTCTTCACGGATGACAAGCAGACCCGCGAGAACAATGTCGCGGAGGTCCGCGCGAAGTTCGAGGAGAAGTACGGCGACAATGAGGAGTGGATGGCCCAGATCGACACGGCCCTCTACAACTACGAGAAGAAGACGGTCCGCAAGATGATCCTGAAGGACCACAAGAGACCGGACGGCCGTGACATCCGTCAGATCCGTCCGCTCGCAGCTGAGATCGACCTGATCCCGAGAGCACACGGCTCCGCGATGTTTACGCGTGGTCAGACACAGATCTGCGACTGCGTGACGCTGGCTCCGCTCTCCGAGGCACAGAAGATCGAGGGTCTCGATCCGTACATCACGAAGAAGAGATATATCCACCAGTATAATTTCCCGTCCTACTCCGTCGGTGAGACAAAGCCGTCGAGAGGCCCGGGACGCCGTGAGATCGGCCATGGCGCGCTGGCAGAGAGAGCTCTCGTCCCGGTTCTTCCGAGCGAGGAGGAGTTCCCGTATGCAATCCGCGCCGTCTCCGAGACCTTCGAGTCCAACGGCTCCACGTCTCAGGCATCGATCTGCGCGTCCTCTATGGCACTCATGGCGGCAGGCGTACCGATCAAGAAGGATGTCGCAGGTATTTCCTGCGGCCTCGTCACGGGCGACACGGACGATGATTACATCGTTCTCACGGATATCCAGGGTCTCGAGGATTTCTTCGGCGACATGGACTTCAAGGTTGCCGGCACGCATGACGGCATCACGGCGATCCAGATGGATATCAAGATCCACGGTCTGACAAGAAAGATTGTCGAGGAAGCAATCGCGAGAACGAAGGAAGCGCGCGAGTATATTCTGACAAATGTCATGGAGCCGGTTATCGCAAAGCCGCGTGACCATGTGTCCAAGTGGGCGCCGAAGATCGTCTCCATCAGCATCGATCCGGACCGTATCGGCGATGTTGTCGGCCAGAAGGGCAAGACGATCAACAAGCTTATCGAGATGTACGATGTACAGATTGATATCGATGATGACGGCAAGGTCTCGATCATCGGCAACGACGACGCGAACATGAAGAAGTGCGTCGAGGCGATCCGCATCATTGCGTCCGACTTCGAGAAGGGCCAGATCCTGACGGGCAAGGTCGTCACGATCAAGGACTTCGGCGCGTTCCTTGAGTTCGCACCGGGCAAGGAAGGCATGGTCCACATCTCCAAGATCGCAAATTCCAGAATCGACAAGGTCGAGGATGTGCTTCATCTCGGCGATGTTGTCCGCGTCATCTGCCTCGGCAAGGACAAGATGGGCCGCGTCAGCTTCTCCATCAAGGACTGCCCGAAGGATGACACAGCGTCCATGGATATGGGCAGAGTCGTCGCCTCCGCAGATCCGGAGTGACAGAATGCCGGGAGGGGCCTCTGATGGGGCCTGCGGTTATCCGGCATGAATACAGAGAACTTATTCCGCATTCAGATTCGGAAAATGCTTTGCGTCTGGGTGCTGAATAATATGTACATGAGCCTCCTGAGAGCTGCAAAGGCAGCTCCGGGGGGCTCATTCTAAAAGAAGGATACAATGAAATATTTCTGGAAACAGGAGTTTGATCTGCCGAAGGGCATCGGGTACGGTCGGTTTTCCGCGGCGCATATACTGACACTCTGTGTGATTGCGGCGCTCATTGTTCTGGGAACCCGACTGTTCCTCAGGTGCCGGGAGCAGGCGCAGGACACTGTGGTCCGCCTGATTCCGCCGGTCATGGCCGGTCTTGAGGTCTGGAAGGACCTGTTTCTTGTGTCCGTGCACCGGTTTTCAATCGGGTATCTGCCGCTTCATCTGTGCAGCTTAGGCATCATTACGTTCTTCGGGGCCGCATACGCGAAAAGCAGAAAATGGAGAGAGATCTGGGGCGAGATTTCATTCTGTCTGATTCTTCCCGGAGCGGTCTCTGCCCTCATTTTCCCGGACTGGGCGAATCTCTACCCGGTCTTTAACTTCATTAACCTGCACAGCTTTACCTGGCACGGCCTGCTCGTCTTCTTCCCGGTGCTTCTGCGCGCGGGCGGCCGCGTCCATCCGACCGTGAGGCACATCCACTACAGTCTGCTGTTTCTTGCGGCCGTTGTGCCGCCGATTCTCATTTTCGATAAAATGACGGGCTGCAATTACCTGTTCGTGAACCGGCCGGTCAGCGGAACGCCGCTTGAGGCGCTGGCGGACCTCATGGGAAATCCGGGATATCTTATCGGCTATGCAGCAATGGTTGTCGGCGTGATCCTTCTGGTGTACGGGCTTATCTATCTCGCGGACTGTGTGGGGAAGAGGCTTCGTGCTGATAAAGATATTTAACAAGGAGGATGATTTTATGAGGATTGACAGGACAAGAGTCACACGCGCATTTGATGAGTATACGTCTCACTATAATTTGAGCGATCCGAAGGTGAAGCTGAAGTATGACCACACGTACCGCGTCGCGGACCTGGCCGATGATATTGCCCGGAGCCTTTCCATGAGCCGCGAGGACATTGATCTCGCGTGGCTTCTCGGCATGCTTCACGACATCGGACGGTTCGAGCAGGTGCGCCGGTTCGGGACATTTCAGGATGGACAGTCCGTAAACCACGCGGCACTCAGCGCGGACATTCTGTTCGGCGGTCCGGGCGCGGCCGTGGCAGAGGCTGGGGCAGGGAAGGCTCCTGAAGACGGCGGTTCAGGTGCTGTCTCTGAAGGAGAGGCGAATCTTAAAGACGGCGGTCCGGGCGCGGCGTCTGCAGGCCTTGACGGAGAAGCTGCCTCCGGTCACGAGGAGCCCCTCATCCGGCGCTTTCTCGAGGATTCGTCTGAGGACCGTCTCATTGAGAAGGCCATCCGGCTCCACAATGTCTATCATCTGCCGGAGAAAATGACGGAGCGGGAGTACCGCTTTGCAACGCTCCTCCGGGACGCGGACAAGATCGACATTCTCCGCGTGAACTGTGAGACGCCGCGGTCGGAGATCTATGACATTCCAGAGGAGGAATTCCGCACGTCGTCCATATCGGATGAGGTCCTTGATGAAATTCTCCGCTGTGAAAATGTCGACCGCCGCAATTCGAAGACGCCGGTCGACTATATCATCGGCCACATCGGCTTCGTCTTCGGCATTGTCTATCCGGAGAGCTTTCGCCTGATTAAGAAGCAGGGGTATCTCGATGAGATGATGGACTATAAGACAACAAATCCGGATACAGCCGCAAAATTCAAGCTGATCCGGAAATGTGTGAACGCGTATATTGATGAAAAATGCAGGGCGGACTGACCGCAGGGCATGCGCGGGGCGATATGTCAAGACGTGCCTGAAATGCCCCGCGTGCCCCTGCGGCTTTTGACTCAGAGCTTTGCGATCTCAATCAGCGCTTCGGCGGATTTCTCCATCTCGGGAATCGACGCGTACTCATAGCGGCCGTGGTAGTTGTAGCCGCCCGTCGAGAGGTTCGGGCAGGGAATGCCGCGGAAGGAGAGCATCGCCCCGTCCGTGCCGCCGCGGATCGGCTCGCTTGTCGGGACCGCTCCGACCTTCCGGTAGGCCTCCTTTGCGCGGTTGACGAGGTCCATGTGATCGCGCATGATTTCGATCATGTTGTAGTACTGGTCGTGTACAGAAAGCTCGAAGACGCCGTCGCCGTACCGCGCGTTCAGGAAATCGATGATTCTCTTCATTTCCTGCTTTCTGGCCTCGAATTTTGCGCGGTCATGGTCGCGGATAATGTACTCGAGCCTTGCCTGCTCGACATCTCCGCTGATGTGGGACAGGAAATAGAAGCCCTCGCGGCCCTCCGTGTGCTCCGGCACCTCCGCAGGAGGAAGCATACTCTGGAACTCGCAGGCGAGTCTTGCCGCGTTGATCATGATGTTCTTTGCGCTGCCCGGGTGGACAGATTTTCCGTGAATAGTCACGACGGCGCCGGCCGCGTTGAAGTTTTCGTACTCGACGATGCCGAGCTTTCCGCCGTCGACTGTGTAGGCCTGCTTCGCGCCGAAGAGATCCGCATCAAAATGAGCGACGCCGCTTCCGATCTCCTCGTCCGGTGTGAACGCGATCCGGATCTCGTGGTGCGGAATGTCGGGGTGGGAGAGAAAATAGTCCGCGAGGTTCATGATCTCCGCGACGCCGGCCTTGTCGTCCGCGCCGAGGAGCGTCGTTCCGTCGGTCGCGATCAGGTCCTCGCCGATGTGATTTTCGAGCTCCGGGAATACGGCCGGGTCGAGCAGCTTGTCCTTTCCGTCATAGCTTCGGATGATCCGCGGCTTTACGTGACTGCCGCTCGCGTCCGGAGACGTGTCCATGTGGGAGATGAACCCGATCGCCGGGGCGCTGCCCGGGACACACGCATAGACGTAGCAGTTTTTTTCGTCGTATGTGACGGAGGCCCCGGCGGAGCGGAGCTCATCCGCAAGGAGAGATGCGAGGTCCCGCTGCTTCGCGGTAGATGGGGAGGTCCCGGCCGTCTCCGAGGACTGGGTGTCAATCTGTACATATTTCAGGAAACGTTCAATTAGTTTTTCCATGGAATATCATATCCTTTCGTAAAATCAGTCTTCTATCCAGTATACCGCAAAATCAGCTTCACGCAATCGGCGGCTCGTTGTAAAATAGCCGTATAGACATGAGGCTTTGCATTTAAGAGAAAGGGTATAGTATGGCAGGTTTTGATTTGGCGTTTCTGCAGCTTCTCTTCAGGCTCTGCGCCCGCCAGACGGGACAGATCAGCAAGATCGATTTCACGCCGCAGAAGCCGCATTTTGTGGGAGATCCGATCCCGCAGCCCTTTGAGCGCGCGACGCCCGAGTCGCAGGGCGTGAGCTCCGAGCATGTGAGACAGTATCTCGAGGCGCTGAAGAATGACCCCGAGGCGAACCCGCATCACGCGATCATTCTCCGCCACGGAAAAATCATTGCCGAGTGCGCATTTGCTCCGTATCAGAGAGGCATGTGGCATATCACGCACTCGATGTGCAAGTCATTTACAGGCATGGCCGTAGGTCTCGCGGTCCACGAGGGGCTCTTTACGCTCGACGACAAGCTCGATGATATCTTTCCGCAGTATATCAAGCTCCTCTCGCGCTTCGGCCGCAAGGAGGTCACGATCCGCCATCTCCTGACCATGACGTCGGGCGTCGACTTCGGTGAGGCGCGCGCGATCTCGGGAAATGACTGGCGCACCGGCTTTATGTCGGCAAATGTCAAATTTGAGCCAGGGACGCAGTGGGAGTACAATTCGATGAACTCCTATATGCTCTCCGCCGTCATCCAGGAGAAGACCGGGGAGACTATGTTCGAGTACCTGAAGAAGCGCGTCTTCGATCCGCTCGGAATCAAAGAGGTTTTCTGGGAGAAATGCCCGATGGGCGTCACGAAGGGCGGCTGGGGCATGTTCATCCGCCCGGAGGATGCCTGCAAGCTCGGCCAGCTGTATCTCGACATGGGCCGCTGGAAGGGAAAGCAGATCATCCCCGAGGAATGGGTGAGAGATGCGACGAGGAAAGAGGCCGACAACGGAAAATACGGCTACGGCTACCAGCTGTGGATGGAGGAGAGGCCCGGAGGCTACGCCTACAACGGCCTGTTCGGCCAGGATGTCGTCATTTACCCGGACGACGATATGATCATCATGATCAACGCCGGAAACCGCGAGATGACGCAGAGCGGCTCGCTCACCGAGATTATGCGCCGGTACTGGGGCATCGGGTATTTTCCATCCGATGAGCCGCTGCCGGAGGATACGCTCGCCAGGGAGGAGCTGGAGAGCCGCATCGCGGAGTATGAGGGCAGGAAGCCGGCAGGACCTGTGATCACGCGCGGCGGCTGGTTTGCGCGCCGGAAGAAGTCTGAGATCATGACGCCGGAGGAGCTGATGGCCGAGCTCAAGGGCTGCTCATTTAAAATGGAGGCGGGGACGACCGGTATCTTCCCGCTGATCTGTCAGGTCATGCACTACAATTTCACGGACGGGATCAGTCAGGTCAGCTTCGACGAGATCGACGGACAGCTGATGGTGCTCTTCTACGAGGGAAAGGACATTCATCACGTCCGCGTCGGCTTCGACAAGGCGGCCGTGAGCGAGATCATGCTGCACGGCGAGCCGTACTATATCGGGACGAAGGGCCGGATCGCGACAGATGAAAATGACCGCATCGTTCTCCTTCTCGACATCACCTTCATCGAGGAGGCGTGTACGAGAAAAATTAATTTTTATTTTGGCAGTGATACGATTGAGATGCGCGCAAATGAGACGCCTGGCGAGGACGTCATCGCGGACGCGATCCAGTACACGGGCGACAACCCGGACTTCTACAGGCTCCCGATTATAAAGAACATCATCGCGGAGGGCGGAATGAACCTGGTGAATATCGCGATCCAGTCGGCAATTCACCCGACGGACATCGGGCATCTGATTCATGAATAATAACAGCACCCATCAGGAACGCGAAGCGTTCCGAGTCTGGGGTGATGAATAGCTGCAATTGTTTATAGGTAATGGAGGTACACACAATGGATGTCAATGAAATTTTAAAGCATGTCGATCACACACTTCTCAGCGTCACGGCAACCCGCTCCGATATCCGGAAGATCTGCGACGAGGGCATGCGCTATCACACCGCATCGGTCTGCATTCCGGCCAGCTATGTGAAGGACGCGAAGAGCTATGTCGGGGACAAGCTGAGAATCTGCACCGTCATCGGTTTCCCGAACGGCTACGACACATCGGCCGCAAAGGCATTCATGGCGACGGACGCCGTGGAGAATGGCGCCGACGAGGTCGACATGGTCATCAACCAGGGTTGGGTCAAGGATGAGAAATACGCGGACATCGAGGCGGAGATCGCGATGGTCAAGGAGGCCTGCAAGGGCCGCATTCTCAAGGTGATCATCGAGACCTGCAACCTGACCGAGGAGGAGAAAATCCGCATGTGCTCCGTCGTCACGAGCGCCGGCGCCGATTACATCAAGACCTCGACGGGCTTCGGCAAGGCGGGCGCAACCTTTGACGACGTGAAGCTCTTCAAGAAGTATGTCGGAAAAAATGTAAAGATCAAGGCGGCCGGCGGCATCCATTCGCTTGAGGACGCGGAGACCTTCCTTGCGCTCGGCGCGGACAGACTCGGGACGAGCCGCATCGTGAAGATCGTCGAGGAGATGGAAGCCGCAAAGTAAGACCGCTTTGCATGAGAATTGTGGGAGAAAAATTTGGGACATTTGTATTTTGCGCGCCACGGCCAGACCGTCTGGAACGTGGAAAATAAGATCTGCGGGGCGACCGACATCGCGCTCACAGAGACAGGACATGAGCAGGCAAGGGAGCTCGGGAGAAAGATCCTCGCGGAGAAGCTTGATATCGATGAGATCCTCTGCTCGCCGCTGATCCGGGCGGCGGACACAGCGAGAGAGATCGCGGCGATCACGGGCCTTCCGCTCCGCGTGGAGAACGCGCTCACGGAGCAGTGCTTCGGACGGTTTGAGTCGACGCCGCGCGACGGGAAGGAATTTGCGGAATGCAAGATGCATTTCGCGGATTCCTACGACGGCGGTGAGTCGATGCTGCGCCTCGCGCAGAGAATCTACAACCTTCTGGATAAGGTCACATCGGAGGAAGGAAAGGTGTATCTTCTCGTTGCACACAATGGGATCAGCCGTGTCATCGAGTCGTATTTCCGCGACATGACCAATGAGGAGTACGCCCGGTTCGGAATCGGAAACTGCGAGATCCGCCGGTATGATTTTTGACAGCGAGGAGCATGAGCGTGGCAACATTAGATTATTACCGCATTTTTTACTGCGTCGCCGAGTGCAAGAGCTTCACGAAGGCGGCGGAGCTGATGAACAACAGCCAGCCGAATATCACGCGCTGCATGAACAATCTGGAAAATGAGCTCGGCGTCAAGCTGTTTGAGCGCACGCACCGCGGCATCACGCTGACGAGGACCGGGCAGCGGCTCTACGAGCATGTGGCGGTCGCTCTCGAGCAGTTTGATATCGGGGAGGCTGAGATCCGCGAGGAGCAGAACATGACGTCCGGCCTGATTTCGATCGGGGCGAGTGAAATTGCCCTCCATATGACGCTGCTCCCGGCTCTTCAGAAATTCCTGGAGGAATATCCGAAGATCCGCATCCGCATCACGAATGACCCGTCTCCGGAGGCGATGCAGGCGCTCGATGAGGGAGTTGTCGACTTTGCGGTCATTACGACCCCGTTCGGCTTAAAGCGCGGCATGGTCAGCATCCCGCTGGTCTCCTTTCATGAGATTCTCCTCGCGGGAAATGCATACCGGGGCAAGCTGAACCGCGTCCATTCGCTGAAGGAGCTCGCGGAGCATCCGTTCATTTCGCTCGGAAGCGGGACGGGGACGAGAGACCTCTATGTCCAGTACTTTATGAACAGCGGCCTCACCTTCACGCCGGATCTCGAGGCGTCGACGACCGATCAGATCCTGCCGATGGTGGAGTACGGCCTCGGCCTCGGCTTTTACCCGGAGGAGCTCGCAAGGGACGCGATCCGGGAGGGCAAGGTGTTCCGGGTTTACACGGACGAGCCGTCTCCGGAGCGGCAGGTGTGCCTGCTCCTTAAGAAGAACCGGAAGCTAGGCACTGCGTCGGAGAAGCTGATTGCCCAGATGAAGGCGCAGAGCGGAGAGAAGCGGCCCCCGGAAGAGAAGTAAACGGGCCAGCTGAAAAGGGACAGCTATGCGCAGGGACTTTGCTTAATAAAGGACAGCCCGCAGAAGAATCGGGATGCGCAGAGAATTGCAACAGGAGACAGAAACATCATGATTACAGTAAGACATGCGGAAATGAGAGATATACCGGCCATAGAGAGGCTTCTCGGCGAGGTCCTTGAGATCCACGCAGGGCTCAGGCCGGATCTTTTCATTTCCGGGACGACAAAATACACGAGGGAGGAGCTCGGGGCCATCCTCGAAAATGAAAAGACCCCCGTCTTTGTCGCAGCCGACGAAGCGGACAGGGTTCTGGGGTATGTATTCTTTGTTCTTCAGGATGCGCCGAAGTCGCCGAACATGCGCCCTGTCAGATCAATTTATATCGACGATCTCTGCGTCGATGAGACGGCCCGCGGGCAGCATGTCGGAAGGACGCTCCTTGATTTCGTGAAGCATTACGCGAAGGAGCACGGCTTCTATGCGGTCACACTCCATGTCTGGGAGGGAAATGACAGGGCCCGCGCATTTTATGAAAAGAACGGGATGAAGGTCAGAGAGACCACGATGGAGTACGATGTCTGAGCTTTAAGAGGGCTGAGCGGCGGCACAGCTCTCAGAGAAGAAGGCTGATGACCAGCACGATTCCGCAGAGCGCGCCGGCGACCAGAAACATGTCCGCACCGAGCCAGGCCATGATGATCCCGGCGATCAGGGCAAGAAGCCCCGCGGCGGGATTGTCCGTAACAGAGAGAATGGCAGGAAATGTCATGACCGCGAGTGTCACGTAGGGAACATAGTAGAGAAATGAGCGGAGAAACTGGTTTTTGATCGGTTTCCGGATCAGGGTGACCGGGAGAACGCGAATGGCGAGCGTCACGAGCCACATGATGAGGATCGATATCCAGGTATTAGTCATGCGCTTCCTCCTCCTTTCTGGGGGCAATGAGTGCTGCGGCCGCCGAGATCAGCACGGTGAGCACGAGCGTCCGGTTTCCGGAGGAGAGCTTGCGGATATACGGCAGAACTGAGGCGGCGAAGCTGGCGCCGAAGCAGATGACGATGAGCAGAAGGATGCTCCGGTCTTTTCTTGCGGGCGGTATGAAGATGCACAGGAACATGCCGTAGAGCATGACGCCGAGCGCGGCGACGACAGAGGCGGGAAGAAGTGAGCCCGCGACGATGCCGGCAGCGGTTCCGATGCCCCAGAGCGGGACCGCGACAAGAATGGCTCCGTAGGAGTACCACGGATTTACATATCCCTTCTGCGCGATCGTGATCCCGAAGATTTCGTCGGTGATGTAGGAGCCGACGAAAAAGCGGTGGATGAGAGGAGTGTCCGGCGAAAAGCGCTGGGAGAGCGAGAAGCTCATGAGCAGGTAGCGGGCGTTGATGACGAGAGTTGTCAGCGCCATTATTATGTACGGCGCTCCCTCCCGGATCAGCGTGAACCCGGCGAACTCCCCGGCGGATGCGCTGCAGAGAACCGAGGCGATGAAGCCCTGGCCGGCGGTGAGTCCGGCCTTTTTTGCCGCGATCCCGAGCGCAAATGCGACGGCCAGATAGCCGAGGCCTATGGGAACGCCGTCCCTCATGCCGGCGAGAAAGACGGATGGCCGGAACTGATATGCCTGTGTCTTCTTTTTAATCATGAAAATCCTCCGCGTCATGCCTTCCGCGAATCTGCTTCCTGCTTTCAGCCTGAATGGAAGCAGCGCCTGAAGGCTTCTTTTGTTATTTTATGCCGGTTTATTGACATAAGTAAAATCACTATTTATCATAGAACGATAAGTTTATGTGATAGGAGATGAGCGAATGGATATTTCGCGCTACGGAATTTTCTGCGAGGTTGTAAAAAATGGCAATATTACGCGGACGGCCGAGTCGCTCGGCTATTCGCAGAGCGCTGTCAGCCAGACAGTCAAGAGCCTGGAGAAGGAGATGGGCGCAACATTGATTACGCGAGGGAGAGACGGTCTTCACCTCACGCGCGACGGCGAGGCGTACATGCCCTTTATTCAGAGTGTCTATCAGGCGGAGCAGGCCCTGCACGAGAAGGAGCGCGAGATCCAGGGACTCTCCGGGAGTCTGATCCGGATCGGCACATTTACGTCGGTCAGCCGGAACATCCTCCCGCGGCTCATGCAGGAGTTCAAGACTCGCTATCCGGGCGTTCATTTTGAGCTCGTGCAGGGCGAATATACGAGTATCGAGCACGACATCCTGTCCGGGAGAGTTGACTTCGGCTTCACGAGCCTCGAGTATGTGAACCGGGCGGAGTCGGAGGCCGAAGGAGGCAGAAGACTCGGGACGGCAAGGCTTTATCAGGATGAAATGCTGGCCGTCCTCCCTGAGGACCATCCGCTGGCGCAGCAGGACTATGTATCGCTCGCCGACCTCGCGGATGACGCGCTGATTCTTCTCGATGAAGGTGAATACAGCATGCCGCTCAACCTGTTCAGCGCCGCGGGCCTCAGGCCCCACATCGAGTACAAGGTGACGGACGACTACACGATTCTGGCGATGATCCGTCAGCATCTCGGCGTGTCGCTGATGTTTGAGCGCGTCGTGCGCGGGTTCGAGCAGGGACTTGCCGTCCGCCACATCAGGGAGAGACCGCTTCGGACGATTGTCCTTGCGTGGCGCGACCGGAAGACGATGCCGATCGCGGCGGGAAAATTTGCGGACTATATCGTGCAGGAAATCAGGAAGGACAGCAAAGCTGAATGATTTCAGTCTGGTAAAATGCAGTGGTCTGATGTACGATATAGTTAGTGCCCTTTAAAGTACATGTGAAACATATATGAAACCTATGTGAAATACATGTGAAACGGCCGCAGCCCTGCGGCCGGTGGAAAATAACATTGAAAGGAATACGCATGGTAAAGGTAGATATTATTTCCGGCTTTCTCGGAGCCGGCAAGACAACGCTGATCAAGGAGCTGCTCGGGGACGCGCTGAAGGGGCAGCAGATCGTTCTCATTGAGAACGAATTCGGCGAGATCGGCATAGACGGCGGCTTTCTGAAGGACGCGGGCATTGAGATCCGGGAAATGAACAGCGGCTGCATCTGCTGCTCGCTGGTCGGCGATTTCGGTCAGGCGCTGAAGGAAGTGGCGCAGAAATACAACCCGGACCGCATCATCATTGAGCCGTCCGGCGTCGGCAAGCTCTCCGATGTCATTCATGCGGTTGAGCGCGTGAAGGATGAGGCGGGAGTCGTCGTCAATTCCGCGACGACGGTCGTCGATGTTCTGAAGTACGGCATGTACATGAAGAATTTCGGCGAGTTTTTCAGGAACCAGGTCGAGTCCGCGGGCACGATCATCTTAAGCCGCATGGACACGGACAAGGCTGCAAGAGATACGGACAAGGTGAGCGATGCGCTCAAGATGATCCGTGAGCTGAATCCGACGGCTGTTGTCATCACGACACCGGTCAGTGTCCTGGGCGGAAAGAAGGTCCTGGATACGATGGAGAACGGTGCCGTCGATCTTGAAAAGCTCGAGCCGGTCCACGAGCACCATCACGACCACGATCATGATCACAATGACCATGACCACGATGAGCATGACCATGATCATGAGGATCATGATCACGAGCATCATCACGACCACGACCATGATCACGAGCACGATCACGACGATCATGACCATTGCCATCATCACCATCACGCGGACGAGGTCTTTGACAGCTGGGGCCGGGAGACGCCGAAGAAGTTCACAGAGGAGAAAATCCGCGGCATTCTGAAGGAGCTCTCTGATTCCGCGGAATACGGCACTGTCCTTCGCGCGAAGGGCATGGTCGAGGGAGAGGACGGCCGCTGGATTTACTTCGATATGGTTCCGGAGGAGGCGGACGTGCGGTCCGGAGAGCCGGAATTCACAGGCCGGATCTGCGTGATCGGCGCAAAGCTGAACGGACAGAAGCTGGAGCAGCTGTTCGGACTTGATGAGGATTAAGCGGGCACAGACTGTTCCCGAAACAAGAAAGGAAGAGCCATGGACGAGGAAGAAGGAGTTTCCGTCATACTGGTGACGGGATTTCTGGAGAGTGGAAAGACGACGTTTCTTCGGGACGCCGTCACGCAGGAATATTTCCAGATTGAGGACCGGACGCTTCTTATTAACTGCGAGAGCGGTGAGGAGGAGTACGATCCGGCCATGCTCGCAAAATACAGAACGGACTACACGGAGATTGACAGCGAGGAGAACTTCACGCCGGAGACACTCGCTGAGCTGGACAGACGCTTCAAGCCGGGGCGCGTCCTGATCGAGTACAATCCGCTCTGGGGCATGCAGCGGTTCGAGGAGATGAAGCTGCCTGAGGGCTGGGAGATTATCCAGCAGATCGGACTCGTGGATTCGACAACCTATGTCGTCTACAGAACAAATATGAAATCTCTGTTTACGGAGATGGCGAAGTACTGCGAGCTGTTCATTTTCAACAGGGCATCGAAGGAGATGCCGCTTGCCGATTTCAGACGGGGCATTAAGGCCGCAAATCCGTCGTGCGATGTCGTCTTTGAGGACAAGGACGGAGAGCAGATTGACATTTTCGAGGACAGACCGCCGTACGATGTGACGGCCCCGGTCATCGATATCGATGACGCGGATTTCGGTATCTTTTATATTGATCTCGGCGACCACAGGGAGCGGTACGAGGGAAAGACCGTCCGCTTCCACGCGCAGATCGGCAAGTCGAAGCGGCGCCGCGGACGGACGCGCATGGTCGGGCGGAGAGCGATGACGTGCTGCGCGGCGGACATTCAGTTCCTCGCGCTGCCGTGCCGGGACGGAAATATCTGGGATTTCGGTGATGGAGACTGGGTCAATGTGACTGCAAAGGTCCGCTGGGTCTTCAGCAAGGTATTCAAGGAGGAGGAGCCGGAATTCATTGTGCAGGCAGCGGAGAAGGCAGAGGCTCCGGCAGAGGAGCTTGTCGTATTCAGCTGATGGATAAACGGGTCACTGACCTTTAAATAAAGACTGGGCATTTCATTTTAAGTATGAGGGAAAAGGCCCCGGTTCAGTGAGTGACACCATTGTAGAGACTAGATGAATCTGAACGGGAGGAAAGTTTATGGAGAAACTAACGGTAAAGGACATTGCCCGCGAATCCGGATACGGCACAGGAACCGTATCACGTGTGCTGAATAGCGAGCCACACGTGAGCAAGAAGGCGCGGGACGCGATCATGAAGGTGATCGAGGACAATCATTTTCAGAGAAATGAGAATGCGCGGGCTCTGCGCGCGCAGGCTGAGGCGGGCATCGTCACGCTCGTCAAGGGCAAGAACAACCCGCTTCTCGGAGCAATCGTGGAGGATATACATCGGAGGCTGGCACCGCTCGATATAGCCTCTTCGATCTCCTATATGTCAGAGAAGGGCGACGAAAAGAGCAGCATCGCGAATCTGATCAGTGCGCAGAATCCCAAGGGACTGCTGCTTGTCGGATCAAACCTTGATTTTGCGAAGGACGGTAAGGCAGGCTTCAAGATTCCGGCTGTCGTCATTACGAACAGCGCCGTGTCACTCAATATTCCGAATGTATCGAGTGTGTGCACGGACGACCATGCGGCTTCCGTTGCCATGGTCAACTACCTGATTGAGATGGGACACCGCAAGATCGGCGTCATCGGAGGCGACCCGAAGGGATCGGCGCTCTCTCTGAACCGTCTGTTCGGCTGTCAGATGGCCATGATGCAGCATGGGATTTTCTTCGATCTGCAGAAGCAGTATGTGCCGTCGGAGTTCTCATTTCAGGGCGGCTATGACGCCGTCATCGAGCTGAATAAAAAGTTCCCGGAGGCGACGGCTGTGTTCGCACTCTCCGATGAGATTGCAATCGGCGCGATGCGGGCGGTCTATGACAGCGGAAAGTCAGTTCCGGCAGATCTGTCAATCGCCGGCTTCGACGGAATCGAATTCTCGAGATTCACGCATCCGGTGCTCACGACAATCCGGCAGGACACGGCGCAGATCGCGGCCCGGTCGCTCGATATTCTCATGCGGAAGATCAAGGGTGAGAGCGGCGCTGTGTATGAAAATGTGCCGTTCATTTTCCAGAAGGGAACCAGCGTGCGAAAGCTCTCATGAGGTTACAGTTCACACGCCACCAGACTTCAGTGAACGGTCAGCGATATCAGGAGCGGTATACCGCCCTGATATTCGCGACCGCATGCAACTTTGGATGGCGTGTGAACAGTAACCTCATGAGGCCTCCCGGGCTGTGTACAGAATCTAGAACTTGACAATTGGATACAAACAACCGATAATTGATCGAAATAACGGACAATCATGCGGAAAGGGTTCTGCATATGCAATTGATAAGCGGCGACGGTGCTGCCCATGCAAACATGCAAGGGGGATCGTCGCCATTTTTGTCTTCAGACAGATGTATATTGACTGCTTTGCCAGTCTGTGAGCATCCGTTATTCCCACAACAGTTATTACCTATGCAGAGGGAGGAAAATTTATGACAGAGGCTAAACAGATGCTCTACGATCCGAAATTTGAGCACGACGCCTGCGGCATCGGTGCCGTTGTCAATATCGACGGCCACAAAGATTACCGCACCCTGAACGACGCGCTCACAATCGTAGAGAAGCTGGAGCATCGTGCAGGCAAGGACGCGACGGGGAAAGTCGGCGACGGCGTTGGTATTCTCACCCAGATTTCCCACTCCTTCTTTAAGAAGACAGCGAAGGCTATGGGCATTGAGCTCGGCGATGAGCGCGACTACGGTGTCGGCATGTTCTTTTTCCCGACAAATGTCCTGAAGAGAACGTTCGCGATGCGCATGTTTGAGGTCATCTGCAAGAAGAACGGACTTCCGTTCCTCGGGTGGAGAGAAGTGCCGGTTCATCCGGAGATCCTCGGCGAAGTCGCGAGAAACTGCATGCCCTATATCTGCCAGTGCTTTATCGGCCGTCCTGAGGACACAGAACAGGGACTTGCATTTGACCGGAGACTTTATGTCACACGCCGTGAGTTTGAACAGAGCTCCGAGGACACGTACATTTGCTCTCTGTCTTCAAGAACCATTGTCTATAAGGGAATGTTCCTGGTCAAGCAGCTCCGCGCCTTCTATGAGGACCTGCAGGACCATGACTACAAGACAGCAATTGCGATGGTCCACTCCAGATTCTCGACAAATACGACGCCGAGCTGGGAGCGGGCACATCCGTACCGCATGATCGCCCACAACGGCGAGATCAATACAATTCGCGGAAATATCGACCGTATGCTTGCCCGCGAGGAGACGATGTCGACACCGATCTTTGAGAACGATGCAGACAAGGTCTTCCCGGTCATTCCGAAGTACGCGTCCGACTCCGCAATGCTTGACAACACGCTCGAGTTCTTCTACATGAGCGGCCTCGATCTTCCGCTGTCCGTCATGATGATGATCCCGGAGCCGTGGAAGCATAACAAGTTCATGGATGAGGAGAAGAAGGACTTCTACCATTACTATGCGACCATGATGGAGCCGTGGGACGGCCCGGCCGCCGTGATTTTCTCTGACGGCGATATCCTCGGCGCGACGCTCGACCGCAATGGTCTCCGTCCGTCCCGCTACTATATCACGGACGACAATCGGATGATTCTTGCCTCCGAGGTCGGTGTCCTCGACATCGCGCCGGAGCACATCGTGAAGAAGTCACGCCTCATGCCGGGCAGAATCCTTCTGGTCGACACAAAGCAGAAGAGAATCATCTCGGACGAGGAGTGCAAGAAGTACTACGCAGAGAGATCTCCGTATGGCGAGTGGCTTGACCAGAACCTGCTGTACCTCAGCAATATCAAGATCCCGAACAAGAAGATTCCGGAGTACAGCCGGGAAATGAGAGCAAGACTCTACAAGGTCTTCGGCTATACCTACGAGGATGTCCACGACGCGATTCTTCCGATGGCGACCAATGGCGTCGAGGCGACAGCATCCATGGGACACGATATTCCGCTTGCGGTCCTCTCCGAGAAGCACCAGCCGCTGTTCTATTACTTCAAGCAGCTGTTCGCGCAGGTCACGAACCCGCCGATCGACTCTCTCCGTGAGAAGATTGTCACAGATACGACCGTCTACATCGGCTCCGACGGAAACCTTCTCGAGGAGAAGGGCTCGAACTGCCGCGTCATGGAGGTCAACAACCCGATCCTTACAGGCGTGGACCTTCTGAAGATCAAGTCCCTTGATCAGCCGGGACTTCGGACGAAGGTCATTCCGATCCTGTACTATAAGAATACATCTCTTGAGAAGGCTCTCGAGCAGCTGCAGGTCAGCGTCGACAGAGCGTACGCAAAGGGATATAACATCATCGTTTTGTCTGACCGCGGAATCGATGAGAACCATGTGGCGATTCCGTCGCTTCTTGCCGTATCTGCGGTTGAGCAGCACCTGGTCCGCACGAAGAAGAGAACGGCTGTCTCTCTGATCATCGAGTCCGGCGAGCCGCGCGATGTCCATCAGATGGCATGTCTGCTCGGCTTCGGTGCCCGCGCGATCTATCCGTACCTCGCTCATGAGTGTATCGCGGAAATGATCAGTATCGGCATCCTGGACAAGGATTACCACACAGCGATCGCGGATTATAACCAGGCGATCCTGAAGGGCATCGTGAAGATCGCCGCGAAGATGGGTATCAGCACACTGCAGTCCTATCAGTCGGCGAGAATCTTCGAGGCGATCGGTCTCTCGAAGGATGTCATCGACAAGTACTTCACCGGCATCGTGAGCCGCGTCGGCGGTATCGGTCTCGATGAGATCGCCGAGGGCGTGACGTTCAATCACGACCACGCCTTTGATCCGCTCGGCCTCGGCGTCGATACCTCGCTTGACTCAATCGGCTTCCATAAGCTCAGATCCGGCGATGACAAGGAGGACCATCTCTGGAATCCGATCACGATCGTCAAGCTTCAGCAGGCGACGCAGAACGGTGACTACGAGAAATTCAAGGAGTACACGGCCCGCGTCGATGATGCCCGCCCGCATACGCTCCGCGGTCTCATGCAGTTCGTTCCTGCCGGAAAGCCGGTCCCGATTGAGGAGGTTGAGCCTGTCTCCTCAATTGTAAAGCGCTTCAAGACGGGCGCTATGTCCTTCGGATCACTCTCGAAGGAGGCCCATGAGACGATGGCGATCGCCATGAACCGTCTCGGCGGCAAGTCGAATACAGGTGAGGGCGGTGAGGACCCGTCCCGCTATGGAACAGAAAAGAACAGTGCGATCAAGCAGGTCGCGTCCGGACGCTTCGGTGTCACGGAGGCGTACTTAAGCTCCGCAAAGGAAATTCAGATCAAGATGGCGCAGGGCGCGAAGCCGGGCGAGGGCGGCAACCTTCCGGGCCGCAAGGTCTATCCGTGGGTTGCGAAGACCCGTTTCTCAACCCCGGGCGTATCTCTGATCTCTCCGCCGCCGCACCATGATATCTATTCGATCGAGGACCTGGCGCAGCTGATCTATGATCTGAAGAACGCGAACAGAAGAGCAAGAATCAACGTCAAGCTCGTGTCTGAGGCGGGCGTCGGTACGATCGCGTGCGGCGTTGCCAAGGCAGGCGCGCAGGTGATCCTCATTTCCGGCTATGACGGCGGAACAGGAGCGGCACCGCTCACGTCCATCCACAACGCGGGACTTCCGTGGGAGCTCGGAATCGCTGAGGCGCATCAGTCTCTGATCGAGAACGGCCTCCGCGACCGCGTCATGCTCGAGACGGACGGCAAGCTGATGAGCGGCCGCGACGTCGTGATCGCAGCGCTGCTCGGCGCCGAGGAGTACGCCTTCGGTACGGCTCCGCTCGTCGCCATGGGCTGCATGATGATGCGTGTGTGCTCAAAGGATACCTGCCCGGTCGGCATTACGACACAGAACGAGTGCCTGCGCGGCCGGTTCAAGGGCAAGCCGGAGTATGTCATGAACTTCATGAATTTCATCGCGCAGGAGGTGCGCGAGTACATGGCACAGCTCGGCTTCCGCACTATTGATGAGATGATCGGACGCACAGACTGCCTGAAAATGAAGGACCACCCGATCACAAAGCGCGCGGCTATGGTCGATCTCTCCGCGATCCTGAATCCGGAGTACGTGAATGCAAAGGAGCGCCATTTTAATCCGAAGCATGTCTACGACTTCCATCTTGAGAAGACGGTCGATGAGGCTGTTCTGCTTCCGGAATTCCGTGACGCGCTGAAGAGCGGAAAGCATCATGAGTGCACGGTAAAGATTAGCAGCACAAACCGCACGGTCGGCACGATCCTCGGATCTGAGATCATTGAAAAATACGGAAACTCTCTGGATGATGATACCTTTGTCGTCAACTGCGTGGGCGGCGGCGGCCAGTCCTTCGGTGCATTTATCCCGAACGGCCTGACGCTCCGTCTCGAGGGCGACTCGAACGACGGCTTCGGCAAGGGCCTCTCCGGCGGCAAGCTGGTCATTGTTCCTCCGAAGAAGGCGAAGTTCAAGGCGGAAGAGAACATCATCGTCGGCAACGTTGCGCTCTACGGCGCGACCTCCGGAAAGGTCTACATCGACGGTGTCGCCGGCGAGCGGTTCTGCGTCCGCAATTCGGGCGCGACGGCTGTCGCCCTCGGCTGCGGCGACCACGGTCTTGAGTATATGACAGGCGGACGCGCGGTCATCCTCGGCATGACGGGCAAGAACTTCGCGGCAGGCATGAGCGGCGGTATCGCATACGTGCTTGATATGAACCATTCGCTCTACCGCCGGATGAACAAGGACATGGTCTCGATGTCAGAGGTGACAGAGAAGTATGATGTCGCAGAGCTGAAGAGAATCCTCACGGATTTTGTCAATGAGACGCACTCAAAGCTCGGAACGGAGATCCTCGATAAATTCAGCGAGTATCTGCCGCATTTCAAGAAGATCATTCCGAACGACTACCAGAAGATGCTGAGCCTGATCAGCAAGTTCGAGGAACAGGGCATTTCACATGACAACGCGGTCTATGAGGCCTTTAAGGCGCTGAACAAGTAAGGCAATTTCGGAGGAGAGACTATGGGAAAACCTACTGGATTTCTTGAATATAAACGGGAAGAGGATCACACAGTTCCGGCTGACGAGCGGATGAAGAACTTCAAGGAGTTCCACACACCGCTCGGCGAGGAGGAGAGAAGGGAACAGGCGGCACGCTGCATGAACTGCGGCGTCCCGTTCTGCCAGTCGGCGATGAAGCTGTCGGGCATGGTCACCGGCTGCCCGCTTCACAATCTGATCCCGGAATGGAACGATGATATTTATCACGGCCACTACAGACATGCGCTTCAGAGACTCCTCAAGACATCGAGCTTTCCGGAGTTTACGGGACGTGTCTGCCCCGCGCTCTGTGAGAAGGCATGTATCAACGGCCTTGACGGAGAGCCGACCACAATTCACAACAATGAGCTGTTTCTGATTGAGACAGGCTTCAAGAACGGCTGGATGACGCCGCAGAGGCCGGCTGTGCGCTCCGGAAAGTCTGTCGCTGTCGTCGGCGCCGGGCCGGCAGGCCTTGCTGTCGCAGACAGACTCAATAAGCGCGGCCACAGCGTCACGGTCTATGAGAGAGACGACCGGGTCGGCGGCCTCCTTATGTACGGCATCCCGAATATGAAGCTCGACAAGAGCATTGTCGAGAGACGGAAGAAGCTGATGGAAGAGGAGGGTGTCATTTTCAAGACCGGCGTCAATGTCGGAAAGGACATCGCCCCGAAGCAGCTGCTGAAGGACTTTGACGCTGTTGTCCTTTCCTGCGGAGCAAAGAAGGCAAGACCGCTCGCCATCAAGGACTTCGACAAGATCGGCGGTGTCTACTATGCGGTTGATTTCCTGAAGTCGACGACAAAGAGTCTTCTTGACACAGGACTTAAGGACGGCACCTATGTGAGTGCCAAGGGAAAGAACGTCGTGATCGTCGGCGGCGGCGATACAGGCAATGACTGCACAGGGACATGCATGCGCCACGGGGCAAAGTCAGTTACACAGCTCGAGATGATGCCGATGCCGCCGGTGGAGCGGCTTGCGTCCAATCCGTGGCCGGAGTGGCCGAAGGTTCTGAAGACGGACTACGGCCAGCAGGAGGTCATCGAGAAGTTCGGTCATGATCCCCGCATCTATGAGACGACCGTCAAGGAAATCCATCAGAAGAACGGGAAGATCACGGAGATCGTCACTGTGAAGGTGAAGTTCGAGAACCGCAAGATGGTTGAGATCGCAGGCACGGAGAAGGTCCTTCCGTGCGACCTGCTTCTGATCGCGGCGGGCTTTATCGGCTGCGAGGACTATGTCGCGGATGCCTTCGGCGTCACACGCACGCAGCGCGGCGTCGTCGCGACGGCGGACCCGGAGCAGTACAAGACGAACGTAGAGAAGGTATTTACGGCCGGCGATATGCACAGAGGACAGTCTCTTGTCGTCTGGGCGATCACTGAGGGCAGAAAATGCGCGAAGGAAGTCGACAAATACCTGATGGGCTATTCCAACCTCGAGTGAGCGAGGCTGCTTAATGGAAAAAGGGAGTCTGTTTTAGTGAAAATAGCTAAAACGGGCTCCCTTTTTTTGGTAATAAAAATGACCGAAAATGACCGTATGATGATTGACCATGATTATTATGCGTGATAAACTATCAACATAAGCGAAAAAAATCAAAAACAGTCATAAATGCGAGAGAAACATAAACACCGCAAAGAGCGGAGAGCTCTGCGGAAAATCAGAAAAAAGGCAGGTTGGTAGCATGCTTGCGGAGGAACGCTGGAGTACAATCCTTGATCTGGTTGAAAAGCAGAAATCGGTGACTGTTCCGGAGCTTACGGCGCTGCTGGACACGTCGGAATCGACAGTCCGGCGCGACCTGACTCAGCTTGACCGGATGAAAAAGCTTGTCAAGGTCCATGGGGGCGCGACGTGCCTTGACACACAGTTCGTCAACAGCGATCAGGCTGTGTCGGAGAAATATCTGATCAACGCGTCGGAGAAGGAAGAAATTGCCGAGTATGCAGCCAGACTGATCGGTCCTGACGATTTTGTCTACATAGACGCCGGGACGACGACTGAGAAATTAGTGGACTGCATCACGGAGACCGGGGCGGTTTATGTGACCAATTCCCTGGCACACGCGCGGAAGCTTCTCCAGAAGGGGTGCAAGGTGATCATTCCCGGCGGGGAGCTGAAGTCAGTGACGGAGGCCATGGTCGGTGCCGAGACAGTCGAGGCACTGAGAAAATATTATTTTACGATCGGGTTCTGGGGCACAAACGGAGTCGGTGACAAGACCGGCTTCACGACGCCGGAGCTGAACGAGGCGATGGTGAAGCAGAAGTCGATGGAGCACACGGAGAGGTGCTACGTCCTCTGCGACTCGAGCAAATTCTCGCAGGTGTCCCCGATCCGGTTCGCGGAATTCGAATCAGCCATGATCATAACCGATCATGTTGATGATAAAAGGTACAGCAGGTACAGCAATATTGTGGAGGTGGATAAGCTATGATCTATACCGTAACGTTCAATCCGTCTCTCGACTATGTCGTGAGAGTGAAGGACTTCAAGCCGGGGCAGATCAACCGGACCTATTTCGAGGAGATTATTCCGGGAGGCAAGGGCATCAACGTATCAATCGTTCTCAAGAATCTCGGCCATGAGAGCACGGCGCTTGGCTTTACGGCAGGATTTACAGGCCGGGAGATCGAGGCAGAGGTCGCGGAGCACGGCGTAAAGACGGACTTCATTGAGGTGAAGAAGGGCCTGTCCCGCATCAACATGAAGCTGAAGTCAAATGAAGAGACGGAGATCAACGGTCAGGGACCGGACATCCAGGAGGCCGACATCGAGGAGCTCTACAAGAAGCTCGATGCGCTGAAGTCCGGCGATATTCTCATCATTTCCGGATCGGTTCCGAACACACTTCCGGGCGATATGTATGAGCGGATCATGAGCCGTCTCGACGGCCGCGGCATCGACATCATCGTCGACGCGGAGAAGGACCTTCTCGTCAATGTCCTGAAATATCATCCGATGCTGATCAAGCCGAACAACCACGAGCTCGGAGATATCTACGGAGTCACGCTGAAGACGCGTGACGATGTCGTACCGTACGCGAAGAAAATGCAGGAAGCCGGCGCGAGAAATGTTCTCATTTCCATGGCGGGCGAGGGCGCAGTCTTCGTATCCGAGAAGGGTGATGTTTTAAAGAGTGAGGCTCCGAAGGGAACTGTCGTCAATTCCGTCGGGGCAGGTGATTCGATGGTCGCCGGATTCACGGCGGGCATGCTCGAGACAGAAGGCGATTATGAGAAGGCCTTCCGTCTGGGTATCTGCACGGGCTCAGCGAGCGCGTTCAAGACAGGGCTTGCGACGCGTCCGGAGGTTGAGGAACTTCTGGCTAAGCTCGGCTGACAGGTGTGTTTAAAAGCGGTGAGGCGCTTTTTATAAATTCAGGTGACATCAGGGAGGTAAGCTAATGAAAATCACGGATCTGCTCAGGCCCGAGGGCATTAAAATCGGTGCCGTGGCAAAAGACAAGATGGACGCGATCAATCAGCTGATTGATCTGCAGGTCGCATCCGGCAACATCGCGGACAAGGCCAAGTACAAGGCCGGCATTCTCGCCCGCGAGGAGGAGAGCACAACAGCTATGGGCGAAGGAATCGCCATTCCGCACGCAAAGACAGACGCTGTCAAGCGCGCAGGACTCGCGGCGATGACAGTCCCGGGCGGAGTCGATTACGACGCTCCGGACGGCGAGCCGTCCGATCTCTTCTTCATGATTGCGGCTCCGAACACGAAGGACAATATTCATCTCGAGGTCCTGAGCCGTCTGGCGACAATGCTCATGGACGAGGATTTCGCGGCAAATCTCCGCAAGGCCAAGACACCGGAGGAGTTCCTCAAGGTCGTCGACGAGGCGGAGTCAGCCCATGTACAGGCTGAGGGTGAGAAGGCTGTTGCCGCGCAGGCAGCATCTGACGCAGGCGATTATCCGGATATCCTCGCGATCACGGCGTGCCCGACAGGTATTGCCCACACCTACATGGCTGCAGAGGCCCTCGAGAAGAAGGCTGCGGAGATGGGTCTTGTGCTGAAGGCTGAGACACAGGGCTCTGTCGGCGCGAAGAACGTGCTGACGGCCGATGAGATCGCTCACGCAAAGGGCATCATCATCGCGGCGGACAAGAATATTTCTCTCGACCGCTTCGGAGGTAAGCAGGTCTATCAGTGCTCGGTGTCCAAGGGCATCAATGAGCCGGAGGTCCTGATCAATAAGATTCTGAACAATGAGGCACCGATCCTCGACGGCAAGGCACCGGCGGCCGGCTCCTCTTCTGAGGAGAAGGACAGCGCATGGCATGTCTTCTACAAGAACCTGATGAACGGCGTATCCCACATGCTTCCGTTCGTCGTCGGCGGCGGTATTCTGATTGCTCTGTCCTTCCTGCTGGATGGCTCGGCGGCCGGAACATCCTCCTTCGGTTCTTCAACTCCGCTCGCGCATTTCTTCAATGCGACCGGTAATGCGGCATTCGGCTTCATGCTTCCGATTCTCGCGGGCTTCATCGCGATGTCCATCGCAGACCGTCCGGGTCTTGCGGTCGGCTTCGTCGGCGGCTACCTCGCAAATGTCGGCTACAGCTGGTCATGGCTCGGCGGCGCTGATGCCATCAGCGCAGGCTTCCTCGGCGCTCTCGTCGCAGGCTTCATCGGCGGCTATCTGACAAAGGGACTTGAGAAGCTCTGCGACAAGCTTCCGCATTCGCTGGAAGGCATCAAGCCGGTTCTGCTGTACCCGCTGATCGGTATCTTCCTGATCGGTCTTGTGATGTTCACGATCAACCCGGTCTTCGCTGCGATCAACACAGGCATGACCAATGTCCTGAACAACATGGGCACGAGCAACCTCGTTCTTCTCGGCGCAATCGTCGGCGGCATGATGTCCATCGATATGGGCGGCCCGTTCAACAAGGCAGCTTATGTCTTCGGTACGGCAATGCTTGCGGCCGGAACAACGGCTGGTGAGACGATCATGGCGTCCGTCATGGTCGGCGGCATGGTTCCTCCGATCGCAATCGCTCTGTCGACAACATTCTTCAAGAACCGCTGGACAAAGGCAGACCGCGATGCAGGTGTTGTCAACTACATCATGGGTCTCTCCTTCATCTCCGAGGGCGCAATTCCGTACGCGGCAGCTGATCCGGTCCGTGTGCTTCCGTCCTGCATCGTCGGTTCCGCAGTTGCAGGTGCGATCTCCGCGGCATGCGGCTGCACGAGCCCGGCTCCTCACGGCGGCATCTGGGTCATCGCCATCATCGGCAACCCGGGTATGTATTTCGTTGCCCTTGTTGTCGGCTCTGTCGTGGCAGCGCTGATCCTCTCAATGCTGAAGAAGAAGCTGTCTCCGGAAGAGAGCGGTCTTGCAAAATGAAATGAATACAGTGTCAAAAGTCTGAGCCCACGGCAAGCTTGCTTGCTGGTGGGTGAACACATGGCCGGCCTTGTGCCGGCCATGCATGTATCCGGAGACGGAATCTGAAAATGAAAGGAGCACAGAGCATGGCTGATACGGAAAGACGCGAGCTGAACTGGGCCGTCCTCGGCTGCGGCGTAATCGCTCATCAGATGGGGGATGCATTTGCGGCGATGGGACGAAAAATCTACGCGGTTGGAAACCGCACACATGAGAAGGCTGTCCGGTTTGCGGAGGAATACGGTGTCAGTAAGGTCTATGATGATTTTCACGAGATGTTCTCCGATCCGGATGTCGACATCATCTATATCACAACGCCTCACAACACGCACATCACCTTCCTCAGGGATGCTCTCGCAAACGGGAAGCATGTTCTCTGCGAGAAATCGATCACGCTGAACTCAGCGGAGCTCGAGGAGGCGAAGGCACTCGCAAGGAAGCACCGCGTCGTGCTCGCGGAGGCGCAGACCATCTACCACATGCCGCTTTACAGGACGCTCACAGAGCGCCTTGAGGCGGGAGAGTTCGGCCGCGTCAATGTCATCACAATGAATTTCGGCAGCTACAAGGAATACAACATGAAGAACCGCTTCTTCAACAAGGCGCTTGCGGGAGGAGCGATGCTTGATATCGGCGTCTATGCGCTCTCGTGCGCGAGACTGTTCCTTGCGTCAAGTCCGGATCAGTTCCAGACTATGATGAAGCAGGCGCCGAGCGGGTCGGATGAGCAGTCCGTGACGATCCTTCAGAACCGCGAGGGACAGATGGTCACGATGGCCCTCACTATGCACTCCAAGCAGCCGAAGCGGGCGATGATTTCCTGCGACAAGTGCTACATTGAGATCATGGAGTACCCGAGGGCACAGAAGGCAAGGATCACGTGGACGGAGGATGGTCACACAGAGGACGTGGAGGCAGGTGAGACGGCGAAGGCCCTTGTCTATGAGCTCACGGACATGGAGAAGGCCGTCCGCGGAGACAGCTCCGTCATGAAGACAGACTTCACGACCGATGTCATGCGCCTCATGACAGACATCCGCTATGCCTGGGGCTACTATTACGATGGGGAAATGCGGTAAATCCGGAGGCTCTCAGAAGAAATGACGGATTTTCTCATTTTCTGCTGTACCAATCTGTAAAACATGCTATAATATGAACAAATAAATCTCTCACAAAGGAGTGTGTCCAATGAAAGAATTCAGCTATACAATTAAAGATGCAGAAGGCATTCACGCTAGACCGGCAGGTGAGCTTGTAAAGCTTGTCAAGGGCTTCAAGTCCACAGTCACGATCTCCAAGGGCGCAAAGAGCGGCAACGCTTCCAAGATCTTCGCAGTCATGGGCCTTGGCGCAAAGCAGGGCGAGACAGTTGACTTCAAGGTTGAGGGTGAAGACGAAGAGACAGCAGCTGCTGAGCTTGAGAAGTTCATGAACGCAAACCTGTAATTGTTGTAATGATTCAGCACAACGAGGAACGCAAAGCATTCCGAGTCTGGGGCTGAATAGCTGCTCACTTTCGCAGAAAAAAGAAACATATGCGGAGCCGTAACGATCACGGCTCCGTTTTTTATTGCTGCGAATACGGCCCGGAGGCTGCCTTCCGAGAGAATGGCGGCTGCGGAAGAGAAAGAGAGGTATACGTATGGCGAAACAGATCACTACATTTATTGCAAACCAGCCCGGTGCACTGGCGGAGTACTGCAGAATTCTGAGAGATGCCGGCGTGGACATGCGCGCCATGAACGTCAGTGACGCGATGGATTTCGGCATTGTGCGGGCGATTGTCGATGACACGGAGAAGGCAAGGGACGTGCTCGAGAAGGCGGGCAGTGTCTGCCAGATCGGAGACGTGCTTGTCATTGAGGTCGCTGACCGGCCGGGGGCACTCGTCGAGCTTCTGACGATTCTCGGAAGAGCGGGCGTCAATCTGGATTATACATACGCGCTGTTCTCACGGCATGAGGGAACGGCCGGCTTTGTGATCAAGACGGACAGCCGCAGCAAGGCAGAGAGTGCCCTCAAGGAGGCCGGAATTCGGCTGATCCCGGAGGAGGAGCTCTAAAGCATCCTGATATTCACGGCCGCATACGATTTTGGATGTCGTGTGAACGGTAACGACGTGTTTGCCCCACTTTCACAGTATTGTCACAAATACCATTTATAGTAGGTCAATGTGTAATTCTATAAACAAGTGGAGGAAATGAACTTGATCGAAGTAAAACACCTTACGAAAACGTATGGCGATCATTGTGCGGTCGACGACCTCTCATTTACGGTCGAAGACGGTCAGATCTACGGCTTCCTCGGTCCGAATGGAGCCGGAAAATCAACGACGATGAACATAATGACCGGGTATCTCGCGCCTACATCGGGAGATGTGATCATTAACGGACACGACATCCTGGAGGAGCCCGAGGAGGCGAAGCGGACGATAGGATACCTTCCGGAAATTCCGCCTGTCTACACAGATATGACGGTAGCTGAATATCTGAGGTTTTGCGCGGAGCTGAAGAAGGTTCCGAGAGCGGAGAGAAGGGATGCCGTCAAGAGCGCTATTGATGAGCTGGAGCTCGGAGAGGTAAAGAACCGCCTGATCCGGAACCTGTCCAAGGGCTTCCGGCAGAGAGTCGGATTTGCGCAGGCAATCATCGCAAATCCGGAGACACTGATTCTTGATGAGCCGACAGTCGGTCTTGACCCGAAGCAGATTATTGAGATCCGTCAGCTGATCCGCCGTCTCGGCGAGAAGCACACGGTTATCCTGAGCTCTCACATTCTCTCCGAGGTCGCGGAGGTCTGCGATCAGGTTCTGATTATCAATCACGGAAAATTTGTCGCGTGCGATTCACCGGATCATCTCGCGACATCCGAGCAGAAGCAGAAGGGCTCGATCCTTCACGTCACGGCGCAGGGCGCAAAGCAGGATGTGCTCGCAGCCCTCAGAAGCGTCGTTCAGGTCAGAGAATCCGATCTTTCGCAGGACGAAGAGGGCAACACTGTCGCGACTGTCAGAGTCCCGGGAGGCTCCGATATCAGAGGACGCGTCAGCCAGGCACTGTTCGCAAAGAACTGCGTAGTCCTCAGCATGTCCGTCGAGAAGGCAAGCCTCGAGAATATCTTCCTCGAGCTGACCGATTCCGGAAATGGTGCTGCTCATGCGGATGACGATACAAAGAAGTCTGTCGGCAAGATGGCATCTGATCTCGTCCACGATGAGCTTGGCATTCAGTCTTACACCGAGGAAGGCGCGGCGGATGACGGAGACGCTGCGTCTGAAGAGACCTCGGACGGTGCGAAGGCAGAGGCAGGGGACGCAGCAGACAATGTCCGCCAGGACATTGACAGCATCCACGCGCAGCTGTCCGGAAATGAGGCAGAAAAAACGTCCGGGGACGTGACTGACGGGGAGGATAAATAATGGGCGCAATCTATAAAAAAGAGCTGAAAAGCTATTTTACGAACATGAGCGGCGCGGTCGTCATCGCCGTCATGCTTCTGGTGACGGGACTCATGTTCCGCACCTACAATATGTACTACGGAACACTCACACTTCACTATACGATCAGCGGCTCATGGCTGGCATTTCTGATCGTTGTTCCGATTCTCTCGATGAGAGTCTTCGCGGAGGAGAGAAAGCAGAGAACGGACCAGCTCTGGATGACGGCTCCCGTGAAGCTTCCGGAGATTGTTCTCGGCAAGTACCTCGCGATGGTCACTGTCTACGCGATTCCGTGCGCGGTTGTCTGCATTTATCCGCTGGTCATGCTGAAGTTCGGCGATGAGTCCCTGAAGTGGGATTACGCCTGCATTCTCGGCTTCTTCCTGATCGGAGCTGCATATCTGGCAATCGGAATGTTCATTTCCTCCTGCACGGAGAGCGCGATCATCTCGGCGATTCTCTCACTGCTGTTTGTCCTTATGACGCAGCTTATGTCCAGCATCTTCAATTATATCAGCTCGACAACATTTTCATCGCTGGTCTTCCTCGTCGTGCTCGCGGCCATTGTCGGCCTTCTTGTGTATTACATGACGAAAAACTTCTATGTGAGCCTCGGTGTGTTCGGCGCTCTCGCGGTTATCTGCATCGTCGCATACAAGGTGAAATCATCCTGGTTTGACGGCCGGTCGGAATCAATCATGCGCATTTTTGATTTCAACACGCATCTGTCCGATATCACGAACGGGTCCTTAAGCATCTCGAACCTGCTGTTCTTCATTTCTTACATCGTGATCGGCATCATTCTGACGGTTCAGTCAATTCAGAAGAGACGCTGGAGCTAAGGGGGACAACATGGAAGATAAGAAAATGAAAGCAGAGGCCAGTGCAATGGCCGGAAATAAAGAAAAAAAGAAGTTACCGCGTGAAAGAAAGCCGAAGGATCCGGCAGACCGCAGAAGACTCGCAAACGGGTCCTACGCCCTGGCTGTCACAGCAATCGCAATTGCGGTGATCGTCGTCATCAATTTCATCGTGAGCGCGATTCCGTCGAAGTTCACGACGGCTGATGTCTCGACGGCAAAGCTCTATACGATCGACAGCACGACAAAGAAGGTCCTTAATAAGCTGGACGATGACATCACGCTCTACTATCTGACCGAGTCCGGTCAGGAGGACGCGACGACAACAAAGCTTCTCGAGACATACGAGGGCTACAGCAGCCACATCAAATATAAGAAGATCGATATTGTCGCGAACCCGACATTTGCCTCGAAGTACACGAGCGACACGGTGAGTGCGGGCAGCATCATTGCAGTCTGCGGCGACAAGTCGAAGGTCATTAACTACAGCAGCATTTATCCGACAGACTCCTCGAGCTACTATTCCGGCTCCTCATCATCCACGTTCGACGGCGAGGGTCAGATCACGAGTGCCATTGCGTATCTGACATCGGAAAGCAGCGAGAAGGTCTATTACACGACCGGCCACAACGAGCTCGACATGAGCACGGCCATGACGGACGCCATCTCGAAGGCAAATCTTGACTCCGAGTCGATCAACCTTCTGAGCGCGGACATCCCGAGCGACTGCAGCATGCTGATCATTTTCTCTCCGCTCTCTGATTTCACGACGGACGAGGTCCAGAAGGTCAAGGATTATCTCGCGGACGGCGGCCATCTCCTTCTTGTCACGATGAGCGCTGCGCTCACGCAGACGGATACACCGAATCTCGACACGATTATGGCGTCGTACGGCGTCACACGGACAGGCGGCTACCTTGAGGAGACGGACCAGAACTACTATGCATCAGGAGTTCCGTATCTGCTCGTTCCGAAGACAGGCTCCTCCACGGTGACCAGCGACCTGTCAAATGAGAACATCGTCGATTCCTTTACAGAGGGTCTGACTGTCACGGAGAGTGAGGATGCCGGATACACGGTCACTCCGATCCTCACGACGTCAGATTCCGCTGAGCTGGTGACAAGCGGCAGCTCAGGCAGCACAAGCAGCAAGGGCGAGTATGATCTCGCGGTCGAGGTCGATGAGACCCTGTCGAACGACTCGAGCGGCTCATCGGACGTCGAGTCGACGGCGGACTCCACGGAGAGCACCGGCACCGATTCGTCGGCAGACTCCACGAGCAGCACGTCCTCTACAAAGGAGACGAAGATCCTGTACTACGCATCTCCGTTCCTGTTCAGCTCAGATGCGCTTTCCTCCATGCTGCAGCAGAGCGTATCGCTTCCGACCGGCAATACGACGCTGTTCTCGAGCTCGCTCACTTATCTGACTGACTCGGATGTCACGGTCTCCGTCGCATCAAAGAGCACGCAGCCGGCGCAGACGACGATCAGCTCGAGCAACCAGACAATTTTCGGCAACCTCTTCATGTTCGTCATCCCTGTCGCTGTCATCATTGTGGGATTTACGATCTGGTTTGCGCGCCGCAGGAAATAAGGCACAGGAAAGGCAGACAAGTTGAGAAAAAAGAAAAATAAAATGACAGGCCTGATCATCGGAGCAGCTGTTCTTGTCGTTCTCGTCGTCGTTCTGCTCGTCGTCCAGAAGCAGGCCAAGAAATATGAGGACGCGCAGGATGCGAAGGACTCGCTGATTACGCAGACATCTGATGAGATCAGCAAGATCTCCTACACGGCAAGCGGCGCGGCGACTGTCAATATCAGCCGCCAGGCGAAGGAGGTCGAGGTCACGACGAGTGACACGTCCTCGGCGGATGAATCCGGCATTGTGACGAGCGCAAGCGATACCTCCTCCACCACGACGAAGACAGAGGACATCTGGGTCGACGATGACGATGCATCGGTGAATCTCGACACGAGCAAATGCAATACGCTCGCGTCATCCCTCACAGGTGTGTCCATCACACAGACGCTGAAGGATGTCACGGACCTGTCCGAGTACGGTCTTGATTCTCCGAGCTATACGGTGAATCTGACGTTTAAGGACGGTAGCACACAGACAATCACGATCGGCAATACGAATGACGCGGCGAGCGCTGTGTACTGCTACCTCGGCGATGATACGTCCACGGTCTACGCCGTATCGACGTCACTCACAACGGATCTCGGCGACACGATCAGCGATCTCACGGCTTCGTCGACATCCTCGTCGTCAGCGTCCTGAGGCTCGTACAATTGAATTACAATCCATAAGAAAGAGGCTGCTGCACCCATCGCGGTGCGGCAGCCTCTTTCTTATGTAACGATGTTCGCAGGGTAGACTCCGTCCCTGTATCTTGTATTTTCAGGTGCCGGCAGGTAAACTGACAGCAGATGAATACTGATGATGACAGTGTCAAAAGTCTGAGCCAAGGGGTGAAAGACTTGATGACACCCAAATCATACTGATGATACGGAGGAATTTGGTATGAGCAGAATCGGAACAGGGTATGATGTGCACAGATTGACAGAGGGACGGAAGCTGATCATCGGCGGCGTTGAGATCCCGTATGAGAAGGGACTTCTCGGCCACTCAGACGCGGACGTGCTTCTCCACGCGATCATGGACGCGCTTCTCGGGGCAGCGGCCGCCGGCGATATCGGACTTCATTTTCCGGACAATGATCCCGCGTATGAGGGCGCCTCATCACTGATGCTGCTGCGGAAGGTCGGCGGCATCCTCACGAATAAGGGATACTACATCAACAATATCGACGCCACAATCATCGCGCAGGCCCCGAAAATGAGGCCCTACATCGACGAGATGCGAGAGAATATCGCGACGGTCCTCGGGATTCCGGTGGACCGGGTCAGTGTCAAGGCGACGACGGAGGAGCATCTCGGCTTCACGGGACGGGGAGAGGGAATCTCCGCGCAGGCGGTCTGCAGCATTGATTTGCTGAGTGAAAAATCCGGCTTTCGCGCCGTGTGAGCCGCAGGGCCCACACGCACCGGGACCTGATATTCGCGACCGCACGCAATTTCGGCTGCGTGTGAACTTAACTATCGCAGACCGCATGAGACGGTGAGGGCGACCCGGACTTTACGGAGTCCCGGGAATCTGGTATGCTTATTTTTCAGGTGGTTATTCAGCACACCTATAGTCGGAGCACATCGTGTTCCTCTCCGGAATCACCGGATGGAAGCGGAAAATTCATTTTCCGAACAGATATAAAGGAGACAACAGATGAAGATATTTAATACACTGACAATGAGAAAGGAGGAGTTTGTACCGATTGAGCCGGGAAAGATCCGCATGTATGTCTGCGGTCCGACGGTGTACAACTTCATCCATATCGGCAATGCGCGGCCGATGATCGTATTTGATACGTTCCGCCGCTATATGGAGCACAAGGGCTACGACGTGAATTATGTCTCGAACTTCACGGACGTGGACGACAAGATTATCAAGGAAGCAATCGAAGAAAAATGCACGGCCAACGAGATCGCCGAGAAGTATATCGCGGAGTGCAAAAAGGATATGGCCGGCATGAACATCGAGCCGGCGACGACCAATCCGCGCGCGACGCATGAGATTGACGGCATGATCGATATGATCAGCAAGCTGATCGAAGAGGGCCACGCCTACGTAAAGAACGGCACCGTCTATTTCTCGACGCGGAGCTTCCCGGGCTACGGCAAGCTCTCCGGAAAGAACCTCGACGACCTCCGGTCCGGCTTCCGCGAGATCAAGGTCACGGGCGAGGAGGAGAAGAATGATCCGCTCGACTTCGTTCTCTGGAAGCCGAAGAAGGAGGGCGAGCCGTTCTGGGAGTCTCCGTGGAGCGAGGGCCGTCCGGGCTGGCACATCGAGTGCTCGGTCATGGCGAAGCGCTATCTCGGCGACACGATCGATATTCACGCCGGCGGCGAGGACCTCGTCTTCCCGCACCACGAAAATGAGATCGCCCAGTCGGAGTGCGCAAATCATGCTCCGTTCGCTCACTACTGGATGCACAACGCATTTCTCAATATCAACGGCGTGAAGATGTCGAAGTCACTCGGCAATTTCTTCACGGTTCGCGATATCTCGAAGGAGTACGATCTGGAGGTCCTCCGCTTCTTCATGCTGAGCGCGCACTACAGAACGACGTTGAACTTCAGCCGTGAGCTGATGGAGGCGGCGAAGACCTCGCTCGACAGAATTCACCGCGCCGCATCGCGTCTTGAGGATATTGCGGAGCATGCGGACAAGAGAGAAATGAGCGACGAGGAGCGGAAGGTCCTTGACGGCGCGAAGGCATTTATTGCGAAGTTCGATGAGAAGATGGACGACGACTGCAACACGGCTGACGCGGAGGCGGTTGTCTTCGACCTGGTCCGCTACGCGAACACGAATGTCGCGGATAATGCGCCGGCCGCTCTCGCACAGGGCGTTCTCGATGTCCTCACGGAGCTCTGCGGTATTCTCGGCATCCATGCGCTGAAGAAGGAGAAGTCCCTCGATGCAGACATTGAGGCGCTGATTGAGAAGCGTCAGGCGGCCCGCAAGGCCAGAGATTTCGCGACGGCCGACAAGATCCGCGATGACCTTCTGAAGCAGGGCATCGAGCTCATGGACACGCGCGAGGGCGTCAAATGGAAGAGAGTGTAAAGAAGAACCCGGATGAGGAGCAGAAGCTGAGCGCGCGCTTCATTCCGGATAAGACAGAACAGGAGGCGGGGAGTTACTCCCCGCTTGTTCTTGCATTTATCGGGGATTCCGCCTATGAGCTCCTCGTCCGCACGATGCTGGTTAATCCGGGAAATGCGAGGCCGAATGACTTAAACCGCCACAAAATGAGTCTCGTCAAGGCGGACGCGCAGTCGGACATGATGGACGTGATCGAGCCGCACCTTACCGGCGGGGAGAAGCGCATTTACCACCGGGGAAGAAACGCGAAGTCGTACACAACGGCAAAAAATGCAACGATTGCTGATTACAGGAGAGCGACAGGCTTCGAGGCGCTGATCGGCTATCTGTACCTGACGGGGCAGAGCGACCGCATGATGGAGCTCGTGAGCCTCGGAATCGACTACGTCGAGGAGAAGCAGAAGGCCGTGCGCGGCCTTCCGTCGTCGGCAAGAAATACGCGGAAGTGAGGTAGGACATATGTCAGAAGATGAGAAGGAATTCAGTCTGCGCGAAGGCGCGGAGTCCGGAGCTGCGGCGGGAAGCGACCGCATCGAGGGCAGAAATGCCGTGATTGAGGCGTTCCGCGCCGGCCGCCCGGTCGACAAGCTCTTCGTTCAGAAGGGACTTGAGGACGGACCTATCCGCACGATTGTGCGGGAGGCGAAAAAGCAGGACACGATCGTCAACTTTGTGTCCAGAGAGCGGCTCGACGAGATGTCGGAGACGAAGAAGCACCAGGGCGTCATCGCGCAGGTGTCCGCCTATTCGTACGCGAGTGTCGATGACATCCTGAAGAAGGCGGAAGAAAAAAATGAGGACCCGTTTATCATTCTGCTCGACGGGATCGAGGACCCGCATAATCTCGGCGCGATTATCCGCACGGCGTGCCTCGCGGGCGCCCACGGCGTGATCACGACGAAGCACCGGGCAGCGGGACTGACAGCCACAGTGGCGAAGGCCTCGGCCGGAGCGCTGAACTATGTCCCTGTCGCCAAGGTGACGAACCTCGGCAAGACGATTGATGAGCTGAAGAAGAAGGGCCTCTGGTTTGCCTGCGCCGATATGGGCGGAGAAGAGATGTACAGGACAAACCTTCAGGGGCCGATCGGTCTTGTGATCGGCAACGAGGGCGCGGGCGTGAGCCGCCTGATCCGCGAGAAATGTGACCTTGTCACATCGATTCCGATGAATGGCGAGATCGATTCGCTGAACGCATCGGTTGCAGCGGGCATTTTGATGTATGAGGTCGTCCGTCAGAGACGGATGAAGAAAAAATGACAGGCGGAAGCACATCCGGAAAGCGCTTTGAGTCCGACGAGCAGGCGGCAGCTGCCGCAAAGCATGACGAGGGGGCGGCGATGTACCTCATAGAGAAGTACAAGCCACTCGTCCTTCATTTTTCGCGGGCGCGATTTCTTGCGGGAGGCGAGCACGAGGACCTTGTCCAGGAGGGAATGATCGGGCTCTACAAGGCGATCCGGGACTTCGATCCGTCGAGAGACACTTCATTTTCGTCGTTTGCTGGACTGTGCATCGACCGGCAGATTCTGAAGGCGATCGAGGCGTACGGGCGCGACAAGATGAAGCCGCTCAACGAATCGGTCGAACTGACCGGGGATGAGGAGTCGTTTTCGGAGCAGCCGCTTGGCGGCGACCCGGAGCATATCGTGATCGAGCGGGAGGCGGCGGATGAGAAGCTGCGGCTCCTGCGCGGACGGCTCAGCCGCTTTGAAAATCAGGTGCTCGATCTGTATCTTGAGGGCAGCGACTGGCACGAGATCGCGGCAAAGCTCGGGAAATCCCCGAAGGCAGTCGACAACGCGCTGCAGAGGATCCGCAGGAAGAGCCGCGGGGTGTAAACAGTAACTATTCAGCACCCCCTCGAAAAAATGATGAATAAACTGTTCACACCGAATCGGAACTTCGGAAGCCATAAGCGATATCAGATACGTTGGAGGGCGTTAAGTGGAGGAGCCCGAAAATCACCCTGAGCTGCGGTACGCAGCGAAGGGAAGTTGAGGGGGACGGAACGTGCCCGACAACGTATTGATATTCGCGATGGCATCCAACTGTACATACGGTGTGAACTCGTAGACAGGGCGGGACGGGTACCGTACAATGAATACAGATCTGTCAGATCTGCCTTCCTTTGCGGCAGCGGAAGGAGGAGCTATGCACAAACGCTGCATCGTGCAGTGCCTGAGAGACGGGACCCCGGTCCGGGAGTACGGAAGCGTCAAGGAGGCGCAGGAGGCGTGCTCCGGCGCGACTCATATCTCCCAGTGCTGCCGGAAAAAACGCAAGACAGACGGCGGCTACGTGTGGCGCTACAGAGAAGAAATGCCGGACGTACAGATTCCTGAGGAAGGAGAAGCGTTTTCCGCTGACGACTGACTGCGCAGGCAGCAGCTGACTGCAAAGAGGGGATGGACCCCGGGCTTTTTTGTCTCTGCCGGTGGCGCCCTGCCGGAAAAGGTGTATAATAATTGTACTATTAAAAAAACCGCTGCGCGCGGAAGGTGGAGGCAAGCCATGAAAACAGTCAGATACACAGTCACGGATCCGGTCGGCATTCATGCAAGACCGGCAGGAAATCTGGTCCGGGAGATCAAGAATTTCGAAAGTGATGCGACGATCAGCGCTAACGGCAAGACGGTTGACGCCAAGAAGCTGATGATGGTGATGACGCTCGGTGTTAAACAGGGACAGGAGATCGAGCTCTCATTTACAGGTCCGGATGAGGACAAGGCGGCCGAGGCTGTCAGCGCGTACATGAAGGACAACCTATAAGTATTCGGCGCCCATAATGAGGAACGCAAAGCGTTCCGAGTATGGAGTGTTGAATCGTTGCTTTACTTAAAGAAAAACGACAGTCAGGGGCAGGAACGCGGACTTTAAAATCCGCGTTCCTGCCTGTTTTTGATTTCGCGCAAGGCTGCTGTTCACTCAGAACCGGACAGTGGATAACGGTCGACGGAATCAGAATCGGTGGAGGGCGTTATACGGAGGAGTCCGAAGATCACCCTGAGCCGCTGTGTCAGCGGCGAAGGGAAGCTGAGGAGGACGGAGTCTGCCCGACACCGATCTGATGTCCGTGACCGTTCCAGGCCTTACAGTCTGAGTGAACAGCAACCTGAGCAGGAGCCTGGAGAGGCTGAATTCCTCAAAACCATTGACATTGTTTTGTCCGTCTCGTATAATGACGAGAGCTAAATCAGAGTTATTTAGTCGGATTTCAACCCGGCAGGCGGTTTAGCGGGCGCGCCAGAGGCGCCAGTCATTTGTTATAAGAGATTAACCCCAGAAAGGCAGGAGACAAAAATGTCAGATCAATTACTTCAGGTGAAGGATTTATCGGTCTCGATTGAAGAGGGCGAGATCCTCCACGATGTGAATTTAAATATCGGCAAGGGTGAGACACATGTACTGATGGGGCCGAACGGAGCCGGTAAATCGACACTCGGCAATACACTCATGGGCAACCCGGTCTATCACGTGACGAACGGTCAGATTCTCTTTGACGGCGAGGACATCACGAAGGCGACGACGGACAAGCGTGCGCGCGCCGGCATGTTCATGTCCTTCCAGAACCCGCTTGAGGTTCCGGGACTCTCCCTCGAAAGCTTTATCAGAAATGCACTTCGTCAGCAGACGGGCCAGCCGGTCAAAATCATGAAATTCAAGAAGCAGCTCGAGGAGACGATGGAGCTGCTTCAGATGGACCCGTCCTACGCGGACCGCGACCTCAATGTCGGCTTCTCCGGCGGCGAGAAGAAGAAGGCTGAGATCCTTCAGATGCTCATGCTGAACCCGAAGTTCGCCATTCTCGATGAGACAGACTCCGGTCTTGACGTCGATGCTGTCCGCACCGTGTCGAAGGGCATCGAGGAGTACCACAAGCGCTCCGACGGCGCACTTCTTATCATCACGCACAGCACGAAGATCCTTGAGTCGCTCAAGGTCGATTACACGCACGTCCTCGTCAAGGGCACGCTCGTCACGACAGGCGGTGCTGACCTCGTCGACAAGATCAACGACCAGGGCTTCGAGAAATACATCGAGCAGTATGAGAAGGAGGCGGAAGAAAAATGAGTGACGCAGAAGTAAAAGACCGCGCCGTCCATTTTGATCCAGCCATCGACAACTCAAAGGATGATATCAATGCCTATCTCGAGGGCACGGACCGGAGTCTCTATGACTTCAAGGACGACGAAAAGGATTTCTACAAGGTCAAGGAGGGACTGACGCCCGAGATCGTCGATCAGATCTCGAAGGAAAAGCATGATCCGGAGTGGATGCATGAGTTCCGCCTGAAGTCCCTTGACCTCTACAACCGGATGCAGGTGCCGGCGTGGGGCCCGCCGATCGACGGCCTTCACATGGACCAGATCGTCACCTATGTCCGCCCGAACACGAAAATGAAGGGCTCCTGGGACGAGGTCCCGGAGGAGATCAAATCCGCGTTCGACAAGCTGGGCATCCCGAAGGCCGAGCATGAATATCTGGCCGGTGTCGGCGCCCAGTACGACTCCGAGCTTGTCTACCACAATCTGCAGGATTTCGTGGCGCAGCAGGGTGTCGTCTACACGGATATGGAATCCGCGCTGACAGGCGAGTATGCGGACATGGTTAAGGAATACTTCATGAAGCTTGTCCCGCCGACAGATCATAAATTCGCGGCTCTTCACGGCGCCGTCTGGTCAGGCGGATCCTTCGTCTATGTGCCGAAGGGAGTCAAGGTGAGCATCCCGCTTCAGTCCTATTTCCGTCTGAACGCGAAGGGTGCCGGCCAGTTCGAGCACACACTGATCATTGTCGATGAGGGCGCAGACCTTCATTTTATCGAGGGGTGTTCAGCACCGAAGTGGAACGTCGCAAACCTCCACGCGGGCTGCGTCGAGCTCTATGTGAAGAAAAATGCACGTCTCCGCTACTCGACCATCGAGAACTGGTCGAAGAACATGTATAACCTCAATACGAAGCGCGCACTCGTCGAGGAGGGAGGCCGCATGGAGTGGGTTTCCGGCTCGTTCGGCTCCCATGTGTCCTATCTCTATCCGACGACCATCCTCAAGGGAAAGGGCGCTGACTGCGAGTACACAGGCATTACATTTGCAGGAAAGGGACAGGACCTCGACACCGGCACGCGTATGGTCCATATCGGCGAGAACACAACGTCGCTTGTCACGACGAAGTCGCTCTCGAAGGACGGCGGCATCAGCACCTACAGAAGCGCCGTCGAGATCATGCCGTCTGCGCACGGAGCAAAGTCCTCCGTCGACTGCCAGTCGCTGATGCTCGATAACATTTCCCGCTCCGACACGATCCCGGAGATGGATGTCCGCGTCAATGACGCCGATGTCGGCCACGAGGCAAAGATCGGCCGGATCTCCGATGAGGCGGTCTTCTATCTGATGAGCCGCGGCATCAGTGAGGCAGAGGCGAGAGCAATGATCGTCTCCGGCTTCGCAAACCCGGTTTCCAAGGAGCTTCCGCTTGAGTATGCGGCCGAAATGAACAACCTGATCAAACTGGAAATGGAAGGGAGCATGAGCTGATGAACGAACAGGATATCAGAATCAACCATCTGCCGTGCCTCACCTGGAACCGCCTCGGAGTCAATCACCGGAGTGTCCCTGTAAAGAGCGGGCTGGAGGGGGCTGCAAAGCTCATGGAGTCCGGTCTTGACCAGGACGGAATTACTTCGGAAAATGTCACGGTATCTGAGGCTGAGGCGTACGCCGATTCTCTGGCGCATGGCATTCGGAGAGAAAAATACGTCGCCGGAAAGACTGCGATCTACATGACACAGGCGTTCCAGACCGGGCTCGGCGGTGAATTTACGGATTATATTGACAAGGTGGCGGGTGACGCCAGCATCTACCGCGTCGCGGCAAATGCAAAGCCCGCAAAGCCGGTCATTTTAAATTATGACTTCGGCGCGGGAGCTGATGACGCAGCGATCCATGTGATCGTCGCGGGCGAAAATTCCGAGTCGACATTTCTGATTAATTACCGCTCGGATGCGGACGCGGCGGGCTTCTCGGCCGTCGGGACGAAGGTCATCCTCGGAAAGGGCGCAAAGCTCAACCTGATCAAGGTCAATCTCCTTGGCAGCGGCTTTGAGCAGCTCGATGACACGGGCGCCGTCGCAGAAGAAAGCGCGGTCTTCAGCTTCCGTCAGATGGAGCTCGGAGGCGCGGAGACGTACAGCGGCTGCTATGTCGATCAGAACGGACAGAAGTCCGAGGCCTATATCGACAGCGGGTACATGGTCAGTGAGGACCACACGCTCGATCTCAACTATGTCACGGCGCAGCGCGGAAAGAAGACGGTCTCGAACTTCAACTTCAAGGGAGTCCTTCAGGACAGAGCGCGGAAGACTCTGCGCGACACGATCGATTTCCGGAACGGTTCGGCAGGCTCAGTCGGCGATGAGCAGGAGGATGTTCTTCTGCTTGATCCGACCGTTGTGAACAAGTCAGTCCCGGTTATTCTCTGCGAGGAGGAGGACGTGGACGGCCGTCACGGCGCTTCCATCGGACGTCTGTCCGAGGATATGCTGTATTACCTTGAGACGAGAGGTCTCAGCGAGAAGGTGGCGACCGTCATGATGGTCCGCGGCAGACTGCACAGCATCGAGAGAGAGATACCGGACGACGAGACACAGAATGCGATTGATGCGTTCATTTCCGAGCAGTTCGGGATGGACTAAAGATACGGGCAGTGCCGGGCCGGGAGAAGAATCCGGTCCGGCAGAGGAGGCAGACAGATTATGAGTGAGCCAGATTTCAGAAAGGACTTCCCGATCCTCAAGGATCCAAAGTTCATTTATTTTGACAACGCGGCTACGACCCAGCGCCCGCAGCAGGTGCTGGACGCGGTCGAGCATTTTTACAGGACGGAAAATGCAAATCCGCTCCGCGGGCTCTACAAGTGGAGCATTGACGCGACGGAGGACTACGAGGAGGCGCGCCGGAAGGTCGCTGCCTTTATCGGCGCGGAGGACCCCTGTGAGATCGTCTTTACAAGAAATGCGACAGAGTCTCTGAATCTCGTTGCGTACAGCTACGGAATGAGCAGCGTCTCCGAGGGAGACGAGATCGTCGTGTCGGTCACGGAGCATCACAGCAATATCCTGCCGTGGCAGATGGTCGCGCGCGCAAAGGGCGCAAAGCTTGTCTATCTTGAATGTACAAAGGACGGCGTCTACACGGACGAGGAGATCAACGCAAAGATCACGGAGAAGGCGAAGATCGTTGCGATCGGACAGGTCTCCAATGTGCTCGGAACGGAAAATCCGGTCCGGAAGATCGCTGACAGGGCGCATTCGTTCGGCGCGGTTGTCGTCGTCGACGGCGCGCAGAGCACGCCGCACATGGCGGTCGATGTGAAAAAGCTCGGCGCTGATTTCTTTGCATTTTCCGGGCATAAGCTGCTTGCGCCGATGGGAATTGGCGTTCTCTATGGAAAAGAGAAGCTGCTCGATGAGATGCCGCCGTTCCTCACAGGCGGAGAGATGATCGAGTATGTGACGCGCGATTCCGCGACATACGCGGAGCTTCCGCACAAATTCGAGGCCGGGACGGTCAACGCGGCGGGCGCTGTCGGACTCGGGGCCGCGATCGACTATGTCAGCAAGGTCGGCTTCGACTACATTGAGAAGAAGGAGCTTGCTCTGACGACGCTTCTCCTTCAGGAAATGAAGAAGGACCCGCATATCACGGTCTACGGATCGGACGATCCTGCGAAGCACTGCGGCATCGTGACCTTCAATATTGAGGGCTGCCATCCGCACGACGTGAGCTCGATCCTTGACGCGGACAATGTCTGTATCCGGGCCGGCCATCACTGCGCACAGCCTCTGATGCAGTATCTCGGCGTGAACGCGACATGCCGCGCGAGTATGTATTTCTACAACACGGAGGATGAGGTCCGCCGCTTTGTCGCGAGCCTTGGAAAGGTCAGAGAGGAGCTTGGCTATGGATCTTAAGCAGATGTACCGTGAAATCGTCAATGAACACAATCTTCATCCGACGCACAAGCACGACATGGAGAACCCGACGATGGTCCTCCGGGGCGTAAACCCGAGCTGCGGGGATGACATCTCTCTCAAGCTGAAGGTCGAGGACGGCGTGATCAAGGACGGGTCCTTTGTCGGGTCCGGATGTGCGATCTCTCAGGCGTCCGCGGACATGATGCTCGACCTCGTGATCGGAAAGAGCGAGGACGAGGCAAAGCGTCTCGCAGAGATCTTCATGAACATGATCAAGGGAAAGGCATCTGAGGAGGAGATCGAGGAGCTCGATGAGGCGGCCGCTCTCGAGGATGTGTCCCACATGCCGGCGAGAGTCAAATGCGCACAGCTCGGCTGGAGAACGCTGAACGAGATGATGGAAGAGGACGAAAAGAACGACAGCCACAAGAACTGAGGACGCTGTCTGCGCAGTATTCAAAACAGGAGGAGGGCTTCCGCAGTCGCGCTTTCGGGCGCGATGCGGGGCCCTCTTTTGCAGTTTCCGGGTATCCGCGCGGGATTTTCTGTGCTAAAATGATTATTCAGCACCTCAGACTCGGAACGCTTTGCGTTCCTCGCTGCGGGCGGACAGAGCGGCTTCGCCGCTTGTCCGCCACTTGAAAAACTTCTGAAACCGTCCGGCGAGCAGGCTCTCCGCCCGGATTTCATCAGTTTTTCAAGTGGTGCTGAATCATTACAAAATGTGAAAGGCCTCCGGCAGGGGAGCTGCCGGAGGCCTTTCTGGGGAGTATAAATAATTAATAAGGGGTTGTAAAAAAATTATTGAAGGGTAAATTCTTTTACAAGGATGATTATACAAGCCCCGACCGGGAAATGCAACATAAAATTAACAATTTAACGGATTATCAGAGGAGACACTATGTCAGAGTATACATATATTGCACCCTGCCACTTCGGGCTCGAGGCGGTTTTGAAGCGGGAGATCGAGGGAATCGGATACAAAATTGTCAGGGTCGAGGACGGGCGCGTGTTCTTTTCGGGAAATGAATACGCCGCTGCCTTCGCGAATATCTGCCTGCGGTCGGCGGAGCGCATCCTGCTCCTCGCCGGCGAGTTCACGGCGCGGTCATTTGACGCCCTCTATGACGAGACGAAGAAAATTGCGTGGGAGGAGTTTCTTCCGAAAAATGCGAAATTCTGGGTCACGAAGGCGTCCTCTGTCCGGTCGAAGCTCTGTTCGCCGTCCGACATTCAGTCCGTCATGAAAAAGGCCATGGTCGACCGCATGGGAGAGCACTACGGGATGAGGCGGTTCCCGGAGGACGGGCCGGCCTATCCGCTCCGGGTCTCAATCAAGAAGGATGTTGTCACGGCAGCCTTTGACACGACGGGGACCTCTCTCCACAAGAGAGGCTACCGCGTATCTCCTGTGATCGCGCCGATCTCGGAGACGCTCGCCGCGGCCCTGATCGAGCTGACCCCGTGGCACCCGGACCGCGTGCTGGTCGATCCGTTCTGCGGCTCCGGGACGATTCCGATCGAGGCGGCGATGATGGCCAGGAATATCGCGCCGGGAGCAAAGAGGAGCTTTCTTGCCGAGAACTGGAGCTCGATCCTGGCCGCCGAGAGCTGGGAGAAGGCCAGAGGGCGCGCGGCAGAGGGCGTGCGGGAGATCTCGAAGGACGATGTGGACATTCAGGGCTTCGACATTGATCCGCTGGCGGTCCGCTATGCGAGGGAAAATGCGCGCGAGGCCGGCGTTCTTGACTTAATTCATTTTCAGACGAGAGATGTCGCGAAGCTGAGTCACCCGAAGAAGTACGGCTTTATCATCACAAATCCGCCGTACGGCGAGCGTCTCGAGGACAAGGCGGCGCTTCCGGCGCTCTATGAGACGATCGGGCGCGCGTACGCGGGACTTGACAGCTGGTCGATGTATCTGATTACATCATATGAGGACGCAGAGCGCTATATCGGCCGCCGCGCGGACAAGAACCGGAAAATTTACAACGGCATGCTGAAGACCTATTTTTATCAGTATCTGGGCCCGAAGCCGCCGAGGAGAGAGAAAAAGACTGAGCAGCGCCAGAGTGAGGAATAATAGCGGCAGGAATGAGTCCATGCCCGTAAGGGCGGGCAAGGGTCGGCACGTCAGCGAGCAGGGCGGACTGGGGCCTGCCCGTCAGAGCGCGACGGGCTGGGGACATATGCAGACAGAAAGAGGGAGATCGAATCAGATGAAGACACAGAGAGTGATATTTGCAACGGGCAATCCCGGAAAGGTGAAGGAGATCCGGGAGATTCTGCGGGACCTCGATATCGACGTCGTGACGATGAAGGAGGCCGGCTATGACATCGATATCGATGAGAACGGCAGTACATTTCTTGAAAATGCGCTGATCAAGGCGAGAGCAGTGGCAGCGGTCTCCGGTGAGATGACGATGGCGGATGATTCCGGCCTTGTCGTCGATGCGATGAACGGCGAGCCGGGAATCTACTCGGCCCGCTGGATGGGAAGGGACACGTCCTACCACATCAAGAACCAGGCGATTATCGACCGCCTCGCGGGCCTTGAGGGAAATGAGCGGTCCGCGCGGTTTGTGTGCGCGATCGCCTGCGTCCTCCCGGACGGAAGAGAGCTGACCTCCGAGAAGACTTTTGAGGGGTGGATCGGCTGGAAGGAGACGGGAGAGAACGGCTTCGGCTATGATCCGATTTTCTACCTGCCGGACCTTAAGAAATATTCCGCGGAGCTTACGCCTGCGGAGAAAAATGCGAGGAGCCACCGAGGAAAGGCGCTTCGCGACATGGAGGCACAGCTCCGGGCGCTTCGCGCAAAGGGTGAGATCTGAAAAGACTCAGGCGGTTTCGGGGCGCCTGGCCAGACGTGTACTTTATAGAAGCGGCAGATATGAAGACCAGACAGAAAGGATGAACGGACGATGAAGATACTGGCGGTGAGCGACACACACGGTGAGATCACAAATTTCAGAAAGGCGCTCGCAAAGGTGAAGCCGATTGACTATCTGTTTCACTGCGGCGATGTAGAGGGGCAGGAGGACATGATCCGCCGCCTCGCGGGCGTGCCCTGCGTCTTTGTGCGGGGCAACAACGACTACGACAGTGATCTCAGTTATGAAGAGGTCGTGGAGCTCGGCGGGCACCGCTTTCTCATCGTCCATGGCCACCGCCACGGCGTCTACTGGGGAACGGGAGACCTGAAGGAGCGCGCGAAGGAGCTCGGCTGCGACATTGCGCTGTTCGGGCACACGCACCGCCCGATGCTGGATGAGTCGGACCCTGCGGTCACAGTTATCAATCCGGGATCGATCACTTTGCCTAGACAGGAGAACCATCTGCCGAGCTACGCCGTCATCGAGATCACGCCGAAGCGACAGGTTCTCGTGACGATCAACTATCTGGACAGGGGGCAGAGGGCGCACCGGTCGTTTCTGTGGTGAGATGCGGAATTTTATTTTGAAAAAATGATTTTTCTTGTTGACAAAAAAGGCCCTCATCCCTATAATAATCATTGCGCGGTTTACGGAAGCGCTCTTAAACAGGAAGCACCTACGGGGTGTGGCTCAGTTTGGCTAGAGCGCCTGCTTTGGGAGCAGGAAGTCGCAGGTTCGAATCCTGTCACCCCGACTTTCCGTAGATTCGATGCGCGGGTGTAGTTCAACGGTAGAACACCAGCCTTCCAAGCTGGATACGTGGGTTCGATTCCCATCACCCGCTTCGCTTTTTTAAAAAGCGTCCATTCTTTCCGGTTCAGCCACAGTAAAACCGGACAGAGTCGTAATTCTATGTGCTTGTAGCTCAGCTGGATAGAGCAACGGCCTTCTAAGCCGTGGGTCGAAGGTTCGAATCCTTTCAGGCACGGTATGGTGGGTGTGGCGCAGTTGGTTAGCGCGCCAGATTGTGGCTCTGGAGATCCTGGGTTCGAGTCCCAGCATTCACCCTTCGCAGTTGTAAACGCTGTCCGGTCGGACATGCGATCAGCCGGTCGGCGAGGCCGCGGCAGTCCGGCATTTACCTTGGGCTATCGCCAAGGGGTTAAGGCACAGCACTTTGACTGCTGCACCGTTGGTTCAAATCCAACTAGCCCAGCTTTGGAGCATTAGCTCAGGTGGTAGAGCACTTGACTTTTAATCAAGTTGTCCGGGGTTCGAATCCCCGATGCTTCAGTTGAATCTCCCCGGAACAATATGTTTTCGGGGGTTTTGTTTATTCTGATCCTTCCCGGCGAGCGATCCGGGCTCCGGGACGCCGGAAGAAATCTCATTTTTTATCCCAAAAAGTAAGATCCGCGGTTGTGGCGGAATTGGCAGACGCGCTGGATTTAGGTTCCAGTGGGGTGACCCGTGCAGGTTCAAGTCCTGTCAGCCGCATTTTGCATTTGTAATGCTTCAGCACAACGAGGAACGCGAAACGTTCCGAGTCTGGAAGCTGCATAGCTATTTCCAATTGATTATTCAGCATCCCAGATTACAATTCATACGGCGTCCGTCCGGATGCCGCAAACTGGTTTTTCGTATAACCATCAGGAAAAGAGACATATGACAAAAGAACAATATAAGACAATTCATCTTGCGGATCTCCGCGTGCTCGCCAGAAGCCGCGGAATCAAGCGCACTTCCACCATGAAGAAAAATGACATCATAGAGGCAATGCTTGCTCTCGACAGAGAGGAAGAGGCTAAAAACGGCGCCGGAGCAGCTCCTGCGGAAGGAACACAGAACCATGCCGGCGCGGTCTCCGCGGAAGAGAAGCGGGACCAGGCCGGACAGGCCTCTGCGGCGGAAGAGGCACAAAGTCATGTGGAACCGGCCTCTGCGGCGGAAGCTGTGAAGGACCAGGATGGCGCAGCTCTTGTCCTCACTGAAAATGAGAGTTCTGCGGAGCATGAAAAGGCGGAGAAACCGTCTGATGCGGAGCCGGCAAAGAGCGCGGATGAGCCTCACAGAGAGCGCAGAAGGCAGAGCCCAAGGCGCAGACAGACGGAGAACCGGGAGAAGAATCCGCGCAGGAGCCAGAGCGAAAACGGCAGGACCCGGACGGGACGGCGCGGCGCGGAAAAGCGTGCTTCGGAGGAGAAGACGGAAGAAGGCCGGGAGGCAGAGGAAGAAAGAAGAGAAGGTGCCTTCGAGACGAGACGCCCGGAGGAGAGAGAGTATTCCGGTGAGCGGGAGGATGGCCGCCGCACAGGAAGGCAGGAATATCAGCGCGAGAAGCGAAACGGCGATGAGCGTCCGCGCTGGTCGGGAAACCGCAGAGAAAACCAGTATCAGCACGAAAATCACTATCAGCGGGAGAACAATAGCCGCCGCGAGAGCTTCCAGAAGGAAAATGAACGGGAGAAGGAAGAGACGGTTCGCAGCGAGGAGCCGAGCGAGACGCGTGCTCCTGAGGACACGCGCGTGAAGCTTCCGGGGGATACCGGCAATGTTGTCCGCGGCATCCTTGAGGTTATGTCGGACGGGTTCGGCTTCCTTCGGAGCGACAATTTTCTTCCCGGCGAGGATGATGTCTATGTGTCGCCGTCGCAGATCAGGCGCTTTGGCCTCAAGACGGGCGATATGATCACAGGCAATAAGAGAGAGAGGGCGCAGGGCGAAAAATACGGGGCGCTCCTCTACGTCTCAAAGGTCAATGATTTCCCGGCGGAGGAGGCGCGGCACCGTGCTGTCTTCGAGAACATGACGCCGATCTTTCCGAACAAAAGGATTCGCCTCGAGCGGCCGGACGGCTCGAGAGCGACGAGGATTATTGACCTGATCAGCCCGATCGGCTACGGCCAGAGAGGCATGATCGTATCACCTCCGAAGGCGGGCAAGACAACGCTCCTTAAGGATATCGCGAAGTCGGTCCTCACGGGGAATCCGGACGCACATCTGATCATTCTGCTCATTGATGAGCGCCCCGAGGAAGTCACGGACATGAAGGAGTCGGTCCATGGCAAAAATGTCGAGATTATCTATTCGACCTTCGATGAGATGCCTGAGCATCACAAGAGAGTGTCCGAGATGGTCATCGAGCGCGCAAAGCGTCTTGTCGAGCACCATCAGGACGTCATCATTCTGCTCGACTCCATAACGAGACTGACAAGGGCGTACAACGTCCTTGTTCCGCAGAGCGGGCGCACGCTCTCCGGCGGTCTCGATCCGACGGCGCTCTATATGCCGAAGCGCTTTTTCGGCGCCGCCCGCAATATGCGGGAGGGCGGGTCTCTCACGATTCTTGCGACGGCCCTTATCGATACCGGAAGCAAGATGGATGATGTCGTCTATGAGGAGTTCAAGGGAACCGGCAACATGGAGCTGATTCTTGACCGGAAGCTGCAGGAGAGAAGAATTTTCCCGGCGATCGATATCGTGAAGTCGGGGACGAGAAGAGAAGACTTGCTGCTTTCACCTCGCGAGCTAAAGGCTGTCGATATCATGCGGCGGCGGATGAACGGCCTTAAGGCGGACGAGGCCGTCGAGCAGATTTTAAATGCATTTACCTACTATCCGACAAATGAGCAGGTCGTCAATGCGGTCCTCTCAAAATGGACAAACTGAGCAAATACTGCTTGCAATCATGCGGCGGCTGTGATATCATACATGTTGCTGTTTGTATCGGAATGATATTAGCTATTTTACAGACAAAGAGGTGAGATCAATGAAGGAAGGAATCCATCCGACGTATTATCAGGCTACAGTTACCTGCAACTGCGGCAATACATTCACCGTCGGTTCAACGAAGAAGGAAATCCACGTTGAAGTCTGCTCTAAGTGCCATCCGTTCTACACGGGTCAGCAGAAGGCGGCGCAGGCTCGCGGCCGTATCGAGGCTTTCAACAAGAAGTACGGTATGACAGGCAAGAACTGAACCAGAACCTGAATCATAAAGAGGCTGTTGCACGAACCATCGCGCGACAGCCTTTTGTCGTATATACTGTATAAGTCCGGCCGCAGTGCGCAGGACTTATACACTTGGCTTGGCCCTTAAGGCAGGGCATTGGATTTTACCGGAGGAAATGAATTTGCAGAAGAATTGCGGTATCGGAGGACAGGCCGTCATCGAGGGAATCATGATGAGAAACGGCGGCGAGTATTCGGTCGCGTGCAGAAAGGCGGACGGAACGGTCGCGATGAAGAAGGAGCCGTTCCGGAGCGTCCTCCCGTCTGAGAAGGCAGGAAAAATCCCGATGGTGCGGGGCGTCGTGGCTTTCATCGACTCCCTGGTAGTCGGCATTTCCTGCCTCATGTATTCCGCGGATGTCTCGTCCGAGGAGGAGACGGACAGCGAGGCGGACACCGAAAAGACAGAGCAGCAGAAAAAGAAGGAGAAGAGGGAGTGGAACCTCGTCATGACGGGAACCGTGGTCTTCTCGATCGCCTTTTCCGTTGTCCTCTTTATGCTGCTTCCGTTCTGGATCGCCGGGCTCCTTGGCAGAGTGGGCGCATCGACGGTCCTCATCAATGTGACGGAGGCCCTCCTCCGCGTCCTGATCTTTCTCGGATATATGCTGCTGATCTCCAGAATGAAGGATATCCAGAGAGTGTATGCCTACCACGGCGCCGAGCATAAATGCATCAACTGCATCGAGCACGGCTATGACCTGACGGTCGAAAATGTCATGAAGAGCTCAAGGCAGCACAGACGGTGCGGGACGAGTTTTCTTCTGATTGTCATCTGTATATCGGTTGTCGCCTTCCTGATACTCGGCATCTTCGATATCCGGTCAAGGGCCATGAGACTCCTCTGGAGACTGATCCTGATTCCGGTTATCGCCGGCATATCCTATGAGATCCTGCGGTACGCGGGCAGCCACGAGGGACCGGTCATCAACGCGCTTGTAAAGCCGGGCCTTATGCTCCAGAAGCTTGTTACGCGCGAGCCGGACGAGGACATGTGTGCTGTCGCGATCAGCGCCGTCGAGGCTGTCTTCGACTGGAGGGCATGGCAGGAGAAAAATGAGCAGCGCGCGGACGTATTGCCGTCCGGAGCGCAGAGTGAGGAGGGAGCACTGTGACCTGGCGGGAGCTTTTCGCGGAAGGAAAAAGGCGGCTCGAGGCCTCGGGAAATGAGGACAGCTTCTATGATGCCCGCGCGCTTCTTCAATTTGTGTCCGGAATGACGATGACGGATTACCCGCTCCGCGCGGGAGAGGAGGCGGGAGAGCGCGACATCTGCGCATTCCGGAAGGCCGTGTCGCGCCGGTGCGCGCACGAGCCGCTCCAGTACATCACGGGATATGCGCCCTTCTTCGGCCGGGATTTTCTCGTGAGGCCGGGTGTGCTCATCCCGCGGTTTGATACGGAGACGCTGATCGAGACCGTGCTCCCGCATCTTCGCTCCGGCATGCATCTGCTTGATCTGTGCACGGGAAGCGGCTGCATCCTGCTGACGCTTCTTCTTGAGGGGCCGTCCGGCGTGAGCGGGACCGGCGCCGACATATCAGAGGAGGCACTGGCTGTTGCGCGTGAAAATGCGGAGCGCTTTCACGTGGAGGCCGGGCTTGTGCGGAGCAATTTATATTCAAACATCCATGGCCTTTATGATATAATAACGGCAAACCCGCCGTATATCAGGACGCGCGTGATCGATACGCTCGCGCCGGAGGTGCGGGACCATGAGCCCAGACTTGCTCTCGACGGAGAGGAGGACGGGCTTGCATTTTACAGGAGAATTACAGAGGGGGCACCGGCTGTGCTTAAGGCCGGCGGGATGCTCGCGTTTGAGATCGGATATGACCAGGCGGAATCTGTGACAGAGATCATGGAGGACGGCGGCTTTCAGCGGGTGACTGTTGTGAAGGACCTTGCAGGAAATCCACGGGTCGCATCCGGCTATTTGCAAGAATAATTTATGTTTGAAAAACTGGATGATATCGTAAGGAAGAGGGAGGAAATCCTGCGGGAGCTCTCGACTCCCGGCATACAGAACGACCCGGGGCGGATGACGGCTCTCATGAAGGAGCAGGCTGAGCTCGAGCCACTCACGGACACCTATGGGAAATACCTCAAGGCTGTCCGCGACAGAGAGGACAGCCTTGAGCTCATGAAGCAGGAGCAGGACCCCGAGATGCGGGAGATGCTGAAGGAAGAGTTCTCTTCATCGAAGCAGAGGGAGGAGGAGCTTGCCGGAAAGCTGCGTCTCCTTCTGCTCCCGAAGGACCCGGACGAGGGGAAGAATGTCATCGTTGAGATCCGGGCAGGAACCGGCGGCGATGAGGCAGCTCTCTGGGCGGCAGATCTTTACCGGATGTACACGCGCTACGCGGACCGCAGAGGCTGGTCGTATGAAATGATCTCCTCGAGCGAGAACGGAATCGGCGGCTTCAAGGAGTGCATTTTTCAGATCAGCGGACCGGACGCGTGGCAGCGGATGAGGTTTGAGAGCGGGACGCACCGCGTACAGCGGGTCCCCGTGACGGAGAGCGGCGGCAGGATTCAGACGTCGGCGGCGACCGTCGCGATTATGCCGGAGGCGGACGAGGTCGATGTGGAGATCGATCCGAAGGACGTGAAATTTGATGTCTTCCGCGCATCGGGAAACGGCGGGCAGTGCGTCAACACCACGGACTCGGCGGTGCGCCTCACGCATCTGCCGACGGGAATCGTGATTTCGTGTCAGGATGAAAAGTCGCAGATCAAGAACAAATCAAAGGCCATGAAGGTGCTGCGTTCGATGCTCTATGTCATGAAGAAGGAGGAGCAGCAGAGCGAGAGAGCCAGCCTCCGGAGAAATCAGGTTGGAAGCGGAGACCGGTCAGAGAAGATCCGGACCTACAATTTCGGGCAGGGAAGAGTGACAGATCACCGCATCCATCTGACACTCTACAGAATCGACAGCATCATGGACGGAGATCTGGATGAGCTGACCGATGCGCTGATCGCGTGGGACCAGGCGGAGAGGCTGTCCGGACAGTCGGAGGACACATGAGAGGAATTGTATGAAAAAGACGACGCTCGCAGTGATGGCGGCCGGCGACGGCAGCCGTTACGGAAGGGGCATCAGACAGATGGACCCGCTGGGGCCGGGAGGAGAGCCGCTGCTGGCGTACTCTGTCTATGACGCCCTGGAAGCGGGGTTTGACAAGGTTGTATTTATTATCCAAAAGAAAGTAGATGCGGAATTCAGAGAGCGAATCGGCAGCCGGATCGCAGCGGAGGCTGAGGTCGCGTACGCGTATCAGGAGATCGATGAGCTGCCGGCCGGGTTTTCTGTCCCGCCAGGCAGACGGAAGCCGTGGGGAACCGGACAGGCAGTCCTTGCGGCGGCCGATGTGCTCACGGAGCCATTTGCCGTCATCAATGCGGATGACTATTACGGGAAGGAAGGGTTCCGCATGCTCCATGACGATCTGGTCCGGGATGAGAAAACGGATGGCGCGGAGCCTGTGTCCGTGGTCGCCTTCGCGCTGGAGCACACCCTGTCCGACAACGGGAGTGTGACGCGGGGGATTCTTTCATTTGATGAAAACGGGCTTGTCACGGGCATTCATGAGACGAAAAACCTGATCCGCACGGAGGACGGGGCCGCTGTCATGTCGGATGAAGGAATCCTTCCGGTCCGGACGGACTGCCTCGTGTCCATGAACATGTGGGGGTTCCGGCCGACTGTTCTCGAACCACTTGCGGATGGCTTCCGTAAATTTCTTGCGGACCCGGGCGAAGATGCCGGGCACGCGGAGTATCTGCTGCCTGATTTTGTCGACGGCATGCTGAAGAGAAAGCAGGCGGCCGTTCATGTGCTTCGCTCAAACGACGAATGGTTCGGTGTGACATACAGGGAGGACAGGGAGACGGTCCGGGACATGCTCTCCGGTCTTACGGAGAAGGGCGTCTACGGGACGCCGCTGTTTCCTGTTAATAAACTTTAATTAGGGGGATTATCATTATGGGAAAATATTTCGGTACGGACGGCTTTCGTGGAGAGGCGAATGTGACGCTTACTGCTGAGAAGGCATTCAAGGTCGGGCGGTATCTCGGCTATTATTACGGGACGAAGCACCCGGATTCGGCTGCTCAGATCGCGATCGGCAAGGACACGCGCCGTTCCAGCTACATGCTCGAGGACGCGCTGTGCGCGGGCCTCACATCATCGGGAGCGGACGTCTATCTCCTTCATGTCACGACCACCCCGTCCGTCTCCTATGTTGTCCGCACGGAGGGCTTTGACTGCGGCATCATGATTTCCGCAAGCCATAATCCGTTCTATGACAACGGAATCAAGATCATGCGCGCGAACGGACAGAAGATCGAGCCGGAGATCGAGGAGAGAATCGAGGCGTACATCGACGGAAAGATTTCCGAGATTCCGTATGCCCTCCGCGAGAAGCTCGGCCGGTCCATCGATTTTTCGGCCGGCAGAAACCGTTATATCGGCTACCTGATGACAATCCCCACGAGAAGCTTCAAGGGAAAGCGGATCGGTCTTGACTGCGCGAACGGCAGCTCGTCCTCGATCGCAAAGAGTGTGTTCGAGGCGCTCGGGGCAAAGACCTTCGTCATCAATAATTCTCCGGACGGAACGAATATCAACAGGGGCTGTGGCTCAACCCACATCGAGGCCCTGCGGAATTATGTGACGGACAACGCGCTCGATGCCGGCTTTGCTTATGACGGAGATGCGGACCGCTGCATCGCTGTTGACGAGAAGGGCGAGGTCGTCGACGGCGACCACATCATGTTCCTGTGCGGCAAGTATCTCATGGAGACGGGCCAGCTCCGGGACAACATGGTCGTCACGACGATCATGTCCAATATGGGGCTCTACAAGGCGCTCGAGGCAAACGGGATGAAATCCGTTCAGACCAACGTCGGCGACAAGTATGTCGCGGAGTGCATGATGCGGGACGGCTATGATCTTGGCGGAGAGCAGAGCGGGCATATCATTTTCAGCAAATACGCGACGACCGGAGACGGCATCCTGACCTCGCTTATGGTCATGCAGGCTATGATCGACAAGAAGCTTCCGCTCTCCATGCTCTCCGGGGAAATGAAGACCTACCCGCAGGTCCTGAAGAATGTCCGGGTCGCAGACAAACAAGCGGCCAGAGAGAACCCGAAGGTGAAGGCAGCGGTTGCAGCCGCAACTGATGCGCTCGGAAAGGACGGCCGGATCCTTGTCCGCGAGAGCGGGACGGAGCCGCTCATCCGCGTCATGGTTGAGGCGAAGACAAATGAAATCTGTGAGCAGTATGTCGACAGCGTCATTGCTGTCATAAAGAGCGAGGGTCTCGAGGTTCATGCGTAAGATTCGGATTTTGGCGGCTTGTGCGCTCGCCGCAGTTCTTTCTTTCTCCGCGGCCGGCTGTGCGAAGTCGGATGCGAAGAAGCTCTACGGCACGGCGTCGAAGGAGCTTGAAAAGCAGAGCTACGACGATGCGGCGAAGGACTTTCAGAAGGTTATCGATGAGGGATACTATATCCCGGAGAGCTATCGGGGACTCGGGCTTGCGCAGATGTGTGAGCAGGATTATCCGGACGCGAGCATTTCATTTGAAAAGAGTCTGCTCAATGTCGAGGGACAGAGCCGGAGCTTTCAGCGGGACGTGAATCTGTATCTCGCACACTGCCGGGAAATGCAGGGCGAGACGGATAAGGCGCTCGATATTTACAACGATCTGATCAATCAGAGTGCGGACGCTGAGGTCCTGTTCCTCAGAGGAAGGCTTCTTCTGAAGACCGATCAGGACAGCGCGGCGGAGGCGGATTTTGACCGGGCCGTCCAGCTGTCCTCGGACTATGTGCTCTACATCAATATCTACGAGGTCTATGCGGACGAGGACAAGGGCGCGGACGGCTCGAGGTATCTCGAGGAGGCGCTCAAGACGGCGAATGCGACGGCTGATGATTATTATCACCAGGGACTGATCCACTATTATCTGCAGGACTACGATGACGCGAAGGACGCCCTCACGAAGGCGCTCAAGGCGGATTCGGAGGATACGGCGAGTCTCTACCTGCTCGGCAAGGTCTATCTGGCGACAGGAGACACGGCGGATGCGAGAGCGGTCTATAAGGATTATGTGTCCGACAAGGAGAACGGTGCGGGCGCGTACAACGGGCTGGCCCTGTGCGATATCGCGGACGGCAATTATGACAGCGCGCTGCAGAACATCAAGGACGGGCTGACATTTAACGACAGCTCGGTCAATCAGGCACTGCTGTACAATGAGATCGTCGTGTATGAGAAGCAGCACGACTGGTCGACGGCGACAACGCTTGCCGCCTCGTATATCGCGGAGTATCCGTCTGATGAGGCGGGACTGAAGGAATACGAGTTCCTGTCCTCGCGCTCGTCCGATGGCAGTTCTGACTCATCTGGGACGGCGGCAGAAGGGACTGCGTCGTCTGCAGCTGCAGGTTAATTCAGCACCCCGGGCTCGGAACGCTTCGCGATCCTCGTTGTGGGTGCTGAATAATAAAAAAGAGCTCTGAGGTCTTGATGCCCCAGAGCTATTTTTTATAAAGAAGCTGTTTATTTTGTCTTTGCCGCAGCCTTCTTCTTTGCCTCGACCTCCTGCAGCTTCATTGCGCGGACCTTCAGCGGAAGACCGAACAGAGTGATGAAGCCCTCAGCGTCGTGGTGGTCGTACAGATCTCCTGTCGTGAAGGAGGCAAGCGATTCGTTGTAGAGGCTGTACGGAGAGGTTGTTCCGTCCTTGATGATATTGCCCTTGTAGAGCTTCAGGTGAACCTCACCTGTGACATACTTCTGAGATTCCTTCGTGAAGGCGATCATGCTGCTCATAAGCGGCGTGAACCACTTTCCTTCGTAGACGACCTGAGCCATCTGGGAGGCGAGCTTCTTCTTGAACTCCATGAGGTCGCGGTCGAGGCAGAGCTCCTCGAGCTGCTCATGTGCCGCGCAGAGGATTGTGCCGCCCGGAGTCTCATAGACGCCGCGGGACTTCATGCCGACGACACGGTTCTCGACGATATCGACAATGCCGATGCCGTTCTGACCGCCGAGCACGTTGAGCTCACGGATGATCTCAGAGACCTTCATGGCCTTGCCGTTCAGTGTCTTCGGGATGCCCTGCTCGAATGTGAGCGTCACGCTGGTCTCCTTGTCAGGTGCCTTCTCCGGTGTGACGGAGAGAACGAGCATCTTGTCGTAGTTCGGAGCCTTTGACGGGTCCTCGAGCTCAAGTCCCTCGTGGGAGATGTGCCAGAGGTTGCGGTCACGGCTGTAGCCCTTGCCCATGGAGAACGGAAGATCGATGCCGTGCTTCTTGCAGTACTCGATCTCATCCTCACGGGACTGCATGGTCCAGACATCTGTCATTCTCCAGGGAGCGATGATCTTCAGGTCCGGAGCCAGAGCCTTGATGCCGAGCTCGAAGCGGATCTGGTCATTTCCTTTTCCTGTCGCGCCGTGGCAGATCGCTGTCGCGCCCTCCTTGCGGGCAATCTCGACGAGCTTCTTTGCGATCAGAGGGCGGGCCATCGAGGTGCCGAGCAGGTATTTGTGCTCATAGACAGCGCCCGCGTCGACGCAGGGCATGATGTAGTCGTCAGCGAATTCATCGACGACGTCTTCAATATATAACTTGGAAGCGCCGGACATCTTCGCGCGCTCCTGCAGGTTGTCGTCCTTGATCTCTTCATCCTGGCCTACATTGATGCAGGCGCAGATGACATCGTAGCCGAAGTTTTCCTTCAGCCACGGAATAATCGCGGTTGTATCAAGACCGCCGGAATATGCCAGGATAACTTTTTCATTTGCCATAAGTCAGAAAGCCTCCAATCGGAATAGTTTTGAACCATCTTAAGCAGGCAGGGCCTGCATTCGTTTTTCAATATACAGCATATGCATAACTTATGCAAGATAAAAATCAAATGACCGCCTGTACAAACGAAAAAACGGAATAAATATGCATGCATATGCATAATTATACAGATTTTCCTCTTTACTTTTCAAAACGTCTATTATACTATGTATGGGACATTTCTCATCGGAAGGCGGGGTATGTCTTTCATATTTTGGTAACCATTCAGTATCCGGACCCGGAATGCTTCGCATCCGGGCTGCGGTTGAATTTACAGGGGCTGCGGGAAAAAGCCGCTGCCCCGGTCCGGAAGGAAGGCTTATATGTTCGAAATGATTGAAGGCGGCGTCACAAGCGCCGAGGGGTTCGAGGCGGCCGGAGGCGCCGCGGGGATCAAGAAAAACGGAAGTGCGGACATGGCGCTCATTTACTGTAAGAAGCCGTGCATTGTCGCAGGCACGTTCACGTCGAACCAGGTCAAGGCGGCTCCTGTCAAATGGGACAGAGCCCTTGTAAAGGAGGGACGGGAGGCGAGAGCCATCGTTGTCAACTCCGGCATCGCAAATGCATGCACCGGCAAAGAGGGCATGGATGCATGCGCGAAGACGGCCGATGCCGCGGCGCAGGCGCTCGGCATTGACGCATCCTCCGTCCTTGTCGCATCAACGGGTGTTATCGGAAGTCAGATTCCGGTGGATAAGATTACGGCAGGAGTAAACAAGCTGGCCGGTGAGCTCGGGGATACGATCGAGAAGGGCACGGAGGCAGCAAAGGCGATCATGACGACGGACCGGGTCCACAAGGAGATCGCGGTCAATATGACATTTTCCGACGGTTCTATGGCAACGCTCGGCGGCTGCACAAAGGGATCCGGCATGATCCATCCGAATATGTGCACCATGCTCTGCTTCCTGACGACGGATGCAAGCATCAGCCGCGACATGCTGCAGAAGGCTCTCTCCTCCGTTGTACCGGACACCTTCAACATGGTTTCTGTTGACGGAGATACATCGACCAATGATACCTGCCTTCTTCTTTCGGACGGGCTCGCCGGCAATCCGGAGATCACGGCGGAGGACAGCGACGATTACCGCACGTTTACCGAGGCGCTCCGCTTCTGTGCGGAGTCGCTCGGAAAGAAAATGGCGAAGGACGGCGAGGGCGCGACCTGCCTCTTTGAGTGCGACGTCATTCACGCGGACACAAAGGAGCACGCAAAGAAGCTCGCGCGCTCGGTTGTATCCTCCACACTGACGAAGGCGGCCATCGCCGGCCACGACGCGAACTGGGGCCGGATCCTCTGCGCACTCGGCTACTGCGGCGTCGATTTTGATCCGGAGCAGGTGACGCTGACGCTCGAGAGCAGCGCGGGCAGGCTTGTCATTTATGAGAACGGAAGCGGGACCGGCTACAGCGAGGAGAAGGCGACGGAGATTCTCTCGCAGGATGAAATTCACGCGATCTGCGACATGCACATGGGCGATTTCGACGCGTCGGCCTGGGGCTGCGACCTGACGCATGAGTACGTCAACATCAACGCGGATTACAGAAGCTGACGGGGTAAAACGGGAAAGGAAGGTATCGAGATGGAAAATATGGATCTCTGGATCCAGAAGGCAGATGTTCTTGTCGAGGCGCTGCCGTATATCCGGGATTTTGCCGGAAAGAAGGTTGTCGTCAAGTACGGCGGCTCTGCGATGAAGGATGCGGCGCTCAAGAAGAGCGTCGTCACGGACGTCGCGCTCCTAAAGCTGGTCGGCATGAAGCCGATCATTGTCCACGGGGGCGGCAAGGAGATCAGCAAATGGGTGAAGCTCTCCGGCAGAACGCCTGAATTCGTAAACGGTCTCCGCGTCACGGACAAGGACACGATGGAGATCGCCGAGATGGTCCTCAATAAGGTCAACAAGGGCCTCGTCCAGTACATGGAGGAGAACGGCGTGAAGGCCTGCGGCATATCCGGCAAGGACGGCGGCACGCTTCGAACCGTGAAGAAGACGATCGCGTCGGGGAAGGACCTCGGCTACGTCGGTGAGGTCACGGACGTCGATCCGACGCTGATCGATACCCTGATCGACCAGGACTTCATCCCGGTCATCTGTCCGATCGGACTTGGCGCGGAGGACTATCAGTCCTACAACATCAATGCGGACGATGCCGCGTGCGCGATTGCGTCTGCCGAGAAGGCGGAGAAGCTGGTGTTCCTCAGCGATATCGAGGGCGTCTACAAGGATCCGATGAATCCGGACACACTGATCTCTGAGCTGACCGTCGATGAGGCGAAGCAGTTCATCGCGGAGGGCAATGCGGGCGGAGGCATGCTGCCGAAGCTCACGAACTGCATCCACGCGATTGAGAACGGCGTATCGCGCGTGCATATTCTGGACGGGCGGATCATGCACTGCATGCTCCTCGAGATCTTCACGAACAGAGGAATCGGAACCGCTATTATCGGAAATGACAAGAACCGCTATTTTCACGGATGAGGATAAAACAGATGACAAAAGAAGAGACGATTAATCAGTGTGAGGAATATGTTCTTCACACCTACAACCGCTTTCCGCTCGTGATCGATCACGGAGAGGGAACAACGGTCTATGACACAGATGGCAAGGCCTATCTTGATTTTATGTCAGGAATCGGCGTGTATGCGCTCGGCTATCACTATCCCGGGTATGATGAGGCACTGATCGGACAGGTAAAGAAGGTGCTTCACACCTCCAACCTCTATTACCATGAGCCGCTCGCCGAGGCCGCGAAGAATGTGGTGGAGTCAACCGGTCTGTCAAAGGTTTTCTTTACGAATTCCGGAGCGGAGGCGATCGAGGGCTCCCTCAAGGCCGCGAGAAAATATGCGTACCTGAGAGACGGAAAAAATGATCATGAGATTATCGCAATGAATTCCTCCTTCCACGGACGCTCGATTGGAGCCTTGTCTGTCACAGGAAATGAGGCCTACCGTGATCCGTTCAAGCCGCTCATGGGCGGCGTTGTATTTGCCGATTACAATGACCTTGATTCTGTCAGGGCCCGCGTGACGGACAAGACATGCGCGATCATCATGGAGACTGTTCAGGGAGAAGGCGGCATCTATCCGGCGGATCCGGATTTCATCAAGGGTGTCGAAAAGATCTGCAGGGAGCGGGACATTCTTCTCATTCTCGATGAGATCCAGTGCGGCATGGGACGGTCCGGATCGATGTGGGCCTTCCAGCAGTTCGGCGTCAAGCCGGACATTGTCACCTGCGCGAAGGCACTCGGCTGCGGCGTTCCGGTCGGCGCCTTTGTCATGAACCGGAAGGTGGCGGAGCACAGCCTCACAGCGGGTGACCACGGGACGACATACGGAGGCAATCCATTTGTCTGCAGCGCAGTCAATGCGGTCTTCCGTCTGTTCCGTGAGCATGATGTGGTCGGCCATGTACAGGTCATTTCAAAGTACCTCGCGGAGAAGCTCGACGGCCTCATGGCGTCGCACCGCTCTGTCGTGGCGCACAGAGGCATGGGCCTCATCCGCGGGCTTGAGCTCGATCCGTCCTGCGCAAAGGCGGGAAAGGTCGCCTCACTTGCCCTTGAGAAGGGGCTGATGATCATCACGGCGGGACACAACGTCCTCCGCTTCGTGCCGCCACTTGTCATCACGGAGGAAGACGTGGACAAGGCTGTCTCGATCCTTGACGAGGTCCTGACGGAGGTTGAGAACGGCTGATTCTTTTCAGAAAGGTCGTTACTGTTCACACCGAATCGGAACTTTGGAAGCCATAAGCGATATCAGATACGTTGGAGGGCGTTAAGTGGAGGAGTCCGAAGATCACCCTGAGCCGCTGTGTCAGCGGCGAAGGGAAGCTGAGGAGGACGGAACGTGCCCGACAACGTATTGATATTCGCGATGGCATCCAACTGTATATTCGGTGTGAACTATAACAAAGGTCCGGCACACTGTGTCGGACCTTTTTCTATTCCTCTTGTCTTTTCGTTCTGAATCGGATAGAATACAAATGTGCACGCTCCGGAACTTATTGCGGAGGTGCCCATGAAGAAGAATAACGCGATGTCCATGTGCGTCATGGCTTTGCTTCTCACATCTGTATTGGCCGCTGGCACACTGCTCAGCGGATGCGGCGCGACTTCCTATGAGGCCGTCTATACCGGACAGCGCAGCAGGTCCGGAGAGAACCCATCGTCCGCGGAGAATCTGACAGAAAGTTCATCCAAACCGACAGAAGGAACATCGTCCGGAATTTCCTCCGGACATAAAACCAGTCCGTCTGGACAGCCGGAGAGCGGCGGGGAAATATGCGTGTATATCTGTGGAGCAGTTGTGTCGCCGGGCGTGTATTTTCTCGGAAAAAATGCACGTGTCATTGACGCGGTGAATGCCGCCGGAGGTCTGCGGGAGGACGCGGATTCTACCCATACGAATCTTGCGGCCGCCCTTCAGGACGGGCAGCAGATCACAGTTCCGACCGTGGAGGAGGCGAAGTCCATGCCGGCAAATGCCGGTACAGGCGCAGCCGCCGCTGCGGAGGGAGAGCAGTCTGTCAACATCAATACGGCGGATGCGGAGACCCTGCAGACTTTGAGCGGGATCGGAGCGACGCGCGCAGCGGACATCATCGCGTATCGGAATGAGCACGGGCCGTTCCGGAGCATCGAGGAGATCACGAATGTGAGCGGAATCGGCAGCGCGCTCTTTGAAAAAATAAAGGACCATATTACGGTGAGCTGACCGCGGTTCCGGTTGAACGGCGGCCGGCGGAATGGAGACAGGATGGCAAAGAAGATTCTGGTCGTGGATGACGAAAAACTGATTGTAAAGGGAATCCGGTTCAGCCTTGAACAGGACGGATATGAGGTCGACTGCGCATATGACGGAGAGGAGGCCCTGCAGAAGGCGAAGGAGAACGAGTACGACATGGTGCTTCTCGATCTCATGCTTCCGAAGCTCTCTGGACTTGAGGTGTGCCAGCAGATCCGCGGCTTTTCGCAGGTGCCGATCATTATGCTGACGGCAAAGAGCGAGGACATGGACAAGATCATGGGACTTGAGTACGGCGCGGATGACTATATCACAAAGCCGTTCAATATCCTTGAGGTGAAGGCGAGAATCAAGGCGATTCTGCGCCGCTCATCCAGAACGGAGACGGAGAAGGAGCGCCCGAAGACCGTGGAGATCAACGGACTCAAGATGGATTGCGAGAGCCGGCGCGTCTACGTCAACGGAAAGGAGATCAATCTCACGGCGAAGGAGTTCGATGTCCTTGAGCTGCTTGTCTTCAATCCGAATAAGGTTTACAGCAGAGAGAACCTGCTCAACATTGTCTGGGGATACGAGTATCCGGGCGACGTCCGGACGGTGGATGTCCATATCCGGAGACTGCGCGAGAAGATCGAGGAGAACCCGAGCGATCCAAAGTATGTCCACACGAAGTGGGGCGTAGGCTATTATTTTCAGGGATAAAAAATGAGCGCGGCACATGCCGCGCTCTTCCCATGCAGGGGCTTACTGCCCGTATGATTTGAAGCGCTCTCTGGTTGACGCGAGCAGCTCATCGCTCATGATGTTCGGTTTGCCGATGCATTCGGCCCGCCACTGAAGCTCCGCCGCAAATTCGATGTTGTCGGCGAGAAGAAAGGCCTCGTCCAGCGAGCTGCCGCAGGCGACAAGACCGTGGTTTCCGAGGAGGACGGCCTTGCATGTTCCGGCTGCCTGCACCGCGATGTCCGCGAGCTCAGGCGTTCCGAAGGTGACGGAAGGTGCGCATGGGACCTTGTCCGCTCCGATATTACATATGCAGAAGTGGATCATATCGATCGGGCGGAGAAGACACGCGAAGGTCGTCGCAAAGACGGAGTGCGTGTGAACGATGCCGCAGGTTCCCGGCTTCTTCCGGTAAAATCCGGCGTGCATGCCGGCCTCGCTCGAGGGCTTTCGATTCCCCTCGACGATGGTACCGTCCAGAGTCATGATGACGATGTCCTCCGGCTTTGTCTCGAAGTATCCGATGCCGGACGGGCTGATCGCCATGTATCCTGTTGCGGGGTCATAGACACTCAGGTTGCCACTGGTTCCTCTGGTGAGACCGGAACGGAGCATTTCTTTGCCATACTCGACGATCTGGTCGCGCGCGTCTTTCATTAACATAGTCTGCCTCCAAGCATTCTGTAATTATTCAGCCCCGGAAAACCTTTGAAATCGTCCGGTGAGCAGGCTCTCCGGACGGATTGCAGAAGCTTTCTGTGGGGTGCTGCATTATTATCTCACATGGCGGTCTGCAGGTCAAAGGTGTGAGGGGGCAGGCGGGCATAGGGCGCCTTATGTAATGCTTTGGGTGTCATAAAGTCTTTCGCCTTTGGCTCAGACTTTTGACATTGTAATCATGTCTTTGGAAAGGGGTAAGAAAAATGTATAAAGAGAGAATTGAGCGCGTTCTTGCGCGCATGAAGGCAGCCGGTTTAAGCCAGCTTCTCGTGTCGGATCCGAAGAGCGTCTTTTATCTGACGGGAGTCAGCGTGGAGCCGTACGAGAGGATGCTTGCATTTCTCGTGAGGGACGACGGGAAGCACGTCCTCTTCCTGAACCGTCTGTTTAATGTCCCGGAGACGGAGTATGAGGAGGTCTGGTTCAGCGATACGGACGACTCTGTCGGGATGATCGCAGACCGTATCGATAAAAGCGGGAGACTCGGCATTGACAAGGAGTGGCCGGCGCGGTTCCTTATTCCGCTCATGGAGAGATGCCCGGAGCTGATGGTCGTGCTCGGGTCGGACTGTGTCGACGGATGCCGCGCGGTCAAGGATGAAGAGGAACAGAAGCTCATGCGGGAGGCGTCAAGAATCAATGACATCGTTAATGTCCGCGCGCGGGAGTATGTGAAGGCGGGCATGACGGAGAAAATGGTCGCTGACTTCATCGATGCGAATTTTGTGAAGGAGGGGGCAGAGGGCCCGAGCTTCACGACGATCGTATCCTTCGGGGCGAACGCGGCTGATCCGCACCACGAGCCGGATGACACGGTGCTGAAGGAGGGCGACTGCGTCCTCTTCGATATGGGCTGCGTGAAGGACCGCTACTGCTCGGACATGACAAGGACCTTTATGTGCGGGGAGACAGAGGATGCGGAATTTGCAAAGGTCTATGAGCTGGTGCGTCTTGCCAATGAGACGGCAGAGCGCATGATCCGTCCCGGCGTCCGCTTCTCAGACATCGATGCCGCGGCGCGCGGTCTGATCGCGAAGGCCGGCTACGGGGAGTATTTCAATCACCGGCTCGGCCACTTCATCGGTCAGACCGATCACGAGGCGGGCGATGTCAGCTCGGCAAATGAAAGCCTCACAGAGCCAGGCATGATTTTCTCCATCGAGCCAGGCATCTATCTGCCGGGACGCTTCGGTGTCCGGATCGAGGACCTCGTCCTCGTCACGGAGGATGGCTGTGAGGTTCTGAACCATGTGGACAAGAACCTCCGCCGCGTCTAATAGGTGTTTCAAGCACTCCTAAGGTGTGGTAAAATGACAGTCAGATAAAGAGCGGTATTCCGGTGAGATCGATGGTTCCGGATAAGCCGCAAATTCCTGACAGGAAGGGGAGGCACGCCAATGAAGGACTTTAACGAACTGAAGGAGCTGGTCAGAAAAAAAGGATTCGGAACGACGTATTACGGAAATATCAACGGCGATCCGGTCTATCTCTCGAAGGGAGTGCTGACAAAGTTTTTCGGTGATGATGACATCCAGAGCGTCATTACTGCCGTCGGAAAATTCCAGGACGGCGACTACGGGACGGCGGCAGAGCACGGAAAGACATCAAAGCCGGGCCACGAGTACGGACGCTATGAGATCGGAGGCCTCGAGGCCGAGGACGGCGAGGACTGCGCCGTGTGGATTCACAAGGCGGAGGACGCGTTGATCGTCTATTTCAAGTTCGAGCGCTGAGAGAGCGGAGAGAAACAAAGAGATATGGAGGCTGCCGGGAGAAATCCCGGCAGTATTGAATTCAGGACAGTATTTGCGATGAAAACGAAACGAACAGGATTTTTCAGAAGTCTCCGGTTCCGGATTATGGTCACGCTGATCATTATCGGAATCGTGCCCGCTATCATCACATCATTTGTGATCGTCCGCGGATATGAGAACAGAGCCATTGCGCTGCGCGCCAGCAACATCAGAAATCAGTGCGATGTGCTGGTCAATTCAATCGTCACGGAGAACTACCTCGAGGACCAGAGCTCCGAGGTCTTGAACAGCGAGCTGAGTCTTCTGTCGACCGTCTACAGCGGACGCATTCTTCTGATTGACTCTCATTTTAAGGTCGTGAAGGACACCTACGATCTTGACACGGGAAAGACCTCCGTCTCAAAGGAAGTCATCAGTTGCTTTCAGACCGGGTCCGGATCGACGCACTACGACTCCGACAGCGCATACATTGAGATCACGGTCCCGATCAAGGACACGAATTCAAATGAGCTGCTCGGCGTGCTTGTCGCCTCCATCTCGACCAATGAGATCGCGCAGACGGTGCGCAACCTCGAGAACATCGGGATCCTTGTCTCGGCGATCATAAGCGTCATCGTTCTTGTCGCCGGATGGATCATCGCAAATATACTTGTCCGGCCGCTCAACATGGTCACGAAGGCCATCGAGGACGTCACGGACGGATATGACAACGAGGCGATCTCCGTCAACAACTACACGGAGACAGCGGCGATCACCGATGCCTTCAACCAGATGCTGCGCAGAATCCGCGCGCTGGACAATTCGAGACAGGAATTTGTCTCCAATGTGTCGCACGAGCTGAAGACGCCGCTCACATCGATGAAGGTTCTCGCGGACTCCCTGAACGGACAGGACAATGTGCCGATTGAGATCTACCGGGAGTTCATGAGCGACATCACGCAGGAGATCGACCGGGAGAACAGCATCATCCAGGACCTGCTCACGATGGTCCGCATGGACAGGACTGCCGTCGACCTCAATATCGAGAAGACGGAGATCGGAGAGCTGCTGGCGCAGGTCATCCAGAGACTGAAGCCGATTGCGGACAAGAAGAATATCGAGCTCATTCTGGACGCGCCGAAGAAGGTCATGGCGGAGGTCGACGTGACGAAGCTCAGCCTTGCATTTTCCAACCTGATTGAAAACGGCATCAAGTACAATGTCGACAAGGGCTGGGTGCGCGTCACGCTGAGCTCGGACAAGAAATATTTCTATGTCAATGTCGCGGACTGCGGACTCGGCATCGCGGAGGACCAGATCGATCACATCTTCGAGCGGTTCTACAGAGGCGACAAATCACACTCGACGACGATCGAGGGAACAGGCCTCGGCCTTGCGATCACAAAGAATGCGATCGCCATGCACCGGGGCATCATCAAGGTACAGAGCAAGGTCGGCGAGGGAACGACATTCATGGTGCGTCTCCCGCTGGTTCACACGGCATGAGGAGGTCCGGAAAATGAAAAAAATCTTATCTCTTTTTCTCGCGGCCGCTATGGCCGTGTCGCTTTTGACCAGCTGCGGAAGCAGCTCCTCCGGAGAGAAGGAGTCTCCTTATTATCTCTATTATCTGGACGAGGACGGGGACGGCCTTTACCAGCGCGAGTACACGCCTGTGGCGTCCTCGGCAAATGATATGATCAAGGAATTTATCAGCGAGCTGCAGTCGGTCCCGTCGAAGGCGAAGTACTCGCCGCTTCTTGAGACTGATGTCAGAATCCAGGCCGAGAGCCTGAAGAGCGGCATGCTCACACTGGATTTCTCTTCGGAGTACAGCGATATGGACGCGACCCGCGAGGTGCTCGCGAGGGCGGGAATCGTCCGCTCCCTCATTCAGATCGACGGAGTCGATGAGGTGAAATTTGAGGTCGACGGCAGGGCGGCGAAGACGCCGGACGGCGAAGAGATCGGTGTGATGAATGAAAATACCTTTGTCGACAACGCGGCGAAGCAGATCAATACGATCCAGCACACACAGATCGATCTGTATTTTGCGACAGAGGACGGAACGCAGCTGCAGAAGGAATCGCGGTCGATCTACTACAGCGCCTCGAAGCCCCTCGAATGGGCGGTTGTCGAGCGGCTGATCGCGGGGCCGAAGGTGAGCGGGAACTACGCGACGCTTCCTGCCAATACACAGATCCTGAGCGTGACGAGTGCCGACGGTATCTGCTATGTCAATCTGGACTCGACGTTTACGACGGACGCGCTCGCGGTCGATGAGAAAATCCCGGTCTATTCGATTGTCGATACAATTGTCAAGGACTGCAGCAATATCAGCCAGGTACAGATCTCCGTGAACGGAGAGTCCGATATCATGTTCCGGGGGAGCATGGACCTGAGCAAGCCGTATGAGGCGGACTTTTCCCTCGTAAAGGACGCGACGTCATCGGACGGGTGAGACGGCAGGAATTGACGGCGCCGCCGGCGGCGATGTAAAATGAAAGAGCAGTAATTCGGACAGGAGGACATATGCGGCGGAGGCCACTGTGCCTCCTGTGTCTTATCTTATGCGCAGCTCTCACCGCACTTCATCTTCTGGGCGTGCCGCTCACGGCGGAGCCGGCGGACGAGGCGCGCGCCCGGCAGATTCTCTCAGAAGCTTCGGTCAGGCGGGAGGTGACGGGGACAGCGGTGAGATCGGAGACACAGGATGGTTACTGCACACTGATTCTTAAGAAATCCTATCTGCATTGGAAATCCAGGACTTATTCCATCGGTCGAGTGAAAATCACCTATAAGGAGGGCGGCCACATCCCGGCGGGCGTCCGCGTCCGCGCATCCGGAATGCTCGCGGAGATCGAGGGACCGCGGAATCCGGGCGGGTTTGACGCCGCTCTGTACTGGCGGCTGCAGGGCATCCGCTTTTCGATGAGCGGGGCTACCGTCGCCGTGACGGGAGGCACTGTCAATACGCCGGCCGAGACGATGATCTGCCTCCGCAGAAATCTGTCCGGCCACATTCATGCGGTCTGGCCGGAGGATGTGGCGGACATTCTCTGCGCAATGCTGACCGGCGACCGGTCGGGACTTGACGGGGAGGTGCAGACGCTCTGGCGGACGGCCGGCGTCACGCATATGCTCTGCATATCGGGTCTTCATTTAACGGTCCTTGGGATGGGACTCTTTGAGCTGCTCCGGAAAATGAAGGTCCGCACGGCACCCGCGGGCGTTCTGGCAATGCTCGTCATGGCGGCCTACACCGTGCTCACGGGGGCGTCGGTATCGACGTGCCGCGCATTTTTTATGTTTGCGCTCGGCATCACTGCGAAAATGATCGGGAGGACCTATGACTTCTGGACGGCGCTCGCTGTCGCGGCGATGCTGATTCTCCTCGAAAATCCCTATTACCTGTTCTACTCGGGCTTTCAGATGTCATTTGCCGCGGTCCTCATTTGCGGTGTATTCCGAAAGAGAAGCAAGGGGATGGTCGCGCTCATGCTGTACCTCTGGATGCTGCCGCTCGTCCTTTCTGTGTGCTATGAAATTCCGGTCTACAGCATAGCGGTCAATCTCATCGCAGTTCCCCTTCTGCCGGCCATTCTCGGGACAGGCATTCTGGGAACTGTCGGGGCCTATCTGCCGGGTGTATGCGCCGCGCAGGGGTCCGCGGCCGTGCGCGGCGGCTTCTTTCCGGCCCTGGAACATGTCCTCACTCTCCCGGCAACCGGACTTGTCCGGGGACTGAGCTTTCTGCTAAGGCGCGCGGGCTCGCTCCCCTTTGCGTCACTTATTTGCGGGAGACCGGTGCCCTTACGCGTGGCTGCGTATGTCATGCTTCTTGCGCTCTGGTGCGCGCTTGCGAAGGCCTGGCGCGCGGACAGGCGCCGGATCGCACTCTTTTTCTTTGTGCCGCTTCTTGCGGCGCTTCTTTGCGTGCGCCTTCCGTCCAGGCTTACGCTTTCCTTCGTTGATGTCGGTCAGGGGGACGGGATCGTCATTGAGACGCCGTGCGGGATCAACTGCCTCATCGACAGCGGGTCATCGACGGTCAAAAATGTCGGGCAGTACCGGGTCCTGCCGTATCTGAAGTACCGCGGGATCAGGAAGCTTGATTACATTTTCGTGACACACACGGACTCGGACCACACAAATGGCATCGAGGAAATTCTCACGATGATTGCGTCCGGGCAGACTTCGCTCCGTGTCGGCACCGTCGTCATGCCGTACCTGTCCCGGCGGGACGACGCGTACAGAAGGATCGGGCAGCTGGCAGAAGGTGCCGGAGCGAGGCTCCTTATCGTGTCGGAGGGGGATGCATTTGCCTTCGGGGGAGTGAAGCTTGCTGTGATGAATCCTGACCCGGCAAATGAGAAGCAGGACCTTGACGCGAACGGCCAGTGCATCGTGCTCGCGCTCTCCTACGGGGAATTCGACGCGCTCTTTACGGGGGATGTGAGCGGGGACGGCGAGGCAAATGTCATGTCGCGTCTTCGCGAAAATGGCCGCACATTTGAGGTTCTCAAGGTCGCACATCACGGCTCGAAGTACTCGACGCCGTCTGAGCTTTTAAGGCTCGTCCGCCCGTCTGTCAGCGTCATCTCGGCGGGGGCCGGCAACCGCTACGGCCATCCGTCCTATGAGACGCTCGGCCGTCTCCGGGCATGCGGGACGGACATATATGACACGATCAGCTGCGGGAGAATTCTCGTCGAGACGGATGGGAAGACCTTCCGTGTGGAGCGGTGGCTACAGTTCACACGCCACCAGACCTCGGTGAACGGTCAGCGATATCAGGAGCGGTGAGGACGTTATACGGAGGAGTCCGAAGATCACCCTGAGCCGCTGTGTCAGCGGCGAAGGAAAGCTGAGGAGGACGGAGTCTGCCCGATACCGCCCTGATATTCGCGACCGCATGCGACTTTGGATGGCGTGTGAACAGTAACGAGCGGTGGCTGGGCGAGAAGACTTCTGTCCCGAATGGATAGACGGAACGGGAAACGAATGCTAAAATAGCCGGAAAGGAGGTAGACATTATGCCGCACAGAAAAGATGCGCTCTGGAGCGACCGGAAGAGAAATTTTCTCGGTCTTCCGTGGACGTTTACACAATATACGCTGGTGCCTGACAGACTTCTGATCGACAGAGGTTTTTTTAATTCCAGGGAGGATGAGGTCAGGCTGTACCGGATCACAGATCTCACGCTCACGAGGAATCTGTGGCAGAAGATTATCGGGACCGGAACGATCCATGTCGACTCTGCCGATCCGACGCTGAAGAACTTTGATATCATTAATATCAAGGGCTCCTATGACGTCAAGGAGCAGCTCTCGCAGATCGTGGAGAAGTCCCGCCGCGAGGCGCACGTCTACATGCGTGAGAACATGCAGCAGGCTCCGAACGAGAAGCTTGAGGATGACAGGGATATGGGACACGACGGCATTCCGGATGAGCCTGAGGACAGATGTCACTGACACATCGGTTGACGGGCCGGAGTGGCCGGCACTATAATAAAAGTTCCGAGGCCGTCCGGCCTTCCGGAAAATGGAATATCCTCCGCGCATAGAAAATGTCCGCGCGGAGAGAAGACATACGAGCAAAGAATCGGGCAGAAGGAGAGAGAACATAAATGGGAAAGATCATTTTAACCGGTGACAGACCGACAGGCAGACTTCATGTCGGACATTATGTCGGATCACTGAAGAGACGTGTCGAGCTGCAGAATTCGGGGAACTTCGATGAGATATACATCATGATTGCGGATGCGCAGGCCCTGACCGACAACTGGGACAACCCGGAGAAGATCCGCACGAACATCATTGAGGTCGCCCTCGACTATATGTCTGCGGGACTTGATCCGGCAAAATGCCATATGCTGATTCAGTCTCAGGTCACGGAGCTGACGGAGCTCACCTTCTACTACATGAACCTGGTGACAGTCTCAAGACTCCAGCGGAACCCGACGGTTAAGTCCGAGATCCAGCTGCGCAATTTTGAGACGAGCATCCCGGTCGGCTTCTTCTGCTACCCGATCAGCCAGGCGGCGGACATCACGGCGTTCAAGGCGACGACCGTCCCTGCCGGTGAGGACCAGGAGCCGATGCTCGAGCAGACGAGAGAAATTGTTCACTCGTTCAACCGGATTTACGGAGAGACGCTTGTGGAACCGGAGATTCTTCTTCCGGAAAATAAGTATCAGATGCGCCTGCCCGGAACAGACGGCAAGGCCAAGATGTCGAAGTCGCTCGGGAACTGCATTTACCTGGCGGATCCGGAGGATGTGGTGAAGAAGAAGGTCATGGGCATGTTCACGGACCCGAACCATCTGCGCGTGCAGGATCCCGGAAGGGTTGAGGGAAACCCGGTCTTCATTTATCTCGAGGCGTTCTCGAAGCCGGAGCAGTTCGCGGAGTACGCGCCGGAGTACGCGAACCTTCAGGAGATGGAGGACCACTACCGCCGCGGCGGTCTCGGCGACGTCAAGGTGAAGAAGTTCCTTCTCAACGTGTTAAATGAGGAGCTTGATCCGATCCGGAAGAGAAGACATGAGCTCGAGAAGGACATCCCGGCTGTCTATGACGTTCTGAAGGAAGGGACAGAGGCTGCCCGCGAGAAGGCCGGGCAGACACTCGCCGAGGTGAAGAGCGCGATGCGCATTAATTACTTCGATGATCCGGAGCTGATCCGCAGCCAGGCGGAGAAATACGCGTCCGAGAATAAGTGAAGGTACAGCCGGTGGGCATCCGGAGCCGCATGAGGTCGCGAGTATCAGGACAGTGTTGGACAGACTCTGTCCGTATGAGCATTATCGTAAAAAGCACTTGACACTTGCATGGACTCCCTATAAAATAGAATTTGTGTGTTCCGTCCATGCCGCAATTTTCGTGTCTCTGGCTAAAGACGGAGCCTTAAGAAAATTGCAGAATTTATTTTCATGGAGGAAATCGATTTGGCTAACATCAAATCAGCAAAGAAGAGAATCATCACAAGCGCAAAGAGAGCTGAGCGCAACAAGTCCGTAAGATCCGCAGTTAAGACATCCGCAAAGAAGGTCACGGCTGCAATCGAGTCCGGTGACAAGGCAGCGGCAAAGGCAGCTCTTTCCAACCTTCAGGGTGTTATGGGCAAGGCCGCTTCCAAGGGAATCTACAAGAAGAATACAAATTCCAGAAAGATTTCCCGTATGTCCAAGGCTGTAGACGCGATGGACTGATCCTGACCCGGTCAGACATAAGCATTTACAGCGGAGAGCATTCCGTCAAATACAAACAGCAAAGACAAGCAGCTGCCTTCGGGCGGCTGCTTGTTTTTGTCATAACTCAGCGCCCCACGGAGAATCAAAAGAGATGGAGAGAGCTCGCTCGCGGACATCTCTTTGGGCGCTGAATCTTATCGCGAAAAGGTGATGTATGAAGAACCTGATAAACGACATCAAGACGGGTGAGTTCCGTCACGTCTATCTGCTCTGCGGCAGTGAGGACTACCTGAAACGGCTTTACCGCGGCCGGCTGATCGACGCGCTCATGCCGGACAGAAATTCGATGAATTTCAATACCTATTCGGGCGAGGAGACCGAGGAGGGAAGCGTCATCGATCAGGCGGAGACCATGCCGTTTTTTGCAGACAGGCGCGTGATCTGTCTCGACAGGACAGGCTTTTTCAAGAAGTCCATGGCGCTTTTGCCCGGCTATGTGAAGCACATGCCCGACTATCTGTACATGATTTTCACGGAGTCGGAGGTCGACAAGAGAAACGGACTCTATAAGGCCGTGAAGGCGGCGGGACGCGTCGCCTTGTTCGGGGAACAGCCGGAGTCGGTCCTAACTGCCTTTGTGCTGAAAATGCTGGGCGCGGCGAACCTCCGGATCCGGAAGGACGACATGGACTATCTGCTTCTCCGGACCGGGTCCGACATGACGCACATCAGCATCGAGGTCGACAAGCTCATCAACTATTGTGAGGGAAAGGGCATCCGGGACATCGGCCGCGAGGAGATCAGCGCGGTCGTGTCTGAGCGGACGGAGAACCGCATTTTTGATATGGTCGCGGCGGTCACGGGCGGCCGCAGAAAAGAGGCGATGGACCTCTATGCGGACCTTCTGGCCCTGAAGGAGCCGCCGATGCGGATTCTGTTTCTGATCGGACGCCAGTTCAATCAGCTTCTCATCATCCGGGAAATGAACAGCCAGGGCGCAGGCGTATCGGAGATCGCGCAGAAGGCCGGCATGCCGCCGTTTGCGGTGCGGCGGAACCTGCCGCTTGTCCGCAGGTACACGGAGAAGCAGCTGCGGGACGCCGTGAGGCTCTGCGTGGACGCGGAGACAGCCGTGAAGACGGGCGTCATGGGTGACCGGCTCAGTGTTGAGCTCGTGCTGGCGCAGCTCTCAGGCGGAGGTGCGTGACCTGCATCCTGTTTACTTTGAGGGCTTCATTTGCTACAATCAAACTTGCACTCCAGAGTAAAGGAAACGAATAAAAGAGGGATTACATGGATCAGAGTCATATCAGAAATTTCTGTATCATCGCGCATATTGACCACGGCAAGAGCACGCTGGCGGACCGCATTATCGAGCAGACCGGTCTTCTCACGGAACGGGAAATGCAGGACCAGATCCTCGACAACATGGATCTCGAGCGGGAGCGCGGCATCACGATCAAATCGCAGGCTGTCCGGACGATTTACAAGGCGGACAACGGCGAGGAATATGTCTTCAATCTGATCGACACGCCGGGGCATGTCGATTTCAACTACGAGGTCTCGCGGTCACTCGCGGCCTGCGACGGCGCGGTTCTCGTCGTCGACGCGACGCAGGGAGTCGAGGCGCAGACGCTCGGAAATGTCTATCTGGCTCTCGACCATGATCTGGAAATTCTTCCTGTCATCAATAAGATCGATCTGCCGAGTGCGGACCCGGACGCAGTCGCGCAGGAGATCGAGGACGTCATCGGGCTTGACTGCGAGGGCTGCCCGAGAATCTCCGCGAAGACGGGACTTCACGTCCACGATGTGCTGGAGCAGATCGTGTCAAAGCTCCCGGCCCCGTCGGGAAAGCCGGATGAGCCGCTCAAGGCCCTGATCTTCGACAGCGTCTACGACTCCTACCGCGGCGTCATCGTCTTCATCCGTGTCTTTGACGGCTCGGTGAAGGCCGGAGACCACATTCGCATGATGCAGACGGGCGCTGATTTTACGGTCACGGAGGTCGGCATTTTCGGTGCGGGCAAGTTTATTCCGTCCGATATGCTCGGAGCAGGCTCCGTCGGGTATCTCGAGGCCAGCATCAAGGATCTCAAGGAGACGCGTGTCGGCGACACGGTGACAAGCTTTGATCAGCCTTGCGCGGAGGCGCTCCCCGGCTACAAGGAGCCGCAGCCGATGGTGTACTGCGGCATTTATCCGGCAGACACGACGAAGTACCCGGACCTCCGGGACGCGCTCGAAAAGCTCCAGCTCAACGACGCGTCTCTTCAGTATGAGCCGGAGACGTCGACGGCCCTCGGCTTTGGCTTCCGCTGCGGCTTCCTCGGTCTTCTGCACCTCGATATCGTGACGCAGAGACTTGAGCGCGAGTATGACCTTGATCTCATCACGACGGCCCCGTCTGTCATTTACAAGATCTACAAGACGGACGGCACGGAGATGGACCTCACGAACCCGTCCAATATGCCGGACCCGTCCGAGATCGAGCACATGGAGGAGCCGATGGTCGAGGCGGAGATTATGCTCACGAAGGAATATATCGGTCCGATCATGACGCTCTGCCAGGAGCGGAGAGGCGTGTACGAGAGCACAGAGTACATCGAGGAGAACCGCGCGGTCCTCAAGTACAAGATGCCGCTCAATGAGATCATCTACGACTTCTTCGATGCGCTGAAATCCCGCTCCCGCGGGTACGCGTCGTTTGACTACGAGCTGTGCGGCTACGAGAGAAGTGAGCTTGTGAAGCTCGACATCCTCGTAAACCACGAGCAGGTCGATGCGCTCAGCTTTATTGTCTACGCGCCGAATGCCTACGCGAGGGGCGCGAAGATGTGCGAGAAGCTGAAGAAGGAGATTCCGAGGCAGCTCTTCGACATCCCGATCCAGGCGGCTGTCGGGTCAAAGATCATCGCGCGCGAGACGGTGCGCGAGGTCCGCAAGGATGTCCTCGCAAAGTGCTACGGAGGCGATATCTCCCGAAAGAGAAAGCTGCTCGAGAAGCAGAAGGAAGGAAAGAAGAAGATGCGCGAGATCGGCAACGTGCAGGTCCCGAAGGAGGCCTTCCTCAACGTCCTGAAGCTGGACGACGGGGACTAAAGGGGCACGCCTGCCGGCAGCGACCGATAAGCTATGGATGATACAAGTCTCGGGTTATATCTGCATTTCCCGTTCTGTGTGAAAAAATGCAGGTACTGCGATTTTCTGTCGTTCCCGGGGACCATGGACGCGATGCGGCTCTATGCATTGGCCATGATCCGGGAGATGGATGCCTGCGCAAAGCTCGCGCGGGACCGCCATGTGGTCAGCATCTTCCTTGGCGGAGGAACACCGTCGGTCATGCCGGCAAGGCTCCTCCGGGAGATCATGGGCGCCTTAAGGCGGGACTTTCGCGTCGATCCGGACGCAGAGATCACGATGGAAATGAACCCCGGGACACTGAACGCGGCGGTGCTCTCATTTGCAGGAGACTGTGTAAACCGCGTGTCTCTCGGAGTCCAGTCATTTTCCGATTCCGAGCTCGCCATGCTCGGGAGAATCCACACGGCCTCTGATGCGGAGCGGGGCTTTGCCATGCTCCGCAGCGTCGGGATCCGGAACATCAGCCTTGATCTCATGTCGGGCATTCCGGGACAGACGGCGGAGAGCCTCGGCCGGAGCCTTCAGGCGGCGGTCCGTCTTCAGCCGGAGCATATCAGTGTCTACAGCCTGATTGTCGAGGAGGGAACGCCGTTCTGGGACCTCCGGGAGAAGGGAGAGCTTCCTCTTCCCGGTGAGGACGAGGAGCGGGCCATGTACCACATGACAAAGAAAATTCTCGCGGAATGTGGCTACCAGCGATATGAGATTTCAAACTACGCGCGCCCCGGATTTTCGTGCCGCCACAATGAGCGGTACTGGAGACGCGGGGATTACCTTGGCTTTGGGATCGGGGCCGCGTCGCTCTTTGACGAGAAGCGCTGGAGCAATACCCGCGATTTTCACGAATATCTGGACTACAGCTCCGATCCTGCGCGGATCAACCGGGACCTCGAGACGCTCGATGTCCGGAGTGAGATCGAGGAATTCATGTTCCTCGGACTCCGGGAGATGGCAGGGGTCACGGAGCAGGATTTCCGCAGCTCATTTGGCATGAATATGCGGGACATCTACGGCGATACGCTTGACCGTCTTGCCTCAGAAGGGGTCATGGCCACTGACGGACATGGCCGCTGGTATCTGACGGAGCGCGGCATCGATGTGAGTAATATGGTGCTGGCGGAGTTTCTGCTGGACGATGAATGAAAGGAAAGAATGGATACTAAGAAATATATAAAGATCAGAGGCGCAAATGAAAACAATCTGAAGCACCTCGATGTCGACATCCCGCGGAACGAGCTCGTCGTCCTGACCGGTCTCTCCGGGTCGGGCAAGAGCTCTCTTGCGTTCGACACGATCTACGCGGAGGGGCAGCGGAGATACATGGAGTCACTGTCGTCCTACGCGCGCCAGTTCCTCGGCCAGATGGAGAAGCCCGATGTGGAGAGCATCGAGGGCCTTCCGCCGGCCATCTCCATCGATCAGAAGACGACGAACAGAAACCCGCGCTCGACGGTGGGAACTGTCACCGAGATCTATGACTACATGCGTCTTCTCTACGCGCGGATCGGTATTCCGCACTGCCCGAACTGCGGGAGAGAGATCAAGAAGCAGAGCGTCGATCAGATGGTCGATCAGATCATGGCGCTGCCGGAGCGGCAGAAAATCCAGCTGCTCGCGCCGGTTGTCCGCGGGCGCAAGGGCCGCCACGAGAAGGTCTTCGAGTCCGCGAAGCGAAGCGGCTTCGTCCGCGTGCGGGTCGACGGAAATATGTATGATCTCTCGGAGACGATTGAGCTCGACAAGAACCAGAAGCACAATGTCGAGATTGTGGTCGACCGTCTGATTGTGAAGCCGGGAATCGAGAAGCGCCTGACCGATTCGATCGAGACCGTTCTGGGCCTTACGAACGGCCTTCTGTATGTCGACACGATGGACGGACAGATGCTCACCTTGAGCTCGAGCTTTTCGTGCCCGGACTGCGGGATCAGCATCGATGAGATCGAGCCGCGGAGCTTTTCATTTAACAATCCGTTCGGCGCGTGCCCGGAGTGCTCCGGTCTCGGCTACAAGATGGAGTTCGATCCGGAGCTCATCATTCCGGACCGGACGCTCTCGCTGAACGAGGGGGCGATCAAGGTCACGGGCTGGCAGAGCTCCGGTGACCGGAAGAGCTTCTCTCACTGCCTGCTTGAGGCGCTCGCGGCCGAGTACGGCTTCAGTCTTGACACGCCGTATGGAAAGCTTCCGGCCGCTGTCCGGAAAATGCTGATCTACGGGACGAACGGCCGCGAGGTCACCGTGCACTACGAGGGTCAGCGCGGCGTGGGCGACTATCCGGTCGCCTTTGAGGGTCTCCTTAAAAATACAGAGCGGAGATACCGCGAGACGTACTCCGACAGCGCGAAGGCGGAGTACGAGAAGTTCATGAGAATTTCGCCCTGCGCGGTCTGCAAGGGACAGCGCCTCAAGCCGTCGTCGCTCGCGGTCACAGTCGGCGGAAAGAATATTATGGAGATGACGAATCTGTCTGTGGCGAAGCTCCTGAAATTCCTGGACAGGCTGAAGCTCACGAAGCACCAGGAGGCAATCGGCCACCAGATTCTGAAGGAGATCCGCGCGCGCGTGCAGTTCCTGAATGACGTCGGCCTCGACTACCTGACGCTGAGCCGGGCGGCCGCGACCCTCTCCGGCGGAGAGGCGCAGCGGATCCGCCTTGCGACGCAGATCGGCTCCGGACTTGTCGGCGTCGCGTACATCCTCGATGAGCCGAGCATCGGCCTCCATCAGAGAGACAACGACAAGCTGCTCGCGACGCTGAAGAACCTCAGGGATATGGGAAACTCCGTGATTGTCGTCGAGCACGACGAGGACACGATCCGTGCGGCGGACTGTGTGGTCGATATCGGGCCCGGCGCGGGCGAGCACGGCGGACAGCTGGTCGCGATCGGGACGGCGGAGGACATCATGAAATGTCCTGAGTCCGTCACGGGCCAGTACCTGAGCGGAAAGCGGTTTATTCCGGTCCCGGAGACGAGAAGAAAGCCGAAGGACTGGCTGAAGATCCGCGGGGCGGCCGCAAACAATCTGAAGAACATTGATGTGGACGTGCCGCTCGGTGTGTTCACGTGTGTGACCGGCGTATCCGGATCGGGCAAGAGCTCTCTCGTCAACGAGGTCCTGTGCAAGCGCCTCTCAAGAGACCTCAATCATTCCCTGGACGTCCCCGGAAAATGCAGGAACATCTACGGGATCGACAAGCTGGACAAGGTCATCAATATCGATCAGAGCCCGATCGGCAGAACCCCCAGGTCCAATCCGGCGACCTACACCGGCGTCTTCGACATGATCCGCGATCTGTTCGCGTCGACGACCGACGCGAAGATGCGCGGCTACAAGAAGGGACGGTTTTCATTTAATGTGAAGGGCGGGCGCTGCGAGACCTGTCAGGGAGACGGAATCATCAAGATTGAGATGCATTTCCTTCCGGACGTCTATGTGCCCTGCGAGGTCTGCAAGGGCCGTCGGTACAACCGGGAGACGCTGGAGGTGAAGTACAGAGGAAAGAATATTTCGGATGTGCTGCAGATGACAGTGGAGGAGGCACTCACGTTCTTCGACAAGGTCCCGCGCATCCGGAACAAGATCCAGACGCTCTACGACGTCGGTCTCGGCTATATCCGTCTGGGACAGCCCTCCACGGAGCTCTCCGGAGGCGAGGCGCAGCGGATCAAGCTGGCGGCGGAGCTCTCGAAGCGGTCGACGGGAAGAACGATCTATATCCTGGACGAGCCGACGACGGGACTTCATTTTGCGGACGTCCACAAGCTGATTGAGATCCTGCAGCGCCTGACGGACATGGGCAATACGCTTGTCGTCATCGAGCACAATCTCGATGTCATCAAGACGGCGGATTATATTATTGATCTCGGGCCTGAGGGCGGAGACCGCGGAGGAACGGTCGTCGCACACGGGACACCGGAGGAAATTACAGAGGTACCGGAGAGCTACACAGGGAAGTATGTGAAGCAGTTTCTTGACAAGGCGAAGCGAATCAGGGAGGAGAACGCGTAATGGCATTTACAGATATCGCAATCGATCTCGGCACGTCGAATGTTGTCGTGTGGACAAAGAGCAAGGGCGTCACGATTCATGAGCCGACTATTGTCGCGTATGACAAGGAGGCGGACAAGCTGCTCGCGTACGGCGAGGAAGCAAAGCAGCTCGTTGCAAGGACACAGGGCAATGTCGTGGCCATCCGGCCTCTGAAGGCCGGAACTATTTCCGACTACAATGTCACGGAGAAGATTCTCGGCCACTATATGCAGCTCGCGATGGGACCGCATATTTTCCGGAAGCCGATGGTCAGTCTGTGCATCCCGTCCGGGGCGACCCGCGTGGAGCGGCGCGCCGTCGAGGAGGCCGCCTATCAGTCGGGGGCGCGCGATGTGACCATCGTTGACGCGACAGTTGCCGCGGCGATCGGAGCGGGCATCGACATCACAAAGCCGGTCGGGAATCTGATCGCTGACATCGGCGGCGGGACAACGGACATCGCGGTGCTCTCACTTGGCTCGCCTGTCATTTCCCAGACGGTGAAGGTCGGCGGGGACCACTTCAATGAGCTGATCGCCCGGCTTCTGCGCCGCGACCACAGCCTGTTCATCGGAGAGGATACGGCGGAGGCGGTCAAGCTGAAGATCGGGACCGCGTTCAGAAGACCGAAGATGGAGACCATGCAGGTGAGCGGAAGAAACGTCATGACGGGTCTTCCGAAGACTGTGTCCGTCAACTCCGAGGAGGTGCGGGAGGCGCTTCTTGAGGCGACGACACAGATTGTCGATGCCGTTCACGCGGTGCTCGAGAAGACACCGCCGGAACTGGCGGCGGACATCACGGGACGCGGCATTGTCCTTACGGGCGGCGGCGCTCTTCTTGACGGCATGACAGAGCTGATTGAGGAGAAGACCGGCATCAATGTCGTTGTCGCGGAGAACCCGTCCGACTGCGTGGCGATCGGCACAGGTATGTACAATGAGCTGATGGACAAACTCGGAAGAATGGAGTACTGACGGGCAGAATGGAAGAGAGCGTCACAGGAATCGTAGAGCATGTCATTTACCGGAACGAGGACAATGGATATACGGTCTTTACGATGACGGGCGGCGGCAGAGAGCTGACCGTTGTGGGAACGTTCGAGCGTCTGAATGAAGGGGAGAGCATCGAGGTCTTCGGGAGATACACGGAGCATGCCGCCTATGGCAGACAGCTGCGCGCGGACCGGTACGAGGTGCGTGTCCCCGAGACGGCGGAGGCGATCGAGCGCTATCTCGGGTCCGGCGCAATCAAGGGAATCGGACAGGCTCTCGCAGCCAGAATCGTGAAGAAATTCGGCGATGATACGCTCCGGATCATTGAAAATGAGCCGGAGCGGCTCGCGGAGGTTCGGGGCATCAGCGAGCGAGGCGCGAGGGAGATCGGTGCCCGCGCGGCCAGTCAGGCGGGCATGCGGAAGGCCATGATCTTCCTGGGCAATTACGGGATATCACTGTCTCTCGGCGTCCGGATCTACAAGACATACGGTGAGGAGATGTACAATATTCTCCGGGACAATCCCTACCGCATGGCGGAGGATATAGACGGCGTGGGCTTTCTTACGGCAGACCGGATTGCGGCGGCCATCGGAATCGATCCGGACTCCGAGTACAGAATCAGAAGCGGTCTCCTCTATGTCCTTTCCAATGCCGCGGCCGACGGCAGCGTCTATCTGCCGGAGGACATTCTGCTCAGCCGGGCGGCGTCGCTCCTTGGCACAGACAAGGAGGCCGCCGGACACGCGCTTCTTTCGCTTGCGGTCGACCGCAAGGTTGTCATCAGAAATAAAAAGGCTTCGGCCAGGCAGCCGCAGGAAAATGAAGAGCACATCGTCTACTCGGCAGGCTACTACCAGATGGAGCTCAGCACGGCCCGCATGCTGCTCGATCTGAACGTAAGGAGCGGCGAGTCGGAGGACAAAATCGAGGCGGGACTTGCAAAGCTCGAGGAGAGCGGGGACATTCATCTTGAGCCGGAGCAGCAGGAGGCTGTACGGCAGGCGGCCAGGAACGGAATTCTGATTCTGACCGGCGGACCGGGTACCGGTAAGACGACGACCATCAATGAGATCATTCATTATTTCCGGCTGCAGAAGAAGAGCGTCGTTCTGGCGGCCCCGACGGGGCGCGCCGCGAAGCGCATGACAGAGGCGACCGGATATGAAGCCTCCACTATTCACAGACTTCTTGAGGTCTCCTCCGGTGCGGAGGAGGAGCGCACACAGGTGCGCTTCGAGAGAAATGCAGAGAACCCGATCGAGGGAGACGTCATCATTATCGATGAGATGTCCATGGTGGATATCTTTCTCATGCATGCCCTGCTGGAGGCTGTTCCGCGCGGAACGCGTCTGATTCTGGTTGGCGATGTGGACCAGCTGCCGTCAGTCGGAGCGGGAGCTGTGCTGCGGGACATTATCCGTTCAAAAGCCTTTCCGTGCATCACGCTGACGCGGATCTTCCGGCAGGCCACGTCATCTGATATCGTCGTCAACGCGCACAGGATTAACCGCGGCGAGCAGATTCCGCTCGGCAACAGGAGCCGCGATTTCTTCTTTCTTGAGAGAAATGATCCCAATCTTCTGATCAGCAATATCATCGAGCTTGTCAGAGACAAGCTTCCCCCATACGTACACGCGAAGCCCTTTGATATTCAGGTCCTTTCTCCGACGAGGAAGGGATCGGTCGGTGTTGAGCGTCTGAACAGCATTCTGCAGCAGTACCTCAATCCGCCGTCTGAAGGCAGGAAGGAGAAGGAATACGGAGACCGCGTGTTCCGCGAGGGCGACAAGGTGATGCAGACAAGGAACAACTATCAGCTGGAGTGGGAGATCCGGGGAAAATACGGTATTCCGTCGTCGGAGGGGACAGGCATTTTTAACGGTGACATGGGAGTCATTCAATCGATTGATGAATTTTCGAAGACCATGGAGGTTGTTTTTGATGACGGGAGAACGGTCGACTATCCGTTCTCGGACCTCGATGACCTGGAGCATTCCTACGCAGTTACCATCCACAAGTCGCAGGGCAGCGAATACCCTGCCGTCATTCTGCCTCTGCTCGGCGGGCCGAAGATGCTGATGACGAGGAACCTGCTGTACACGGCCGTGACACGGGCGAAATCCTGTGTCGTGATTCTCGGCCTGCGCAGGGTCGTCGAAGAGATGATCGGCAATGAGTCTGAGCAGCAACGCTACACGTCTCTGAATGAGAGAATCGAGGAACTTTGCGGACTGGAGGAATAAAACATATCCCGAAGCTTGCGGTCGATCTTTTATATCCGGCGAGGTGCCCGTTCTGTCAGGATATCGCTCCGTGGGGAACGGACATCTGCCCGGAGTGCAGGGCACAGCTTCCTGTCATTTCGTCGGGGCGCTGCATTCGCTGCGGGAAGCCTGTCGAGGACGGAGACATTTACTGCAGGGAATGCGGAAATGGCGGGCATCTCTTTGACGAGGGACTCGGCATTTATCCGTATACAGGCGTGTGGAGGACTGCCATCTCGGGTCTTAAGTACAAGGGGCGGAAGGAGTACGGCAGAACCTTCGGGCGTCTGATCTTTGAAAATGCGGCCGGCCGGCTTGACTGCTGGAGACCGCAGGTCATTGTGCCTGTCCCGGTCCACCGCGCGCGCCTTGCCGCACGCGGCTACAACCAGGCGGAGGTTATCGCCCGTGAGGTATCGATAAAAAGCCGAATTCCGCTTCGCGCGGACGGCCTTGTCAGGACGGGCGAGACGCTGGCCATGAAGAACCTGGGGCGGGCGGAGCGCTTTGAAAACCTGCGGGGCGTGCTTGCCGTATCGCCGGACTTTCGTGTCCCGGACAGGGTCCTTCTGATCGATGATATTTACACGACGGGCGCCACACTGGACGCCTGCTCTGCCGTTTTAAAGGAGGCCGGGGCAGACCGCGTGTACTTTCTCACGGTTTGCACCGGTGGTGGTTTTATGGTACAATACTAACGCTTTTATGGATCGTGAGCGGATCAAAAAAAGAGCTGAGAGGTGAACCCGGATGGTGAATCCTATCCGTTTTGAACAGATGGCTTCGCTGGCAGGCTTTGAGTCGGGCAGGGACGGAAAGCTGCTCAGAATTGCCAGGTACTATAAGTCGGACTACATAGCGGTGCAGATGATCAAGACCTTCTTTCTGACGACGATCGGTGTGGTCCTTGTCATCGGGCTTTTCGCGGCCGGGAACATGAATATGATTCTTGATTCGGTGGATGACTGGAACCTCACGGCTGTCGCGGCGGTCCTTTTGATTGCCTACATTGTGATCATTGCGGTCTATCTGGCCGTTACGTATCTGACAGCCTCCCGCAGGTGGACTCGTGCGAGGAAGATTGCGGGAATTTATGAGAAGAAGCTCAGGGAGCTTGAGCTGACAGGAAGCAGCGAGGCTGTCCCTGCCGGAAAGACGAAGAGGAAGGGATCATGAGCGGACTTGCTGAATTCGGGAAAAGAATGAAAATGTTCTATGCCAGATGGTCAGTGTATCTGGATATGCTGTTTAAGCTGGTTCTGGCGCTCGCGTCTTTTATCTGGATCAGGGCGATGACCGGCTACAGCTCACTGTTTTCGAACGTGTTCCTCATGCTGGTGCTTGCGATCCTCTGCATGGTGCTTCCGCTCACGGCCATACCGGTATTTGACGGCATTCTGATCGTGGGACAGGCCTTCAGCGTGGGTCTTGATGCCGGGGCCGTCGCGATTGCCCTGTATCTGGTGCTCCTTATTTTGTTTCTCCGCTTTGTGCCGGATGACGCGTGGGAGGTGGCTGCCATGCCTGTGCTCACGTGGATCGGTCTGCCGGTGCTTCTGCCGGTGTGGTGCGGGCTGAAGAGAAAGCCGTCCGCGCTTCTCGCTGTCGACTCGGGGCTTGTTCTGTACGGATTTGTCAGAGCACTTCACGCAAATGAAGAAAAGCTGACGGAGCTCGGTTCCTCCGCATATGCGTCGAGACTGAAGCTGATCATCGGCGGTACATTTTCGGACAGAATGGTCGTGCTTATCCTCGCTGCGACAGCCGTGATCATCATGGTCTATTCTGTCCGGAATCTCTCGGCGGACAATGCATTTCTGATTTCGGTTCCTTTCGGGGGTGCCGTCTATCTTGCGTTTATTCTTCTCGGAAATGCAGTTCTTCACACCGGGATGAATCTGGTCACAGGCATCATCGGGACGGTGGCCGCGTGCCTTATTGCGGGAATTCTCGAGGCGATGGACACACCTCTTGATTATAAAAAGAGCGAGCATCTTCAGTTTGAGGATGATGAGTATTATTATTATGTGAAGGCAGTGCCGAAATTTGCCTCTGACAGCGACAAAGCGGCAACTGAGCCGGAGGAACTGATGCCAGGAGAGAAGAGAGCCGATGACGGACCGGACAGGCATGATGTTGATTATGAGCAGAAGCTGGAGGATTCTCTGAAGAATCTCTGAGGCACTGTTTTGAAGAAAGGAGAGAAAGTCTCAGGAAGGGGTTAATAGCGTGTCCACAGTACTGGAAGAGGTCCGGACATGGATGCAGGGCCTTTATTTTCCGAAGATTCAGGTGATCGATGTCGTTCAGATCCTGATCCTTGCCTTTCTGCTGTATTTTTTTATGGCGTGGATTCAGCGCACGCGGGCGTACACCCTGATGAGGGGAATTCTTATCGTTGTTCTCTTCATGATATTGGCGTATGTGTTCCAGATGTCTGCGATTCTCTGGATTGCGTCAAAGCTCGCCTCCGTTGCGCTGCTGGCGCTGGTTGTCATTTTTCAGCCGGAGCTGCGGAAGGCACTGGAATCTCTTGGAAATAAATCGCTCCTCTCGGGAGTCGTTCCGTTCGGGGCGTCGACAGCGGGTGAGGAGAGATTTTCTGACAGGACAATTACGGAGATTGTCCGCGCTGTCAATGAGATGAGTGAGGTCCGAACTGGAGCGCTCATCGTGATCGAGCAGAACATTCTGCTCACGGAGTACATTAATACAGGAATTAACCTTGATGCGGATATCTCATCGCAGCTCCTCGTCAATATCTTTGAGCACAACACGCCGCTGCACGACGGAGCTGTCATCATACGGGGAGACCGGATTGTCTCGGCGACCTGTTATCTCCCGCTGTCTGACAATGCAAAGATCAGCAAGCGCTACGGGACCAGACACAGAGCCGGGCTCGGGATCAGTGAGGTGAGTGACTCTTTCACGATCATTGTCTCAGAGGAGACCGGACGGGTTTCGATCGCCTACATGGGCGTTCTGACCACAGGCGTGACGGCGAGCGGACTTCGCGAGCAGCTGCATGTCCTGCAGAAAAAGAGTGCCGGACGTGAACATCAGGAACACAAATTCAGAATCCGGAAAGGACGGAAGAAGAATGAGGGATAAGCTCCTCGAGCATCCGGGACTGAAGATTGCCTCACTTATCCTTGCCTTTCTCTTATGGCTTGTGATCATCAACTTCAGCGATCCGGTCATTAAACGCACATATACGAATATTCCGGTCACCGTGACAAATGTTTCCTACATTGAGAGTCTGGGAATGAGCTATCAGGTGGCTGATGGGTTTGATACGGTCAGTGTCACAGTCAAGGGCAACCGGTCCGTGATTGACTCACTGTCTCCGTCATCGATCAAGGCAACGGCGGACCTCACGCAGATTGTGAGCCTCAGCTCGGACCCGGTCATGGTTCCGGTCACGGTGTCGATCGCAGGTGTCCCGCAGGACAGTATATCGGTCAATCCATCGAACATCGAGATCACGCTCGAGGATATGGAGAGCAAGAGCTTTGTCATCAATGCGACGGCGGGGGAAACAACCCCGGCAAATGGCTATGAGGTCGCATCGCTCACGGCGAGCCCGGACACGGTCACAATCCGCGGAGGCAAATCGCTTGTCAACAAGATTGACAAGGTCATGGCAAACGTGGATGTCAGTAACATGTCCGCTGACGGGACGGTGAATGCCAGCCTCAGCGTGTACGACAAGAACGGAGATGAGCTGGACAGCACACAGATGTCGTATCTGACCTTCAGTGTTGACGAATCGGAGATAGCCGTGTCTGTGACGCTGAATCAGGTTCTGTCCGATGTGGAGGTTAGAGCGGAGACGTATGGCACGCCGGCCGCCGGCTATCAGGTCGGCAAGGTCTCTGTCACCCCGTCCACACTGTCCGTTGTCGGTGACGCCGCATCGCTCGCCGCGTTTAAGGCGGACGGAGGCGTGATTGATATAAGCAGTGCGTCAAGGGCAGTCGATGTCAGCGGTGCGTCCTCCGATGTTGAGATCAAGGTCGATATCAGTGATTATCTTCCGGACGGCATCAGCCTCGAGAGTGATCTGACGGATACGGTTGTTGTCTCGGTCAAGATCCTGCCTGAGGACAGCCAGTCCTACGAGCTGACGACGAAGAAAATCACTGTGAATAATCTTGCCGCCGGTCTCAATGCCGTGTTTGCGGACCAGTCGCTTGACATTCGCGTGAAGGGATCGCAGAGCGCGCTCTCGTCCCTCACGGCTGACCAGATCACAGCATCGGTTGATCTGAGCGGAAAGACCGCCGGGACCTATACGGTGCCTGTGAGCGTCACGCTTCCGGACGGATATTCACTCGTCGAGGACGTGACGGCGGAGATTACAATTTCAAAGACAACAACGGCCGGCCAGACCGGCGGCTCATAAGACGCGGCGAGGCAGGACATCTGGGAGGAAACTATGGTAGTAAAAACGGTAAAGATCACAAATGCGACGGGGCTTCATTTAAAGCCCGCTGCGCGCTTCTGTGAGGAAGCACTGAAATTCCATTCGACAATTACGTTTACGACGGGCAATGTCACGGCAAATGCAAAGAGCGTGCTGTCCATTCTCGGGGCGTGTGTCAGACATGGAGACGAAATTGAAATCGTCTGCAATGGAGATGACGAGCAGGAGGCCATGGACCATCTCTGCAAATGCATTGCGGAAGGACTGGGGGATAAAAATGAAGCGCAGTGAATTTCTGCCTGTACTGCGGAAAGCAGCTGTTTCTGTCACTCTTGCGGCAGCGCTGACGGCCGGACTGGCCTTCAGTGCCGGCGCGGCAACAAAAACTCCGACGCCGGCGGCCACGACCGAGGCTGCCTCACCGACAGCAGCTGCGACTCCGACTCCCGGCATCGGGGACTCGTCTCTTTATGTCACCAATGCCATCAAGGGATGGCCGAAGGCGAGAGAGGATACCGCGAATGCGGCCGGCCTGTGCGTGATGGACGCGGATACGGGCGCGGTTCTTGTGGGCAAGAACCTTGAGCAGGCGCTTGCGCCGGCATCTGTCACGAAGGTCATGACGTGCTATATGGCCCTCAAGTACGGAAACCTGGACGACCAGGTCACGATGACTCAGGAGGCCGTCGATTATGTGATCAGCGGCAGCTCGAATTTCGACACGAGAGTCGGCGAGACCTTCACTCTCCGTGACATGCTTTACTGCATGATGCTGAAATCCGCGAATGACATCGCGACACAGGTTGGCATCTATATCGGCGGCGGCTCTCTCGAGCACTTCTATGATATGGAAAATCAGGAGCTCGCTGCGATGGGCTGTGTGAATTCTCATTTCCACAGCGCCTGCGGCATGCCGGATGACAGCCATTACACCTGCGCCTATGATCTGGCGCTGATCTCGAAGGCTGCCCTGCAGTATGATCAGTTCCGCACGATTGTCGGTACAAAGTCCTACACGATGCCTGCGACAAATATGCACGAGGCCCGTACAGTAGAGAACCATCATCCGCTTTTAAATGGCGAGATCAATGTCAAGTGCGACGGTCTGATCGGCGGCAAGACGGGATACACGGATGCGGCGGCCTGCGTGCTGTCGACCTACTGTGAGCGTGACGGCCGCACGATGATCGCCATTTCCATGCACGGGTCTGCGCATGATCTCGAGGCGGAGGATGCGGTTAATTACTTCAACTATGCCTATAAGAATTTCAAGGATGCTCAGCCGGTCGGCTCCACACCGGTTATTTCCGGCGGGACGGTCACAATTCCGAAGGATGCCTCTGTCTATGACCTTGATCTGACACAGACGGCTGAGACGGATCCGACCTACGGAGATGTCGTTCAGAACGCGTTTACCTACAACGGGCAGGCTGTCGGAAGCTCCGTGATGGCGGCAAGTGACGCACAGACCTTTGCTGATTCCTTTAATACAAAGGCGGAGAAGGAGGAATCTGAGGAGGCTGCCGCGGAGTCATCGGCGTCTGGGCAGTCAGAGGGAATTCTTCAGCAGTTTATGGCATCCGGGAAATATTCCGGCGAGAACCTGCTGCTTCTGGTCCTGACGGTCCTCATTGTGATCGGCGTCATCGCGATCCTTGTCTCTCTTGTCCACCGCTCAAAGAGCCGGAAGAATCCTCCGGAAAATGAGCAGCAGCCCCTGCCCGTGAAGCATGCGCCGGCAGAGTCAGTCAGCCCGGCTCAGGGAGGCTCGACGATCGGAGGAAGACCGGTGAAGACGGAGCCGGAGACAGCAGAGAAGAAGGAAGAGTCAAAGCCGGAGCAGAAGACGGAAGGCGCTGATCAGCCAGCAGAAGAGAAGTCTGAAAAGACGGAAGCTGCCGGGAAGACGGAGGACACCGAAAAGAAGAACGAGCCGAAGCCGGAGGAAAAGGCCGAAGGCGCTGATCAGTCAGCGGAAGAAACGTCTGAGAAGGTGGAAGCCGCTGAAAAGAAGGAAGAGTCAAAGCCGGAGCAGAAGGCGGAAGGCGCTGATCAGCCGGCAGAAGAGAAGGCTGAAAAGACGGAAGCTGCCGGGAAGAAGGAAGACACCGAAAAGAAGGACGAGCCGAAGCCGGAGGAAAAGGCTGAAGGCGCTGATCAGGCTGCAGAAGCGACGCCTGAGAAGGCTGAACCGGCTGAGAAGCCATCTGAGGTATCTGAGAAGCCGGAAGAGAAGTCTGAGAAGACCGAGTCTTCAGACGAGAAGAGTAAGCCGAAGGCCCAGGAAGCGTCTGATCAGTCAGAAAAATCTGAGGATAAGCAGTAACGAATCCTGCCATGAAATTTTAAAAGCGGTGGTGCTGTCAGGCATCACCGCTTTTGCTGTTCAGACAAGAAGCACCCCATGTCCGGCTTCAAGCTGGACATGGGGTGCTTCTATATTCACGATGGATCAGCGGAAGAAATCATTGACTGTCTCGATGACATGCTCGCGCTGCTCGTCTGTCAGACCGTAGTAGAGCGGAAGGCGGACGAGACGCTCGGACTCCTTCGTCGTGTAGACGTCCTCGCCGGAGAAGCGGCCGAATTTCCGGCCGGCCGGGGAGTTGTGGAGCGGGATGTAGTGGAAGACCGCACACACGCCATGCTCGTGGAGGTAATGAATGAAGCGCGTCCTTGTCTCGAGGTCCTTCAACTTCAGGTAGTACATGTGGGCGTTGTGTCCGCACTCCGCCGGAATGACGGGCTGCTCGACGAGGCCGCGGTCCGCGAGCGGACGGAAGGCTTCGTTGTAAGAGTTCCAGGTCTGCATGCGGTCGTTGTAAATCTCCGAATAGACCTCGAGCTGTGCCCAGAGATAAGCGGCATTGAGGTCGCTCGGAAGATACGAGGAGCCGTAATCCTGCCACGTGTACTTGTCGACCTGTCCGCGGAAGAAGCGGCTCCGGTCAGTTCCCTTCTCGCGGTAGATCTCGCATCTGTCGCGGTTGTCGAGATTCGGAAGAACGATGGCTCCGCCCTCGCCCATCGAGAAATTCTTTGTCTCGTGGAAGGAGAAGCAGCCGAAATCGCCGATTCCGCCGAGATACCGTCCCTTATAGGTTGAGCCGAATGCCTGCGCGGCATCCTCCACGACGATGAGATGATGGCGTCTTGCGATATCCATGATTGTGTCCATCTCGCAGGCCACACCCGCGTAGTGGACGACCGCGATGACCTTCGTCTTATCCGTGATCGCGTCCTCAATCTTTGTCTCGTCGATATTCATCGTGTCCGGACGGATGTCAACAAAGACGAGCTTTGCCCCGCGCAGGACAAATGCATCTGCCGTGGAGCAGAAGGTATAGGACGGAAGAATGACCTCATCTCCCGGCTTTATGTCGCAGAGAAGAGCGGCGAGCTCGAGCGCGTCCGTGCCTGATGTCGCCAGGTAGGAGGCCGCATAGCCGAAGCGGTCGCACATAAACTGTTCGCATTTTTTGGTGAATTCGCCGTCGCCGCAGATCTTGTGATTGTCGACGGCCTTCTTCATATATTCGAATTCTTTGCCTGTGTAGGGCGGATGATTAAAATCTATCATAGACTTCCTCTCATTTTCGAAGATAAATCCGCGCGCCTGGCGGATTTATGACTTATGGCGATTCCTCATATTATACAACTGAATTTCCGCGACTGCAATCATGTAGGGGAGGTAAACGCCGTATGCGATGATCTGTACGATACTTGCACCGTTCGAGCCGAAATGATTGATGCACGGATAGACGAGCGCGCAGCAGAGCGCGAAATCTGCGATCATGCCGATCAGCATCCATTTCATCTGCCGCATGGCGATCAGGATCGACTGCAAAATGAAAATAAAGCCGATCAGAAGAGAGACCCACACGACGGGCATGAACAGGCTGTAATGGCTCAGAATGCTCTTTCCGAAGAGCAACGTAAGTCCCCAGCGCCCGAGCAGCGCGGCGCCCGCCGTGATCAGAACGGCAATGCCTGCGATCAGAAGATAGGTCTTTCGCAGCATGGAGGCGAAGCGGTCGAATTCCCCGTCCCGGAGATAGGCTGAGAGCTTCGGGATAATCGGGCTGAAGGCGACTGTCGCGAACAGCTGGATCACGAGCGTCGGGGAGGCGATCGAGGAGTAAATGCCGAGCTCATCGTAGCCGACGACGGCCTTGAGCACCTGCTTCGGGATCAGCATCTCGAGGTTTAAGAGAAATGTAAACACCGTGATCGGAAGGCACTCCCCGAGAAGCTTCAGGACATGCCTGCTGAACATGACCGGCTTTATCTCCGCAAGGGAGGATGTCTTCACCCAGTCGTAGGCAAATGCGATGACGAGATTGACGGCCGCGACGGCAAGGAGCGTCACAAAGAGGTTCCCTGAGAGCTTCAGCACCAGGCTGAACAGCACGATCGAGGCGAGGCCCCGCATCAGGTAGGAGCGGCAGATGTAATCGTACCGGCCCCTCTTCTGGTTCTCACCGTGCAGGACGTCGACGATATCCTCGGCGATCCGGACCAGCATGAAGGCTGTGATGCACAGGGCCTGGAATACGGAGTTCGCGGCAAATGCATACACCGCGCAGCTGATGAAGGCGGCGAGGCAGGTGAGGACACGGCTGCCGACATACTCGTGCCTCGTGTATTCATGGCTCACGTCCGAAATCTGGAAGTTTCGCATGCTGAAGAGCGCGATGACGGCGAAGCTCGTCGAGGTGTTCATGGCCAGGGAGAGATACCCTGCCTGACTGTAGGAGGCCAGGTGGACGACGAGAATTGTCATCAGCCACTGGCAGAAATAGTAGACAAGATTTCCGATCGTATTAAGAAAAATGTTTTTCTGGAGATTTTCCGAAGAAGATGTGCGGCTCATAATCCTCCGATCAAAGCGGTATTTGAAAATGAAAGAATCCAAAGAACTATACCATGACAGGCGTGCTTTCGCAACTCCCGCGCGGGGGTTTACGCCGCACAGAAATCGCGATAAGATGTAATTATTCAGCACCCCATGGAGCCTTAAAAGATGCAGGGAGAGCTTGCTCGCCCGGAATCTTTTAAGGCTCCATGGGGCGGACAAGCGGCGAAGCCGCTCTGGCCGCCCACAACTCGGAACGCAAAGCGTTCCGAGTTGTGGGGTGCTGAATAGCTATGAAGGGAGAGCTTGCTCGCCCGAGAAGAGAGGAACGATATATGAAGTCAATTCTGGTTACGGGGGCATGCGGCTTTATCGGGAGCTATGTCGTCCGGGCTCTGCTTGCCGGCGGCAGCAGGGTTCTTGCCGTTGATCACGGAAAAGACATGAGGGAACTTCTGCGGGAGGCTTCCGGCGGTGCAGAGAGTCTGCCGTCCGAGAGGCTCCGCACGGCGGACCTTGATCTGACAGACGCGGAGGCCGTGCGTGCCTTCGCGGAGGCGGCGCCGCACGTCGATGCGGTGATTCACCTGGCGGCGAGTCTTTCGATGACTGGGGACAGCAGCCTGATTGTCAACTGTCTGGGGACGAACCATGTCGTGGAGCTCACGAACCGTCTCGGCGCAGAGCAGCTGATTTACATGTCGAGTATTCCGGTCATCGGGACCCCGGAGCATATCCCGGTCACGGAGAGTCACCCGGTGGCCCCGAAAACGGTTTATCACATCTCAAAGCTTGCGGGTGAGCAGATGGTGGCAGCTCTCACGGCGCCGTCCGTCCGGACACTCATTTTCCGGATATCCTCGCCGATCGGCGTCGGGATGAATCCGCGGAATTTCCTCACCTTCCTGATCAGGCAGTGCAGGGAAAATGAGCCGGTCACGCTGTACGGGAGAGGCGCGCGGGTCCAGAATTATATCGACGTGCGCGACATCGCGGATACACTCGCAAAGGCGGTCGGAACAGATGCGGAGGGACTCTATCTCCTCGCAGGGGAGTCGGCATCGAATCTTGAGCTGGCGGAGCTTGTGAAGCGGGAGACGGGATCATGGTCAGATATCGTCCCGAGTGACAGGCCTGACCCGGAGGCCGCGGATCGGTGGGTAATCTCAGCGGAGAAGGCGGCAAGAGACCTCGGTTTTTCTCCGAAGCACACACTCGCTGATTCCGTGCGGTGGATACTTGACGCGTGACGGCTGGGCCGGCCAGGGCACAAGTAAATTCTGGCACAGGGCTGCCGGCGCAGCAGATGAGTATGGCCTCAGTACATGCGCAGCTGAGCACATAGACAGGACAACGACAGAGAGGATAAGACATGAAGCTCGCTGTTTTTTCGGATATACACGGGAATATATGGGGACTTAAGGAAGCACTCCGGCTGCTGGAAGGATATTCATTTGACAGGATGGTCTTTCTCGGTGATATTTTCGGCTATTATTACAGGCAGAGAGAGGTGTTCGAGGAGCTCCGGAAGCTTCCTGACCTCATCTGGCTTTTCGGAAATCACGATCAGATGTTTCTTGAGGCGATGGACGGCCGGATGGATGAGGAACGGCTGATCAGCCGCTACGGTCATTCCTATGCGGACCTCGGTAGTAAGGGACTGGAAGACATCGCAGCCTTCTTACGTACACTGAGTCCGCGGGCCGAGCTTGACGCGGAGGGCACGCGCGTTCTCTGCGTCCACGGGACACCCTGGGACCCGCTGAATGGGCGCATGTACCCGGATAATCCGGTGAAAAATCCGGAGAGCTACGCTGCATTTGACATTGTGCTGCAGGGGCACACACACTGCCGGATGAGAAGATTTACAGATCCGGAGGGCAATTCAAGTACAATGGGAAGCACTGAGGAATCAGGCGGAGCTGTGCACTCTGTGTCTGACGGAAGGCTCACAGGACAGGGAGAGGCCGATCACCCCGTGCCGTGCGGAAAGTCTGTAGGACAGGGAGCGGTCGATCACTCCGTTCCGCCCTGCGTTGTCAGTCCCGAATCGGACGCAAGGCCGGCGGAGAACCAGACACTGATCGTGAACCCCGGCTCGGTCGGGCAGCCCCGGGACGGGAGAGGGTACAGCTTCGCGATCGTCGATACGAAGGAGCGGTCCGTGTCCTTTGTGCCCTATGCGATCGACAGGCGGTCTCTCTACGAGGAGATAGACCGGTACGACCCGGATCTTCAGAAGCTGAAGGCGGTCCTCGAGAGGAAGGCTTCGGACCCGGACTGACATCGTATGATGCCGAGCGGTACGAGAATTAAACAGAGAATCTTTGAAGGCGGATTCCGTACCGCAGGGAAGGATGTATATTGCTGGAGAAATCCTGAAATGAACTAGAGAAAGGACAGATACATTGAGAAAAATACTGGTGACCGCGATCAGCGGAGATATCGGAAACGGAGTCCTGAAGATTCTGAAGGACACGGGCGATGAGCTCTACGGCTGCGATGTGAACCGCATCGCCGTCGGCATGGACCTTGTGAAGGTGTTCTGGCAGAGCAGCTACGCCGTCTCCGAGAATTACATCGGGGAGCTTGCGGAAAAGTGCAGCGAGTACGGGATCACGCATCTCATCCCAGTCAATGAGCGCGAGATCGAGGTGATCGACAGGAACCGGAAGCCGTTCGAGGAGAGAGGCATCCGCCTCGTGATGCAGAGCAACCGCGTGCTTGGAACCTGTCTCGACAAATATCTGACGGCAGAGGAGCTCAGGAAAAACGGTCTTCCCGCGCCGGAGACCTTCATCCGCCATGCGGACCTTCCGGACCCTGAGGCTGTCTACATTGTCAAGCCCTGCCGGTCGAACGGCTCCAAGCACATCATGAAGGGAAAGGGAAGCGAGCTTTCGGATGAGTTCGACGGGGATTATGTCTACCAGGCATATATCGACAGCGACGACGAGTATACGGTCGGCGTTTTCCGGGACGGAGACGTGCTGAACACGATCGCCTTCCGCAGGCAGCTGAAGAACGGCTACAGCAACCTGGTCGAGCTCGTGCACGACGAGGAGCTTGACCGGATCGCGGCGGAGTGCGCAAGGCTCTTTGACCTCACGGGGTATATCAATATCCAGCTCCGGAAGAAGGACGGCCGGTATTTCATTTTCGAGATTAATCCGCGGATCTCAGGGACCGTGCGCTTCCGCTCAATGCTCGGCTTTAACGACGTCCTGTGGTGGCTCGATCTTCTGGACGGAAAGCACACGGAGCCGTACACCTGCCCGTATCGGACGGCCGTCGGCATCCGCGAGCTCAATGAAAAAATGCTGATCAAGGAGTAATCATTCAGAAAGGCTGTTGAAAATGAAAAAACTTCTGGTTCTCGGTGCCAGCTACACGCAGACACCGCTCTATGAACTCTCAAAAAAAATGGGCATAAAGACTGTGGCGATGAGCATTCCGGGACCGTACCCGGGCTTTCAGCTGGCCGATGAGACGGACATGCACAATATCGCTGATCCGGACGCGGTGCTCCGCGCAGCAAGAGACCACCATGTCGACGGAATCGTGACCTGCGGCCTCGATCTCGGTATGCGCGCGATCGGCGCGGCGGCCGAGGCGCTCGGCCTTCCGGGGCCGTCGAAGGAGGCAGCGGCAAAGGCGGCCAATAAGCTCCTCATGAAGAAGGCGCTTGTCGCTGCGGGAGTCCAGACGGCGCCGTTTTGCTGCGTGCACAGCGAGGATGAGCTCGAGGATGCAATCAAAAAGCTCCATTTTCCTGTCATCGTGAAGGCTGTCGACCTCATGGGAGGCCGGGGCATCTACCGGAGCGACACGCCGGAGGAGGCGCGGAGAAACTACGCGAAGACGATGTCCGAGACGCATCAGGACTACTGCCTCGTCGAGGAATTCATTGAGGGCGAGATTTTCGGCGTCGAGTCCATGATCCAGAACGGGAAAATTCTCTACATGGAGCCGAACAATATTGTCACCTTCAACGGCCCGACGCCCCTGCCGCTCGGTCATTCCGTGCCGTACCGCTATCAAGAGACGCTCGGCGGACAGATCCGTGAGCAGGTGGAGCGTGCGGTCGCGGTGCTCGGCCTCGACAACTGCCCGATTAACTGCGACTTTATCCGCAGGGGCGACAAGGTCTATGTCATTGAGCTCACGGGAAGAAGCGGCGCGAACGGTCTTCCGGAGATGGTCGGCGCGTCCTACGGCATCAATTACTACGAGGTGCTGCTCCGCATCGCGCTCGGCGAGGACGTCTCGCATTTCTTTGCGAAGAGACGCGAGGGGGCAGTGCTTGCGAGCACAGTCTACTCGAAGCGCGGAGGCACGCTCCGGGAAATTCAGGACGACAACCTGAAGAGCGGGTGGCTCCGGCAGGTCATGTTCAATGTGAAGCCCGGTGATCACGTCAATGCGTACACGAACGGCCGCGACCGTCTGGGGCAGGTTGTAATCACGGCACCGACGCTGGATGAGGCGGAAGAGCGCCTTGAGGGCGTGCGGGAGCGGATCCATTTCCGTCTCGACGAGGACCTTCCGATCATTAAGACGCCGATCTTCCGGCTCCTGCCAAAACGCTCAGCCGCTGAGAAGACTGCGGGTCCTTGTTTGGATAACGGATGCCCGCTGATGACCGGCAATGGAAATCAGATTTTCGTGAAGCGCGAGGACGCACTGCCGTTCTCGTTCGGTGGAAATAAGGTCCGCTTTGCGGAGGCCTACCTTGAGGACATGCAGGCGAAGGGGTGCGATGCGATGATCATGTACGGCGGGTATCACTCGAATTTCTGCCGGATCATGGCGGACGCGTGCACCGTGCGCGGTATTCCGTGCGCGATGATCGATAATATCGACGATGCGGAGCCGGATCCCTCGACGGGAAATGCAAGGCTCGTCCTCGGCGCGGGCGTTCTCGAGTACAGGTGCCACAAAGGCCCGGCAATCGCAGCCGCCGTGCAGAAGGCCATGGACGATCTTAAACATATGGGATATACTCCCTACTATATGCACGGCGACATTACGGGCCAGGGACATGAGCACGTTCCGATGTCCGCCTATGTCGATGTCTACCGTGAGATCGAAAAGCAGGAAGAGGAGAGAGGAATTCATTTCTCGAAGATCTTCCTCGCGTCGAGCACGTCTCTTACGCACAGCGGTCTTCTTGCCGCGCATCTCATGGACGGCGACGAGCGCGAGATCATCGGCATTTCGGTCACGCGAAGGCTTCCGCGCGCGAGAGAGGTCATCCTCGGAAATCTCGAGAAATACAGAGAGAGGATGGGGGCGGAGTATAAGCTCGATCCGGAGAAGGAGCTTCATTTTGAGGATGCATATCTGTGCGGCGGCTACGGACAGGTAAATGAAGAATTGCTTGACTGTATCGCGGAAGCGTATTATAAAGAAGGTCTGTGCCTTGATCCCTTCTATTCGGGCAAGGCGTATTACGGGATGCTGCGGTATCTTGATGCACAGTATGTCACAGGGGAGAATGTTCTCTTCCTGCACACGGGCGGGACACCGCTCTTTTATGACGCGCTGCCGGAAATCATGAAGCACGGCGGGAAGAGCCGTCTTGTGAGGAAGTGACCCGGAGAACGCAGCAAGAAGCAAAAGGAGCAAAAAGGGTATATGCTTGTATCAATCGTAATTCCGTGCTACAACTCGGAGCACACAGTCGAGGAGATCGCTGACCTGACAAATGAAGAATTTTCGCACATGGACAACTATGAGTGCGAGATCATCATGGTCAACGACTACTCAAAGGACAGAACGTACGAGGCGATTCAGCGCGCGGCGAAGAAGTGGCCGAACGTGATCGGCGTCAATCTGGCCAAGAACTTCGGCCAGCAGTCCGCCATTATGTGCGCGCTCCACTATGTACACGGGGACCTCGTCGTCGGGATGGACGACGACATGCAGAATCATCCGTCCCAGATCCGGCAGTTTCTCGATGCTGCCGAGAAGGGGGCGGACGTCGTGTTCGGCGTCTTCAAGAAGCGCCATTTTACGCCGTGGAAGGATTTTGTCGGCTCGATCAGCCGGTCCCTTCTCTGGAAGCTTCTCGAGCGTCCGGCCGGCATTCAGATGAGCAGCTTCTGGCTCGCCCGCCGCTACGTCGTCGAGGAGGCGAAGAAGTACAAGGGTAACAGTGCCTTTATCCAGGCTCTGTTTTTCCGCACGACCTACAACATCGTGAATATCGACATTGACCATTTTGACCGCGAGTACGGAAAATCAAACTACTCCTTCAAGAAGGGGCTGAAGCTGTTCCTGAACTTCATGAATTATTCGATTCGGCCGCTCCGGTTCGCCACCTATCTCGGCGCGGTCTGCTCGGCGCTCGGTATCATATCCGCGATTGTTGTCATCATCCGAAAGCTGCTGCATCCGTCGATGGCCGCCGGCTGGCCGTCCCTCATGAGCGTCATGCTCTTCCTCTTCGGCGTCGTTTTCCTGATACTCGGCATCATCGGCGAGTATATCGGCCGGATCACGCTGACGCAGAACAACACGCCGACCTATGTGATCCGCGAGACGGTCAATGCGGACTACAACGATGAGAAGAACAGACTGGCAGAGCGGGAGAGACGCGCCCGCGGCTATGTGGAGGACACGCAGGAAAATGCGGGGAGACCCGACATGAGCGTTCCGCGCTTCTCAAAGGACGGGAAAACAGAAGGGTAATCCAGACATATTGCAAATGGAAAGACCCGATGCTATAATGTGAAGAAGTCTGAAAAAAATCACGCTGTGATAAAAAGATGAAAAGGAGAAAAGAATGAGAACCTACGTTGTAACCGGAGGTGCCGGTTTTATCGGATCAAACTACATTCACTACATGTTCAAGAAGTATGGTGATGAGATTCGAATCATCAATGTAGATAAGCTTACCTATGCGGGCAACCTCGAGAACCTGAAGGACGTTGAGAACAGAGACAACTATACGTTCATCAAGGCAGATGTCTGCGACGCAGAGGCCATCAACAAGATCTTTGAGGAAAATGACGTCCAGCGCGTTGTTCATTTTGCGGCTGAGTCTCATGTCGACCGCTCGATCAAGAACCCGACGGTCTTCGTCGAGACAAACGTTCTCGGCACACTTGTCATGCTGAATGCAGCCAAGGCAGCATGGGAGCTCCCGGACGGCACATTCAAGCCGGACCACAAATTCCTTCACGTATCGACCGATGAGGTGTACGGTTCTCTTTCCAATCCGAACGACTATTTCTACGAGACAACAAAATACGATCCGCACAGCCCGTATTCCGCGTCCAAGGCATCCTCTGACTTCATGGTCAAGGCCTTCATGGACACATACAAGTTCCCGGCCAACATCACAAACTGCTCCAACAACTACGGCCCTTATCAGTTCCCGGAGAAGCTGATTCCGCTGACGATCAACAACGCGCTTCACGGCCGCAAGCTTCCGATCTATGGCGACGGCAAGAACATCCGTGACTGGCTGTATGTTGAGGACCACGCGAAGGGAATCGACATGGTACAGGAGAAGGGCCGTCTCTTCGAGACCTATAATATCGGCGGCCACAACGAGCGCCAGAATATCCAGATCGTAAAGACGATCATCAAGACACTCCAGGAGCTTCTTCCGGATGATGATCCGAGAAAGGCAAATGTGTCTGAGGACCTCATCACCTATGTCACGGACCGCAAGGGCCACGACAGACGCTACGCGATCGCTCCGGACAAGATCAAGGCCGAGGTCGGCTGGTATCCGGAGACCTGCTTCGAGGACGGCATCAAGAAGACGGTCAAGTGGTATCTCGAGCATCAGGAGTGGATGGATCACTGCATTTCCGGTGATTATCAGAAGTATTACGATGATATGTACAAGAACCGCTGATCCGGGACTTGCGATACAGAAATTTTCCGGAAAATAAGGAGGAGATACCATCATGAAGGGAATTATTCTTGCGGGCGGCTCGGGCACGAGACTTTATCCGCTGACAAGAGCCATGTCGAAGCAGATGATGCCTGTCTACGACAAGCCGATGATTTATTACCCGCTGTCCACACTCATGCTTGCGGGGATCAGGGACATTCTGATCATCAGCACACCGCGCGATCTTCCGGTATTCGAGGACCTCTTCGGTGACGGAAGCCAGCTCGGCATGAGCTTCAGCTACAAGGTTCAGGAGCATCCGAACGGACTCGCGGAGGCATTTCTTCTCGGCGAGGAGTTTATCGGAAATGACAACGTCGCACTTGTTCTCGGCGACAATATTTTCTACGGCCAGAGCTTCACGAAGGTCCTGAGAAATGCCGCAGCCAGAACAGAGGGCGCGACGATCTTCGGATATTACGTCAGGGACCCGAGAGAGTACGGCGTCGTCGAGTTCGACGAGAACGGCAAGGCAATTTCCATCGAGGAGAAGCCGGAGCATCCGAAGTCAAAGTATGCGGTTCCGGGTCTTTATTTCTACGACAACGATGTTGTCGAGATCGCAAAGAGCATCAAGCCGTCTGCAAGAGGCGAGCTTGAGATCACAAGTGTCAACAACGCGTACCTCGACCGCGGAGACCTCTATGTCGAGACTCTCGGCAGAGGGTTCGCGTGGCTTGATACAGGCAACCCGGACATGCTTCTCAAGGCGGCCAACTTCGTCGAGGCCATCGAGAAGCGCGAGGGACTCTATGTATCCTGCATCGAGGAAATCGCCTACAAGCGCGGCTTCATCGATAGGGAGCAGCTTCTGAAGCTGGCTGAGCCGCTCAAGAAGACAAGCTACGGCAAATATATGATCGACGTCGCCGAGGGACTCTGATATCCTTCGGCAGAGCGCTGATACTGACGAGACTGCCAGTCTCCGACCGGCAGTCTCATTCACTGCACAGATATGAAATGAGGAGAACGTTTAAATGGGAAAAATCAAGGTTGAGACATGTGACATCGAAGGTCTGAAGGTCATCACACCGACTGTCTACGGCGACAAGCGCGGCTACTTCATGGAGACATACAACTACAATGATTTCAAGGCTGCCGGCATCGACGAGGTCTTTGTTCAGGACAACCAGTCGAGCTCTACGCGCGGCGTTCTGCGCGGTCTTCATTTCCAGATCAATCATCCGCAGGACAAGATCGTCCGCGTCGTGAGAGGCAAGGTCTTCGACGTCGCTGTCGATCTCCGCGAGGGCTCCAAGACATACGGCAAGTGGTTCGGCGTCATCCTTTCCGAGGAGAACAAGAAGCAGTTCTTCATCCCGAAGAATTTCGCTCATGGCTTCCTTGTCCTCTCCGATGAGGCTGAGTTCTGCTACAAGGTAACTGATTTCTATCATCCGAACGACGAGGGCGGCCTTGCGTACAACGATCCGGATATCGGCGTTGAGTGGCCGTTCGAGGATGGCGTTGAGCTCAATCTGTCCGACAAGGACACGAAGTGGGGCAGCTTTAAGGAGTACACAGCAAAGAAGCAGGAGCAGAAGTAATTCATGTCGAAGAAAAGAAAACTCTTACTGGCGGCCCTCATTCTGGTGCTTGCCGTTCTCAATGTTCTGATTATCCGTCACCAGAGCAGCGGAAACAGCTACGTCTGGTTTCAGATGGATGCGTCCAGTGATGTCAAAAAAGAGAGTGTCACCGTCTATGACGGCATCATCCGCTATGACGCAAACTGGGACGCGAACCGCGAGAGCGACAAGACGTACAGCTCTGACAGCGGGGAAGTCAGGACTCTGAAATATTATGTCCGCTCGGACATGAATTATGTCAGAGTTCAGTTCGGAGCAACCGCGGGCGCGACCTGGAAGATCAAAGGCGCTGAGCTCACGGGATGCGGCGCGACGGACAGCATCGATCTCGCGGAAGTCCTGAAGGACTCCGAGACGCAGATGAATGACATCGATGCCAGCATGAAGGGCGACACGCTGGTTCTGAAGACCACCGGTACGAGTCCGATTCTTGTCTTCAAGGTGAATCATCCGAATGTGACGGCTGCCGCGGCGGCGTCTTCAGCCAGAAAGAACCTGATTCTCAAGGTCATTGCCCTCGTGATTCTTGACGGCGTGTGCCTCGGAATCCTTCTGAAGGGCAAAAAGCTTCTGTCTCTGCCGATCGAGGTCTGGCAGAACAGAAGGCTCATCATGAAGCTTGCGAAGAACGACTTCAAGACGAAATATGCCGGGTCCTATCTCGGTATCTTTTGGGCGTTTGTCCAGCCGGTCGTCACGGTTCTCGTCTACTGGGTAGTCTTCGGTATCGGCCTCAAGGCGGGCGCTACGGCCAATGTTCCGTTCGTGCTTTACCTGACCAGCGGTATCGTGCCGTGGTTCTATCTCCAGGAGGTACTGACCGGGGGCACGAACGCGCTGATTGAGTACAGCTACCTCGTCAAGAAGGTCGTGTTCAAGATCAGTGTGCTTCCGATGGTCAAGGCAATCTCTGCGTTCTTCGTGCACATGTTCTTTATCTGCGTCGCTTTCCTGATCGCGGCGCTCTACGGCATCTATCCGAGTGTCTATGCGGTTCAGATCGTATATTATTTTTTCTGTATGTTTATTTTCTCACTCGGACTGATCTACGGGACCTGCGCGATTGTCATTTTCTTCCGGGACCTCTCGCAGATCATCAGCATCATTCTCCAGATCGGAATCTGGACGATCCCGATCATGTGGAATATCCAGATCGCTCCGCCTGAATACAGATGGATCTTCCGTCTGAATCCGATGTACTATATCGTGAACGGCTACCGCGACGCGATCTACAACCATCAGTGGTTCTGGTCAAATATGTCGCAGACCGTATATTTCTGGGCCGTCACGCTTGTGCTGTTCGGTCTCGGAGCAGTCATCTTCAAGAGACTGAAGGTTCATTTCGCAGACGTTCTGTAATCAGGGATCAGGCAGCAGCTGCTGCCTGACCAATTTCATCACGGAGAAAAATGATTCATGAGTGAAAATGCAACACAGCCTGTGAGTACGGTAAGCGACGAGGTCGCGATCCGTGTCTCGCACATTACAAAAATCTATAAGCTTTACGACAAGCCGTCTGACCGCCTGAAGGAGGCGCTCGGCTTTTCAAAGAAGAAGCGCTACAAGGAGCTGAAGGCCCTCGATGATGTCAGCTTTGACGTTCACCGCGGTGAGACGGTCGGTATCATCGGCACGAACGGATCCGGAAAATCCACGATTCTCAAGATTATTACAGGTGTCCTCAGCCAGACGAGCGGTGAGATTCAGGTCAATGGCCGTATCTCTGCCCTGCTCGAGCTCGGCGCCGGCTTCAACATGGAATACACCGGCATTGAGAACGTGTATCTGAACGGCACAATGATGGGCTTCTCCCGCGAGGAGATCGACAAGAGAATGGACGACATTCTCTCATTTGCCGACATCGGTGATTTCGTCAATCAGCCGTGCAAGACCTATTCGAGCGGTATGTTTGTCCGCCTCGCATTTGCTGTCGCGATCAATATCGACCCGGAGATCCTCATCGTCGACGAGGCTCTTTCCGTCGGCGACGTCTTCTTCCAGGCGAAGTGCTACCACAAGTTCGAGGAGTTCAAGAAGCAGGGCAAGACGATTCTCTTCGTCAGCCACGACCTCTCGAGTATCGCGAAGTACTGCGACCGCGTCATCCTTCTCAACAAGGGTGTCAAGAGAAATGAGGGCAAGCCGAAGGAGATGGTTGACCTCTACAAGAAGCTGATGGTCAATCTGGGCGATCAGCCGCTCCCGGTATCCGACGACAAGGAGGATGAGGAGGCAGAGGATGCTTCTGCCGCTGATCTGAAGGACAAGAAGCTCGGCGCAGTCGATGTCAAGACGCAGGAGAAGCTGCAGCGCCAGGCGAAATCCGTGACGGGCATTCTCCCGAAGAACCCGAACACGATCGAGTACGGCGAGGGCCAGGCGAAGATTGTCAAGGTCACGACGATCGATGAGAACGGGAACATCACGAACAGCATCGAGAAGGGTTCGTATTTTACGATCCGGATGGAGGTTCATTTTACACAGGACCTCGAGGAGCCGATTTTCGCGTACACCTTCAAGAACCTGAAGGGAACGGAAATCTGCGGCACGAATACGATGTATGAGAACACACCGATCGGCGCGGCTCACGCCGGCGAGACGATCGAGGTGGAGTTCCGCCAGAGGATGGACCTGCAGGGCGGCGAATATCTGATGTCGTTCGGAAGCACGGGCTATCACAAGGGTGAGTTCCGCGTGTTCCACAGACTGTACGACGTCCTCAATGTCACGGTCGTATCCTCGAAGAATACGGTCGGCTTCTTTGATATGAATTCCGAAGTTACGTTCACAAGAAAAAATACAGAAGAGAACTGAATTTGAAGGGACTGTTGCAAGGGACACGCTGCGCCGGGCCGGACAGACGGCCGGAGGCCCTGTCACCTGTGACAGTCCTTTTGCTTTCATTTGAAATATGATATGATTACAGTGTCAAAAGTCTGAGCCCACGGCAAGCTTGCTTGCCAGTGGGGGAAAGACTTTGTAATCATTTTTGGCACTCAAATCATGATATGATTACAGTACATAGAAACTGCCTGCAGGCAGAAAGGAAAACTGCACATATGACAGAAAAGATCGGAAATGTAAGTCTTGTGCTCGATGACTATCCGGGACGCGACATCTACTCGGACGGTGAGATCGAGGACGAGCTTCTCGAGATAGCGAAGACAACGGCCCCGGACCAGTTTGACCGCGTTGTCGCGGAGAAAAAGAACTGGGCCGTGATGTACCATTTTTCGACGATCCGCACAAACATCCTGAGCTGGTATCCGTTTAAGAAGACGGACAGCGTCCTTGAGATCGGGTCAGGCTGCGGCGCCATCACGGGAGCTGTCGCGGAGAAGGCCGGCCATGTCACCTGCGTCGATCTCTCGAAGAAGAGAAGCATGGTCAACGCATACCGGAACAGGGACCGTGACAATGTCGAGATCCTTCTCGGGAATTTTCAGGACGTCGAGAAGAAGCTTCCGGCGTCCTATGATTACATTACACTGATCGGTGTCTTTGAGTACGGGCGGGGATATATCAGCTCGGACACGCCCTATCTTGATTTTCTGAAGATTATCCGCCGTCATCTGAAGCCGGGCGGAAAGATTCTGCTTGCGATTGAGAACAGACTCGGCATGAAATACTGGGCCGGATGTACGGAGGACCACAGCGGCGTCCTCTTCGAGGGCATCGAAGGATATCCGGACAACGACAGAGTGCGGACATTTTCAAAGCCGGAGCTTGAGAAGATCATGCATCTTGCGGGCTTTGAGAGCTGGAAGTTCTATTATCCGTACCCGGATTACAAGTTCCCGATGGCGATCTACTCCGATGAGTATCTGCCGAAGAAGGGCGACATCCGCGGCAACGTCCTCAATTTTGACAGGGCGCGCGTCAATCTCTTCGATGAGTCAAAGGCGATCGACGCGATGGTTGACGACGGGCTGTTCCCACTCTATTCCAATTCATTTCTTGTGGTCATTGACGGAGGTAGGACGTGATACTGTTTTCGAAATTTTCAAATGAGAGACGCAGAGAGCTCGCGATCCGCACCGATATTATTGAGGAGAACGGAAGACGCGTCGTGCGGAAGTCTCCGTTTACGGAGGCGGCAAAGAGCCATGTCCTCCGGATGGCTGAGCGGGAGGAGGAGCTGAAGAAGCAGTACGCCTCGTCGAAATTTGTCCCGAATGTCTGCCATGCGGGGGATTCGTATGCGGATTTTGAATACCTTGAGGGAAAGACGCTCGAGGAGGCGGCGGACGCTGCCCTCGATGAGGGCGAGGATAAGCTTCGCGAATTCCTGAGAGCCTTCTTCACGGAGGTGGATAAGACGGTCGACTGCAGCTTCCATGAGACGCCTGAGTTTCGGGAGGTCTTTGGCTCCGCAGAGCTTCTCGAGGGGAGCGGGGCGTCGAGCCACCCCAATATCGATCTCGTCTTTGCCAATGTCATCACAATCGGCGATACATGGAACGTCATTGATTACGAGTGGACCTTCGACTTTGCAGTTCCGATCGATTTTATCAAGTGGAGAGTTCTCCATTATTATTCACAGAGCGGAAAGAAGCGCGGCCTTGCCGCGAACCGGGACATCTACGAGGCCGTCGGCCTCACACCGGCGAAGATGCAGCTCTTTAGCAGCATGGAGAAGCATTTTCAGAAGTGGGTCGAGGGAGAGCACACGCCGATCCGCGACCTCTATGCGGACATCACGCCGGGAGTCGTGAGCCTTGAGGGACTGAAGCAAAATTCCGGCGAGCAGGCGAACCTCTCGCCCGCGAAGATCTATCTCGACGCGGGAGAGGGATACAGCGAGGAGGTCGCGATCTCGATCAATCAGAATCAGGACGGGTCCTTCAGCCGCGAGATCGATATCCGCGGGGCGAAGAGCATCCGGATCGATCCGACCGAGAGCTTCAGCTATGTTCATTTTGACAGGCTGGCTATTGACGGCGAGGACATGAAGATCCCTGAGCTGAAGACAAACGGCGTGAGCTCCGGACCGGAGACGCTTCTCTTCGACACGGATGATCCGAAGATTTATATTGAAAATGAGGGCGGCGCGGCGGCAAGGCTTGACATTGCCTTTCACGCGGTCAGCCTCACGCAGCAGGCGGCCTCCTTCATGGCAAAGGAGCTCCTTGCGAAGGAGACGAGCTGGTATGCCCGCGTTTACATCGACAGAGGAGAGGGCTTCAGCGAGGCCGATGCGCTTCATATTTCCTACGATGAGGACGGAAACCTTGCCGCGGACATTCCGCTTGTCGGCGTAATGCAGGTGCGGATTGATCCGACGGAGGGCTGCGGCTACCTGAAGATCGACGGTCTCTACACCGATCAGGGTGCGCTCCCGGACGGAGGGTCTGTCATTTCCGGGACGAGAATCGCCCACCACGAGCATGTCTTTACGGAGCCGGACCCGTCTGTTAGGATCGTGAACTGGAGAAAGGGATCCCGGATGCTGATTGTCCGCTTCCGCTTCAGCCCGCTCTCAAAGACGGCGGCTGAGGCCTTCATCGCGAAGCGGAAGGAGGACGAGAGTGAGATCAGCCGTCTCACGAACATCTCGGTCCACCGCCTGCAGCTCCTGAAGGAGCGCTCCGATATGCTGAATTATGCCGCGAATCTCCGGTCCATCCGCGCATACCGGAAGATGTGCGCGATGCGGAAGAAGCCGGACCCGTTCGAGAAGGCAAGACCTGTGCTTCCGAACGACCCGAACGGCATCTGCTACAATATCGATAAGATCTCGTATCACAGGGATGTCCTGCTGCTCCGCGGCTGGTGCTGCGACAAGGACTACGGCATCGACATGATCCGCATCGTGGACTCTCTCGGAAATGAGATTCCGATCCGCGTGCTCCGCGTGAAGCGCCCCGATGTCGCGGCCCATTTCGGACTGCAGGCCGGAGGCGGATACGGCTTTACGATCACGGTGAAGTACAGCGACCTGGTGAATCTGCCGGCCTTCCTTGAGATCGGCGACGTGAGGGGCTTCTGCAGAGAACAGCTGAAATACGAGCCGGATCTTTCGAAGCGCCCGAAGGAGACCGGAGGCGTCACTTGCCACAGATTACAACGACTGGGCGATGGACAGACGCGTGTCCGACGAGGAGCTTAAGCGCCAGCGTGCGACAAAGTTTTCGTATGAGCCGCTCATTTCCGTTGTTGTGCCGCTCTACAAGACGCCGGAGTACTATCTGCGTGAGCTTGTCGCGTCCTTTACGGCGCAGTCCTACCCGAAGTGGGAGCTCGTCTTCTCGGACGGAAGCGGGCCGGACTCGCCGCTCACCGGACTTCTCGAGGAGCTGAAGAAGGAGGAGCCGCGAATCAGGACCGTCTATACCGGAAAGCAGCTGCAGATCTCGGAAAATACAAATCAGGCCATTGCCGCTGCGAAGGGCGACTTTATCGCCTTTTGCGACCACGACGACCTGGTAACAAGCGATGCGCTCTTTGAGAACGTGAAGGTTATCAATGAGCACCCGGAGACGGAGATGATCTACTCCGACGAGGACAAGGTCAATGACGAGGGGTTCTACTCCGAGCCGAATTTCAAGCCGGACTTCAACTACGATCTGCTGAACGTCAACAACTACATCTGCCATCTGACCGTCGTGAAGCGCACGCTGCTCGACAAGGTCGGCATGCTGGATCCGAAGTTTGACGGGGCGCAGGATTTTGACTTCGTGCTCAGATGCTCGGAGGCGACGAAGAATATCCGCCACATTCCGAAGGTCCTCTATCACTGGAGG
>OMYS01000045.1 GCA_900315305.1 uncultured Eubacteriales bacterium
CATCATCGTATCAAAATCATCCTCGAACAGTGCAGGCATATACATCATAAGTCATTACTCCTTTCAATGTCCGGGTGTTGTCTGAAGCATCCTGATAAATATTGTTTATGTGATCCGGCAAATGAACGGCGAACCATCAGTGGTTTCATCATTCATCCGCCCTCCGGGAATCTCATTTTCGGGATCCGCGGGGCTGTAACCTTCCGGAACATCTCATCTGATGTTCCTGCCCTCCGGGAATCTCTCTTTTCAACTCCCTCTTTCTTGTTACAACTGTGTTATAACACTAGTTGCTAGCACTGTCAATAGGTGAGTGCTAATTTTTTTAAAATTTTTTACAGAGAGGGGAAAATCAGACGATGCGGTGTAATGTAATATCATGGATGATATCGTCATGATCAACCGCAACCGGGCCAAGGCACGCCGGTGAGCTGCGGCGCGGATCGGGACCGGCGGCTCGAAAAGCTTCATATTCTATTTCTATTTTAACCGGATATGCGGTATAGTACAAAGGACGGCTTCCGAGCGCGGGAGGGGCATAGAGGGATTTTGCGCACGCAAAGACCGGAGATGCCCGCATCTGCGGGCGGCGGGAGGCATCGACCGACAGGACTTTAGTCGGGCCGGAAGAAAGGACATTGTATGAGCTGTTCATTTGACGAGAAGGTGTACGAGGTCGTGAGGAGAATCCCATATGGGTGCGTCACGACATACGGGCAGATTGGAGCTGTCCTCGGCGATAAGTTTCTTGCGCGCGCGGTCGGAAATGCACTTCATCGGAATCCGGACGGCGCAAAGACGCCGTGCTACAAGGTTTTAAACAGCAGAGGCGAGCTCGCGAAAGCCTTTGTGTTCGGAGGCGCGGAGGAGCAGGCGAGGCGCCTTCAAAGTGAGGGGATCGAGGTAAGGGACGGGCGCGTCGATCTGGCAAAATACGGCTGGAGACCGGAGGCGTCCGCGTATGAACTTGAGAAGAGACTCGGAGGGTAAGACTATGGATGGAATATTATGCGGGCCGCCCGATATTGCAAGTTCAACGGAAAATGAGAGGCGCGAGTACGTGAAGGCGCGGTATCGCTGCATCAATGACTGCGATATGTGCGGGATTTGCGCGTCATTTCACAACGTGGACCCGCAGATCGTCTTCCGGGAGTATATCCGCGGTGAGCGGGAGTTTCTCGACATCGCGAGGGAGTGGAAGTAAGATGGCTTTTGCAGAAACTCTCCAGCGGGCGGAATTTTCGGTATCGCGGGGGCGTCCCGCGATGGTTCAGGAGAGGAGACCTTTGTTGACGGAACTTGTGATCGGCGGCAGCGGGAGCGGGAAATCCGCTTATGCGGAACAGGAAGTGCTCGCGGCCGGCTGCGGGAGCGTATATTACCTGGCGACTATGCGGGTGCTCGATGAGGAAATGGAGAAGAAGGTCGCGCGGCACAGAAACATGCGCGCGGGGCGCGGCTGGCTCACGCTTGAGCAGCCGGTTGACATCGGGAAGGCCGCAGATGTGATTGGATGCGCTTCTTCGGTTCCAGGTCAGGCGGAAGCTGCGGGACGGATCCGCGGCGATGGATCCGCCGTCCTGCTCGAGTGCCTGTCTAACCTTGTGGCAAATGAGATGTTCCGCGGCGCGCAGGTGCTTGCGGAGGATGCGGTCGCGCGGAATATTGTGTCGGGAATCCGCCGCCTCAGGGCCTGCACGGCCTGTCTTGTGATCGTCACGAATGCAGTATTTTCAGATGGAACCGCATACGATGAGGGGACGGAGGCGTATATCCGCGCCCTCGGAAGAATTAATCAGGAAATTTCCGGAATGGCAGACCGTGTGACGGAGGTCGTCGCGGGCATTCCGGTCAGGCTGAAGTAATTACACCGGTCTCTTTAAGAGGCCGGAGGCGCCCGCCCCTTGCGGCGATGGTGAATTCGGGCCTTTGCTCCGATATCTTTTATAAGTGGTGAACATATTAAAGCAGATTCTGAAATCAATAGATGTCGCATTTTCCATGTACTCGAAGATCCCGATGCCGGGATTTACATGGAATTCAGGCGATATGAAATATCATCTCATTTTCTTTCCATTGGTTGGTGCGGTTATCGGACTTCTCGAGTGGATCTGGCTTATGCTGTGTCTCGCGGCTGGGATCGGAAATACGGCGGTGGCAGCCGTCTCGCTCGCGATTCCGCTTCTCGTGACGGGCGGCATTCATGTCGACGGATTTATGGACACGATGGACGCGGTGCACTCGTGGCAGAACCGGGAGAAGAAACTCGAGATCCTGAAGGACCCGCATATCGGCGCGTTTGCCGTGATCTCGCTTGCGGCGTACGGGCTGCTTGCATTTGCGGCGATGTCGCAGATTCTGCTTGCGGCAGTTCCGCGCCGGATCTCTTCAGGAGATACCGCTCTTTTTGCGTCTTTCTGCTGTGTGTTTTTTCTTTCGCGCGCACTGAGCGGGATTAGTGTATCGACGTTTCAACCGGCAAAGAAGGACGGCATGCTCAAGACCTCGGAGCAGACGGCCGCGAAGCGCGTGGTGCGGAGGTGCCTCTGTGCGGAGGCGGCGCTGTGCGTCCTTGTCATGGTGCGGCTCTGCCCCGTGGGCGGAGGGCTCATGGCATTTGCCGTTGGCCTTGCATTTGTCTGGTACAGGGACATGAGCTGCCGGACATTCGGCGGCATCACAGGCGATCTCGCGGGCTGGTTTGTGACTATGGCGGAGCTTATGGCAATGATCGCGGGATGGATCGCAGGAATGCTGTGACGCGGGGAGGAACTGAAATGAAACTAATTATCGGCGGAAAAGCACAGGGCAAGCTTGCATTTGCCAAGACGCTGCTTCCTGGCGCAGAAGTTGTTGATAGCGGTTCGTGGAAGGAGACATGCCGCGAAGCGGACGCATCAGGCGAGCGCGGGGCATCTGATGACGGAAAGGCAGGCAGCCGGCAGGTCATTGTGAACAGGCTCCATCTTATTATCCGTGCAGAACTTACGGAGGGCCGCACACCGGAGGAGATTCTTAGAGAACTGCTTCGTTTTGCGGACGAACGCGGGGCATGCCTGTTCATCTGCGATGAGATCGGAAACGGAATTGTGCCGATGGACGTGTTTGAGCGGACATGGCGCGAGCAGACGGGACGGATTTTGTGCGGGATTGCGGCCCGCGCGGATGCGGTGTGGCGTGTGTACTGCGGCATTCCGCAGCAAATCAAATGAGTGGTCTGCGGGAGGACTCAGGTGGAGGAAAGTACAGAAGAATCCGGAGGCGCATTCCGGTCAGGAGGAGATATTGTGGTTCCTGAGGGAACGGTTATTGTGGTCACTTTGATCCGGCATGGCGCGACGGCCGGAAATGCGGAAAAACGCTACATCGGGGCGCGCACAGATGAGCCGCTCTCGTCGGAAGGAAGGAGGCAGCTTCGGGGTCTGCATTTCCGGAGACCGGATCGGCTCTATGCAAGTCCGATGCGGCGCTGCATTGAGACGGCGGAAATTTTATTTGATGGGCAGAATGTCTGGACAATCGAAAACTTTCGCGAGACGGACTTCGGCGCATTTGAAGGAAAGAACTACAGGGATCTTGCAGGAAACCCGGTCTATCAGGCGTGGATCGACTCGAACGGGGAGATGGCATTTCCGGGAGGCGAGAGCCGGGAGAACTTTATCCGCAGGTCCGCGGCGGGTTTCCGGGAGATGGTGCAGGATATTGAGCGCTGGCTTGCGCAACGGCCTGGCGCCGGCTCAGAAAGCCGGGCAGGAGACCTGGAACCGCGGGGGATAAGCGGAGTATATGACGGCGCAATGCTGAAATGGCCGCAAAGCGGGGCGGGCAGAGAGCCGGAGACATGGTGCAGCGGAACGCGCGCAGGTGAGGCAGAGACAACGGCGGCGTCTGTCTGCCGCGCCGCGGCGGTCGTCCACGGCGGCACGATCATGGCTGTTCTTCAGAGCCTGTTCGGCGGCGATTATTATTCTTACCGCGCGGGCAATGGCGAGGGATATGTATTTCTTCTTGAGAGAACTGCCGGCGGGTGGGTCCCGCGGGACCTGCGCGAAATAGAGACGTGTCCGGCAGTGCCGTAAGCTCCGGAATAGTGGCGGGTTCCGCGGAATCTGCGCGAAGTCTCTGCCGGACAACAATCGGAAGAGAAAGGCTGAGGGAGTTTTCGACATGCAGTGAACCGACTGCCTGCTACAGATGATGGATAAACCATGAGGAGGATGGGAGTGTGAAGCAGCTGCTTTTATACCATATGCTTGCATTATTTGCGGGTTTTTTGCTGGATCTGCTGCTGGGTGATCCACAGGGCTTCCCGCACCCTGTCCGGTGGATCGGGACGGGGATCGCACATCTGGCGAACCGGTATCTGAAGAAGGCAGAGAGCGCGCCGGAGCGGCGGAGAGGCGCGGAGGCAGCGACCGTGACAGAACGCGCATCGGGTCGGGCGGAGCAGTCAGTATCCAGGTCTCTCGCCGGGGATTTGGAAGGGGAAATAAACCCTGCGGAAGAAGCACTTGCAGAGATGCGGGAAAGGGAATCTTGTGTCCGGCGCAGAAAACGCCAGTACGGCCTGTATATGGTCATCGAGGTTGTCCTGCTTACGGGTCTTGCAGCTGCGGCAGTCCTCGTCGTCTGTTACCATCTGCATCCGTTTCTTGGCTGCGCGGCGGAAGCATTCATGACCGGCCAGATGCTTGCGGCAAAGAGCCTTCGAACGGAGAGCATGAAGGTTTATACTGCGCTCCGGGAAGGAACACTCGCGGATGCGAGACATGCGGTCTCCATGATCGTCGGCAGGGACACGGAGAGGCTTGACCGCGAACATGTCGCGATGGCCGCCGTGGAGACAGTCGCGGAAAATACCTCAGACGGGGAGATTGCGCCGATGCTCTGTTTCGCGCTCGGCGGTCCGGTTCTCGGCTGGATGTACAAGGCGGTCAACACGATGGACTCGATGGTCGGCTATAAAAATGAAACGTACATCGATTTCGGACGGGCTGCCGCAAAGCTCGATGACGTTGTGAATTTTCTGCCGTCGCGGATCAGTGCGTGGCTGATGATATTGGCCTGCCATCTGTGTGGGAAGGATTACGATGCGGCCCGCGCAAGGCGGATCTATCTTCGCGACCGGAGAAAGCATGCGAGCCCGAATTCAGCGCAGACAGAGTCAGCGTGCGCCGGTGCACTCGGCCTGCGGCTCGCGGGCGATGCGAGCTATTTCGGGAAAGTCGTGAAGAAGCCATTTATCGGGGACAGGATGCGGCCGACAGAGCCGGAGGATATACCGCGCGCAAACCGTCTCATGTATGCGGCGTCTATGCTGTGCGAGGGCATCTGCCTGCTGACACTTCTCATGATCTGGTTCCTGTGTGACTGAGGCTTCTTGCTCCTGTTTCTTGCGCGGTCTGCGCGCGTATACCAGGGCTGCTGATTATGCTGTGCGAATCGCGTCTGACATGTTTCTTGCGCGGCCCGCGCGCGTATGCTAGAATGAGCGTTGACAATGAGCAATTATTCCGCCTGCAGCGGGGAACGCGAAGCGCTCTGCGCTGCGGGGGCGCTGAATAGTTGCGACAAGAGTTGCGGGAGGTGCCGGATGTAATGTCCGGTGAAAAGAGAAGCAGGTGAGAATCCTGCACGATCTCGTCACCGTATTTCGAGAGCCGAAAGCCATGTCCACTGGGAAACCGGGAAGGGGCCGGAGGCGTCTGATCGATAAGCCGGGAGACCTGCCTTTCGCAGTACGCAGAATCTGCGTGCTCCACGGGAAGCTGAAACACGGGGCTGCCCGATAAACAGGCACAGGAAAGAAGGCACACAGATTCGAAAGCCACGAGGAATTGGCAGTACGAAGGAGGCGCCGGCAACAGGCGTATCATCGACTGTCGTGCAATCACGACAGCTTTTTTTTCGTTACCCTTTTTACGGCCAGTCCTCATGGCTGTCGTGTGCAGCCGCCATGGCGGGCAGACGGCGGTGTATCCATTGTCATGAGGAACCAGAAATGGCAGATGGCGTCAGGAAACGCCGGAAGGAGGGCAAATGAAAACGAACGTAAGACTTGTGGCAGTGCTTGTTGCGGGAGTGATGGCGGCAGGACTTGCAGCCGGATGCGGCAGCGACGCAAAGAGCGGATCTGCATCTTCAGCCGTGAGCGCAGTCGCATCGGCGGAGTCGTCCGGAGAGCTTCAGGACGGTGTCTACAGCGCAAAATTTACGACGGACAGCAGCATGTTCCATGTCAATGAGGCGTGCAGCGGTCTCGGACGGCTGACGGTGAAGGACGGGAAGATGGTGATCCATATCGCGCTCGCCTCGGAGAATATCGTCAATCTCTTTGAGGGAACCGCGGAGGATGCGCAGAAGGACGGAGCCGGGCTGCTTCAGCCGACGGTCGACATGATCCATTACAGCGACGGCACGACGGAGGAGGTCTACGGCTTTGACGTCCCGGTCCCGGCAATCGGTGAGGAGTTCGATCTCGCGCTGGTCGGCACAAAGGGCAGGTGGTACGACCACAAGGTCAGTGTGTCTGATCCGGTTCTTAACGGAGAGGTGCCTGGACTTGCCGGCTCAGGGACGGATTCATCCGTGACATCCGCTGCCCGGACGGAATCCGGGGCAAGAGATGCGGATCAGGCGGCAGCTGACAAGGTGGCGGCGCTGATCGATGCGATCTACGTGCAGGAGAGGACTGACGATACCGATGCGCAGTGCAGAGCCGCAAAGGCGGCCTGGGATCAGCTGACGGACACCCAGAAGGCGCTTGTGCATGGTGAAAATGCAGACCCGGATTATTTTGGACGCGACACGGGCGACGCGTCACAGGACGATCCGCTGAATGAGGATGGCATTGGAGAAAATGAGCTGCTCGTCGTCTCCTTCGGCACGTCATTTAACACAAGCCGCGCAAAGGATATCGGCGGAGTCGAGAAGGCCCTGCAGGCGGCTTATCCGGAATGGTCTGTGAGACGTGCATTTACAGCGCAGATCATTATCAACCATATAGAGGCCCGCGACGGCGAATCGATCGACAATATGGATCAGGCCCTGCAGAGAGCGGTGAATAACGGCGTGAAGAACCTTGTTGTCCAGCCGACACATCTCATGCACGGCGCTGAGTACGATGAACTCTGCAACGCGGTCAATGCATATAAAGGCAAGTTTGAGTCCGTAAAGATTGCGGAGCCGCTTCTCGGCGAGGTCGGATCGGACACGACGGCTGTCAACGCGGACAAGGAAGCTGTCGCAAAGGCGATTACGGCACAGGCAGTCAGTGAGGCCGGATATGACAGTCTCGATGCGGCAGCGTCAGACGGGATGGCATTTGTCTTCATGGGACACGGAACATCGCACGAGGCCAATGTCACCTACGATCAGATGCAGACGGAGATGAACGATCTTGGTTACAACAATGTCTTCATCGGAACAGTCGAGGGTAAACCGGCGGACACGGCCTGCCAGGCGGTCATTGACAAGGTGCATGCGGCGGGCTATTCCAGAGTTATTCTGCGTCCGCTCATGGTCGTTGCAGGTGATCACGCGAACAACGATATGGCCGGCGATGACAGCACGTCCTGGAAGAGCCAGTTCACGGCATCGGGATATTTTTCAACCATCACATGCCAGATCGAAGGGCTCGGCGGGATCCCGGACATCGAGCAGCTCTATGTGGCCCACACAAAGGTCGCGATGGAAGGATAAGAGGGGTATGGTCTGGCAGGGACAGAAGACTGCCATGTACACAGAAACAACCATCGGTCCGGAGCAGCCGCTCCGGATCGCTCTGTCTGCGGGAGGATATAGTATGAAACGGATTCTGGCGGCGGCCATTGCGGCCATGCTTCTTGTGAGCGGCTGCGGCGCGTCAAAGACAGCCGCATCAGGTGTGGATGGGCAGACCGTTCTGTCACAGGCGGAAACGGCCGCTTCAGGAGATACGGGCCTTCAACCGTCGCTTGCGGACGGAACGTATGAGACTGCCGTGACGCTGACCGGAGGCTCCGGAAGAGCCTCGGTTGAGTCGCCGGCAGAGATTACTGTGAAGGACGGAAAGATTTCAGCGAAGATCGTCTGGAGCAGTCCGTACTACGACTACATGATCGTGGACGGCGTGACATATGAAAATGAGGCGGAATCAGGAAACTCGACGTTTACGATCCCTGTTGCGGGCTTTCCGTATGAAATGTCAGTCGTTGCAGATACGACAGCGATGAGTGAGCCGCACGAGATCAATTATACGCTGAATTTCTCGGTGCCGGAGACTTCTTCGGACGCGGCCGGCAAATCTGCCGGGGATGCCGCGGAAAGTCCGGGAGCCTCTTCGGGCGAGGATTCTGTGGATATGGATGAGACTGCCGGTTATGTCAATGAGACGCTGAACCACAAGGCAGGAAGTATCGCGATTGACGGACTTACATACACGGACAGCATGGATGTGAAGTACGCGAAACAGTTCGCGGTCGACTGGTATATGGATGAGGACAGCAACGCGTATGCGCTCATTTTCGTCGGGTCAGACCAGATATTTCTCCTTGTGCCGGAGGATGGGACTGTTCCGCCAGATCTCCCGGACGATATCATGGTGCTCCGGCAGCCGCTCGACCGGACCTATCTTGTGTCAACCTCTGCGATGGATCCGGTGCAGGCGATCGGGGCGATCGGCAATATTCGTTTTTCCGGGACAAGGCAGAGCGGCTGGTATGTCTCCGCAGCCGTCAGCGCGATGCAGAAGGGCGATATTCTTTATGCCGGAAAATACAGTGCCCCGGACTATGAGTCTCTTCTCGGAAACGGGTGCAATTTCGCGATTGAAAATACAATGATCTGCCACGATCCATCCGTTCTTGAAATGCTGAAATCGCTCGGCATTCCCACGATGATTGAGCGCTCCAGCTACGAGCCGGAGCCGCTCGGCCGGCTCGAGTGGGTCAGACTCTACGGCGTTCTTTTTGATCGGAGGAATGAGGCGGACGCCTTCTTTGACAAGGAGGTGAGCCGCATCAGACCGCTCATGGACGAGGAGAGCACGGGAAAAAGCGTCGCCTTCTTTTCTGTGACAGGCAACGGGTCAGTGACGGTCCGCAAACCGGGAGATTATATTTCAAGGATCATATCGATGGCCGGCGGGAAGTATATATTCGATTCGTCTGACGGGAAGGCTGAGAATGCGCGCTCGACGATGAATATGCAGATGGAGGACTTCTACGCCGGGGCAAGGGACGCGGATGTTCTCATTTACAATGGAACGATCGAGGGCGAGGTTGACAGCATTGCGGCGCTCGAGAAGAAACAGGCACTCTTCAAGAATTTCAAGGCGGTGAAGAGCGGAGAGGTCTACAGCCTGGGTCCGGAGTGCTTTCAGCAGAGCACGAATATGGCGGCCCTGATTCAGGACATCCACGATGTGCTGCGCGGAAATGCGGGCGATATGACGTATCTGAAAAAGCTGTCCTGATGCGGGGCACCTGGATTTCCGGCATGGGAGAATGATGAGAAAGCCACAGAAGAGTTACAACAGACAGGATACAGGGGAGAAGCCGCAGGAGACATCCTGCTGCGAGGGGACGCGCATGCGGAGATACGGTGTGTTTATGCTCGCGCTTTTTCTTCTCCTTATCGCTGCGGGGATCCTGAATCTTGCGATGGGGAGCATGAAGATCAGCTTCCGGGACGTGCTGGCAGTGCTGGCAGGAAGATCATCGGACGAGATGTTTGTGCGTGTCGTCCGGGACATCCGTATGCCGCGGATGATCGCGGCGGTTGTTCTCGGCGGGGCACTTGCGGTGTCCGGCTTTCTTCTGCAGACTTTCTTCGGCAATCCGATCGCGGGCCCGTATGTGCTTGGAATTTCATCTGGTGCGAAGCTCATGGTCGCGCTCGCGATGATCGGTCTGCTCGCGAAGGGCGCTGCGATCAGTTCTTTCGGCATGGTTGCCGCGGCATTTCTCGGATCACTCATTTCCATGGGATTTGTGTTGCTCATTTCGACACGTGTGAAACATATGGCGCTGCTTGTCGTGTGCGGCGTCATGATCGGATATATCTGCTCGGCGATCACGGACTTTGTGGTGACTTTTGCGGATGATTCCGATATTGTCAATTTGCACAACTGGTCGCAGGGAAGCCTTTCGGGCATTGGTTGGAAACAGGTTCCGGTTTTCTGTGTCATCGTGCTGCTGATGACGGTGGCGGCCCTTCTGATCTCGAAGCCGGCCGGTGCGTACCTCCTCGGCGAGAACTATGCGCGGAGCATGGGTGTGAATATCCGAAGGCTTCGCATTCTTCTGATTCTTATTTCCAGTATGCTGTCGGCGTGCGTGACCGCGTTCGCGGGGCCTGTTTCATTTGTCGGTATTGCGGTGCCGCATCTCGTGCGGAGCATCGCAAGAACTGCGCGGCCGCTTCTCATGGTGCCCGCATGCTTTCTCGGAGGGGCGCTCGTGACGCTCCTGTGCGACGGCCTTGCGCGGACGATATTTGCGCCGACGGAGGTCAGTATCAGCTCAGTTACAGCTGTCTTTCTGGTGCCGGTCGTGATTGCCATGATGGTGAGGAGAAAAAGATGAGGGCTGAGAGTCAGATGGAAGAAAACCGGGCTGCGGCACAAACAGCAGATTCCGGGAGAGAAGATCCGGAGTGCGATCTGTCTTCCGCGCTGGAGACGGAGGCGCTCGAGGCCGGCTATGGGAAGCGGGCGGTCGTGAGACATGCAGACATTCTGGTCCGTCCGGGACAGATCGTGACGCTCGTCGGTCCGAACGGGGCGGGAAAGTCGACGCTCCTTAAGACGATCACGCGGGAGCTTCCGCCGATTGCCGGTTCTGTCGTCCTTCTGGGGAAGGACGCGGCGGCCCTTCCGGAACGGGAGACCGCGAAAATGATGTCGATGGTCATGACGGAGCGGATTCACCCCGAATATATGACGTGCCGGGAGGTTGTCGCGACGGGCAGATATCCGTACACGGGGACGCTCGGCATCCTCTCGCAGGAGGACTGGCGGAAGACAGACGAGGCGATCCGCGCCGTGCACGCGGAGCCTGTCGCAGAGCAGGATTTCTCCATGGTGAGCGATGGGCAGCGGCAGCGGGTCATGCTGGCGCGCGCCATCTGTCAGGAGCCGCAGATCCTCGTGCTCGATGAACCGACTCAGTTTCTTGATCTGCACTACAAGCTCGATATTCTGAGGACGATCCGCCGGATCGCGATCTTGCGAAGCATTGCGGTCATTCTGTCGCTCCACGAGCTGGAGCTTGTGAGTGCCGTGTCCGATGTGGCTGCATTTCTCGACGACGGGGGAAATATTCAGACGATCTCCGCAGAGAATATGTTCGACGGCGGACTGCCCGGCAAACTGTTCCGCATCCCCGAGCCGGATTATCGGGGAATGGAACGGGAGCTGCGCGCGTACGCGGAGGCCTTGAGGAAAATCGTGCGCAGAGAGTAATCGCTGTTTACTGCCGGGGCCGCAGGAATGACTCCTGTGTATAAACCCGGGAAAGGACTTGCTGTGAAACAGAATCATCTTGCGGAAATTGAATATGTGAGGCCGGCCGATATTGAGAAGCGGAGCTTTGCGATTATCGGACAGGAGCTCCGGAAAATGAACATCGTGCTCGACCCGGAGCAGGATAAGATCACCAGGCGCGTGATTCACACGAGCGCCGACTTCGAGTACGCGACGACACTGACGTATTCTGACGGCGCGGTCGGAACGGCGCTCGGGCTGCTCCGCGGCGGTGCCGATATTGTGACGGACACGAATATGGCAAAGGCCGGCATCAGCCGTCGGGCCCTTGCGAAGCTCGGCGGAGAGGTCCACTGTTTCATGGCTGATCCGGACGTTGCGGCAGAGGCGAGGGCGAGAGGCGTCACGCGCGCCGCGGTCAGCATGGAGCGCGCCTCAAAGATCGGCAAGCCGGTGATCATCGCGTGTGGCAACGCGCCGACGGCGCTCATCTCCCTTCATGACATGATCAGAGGAGGTGTGTGGAAGCCTGACTTTGTCATCGGCGTTCCGGTCGGCTTCGTAAATGTTGTCGCGGCGAAGGAACTGATTATGACGGACGGAGTCCCGTATATTGTGAACCGCGGGAGAAAGGGCGGCAGTAATGTTGCCGCCGCGATCTGTAACGCGCTGATTTACATCCTGACGGAGCCGGAGGCGCACGGATAAGATTTGCCGGACTTGTGAAAAGGCGCAGATATCGAAGAAGACAAGCTGTGAGAAGACGGGAGGTCCGTGTGAGAAAGGGATTTACGACGGGAAGCTGCGCGGCGGCCGCGGCAAAGGCAGCCGCCTGGATGCTGCTGACGGGAAGAGATAAGAAAAAAGTCAGCATTCGGACGCCGAAGGGCATCTGGTTTGACGCGGATCTTGTCGATATCCGCCGGAGCGACGGCACGGTGTCGTGCGCGGTTCTCAAGGACGGCGGGGACGATCCGGATGTGACGACGGGGGCGCATATTTTCGCGGAGGTTTCTGCTTTGCAGAAAACCGGCGGATGTGAAAATGAAGCGGACGGCTGGCAGGACGCTGCATGGACGAGCGGACTATGCGGAAAAGAAATGAAACCATCTGCCGGAAGCGGAGGGCGGCAACTGGACGATGCCGTGATCATCATCGACGGCGGCGAAGGAGTCGGCCGCGTGACAAAGCCGGGGCTCGATCAGCCTGTGGGACAGGCGGCGATCAACCACGTGCCGCGCGCTATGATTCGGAGGGAGGTGCTTTCTGTCTGCCGCGTCATGGACTTTAAGGGCACGCTCAGGGTTCTCATTTCCGTTCCGGAAGGAAAAGAACTGGCAGGGAAGACCTTCAATCCACGGCTCGGGATCGAGGGCGGTATTTCGATCCTGGGGACGACCGGAATTGTCGAGCCGATGAGCACAAAGGCGCTCCTCGACACGATCCGCGTGGAAATTCATCAGAAGAGGACGCTCGGCGAGCCGGTCCTCGCGGTGACTCCGGGAAATTACGGAAAAGTGTTCATGCAGCAGACGTATGGCTATGACCTCGGAAGGAGCGTCGCCTGCAGCAACTTCATCGGAGATACGATCGATATCGCGCGGGAGGAGGGCTTCCGCCGCATGCTGCTGACGGGACACATCGGGAAGCTGATTAAGGTCTCGGGCGGCATCATGAACACGCACTCCCGCGAGGCGGACGCGCGGATGGAGCTGCTCGCGGCGGCGGCGCTCCGTGCCGGTGCGGATGCAAAGACCGCGCTGGCTGTCATGGACGCCGTGACGACAGAGGAGGGCGTGCGTCTCCTTGCGGAGGCCGGTATTCTGGAGGGCGCGATGCGGCACGCGATGGAGAAAATTCAGTATTATCTCGAAAAACGTGCCGGTTCGGAATTGCATATTGAGTGTATGATGTACTCAAATGCTTATGGTCTGCTCGCGGAGAGCAGCGGCGCGGAGGACTTTCTGCGCGAGCTGACGGGGAACGGGCAGGCGTGATACAAAAGATTCAAGTGGCTGCGGCTTGTCAGGCGGTTCATCGCCTGCCTGCCCGGGAGTGGCCGCGCGCATGAGGGAGGACGAGGATATCTATGGTATATTTTGTCGGAGCGGGCTGCGGGGCAGCTGACCTGATCACGGTTCGCGGCATGCGGCTCATTGAGAAGGCGGATGTCGTAATTTACGCGGGATCACTTGTGAATCCGGAGCTCCTTTCATTTGCGAAGAAAAATGCGAAAATCTTTGACAGTTCGCGCATGACGCTGGATGAGATGGTCGATGTGTGCGCGAAGGCCGAGGAGGACGGCCTCATGACCGTGCGGCTTCACACCGGGGAGCCGAGCCTCTACGGGGCTGTCGGAGAGCAGATGCGGAGACTCGATGCGCTCGGCATTTCTTATGAGAGCTGCCCCGGCGTCAGCGCGTGTTTCGGCGCCGCGGCGTCGCTCAACATGGAGTTCACGCTGCCGGACGTCTCACAGTCGCTGATTATCACGAGACTTGCAGGGAGGACGGCTGTCCCGGAAAAGGAGAGTATTGAGAGCTTCGCGGCGCACCATGCGAGCATGGCCATTTACTTAAGCGCAGGGATGATCGGGGAGCTCTCGAGGCGGCTGATTGCCGGCGGCTACAGCGCGGACACGCCGGCGGCGCTTGTCTACAAGGCGACCTGGCCGGACGAGAAAAAATATA
>OMYS01000049.1 GCA_900315305.1 uncultured Eubacteriales bacterium
GTTCTCGAGGAAGTCGCGAAGATGGCTTACCGGACGGAGCTGATCAATCCGAAGGTCCAGCCTGCTCCCCAGGAGCTGCAGGACAAGCACTATTACAGAAAGCACGGCGCCAACGCATATTACGGCCAGGGAGGTACACATTGAATAACCTTGAATTAAAAAAACACGCAAATGAAGTCCGTAAAGGCATCATCATCGGCACACATTCCGCCAAGTCCGGTCATCCGGGCGGATCACTCTCCGCGGCGGATCTTCTCACATTCCTCTATTTCGAGGAAATGAACATCGACCCGAAGGACCCGAAGAAGGAAGACCGCGACCGGTTCGTCCTCTCAAAGGGCCATGCGGCTCCGGGACTCTACGCGACAATGGCAGAGAGAGGCTATTTCCCGATGAAGGAAATGGAGACCCTTCGTCATGTCGGCGCCCGCCTTCAGGGCCATCCGTCCATGAATTATCTGCCGGGTCTTGATATGTCCTCCGGCTCTCTCGGCCAGGGCATCTCAGCTGCAGTCGGCATGGCGCTCGGCGCAAAGCATCAGAACAAAACCTACCGCGTCTACACACTGCTCGGCGACGGCGAGTGCGAGGAAGGCGAGGTCTGGGAGGCATCCATGTTCGCAGGTGCCAAGAAGCTCGACAACCTCGTTGTCATCGTCGACAACAACAACCTGCAGATCGACGGAACGATCGTCGACGTCAACAACCCGTATCCGCTCGACAAGAAATTCGAGGCCTTCAATTTCCATGTCATCAACATCGACGGCCATGATTTCGACCAGATCCGCGCAGCTCTCGCTGAGGCGAAGCAGACCAAGGGAATGCCGACAGCCATCATCATGAAGACAACCAAGGGCAAGGGCGTCTCCTTCATGGAGAACCAGGTCGGCTGGCACGGCAAGGCACCGAATGACGAGGAGTTCAAGATCGCCATGGATGACCTTGAGAAGATCGGCGCATCCCTTAAGTAAGACATACAGCAATCGTACAATCGAGTACAATCGAAAGGATATAGAAACATGAGTGAAGTAAAGAAGATCGCAACCCGCCAGAGTTACGGTGAAGCTCTGAAGGAATATGCTGAAGCTTATCCGAACCTCGTCGTTCTTGACGCAGACCTCGCGGGCGCAACAAAGACCGGCATTTTCAAGGCAGCCTATCCGGACCGCTTCTATGACTGCGGCATCGCAGAGGGCAACATGATGGCCATTGCGGCCGGTCTCTCCACGACAGGTCTCATCCCGTTCGCATCGACATTCGCGATGTTCGCAGCGGGCCGTGCCTATGAGCAGGTCAGAAACTCCATCGGCTATCCGCATCTCAACGTCAAGATCGGTGCGACGCACGCCGGCATCTCCGTCGGTGAGGACGGCGCGTCCCATCAGTGCCTTGAGGACCTCGCTCTCATGCGGGAGATTCCGGGCATGGTTGTCATGAACCCGGCAGACGACGTCGAGGCCCGCGCCGCAGTGAAGGCAGCTCTCGACTATGTAGGCCCGGTCTACATCCGCTTCGGCCGCATGGCTGTTCCGGTCATCAATGATGAGTCCTACAAGAAGTCCTTCCGCATCGGCAAGGGCCAGGTCGTAAAGGAAGGCCGTGATCTCACGATCTTCGCGACCGGCATCGAGGTCGCAGCTGCAATCGACGCCGCGAAGGCACTCGCAAGTGACGGCATTGACGCAGAGGTCGTCAATATCTGCACAATCAAGCCGATCGACGAGGAGCTTATCCTTGCATCAGCGAAGAAGACAGGCAAGGTCGTCACTGTCGAGGAGCACAGCGTAATCGGCGGTCTCGGCAGCGCTGTCGCAGAGGTTCTCTCTGAGAAGGCACCGACGCTCATGAAGCGGATCGGCGTCTATGACCGGTTCGGTGAGTCCGGCCCGGCAGCGGAGCTGATCCACAAGTACGAGCTGGACGGCGAGGGTGTCTACAAGCAGATCAAGGCATTTCTGAATCGGTAAACCATGTATTATTTCATCGTAAATCCGGCATCTCACTCGTCCGGAAAGCGCAGCTCCTGGCACATGCTCCGCGCGGAGCTCGAAAAAAGAGACGTGCCGTTCAAGGCATTCCGCACGGACCACGAGGGTCATGCGGCGGAGCTTGCGGGCAGGATCTCCTCCCGCGATCCCGGCTCCGTCATCGTGACTGTCGGCGGCGACGGCTCGATCCATGAGGTCCTGAACGGGATCTCCGATCCCTCGTCCGTGACGCTCGGCGTCATTCCCCACGGGTCCGGCAATGACTTTGCGCGCGGCCTCGGGATTCCGGATGATCCCGCCCGTGCGCTCGATATCGTGCTTGCCGGCAGAACCATGTCTATGGACATCGGATACGAGGAAAGTCCCGGTCAGCCGCGGAGGCGCTTCGGCGTCTCCTGCGGGATCGGCTTTGACGCGTCTATCTGCCATGAGGCGCTGCACTCTCCCATCAAGGACGCCCTGAACGCAGCGGGGCTCGGCTCCGCGACATACGGAGTCATCGCTGTAAAGCAGATTCTCACGTACCGGAAGGGACCCATGTATATCAGTGCGGACGGCGGCGAGGCCAGACGCTATGACAATGTCTTCTTTGCGTGCGTGATGAACCAGAAATATGAGGGCGGCGGCTTTATGATGACGCCTGACGCATCTCCGTGCGACGGGCTGCTCAACGTCTTCATCTGCTGCGGCATCAGCAATCTGCGTCTCGTCACAGCCCTTCCCCTGACGCGGAAGGGAAAGCATACGCGCGTCCCGGGAATTCATTTCCTGAAGGGAAGGACGATCTCGATCCGCGCAGACCGTGATGTTCCGATTCATCTCGACGGTGAGTCCGGAGGTGTCCATGAAATTCTGAATGCCGGCATAGAAAATGAAAAGCTGAAGGTACTGGTCCCCTGACCTGTACCTTCAGCTTTTTTAATTATTCAGCACCCCTTGGAAAACTGATGAAATCCGGGTGGAGAGCTTGCTCGCCAAACGATTTCAGAAGTTTTCCAAGGGGAGGACAAACGGCGAAGCCGCTCTGTCCTCCCACAACGAGGAACGAGAATCGTTCCGAGTCTGGGGGTGCTGAATAGTTTTATTTTTACATAGGTCTCAGTTGAAATGCACTGAATACGGCGTACCTGCATGTGCACCGGCACCGGGACTTAGAGCGTTTGTGAAACAAGCTCCAGAAACATATGCTGTACTTCCCGGTTAAGCTCCCGGATCCTGGAAGCGTCCACCTTCCGCACCTTTCTGTCCCACGTGAGCAGACCGTTCACTTCCTCCTCGACGTCGCTCAGCTGCGTATAGACAGCAGCTGAGAGGCCATGCCGCAGATTCGGAAGGACCTGCTGTTTAACCAGCCGCACAATGGCGTCTGTGAGCTCTTCCTCGCTTCCGGCGGCCTTTCCGTAGCCATAGCTGCCCTTCTCCGGAAATGCCTCGTGGCCGCTCACACTGCGTCTTACGCCGCCATACTCCGTGAGAGCCCAGATCCGCGCATCTCTCCCCGGCAGGGCATGGCACGGTTCCGGAATTCGTCCGTCTCTGCCGGAACCATCACCCCGGGATACAGCTCCGTTCCTGCCCCGGCAGCCGTTTCCAGGCAGGAGCCGGAGCGGTGGCAGAAGGCGCCTGAAATATTCGTGCGAGCTGATATAATCCCCGCCTCCGCGGTCAAACCAGCCGCTCGCCTGGTCGACAAGCCTCGTTCCGTCTCTCTCTTCAATCATCCGGACGATGAGGTCCGCATCAAACTGCCCCCAGCCCTCGTTAAACGGCACCCAGGTGCAGATGCTGACGCAGTTATACAATGTCTTCAGCATGCCCCGGACATCACGCCTGTACTCGAGCCGCGACATCGGCAGATCACGCCCGAACAGCTCATGATGCCTGTCCGTCACAAGGCGCCTTGCGGCAGGAAGGACGGTCGGCAGGACCGTCATAAAGCCGTACGAGTACGCGCCGCCGCTCACCATGTCCTGCCAGACGAGCATACCGAGCCGGTCGCAGTGATAATACCAGCGTCTGGATTCAAGCTTCACATGCTTCCGCAGCATATTGAAGCCGAGATTCTTCATTTCCTGAATATCGGAAATGAGGGCCGCATCGCACGGCTGCGTGAGATAGCTCTCCGGCCAGTAGCCCTGATCGAGCACGCCGTTCATAAAATACGGCTTTCCATTCAGCGCAAAGCGAGAACGACCGCTCCGGTCTCTGATACCCGAAAATGTCCTGAGTCCGAAATAGCTCATGACGCAGTCGTCCCCGACCGTAATCCGGACCGGATAGAGATACGGCTCCTCCGGCGTCCACTCCCGGACAGCCGGAACTGGCAGGACCCGGCTTACGCCGCTCTCCAGATCAAAGACGGCCAGCGGCTCCTCCGAAAGCTCCGTGAACGTGCTGTCGGTCACACCCGTCCGCGGAGAAAAGATCTCTGCCTTCGCCCTGTGGCGCGCCGGCCCACGCTCTCCCGGATGATCCTCCGCAGAGCCCTCGTTGTCCGATGTGAAAATGCGGACCCGGACAGCTCCTCTGTCCGGAAGCGGCGTGAGCTTAAGGCCCGTCACGAAGAGCTCCGGCACAACCTCAAGCCATACAGTCTGCCAGATCCCGGATGTCGCCTGATAGAACATGCCGCCGGGATGAAGCGACTGCTTTCCCCGCGCCTGCGTAAATGTATCCGACGGATCGCTCACCGTGACAAGAAGCTCATTTTCCTCGCGGTCCGCAAGATCCGTCACATCGAAGGAAAATGGCAGGTATCCGCCGCGGTGGCTGCCTGCCGGATGGCCGTTCACTGTGACAGAGCAGGAATAATCGACCGCCTCAAAATGAAGAATCAGCCTCGAGCCCTGCGGCATGGACGGCCTCCGGAAGAGACGTCTGTAATGCAGGAACTGTTCCGGCTCAAGGACTCTTCCGACAAGGGACGCGCGCGTCTCCGGGGAATAAGGCACGAGAATCCGCCCGTCGTACGCTATGGGCCGCTCCTTCGTGCCCGTGATGGCATAGTCCCACAGACCGTTCAGGTTCACATAATTGTCCCGCATAAGCTGCGGCCGCGGATACTCGGGGAGCGGCACCTCGCCGATTATCCAGGCCGTGCGCAGCTTGTTCTCAGGCATAATCTTCTCTCCTTATAAAAAAGAGCGGCCCCCTTGAAGCGCTGATCTGACTTTAGCGCCGGAGGGGTCCGCACAAGGATTATAACTGTGTAATGACGAAGATATCGTAGATCGCCTTGATTGCGGTCTCGAAATCCTCATTTGCGACACCGATGATGATGTTGAGCTCGGACGAGCCCTGATCGATCATGCGGACATTCACGCGCGCGTGCGCAAGGGCCGAGAAGATGCGGGCCGCCGTGCCGCGCTGGGACTTCATGCCTCTGCCGACGACAGCGATCAGCGCGATGCCGGAGTCAATCTCGACCGTATCCGGCTGGGACAGACGGTGGATCGCCGAGACGACCTTCTGCTCCTTCTCCAGGAACTCATCCTCGTGGACGACGACGGTCATCGTGTCGATGCCGGACGGCATGTGCTCGATATTAATGTTATTTTCTTCAAATGCAGACAGCACCTTGCGGCAGAAGCCAACCTCGCTGTTCATCATCGCCTTCGTGATCAGGTAGGAGCAGAAGCCCTTCTTGCCCGCAATTCCGGTGATCGTGTACTTCGGCTTTCTCGCCGTGCTCTCGACGATCCACGTGCCCTCGTCCTCCGGGCGGTTCGTGTTCTTGATATTGATCGGGATGCCCTTGGAGCGAACCGGGAAGATCGCGTCCTCGTGAAGGACGGAGGCGCCCATGTAGCTCAGCTCGCGGAGCTCTCTGTAGGTAATCGTATTGATCGGAACCGGATTCCGGATAATGCGCGGGTCCGCCAGAAGGAAGCCGGAGACATCGGTCCAGTTCTCATAGACGTCGACTCTCGCCGCGGCAGCCACGACCGATCCCGTGACATCAGAGCCGCCTCTCGTGAAGGTCTTCACCTTTCCGTCCTTGCCCTGGCCGTAGAAGCCCGGAATGACGGCCTTCGGCGTCTTCTCCAGTCTCGCGGAGAGGACCTTGGCTGTCTTATAGGAATTCAGGTTGCCCTCCTCGTTGAAGAAGATCACGTCGTACGGGTCGATGAACTCGTAGCCCAGATAGTTCGCCATGACGAGGCCGTTCAGATACTCGCCTCTTGATGCCGCGTAATCGAGCGTCGGCTCATCCTCGAGCGTCTTGATAATGGTCTTGAACTCATCATCCAGCGAGAAATCAAGACCGAGGCCGCTTATAATCTCATCGTAGCGCGCCTTGATCTCTTCCATCTGCGCGTTCAGATCGCCGCCCTCTGTGGCAATGCGGTACGCCTCGATCAGCATGTCTGTGACCTTTATATCACCGGAGAAGCGTTTTCCGGGAGCGCTCGGAACAACATATACGCGGGACTCATCCGCACGGATGATCGCGCCGACCTTCCGGAACTGGCCCGAATCAGCAAGTGAACTTCCACCGAATTTGACAACTTTCTTCATGATTCAAAATTCCCTTCTAAGTCTCGTAAACGATACGTTTTTCATTATCCTCAAAATGAACCGCAAAATCAACACTTTCGCCAAAACAAATCCAGAAAATCAGTATATAATGAAGTTACCTCTATTGTGCGCTCTGCCTGATGCGCGGGACAGAGCACGCCATGTTTCCTTTGACAGGAGGCAGACTATGGACAAGGCATATGATTATTTTTCAGCAGAGACAAGAGACGCACTCGAGAGTCTTCCCGAGGATCTTCTGATTTTCCTCTGCAGGGGCGGGCAGGTCAGCTGTATCCTTGCGACACGTCACCTGACAAATGAGATCCATGTCAATTTTCAGGATATTTTCAAATTTTATCAGGAGCATCCGTTTGACATCCTGCATCCTGATGACAAGGCGACCTTCAACGGGCAGGTCGCGCTCGCAGCGGCCCATCCGGGCGCGCGCTACATCGTCAGGATCCGTCTGCGCCTGTCTGCGGAGAATCCGTTCATCCATATAAGCGGCGAGCTCACAGCCGGCGCAAAGACGGGCGGCGCGCAGCTCCTCTACATGCGGAATCTGAAGAGGGACAGCTCTGCCATGGGCAGCGACGCCTCGGAGGACGATGCGAAGCTGAAGAAGCTCATGCTGGACAAGGTCCTTGAGACGACCAGTGACTGCATTTTCTGGAAGGACAGGCAGCGACGGTTTGTCGGCGTCAACCAGGCCTTTCTGAAATTCTACGGCTTCAGCTCCGACTCGATCCTCATCGGAAAGACGGACGAGGATATGGGCTGGCACCCGGACCCCGAGCCGTACCGGCGCGACGAGATGCGCGTCCTCAATGGCGAGAGCACGCTTCTTGTCCACGGCACCTGCATCATCCACGGCGAGGTGAGGGACATTCTCGCGACAAAGGCGCCTGTATACGACGGAAATAGAATCATCGGCCTCGTCGGAAGCTTCATCGATGTGACTGAGGATTACAGAAGACGCAAGCAGATCGAGCGGCTCGACGGGCAGCTGAAGGACGCCCTGAAGAAGGAAAAGAAGACAAATGAGGACCTGAACCTCTTCATGTCACGGGTCAGCCATGAGCTTCGCACGCCGATGAACGCAGTTATCGGCCTCTCCTCTCTCGGCATGGAGACGGACGACCTGAATGAGGCGATCGACTGCCTGCACAAGATCAACGCGTCAGGCGAGTATCTTCTCAGCATCATCAACGACGTCCTCGACATCAACAAGATGGGCGGGGGCAAATTCAAGCTGCACGAGACGCCCTGCACGCTCACGGACATCGTCGAGGCTGTCAGAACGATCATCCAGCCACTCGCAGACAAGAAGAAAATTCATTTTCATATATACACACACGGAGTCCACGAGGACCACATCATCTGCGACAAGGTCCGCATCGAGCAGATCCTCGTGAACCTCCTGAACAACGCTGTCAAATTCACGGAGCCCGGCGGCATCGTCAGTCTCACGCTGAATGAGGAGACGGTCGGCGACCGGGTGCGCCTCACGGCCGGTATCCGGGACAATGGCTGCGGCATGAGCGCCGAGTTCCTTGGGAGAATATTCCAGCCGTTTGAGCAGGAAAACAGGAACCCGGCAAAGTACGGAACGGGTACCGGTCTCGGTCTCACCATCTCGCGCAATCTCGCCCGGCAAATGAACGGCGACATCTCCGTGCAGAGCACAGAGGGCGAGGGCAGTACATTTACTGCGGCTGTCATGATCGGCGCCGACCGGGAATACAGGAACAGACAGGAGCATGACGCCGCCGAAGCGGCGGATAAGGAGAAGCAGCTGACCGACACACTGAAGGGCATGCGCGTGCTCGTGGCCGATGACAATGAGCTGAACCGCGAGATCGCCGGAGAGATCCTGAAGACAGCCGGCATCACAAGCGAATATGCCGCTGACGGAGAGGAGGCGCTCGAGATGTATGAAAGCAGTCCGGACGGACACTTCGACGCCCTCCTCATCGACCTCATCATGCCGGTCATGGACGGCTACACGGCCGCGTCACAGATCCGCTCCCTGCACCGGATGGAGGCAAAGACGATCCCGATGATCGCCGTGTCGGCCGATATCTTCGGTGATTCGATTCAGCGGGCCAAGGACCATGGCTTCAATGACTTCGTCTCAAAGCCGATCGAGCGGGGAAAGCTTCTCGCGGCTCTCGCCCGCGTGACGGCAAAGCGCGGCTCCTGACTTAAATATCAGAGCTATATCACTGACCGCTTTTCGAAATCAGCCGCATAGGAACTGCAGCATATGCGGCTGATACAAAATAAGAGGACAGGCCGCTATATGATGGTCTGTCCTCTTTCCCTTCAAAGAATATCCGCGTACATTACATAAAGACTCGTCATGCGTTCGACAGCCTCTCTATGCCCGTACGTGCGCTCACAGAATCCCCGCATACGTGAGCGCCTGCATGACGCCTCCGACGAGGCTCAGCGCAATTCCGAGCCACGCCATGATGTTGCGCTTCTTACGGTTCCGGACCGAAAGAATGCCGAACGCAACGCCTGCGGCCGGGAGCAGAAACGGGATCGTCAGGTCCGTGATCCGCCCCGTCGCGACATTGAATATGCCCATCATAAGAGCGAAAATCGCCCACGCAGTTCCATCTGTCTCTCTGGCAGAGCGCTCGAGCAGCTCCTTATTGACAGCCACATTCTCAAGTGTTTTCTCGTCCTTCTTCGCGCCGCGCTTTCCGCTGTGCGCACCGGACGTGCTGCCGAGCGGTGCTCCGCACGTTGAGCAGAAGGCGGCTCCGTCCGGGTTCTCTGCTCCGCATTGATTACAATACATCGTTTTCTCCTTCAAAATGATTCAGGAATCCCCCGGTTGAAATCGGGAGATTCCTGCTCTGTTTTTCATTACACCAGGCTATTATGCGTCAGTCTCCGGTGTGCTGAATCTCGTCTCATCCTGCTTCTTCGGGAACTCAAGCACGATTTCCGTCCCCTGTCCCAGTGTGCTGTGCACGTGGATATGCGCGTGATGAATAATCGCGCCGTGCTTGACGATCGAAAGACCGAGGCCCGTCCCGCCGACTGCCTTCGAGTGGCTCTTGTCGACGCGATAAAACCGCTCGAAGATCCGGTCGATATCCTCCTTCGGGATACCGATTCCCGTGTCCTCGACGCTGACGCTCGCCGTCTTTTCATCGCCGCCCACTGTAATTGTGACTGCGCCGTTCTCCTTATTGTACTTGACCGCGTTGTCGCAGACATTGTAGACCATCTCGTAAATGAGGTCCCAGATGCCATAGACGTTCTGCTCCCGTCCGATCACAAGGATTTTGACACGTTTCCTGTCAGCCGCTGACTGAAGTCTTGATGCGACGTCTCTTGAAAGCCCAAGGAGGTTGACATTTTCCCACTCATACTGAATATCCCTGTCCTCAAGGGAGCTCAGACGGATAATATCGTTGACAAGTGTGATCAGCCGCTGGGACTCGTCGTAAATGGTCGTCGAGAAGTCGATGACCGTCTCCTCGTCCATACCGCCCTGCTTCATCAGCTCGGCAAAGCCCGAGATCGATGTGAGCGGCGTCTTCAGCTCGTGGGAGACATTTGCCGTAAACTCGCGCCTGAACTTCTCGCGCTTTTCGGACTCTTCTCTCTCCTGACTTCGGATCATCTTGTTCTGCGTGGAAATTCTCTCAAGCAAGGGATGCAGCTCCTCATACGTGTCGTTGTTTTCCGGATCATCAAGATTCAGATTGTTGATCGGGGTCAGAATGCTTCGCGACAGCTTCGAAGAAATAATCAGAGATCCGCAGACGGCTATACCAAAAATACAGCCCGCAGGAATCAACAGCTTGATGAGCCACGCATAGATCGAGTCCTGCGTCGCGGCGATGCGGAGCACCTGCCCGTCCTTCAGCTTCAGTGCGTAATAGATGGTCTCCTCTGTCATCGTATTCGAGTAGCGGATGCTCGTCCCGCTGCCGTTCGAAAACGCTTCCTTTACCTCGGTGCGGTCCTTGTGGTTTTCCATCTCAGCCGGATCCGCCTCATTGTCATAGAGAACGGTTCCATCCGTATCAATCAGCGTAATTCTGCGCTCGCTCTTCAGTCTCGTCAGGTAGCCGATGCCATACTCATCCGTTCCGCTCGCAATGGCCTCCGACTCCTGCTTCAGCTCATCCTCGCTGCGCTCCTCAAAGAAGCGGAACAGAATCATCGCCGACATCACAAGACTGAACAAAAGGACAAAGAGCGCTGTGAGAAATGTCGTCAGAAATATTTTCTTTCTCAAGCAGTTCCTCCGTTCCTCAAGGCCATCAGACAGCGCCTGTCAGCTGATAGCCGACGCCCTTGACCGTGCGGATATAGTCCCCGGCCTCCCCGAGCTTCACACGAAGCTTGCTGATGTGAACGTCAAGCGTTCTCGATTCGCCGTAGTATTCGCCCCAGACATGATTGAGAAGCTCCTCGCGGGAGACGACATTCTGGTCCGCCTCAAGCAGGCACAGAAGAAGACTGTACTCCTTGAAGGAGAGGTCGACGCTCTCCCCGTTCACAGTGACAGAGTGCTTCCCGTTGTCGACCTCGAGGCAGCCGATCTTATAGGTCTCCCGGCTGACACCCACGCTGTTCCCGCGGTTCACCCGGCGAAGCACGGCGCGCACGCGCGACGTCAGCTCCATGATACCGAACGGCTTCGAGATATAGTCGTCGGCTCCCAGATCAAGACCGCTCGCCTTGTCAAATTCGCTGCTCTTGGCCGTCAGCATAATCACAGGGATGTCCTCGTAGGCAGACGTATTTCTGATTTTCTTAAGAATGGAAAGTCCGTCCTCCACGGGGAGCATGATGTCCAGCATAATCAGCTCCGGGATGCGGTTTCTCATCGCCTCCCAGAACACGCCCGGCTCCGGAAAACCGAGGACATCGTACCCTTCTTTTTTCAGCGCATAGCTGACAAGCTTCCGGATATTATCATCATCTTCAAGTATATAGATCATAGCTTCCTCATTGTACCACAAAAAGTCGGAGATTCCTCCCCGGCTTTTTTCTTCTTAACATAAAATTGACAATCGTCACGTAACCTTGCACAGACCTTTCTCTCAGTCCTTCTGGCTCTCTTTCGAGTACCTGTCCGTGAACTTCAGATCGAGCTCACCGCGCACCACGAACTTCACCCACGATGCAATATTCGCTGAGTGGTCAGCCATGCGCTCGATATACTTATTGATCAGAATGTAATCAATATACTGCTGGATGTGCTCCGGATGCTGCTTCATCAGCTCCCCGATTTCCTTGTTCATCTTCTCAAAGTACTGATCGACGACATCATCCTCATCGATGACACTCGAGGCGAGCACGACATCTCCCTGCTGGAAGCTCTCGAATGTATCGCGAACCATACCCCTCATGATCCCGAACATCTCATCGAGGCCCTTCGGCTCCTCGATCTCTTCCTTGTAATCGGCAATCTTCCGGATATAGATCGCAATATCGCTGCAGTTGTCGGCAATCCGCTCCATATCGGATGTCATGCGCATATAAGAGGCGATCTTGCGCCAGTCTGACGCAATCGGGCTCTCCTTTACGACAATGTTGATGCAGTCCTCTTCGATCTCCGTCTCCATCTTGTCGATGCGGTCATCATTTTTCATAATGTCCGCCGCAAGAGAGTCGCTCTTATTGCGAAATGCAAAGATCGTCAGTCAAGTCCAAATTTGTGTGTAAATTGCTCTTAGGTACCTGCGGTGCCAAGGGATGCCTTGCATCCCTTAGCTAACCACCAGCTCTCTTGAAGGGA
>OMYS01000002.1 GCA_900315305.1 uncultured Eubacteriales bacterium
GAATATGACAATGCATTTTATGCGCAGGAGACATATTTCAGAGACTACTTCGGCAGCTATATCACGTTGAAGGATCCCGATGCCGATGAGGTGGGGACCCGCTTCTCAGAATTTGAAAATGCATTTGACGCAGTCGAGAAGAAGATTGATACAAATGCAAAGACAGATGCCGGATGGAATGACCTCTGCCAGTATCTCGACGTCGAGTCGGTCGCGAAGCTGATGATGCTGAACGACTACACGGCAAATGTCGAGTGCTGGTACACGAGCCTCTACTTCTATCAGGACGGATCGGATGGAAAGATCTGTGCGGGTCCGGCATGGGACTTTGATTCCGCGGCGGAGGGTGCCTACAAGGGTGAGAATTATTCCTATTATCAGAAGAACAACCCGATCTACAAGGGCCTCTGCGCTTACCCGCAGTTCCGCTCTCTGTACCGGAAGCTTTATCAGCAGTACAAGTCTGATTTTGCGGCGATGGCGTCCGATGTACAGAACACAGCGGCATCTCTCGGCAAGTCCGTCACGATGAATTACCAGAGATGGGAAGTACTCGGGACGACAGATCCGAAGGGCAACTCATTTGCAGGTACCTATGACGCAAATGTCAGCTCCTATGTGAGCTGGCTTACGAATCGCGCGGCGTCGTTCAGCAGCCTCAGAAGCTGCAATGACTGCTATGACATGTACCGCATGTACAATCCGAACAGCGGCGAGCATTTCTACACGGGCAACAAGGACGAGCGCGACCATCTGATTTCCGTCGGCTGGAGGTACGAGGGCATCGCGTGGACCGCACCGGCTGAGGGCGCGCCGATCTACCGTCTGTACAACCCGAACGAGGGCGACCACCACTACACAGGAAGCACGGAGGAGAGAGACGGCCTTGTGAAGAAGGGCTGGAAATACGAGGGCATCGGCTGGTATACGCTCGGGAGCGGCGCGCCGCAGTACCGCATGTACAATCCGAATGCACGGACGGGCGCTCACCACTACACGGGCAGCACGGAGGAGCGCGACATCCTGAAGAAGCTCGGCTGGAGATACGAGGGCATCGGCTGGTACGGTTATCTGTCTGCAGTTGAGTGATGACGGGATTCATACCTGTGTCGAAGCGCTGGCAGCTGATGTCGCTGATATTTTCGCCGGCATCGCGGCGTATGTGCGGAGCTAATGTAACATCTGACGATTTTTTCGCCGGAAATTTGGTAGATTTTGCATAGTTGACAAGAGGATGCTGTGTTACACTGATTACGGTGCCGGCGGAATGCCGGTGTAATGGAATGATCAGACAGGAGGGAAATTATGCAGGTACTTGTTACTGGCGGAACAGGATTTATCGGAAGTCATACGTGCGTCGAGCTGCTGAACGCAGGCTATGACGTTGTGATCGCGGATAATCTGTACAACTCAAAGGCACTCGTCGTGGACCGGATCGAGACGATCACAGGCAAGCGTCCGAAGTTCTATGAGATTGATGTCACAGACCGCGCGGCTCTGACAGATCTTTTTGACAAGGAGCATATTGACGCTGTTATTCATTTTGCAGGATACAAGGCAGTCGGCGAGTCCACAAGAAAGCCGATCGAGTATTACTACAACAACCTCGTTTCCACGCTCATCCTCACGGATGTCATGAGAGCTCACGGATGCAAGAATTTCGTCTTCTCATCCTCCGCGACGGTGTACGGCGATCCGGCACAGATCCCGATCACAGAGGAGTGCCCGCTCGGCAAGACGACAAACCCGTACGGCGAGACGAAGGCGATGCAGGAGAGAATCCTGACCGATATCTGGAAGGCGGACAACGAGTGGAACGTCATGCTGCTCCGTTACTTCAACCCGATCGGTGCGCATGAGAGCGGTCTCATCGGCGAGGACCCGAAGGGCATCCCGAACAACCTTCTGCCGTATGTCGCGCAGGTTGCGGCCGGCAAGCTTGAGAAGGTCCACGTATTTGGAAATGACTACAACACACCGGACGGCACGGGTGTCCGCGATTACATCCACGTCGTCGATCTCGCGAAGGGCCATGTGAAGGCGATTGAGGGCCTCGCAAAGCTCGGCACGGGTGTTCACATTTTCAATCTCGGCACAGGCGTTGGCTACAGCGTTCTTGATATCATCAAGGCGTTCTCGAAGGCCTGCGGCAAGGAGATCCCGTATGTCATCGATCCGAGACGTCCGGGCGATATCGCGACATGCTACTCAGATCCGTCAAAGGCTGAGAAGGTCCTTGGCTGGAAGGCTGAGAAGAACCTCGATGATATGTGCCGCGATGGCTGGAACTGGCAGTCGAAGAATCCGAACGGGTATGGGGACTAAGCTCATCGAGACATAACAGCAGGCGAGCTGTTGCCATAGAAAATGAACGGGCATGGTGACTGATCGGACGAGCTGTTGCCATAGAAAATGAACGGGCATGGTGACTGATCGGACGAGCTGTTGCCATAAAAAATGAACGGGTACGGCGACTGATACACCGGTTTTCCGGGACATGCAGGCCGTCGGGAGATAAAAAGAGGCATCCATAGTGGACGCCTCTTTTTTTGTACTTATCATCTCTGTGATTGGTATTTTGCACGCGGCACCTATTGTTTTCGGGTAGCAGTCAGCCTTCACTTTTCATTGGCATATCCGGTGCTGTCAGCTCACAGACACCTCGCCCGCGAGGACTCTCTTGTAATCCTCGTAGTTCTTCTTCAGAAGCTCAGGTGTGCTGAGCTCGTACGGACACTTTTTCGTGCAGGCCCGGCAGTTTATGCATCCCTCGATTTTTTTCATTTCCTCCTGCCAGTAGGGGCTCAGCCAGTTCTTTGACGGCGCGCGCCGCAGCATGAGCGACATCCGCGCGCACTGGTTGATCTGGATGCCGGCGGGACATGGCATGCAGTAGCCGCAGCCTCTGCAGAAGTCGCCGGACAGTTCCTTCTTTTCCGTTTCGATATAATCTGCGATGGCGCCGCTCATTTCCGGCGTATGGTCCATATAGGAGAGCCATTCCTTAAGCTCGGACTCCCTCTGGATGCCCCAGATCGGCAGCACGTTGTCGTATTCTGTCATAAATGCCATCGCGGCGTCGGAGTGATTGATGAGACCGCCCGCGAGGCCCTTCATTGCGATGAAGCCGACGTTGTATTCCTTGCATTTGCGGACAAGCGCAATCTCCCGGTCGGATGCGAGATAGCTGAACGGGAACTGGACTGTCTCGTAGAGGCCGGAGGAGACGGCATCCTCCGCGACCTTGATCTTGTGGGCCGTGATGCCGATGTGCCGGATCTTTCCGGCGGCCTTCGCCTCGAGCATCGCCTCGTAGAGCCCCGTGCCGTCGCCCGGCGCGAAGACCTGGTCCGCGCAGTGGAACTGATAGATATCGATATAGTCCGTGCGCAGGTTCCGGAGGGACGTCGCGAGGTCCTTCTTAAATTCCTCCGGCGTTTTTGCCTTCGTCTTCGTTGCGATGAAGACCTTCTCGCGCATGCCGTCAAATGCCTCGCCGACCTTCTCCTCACTGTCTGAGTAGGCGCGGGCCGTGTCGAAAAATGTCATGCCGCCTTTGTACGCCTCTCTTAAAAGCTGAACAGCGGTTTCCCTGCTGTCCCTCTGGATCGGCAGTGCGCCGAACGCATTTTGCGGGACTGTGATACCGGTAGATCCGAGTGTGACTGTTCTCATTTTTTCTCCCTTTCTGACAGGGTGCCTATTCAGCGCCCTGTTGCTTGCTCATGTCGGTGCATGTTATAAAGTCTTTCCCACTGGTAAGCAAGCTTGCCATGGCTCAGACCTTTGACACTGTAATCAATCATCAGAGGCGGACCATGGAGCGCTTAATATCCTTCAGCGTATTTGCGCCGCACATGAACATCGTGTCGCGGAGCTCCTCCCTCAGCTTGTCGACATAGGTGGCGACACCCTCGCGGCCTCCGCCGTAGACGGCCGTCACGAACGGGCGCGCGATGAGGACGCCGTCCGCGCCGAGCGCCAGCGCCTTGAAGACGTCGATGCCGGAGCGGATGCCGCCGTCGACGAGAATCGTCATGCTGCCGCCGACTGCCTCGGCGATCTCCGGGAGAACCTCAGCGGTCGCCGGGACCTGGTCGAGCACGCGGCCGCCGTGGTTTGACACGACGATGGCTGCCGCGCCCGCGCGGCGGGCCTTGAGAGCGCCGGCGACGGTCATGACGCCCTTTACGATAAATGGTCTGCCCGCCTCCTCGATGATGTCGCTGAGCTCCTCCTCGGATTTCCGTCCGGCCGGCGGCACACAGTTCTTGAGGAACGGAAGGCCGGCGGCGTCAATGTCCATCGCAACGGCAAATGAACCGCTCTTCTTCACCTCATGCATTCTCTCGCCGAGCGTCGCGGCATCCCACGGCTTGACGGTCGGAACGCCCAGGCCGCCGCAGGCGCGGATCGCATCCGCAGCCGAGGCCATGATGGCCGGGTTTACGCCGTCGCCGGTGAAGGCGGCGATGCCGTTCTCCCTGCATGCGCGGACCAGGATATTGCTGTACTGCATGAAATCATATTTGTCACCGTAGTGTCGGCGCACGTCGCCGATCGGCCCCGCGAAGACCGGAATGTCGAATTCCTTACCGAAGGCGCGGAAGGTCGTGTCGACTGTCTTATTTTCCGTGATGGTGTCCATATTGATGCGGATCTTCTGCCAGGCGTCGTAGTTGCGGACCGCGACGTCGCCGGTTCCCTTCGCGCCGGGGCCCGGGATGTGGTTTCCGCAGGCTCTTCCGTCGCAGACCGGACACGCGTGGCAGTACCGGCCGACACAGTTCTTGGCGTTCATCAGTAATTCATCGTATGTCATAATCGTTCCCTCCATGTTTCATCAGTTTTCCAAGGGGTGCTGTATAATTACAAAAACTGTATCACTCGCAGAGGGAAAGTGCAAAGGGATGAAGAAAAAAGTGAAGACAGCTTCGATTCCGGACGGTATATGAACGAAAATATACGCCGGCTTGTGCCGGGGAAACTTTGATGGAATGGTTGAGAACCGGGTGCATTTTGCTGTATGATAGTTATATTAAGAACGTGAAATTCGTCAATACGCACAGAAAATGCGCGGCTCGTACCGGGTGTCCGATGTTCTGGCAGTGGGCAGCGTATTGTGCGGCGTGACGGGACTGGAGGACATGACAGATGAAACTGAGCGGGAAGAGCAGAGCCGCGTTCGGATTCGGAGCGTTCGGCAAGGATGTCGTGTATATGCTGATATCGGGCTACATGCTGTACTACTACAACGTGGTCCTCGGCATCAGCTCTGTATTTATCGGCGGAATGATGATGGCCGCGCGCATTTTTGATGCGCTGAATGATCCGTTCATGGGCATTATCGTCGCGAAGACGAAGACACGCTGGGGCCGGTTCCGCCCGTGGATTTTTACGGGCACGGTCCTCAATGCGGTCGTCATTTACGCGCTGTTCTCGGCGCCTTCTTCCGCTTCGACAAATGCAATGAAGGTCTGGTGCAGCGTCTTCTATGTCCTCTGGGGCGTGACCTACACGATGATGGACATCCCGTTCTGGTCGATGATTCCGGCGATCACGGAGCCGGGGAAGGACCGCGAGGGGCTGACGTCGCTTGCGCGCGCCTCCGCGGGTGTCGGTGACGCAGTCCCGACCGTCCTCACGATGGTCGTCGTGCCCGTCCTCGGAGGCGGCGCATCGCTCATGAATTACCGCATCGGCTTTCGCTGGTGGGCGATTCTGATCGCGGCGGTGTTCGTCATTTCCGAGGTCGTGTTCTGCGCCTTTGTGCCGGAGCCGGCGCAGGAGGAGGACATGAAGAGCGAGGGCCTCGGAGAGATGTTCCGGGCCCTGTTCCACAACGACCAGGCGGTGACGATCGTCGTGTCCATCATTTTCGTCTACACGGCGCTCAATATCGTTGGCAACCTGATCCTGTATTTCTTCCAGTTCGATGTCGGAAATACGGGCGCATACAGCGTGTTTACGGCCGTCTGCTTCCTTGCGCAGGTCCTTCTCATGGCAGCAGTTCCGCTGCTCCGCAGGAAGGCGGACAAGATCAGACTGTTCATGGCCGGCTTTATCCTGCAGCTCGCCGGCTTTCTCGTGATCCTTCTGATGTCCGCGGGCCGCGCGTACGACGGCGGCCGCTGGTGGATTCTCTGCGTCCCGGGCATCCTCGTCTACGGCGGCTACGGGATCCAGAACGTGCTCCTCACGGTCTTTCTCGCGGACTCCGTCGACTACGGGGAAATGATGCATGGCACGAGAGAGGATTCCGTCATTTTCTCGATGCAGACCTTCACGGTGAAGCTTGCCTCGGGACTTGCCGTCTTCATCGCGGGCATTGTGATCCGCGTGATTAACCTCGATCGGAACGCGGCCGTCCAGTCGGCGGGAACGCTCGGCGGTCTTCGCATGAGCATGACGGTTATGCCCGCCATCCTGCTTGTCGTCGGCATGATCATTTTCCGGAAATGCTTCCGCCTGGATGCGGCGCGCATGGAGGAAATTTCGGCGGAGCTTAAGAAGCGTCACACCTCACAAGAAAAATGAAGCTCCGGAAAGAGATAAAGCTTTCCTTAACGCAGAAACCGGCGTGGGCGGCAGAGGCCGCCCGCGCCGGTTTCTTTGCGTCATGCGACAAAAAAGCCACAGAGATTTTGGATGATTTTCCATATTGCATAAATCCAACCGCATTTCTTATACTACAATCACAACAAACAACCGCAACGAACAATCACAGGAATCATTTCAGAAACCAATCACTTCATGTTCCGGCGCCATCTCGGGCGCCTGAGAAAACCTTCTATTATCAGATCCAACTTCATTTGCCGCAGTACGCCTCCGGGCGTTAAACATAGCTGCGGGGAAGGAGGTGCGCTGATGGGTGAACTGTCCGAATTCTGGCTGGAGGAAGACGGAGTCGCAACGGTAGAGATCGTCCTGATCCTTCTCGTTCTGATCGCTCTCGTCCTGGTATTCAAGACCCAGATCTCAACTGTTCTCAGGAACATCCTCAGCAAGGTATCATCCCAGAGCAATAGTGTCTGATTGCTCACTCCCCACAACGTGAACCGAAGCGGCGTCTGTCCGGCGCAAAGAATAATCCTGATGGGTAAACCATGCCCGAAAATGGTGGCAGATCAGGTCAGGACGCTCAGAAGAGGACAGCGCATGGCAGGCGCTGCGGACGTTCACACACAGCAGGATTTATGTATGAAAAAGAGAACTGGCACGGCGAAAGCCGGCATCACAATCTATATGACGCTCACGCTCCTAGTCATGGTGTCCCTGATCACGGGCGCCATCAAGGCGGCAAAGGTCCAGGCGGGCCGCGCCGCAGCCGCGAACGGGGCCGATCAGGCGGTCTTTTCCGTGCTCGCCCACTACGACAGGCAGATGATGGAGAAATACGGCATTTTCTGCGTGAACGCGGGAGCCGCGGAGGCGCTCGGCCTTGGCGGCGTCACGGATATGCTGGATGATTCCATGAATTATCTGCTTGTGCCGAATAAAGGCAGGGCTGTATTTGGCGGAAAGAACCTCCTCTCTCTGGCAAATGAGGGGACGGCTCTCTCGGGCTATACGCTGCTCACAGACCAGCAGGGAAAGCCGTTCGAGGCGCAGGCCATTCAGTGCGTGAAGGACACGGCGGCCCTCTCTGTGATCGAGGCCCTGCAGAGGAAGGCCGCGGGGGCGAAGAGCACGGAGGCTGCCGGGGCAGGTGAGCTTGCGGAGGCGGAGAAGACAAGCTACGCGGATCTGAAGGCAAAGGCTGCGGAGGCGAAACCCGGGGAGGCGGCGGAGTCGGACACTCCCTCGGAGGTGCCGGATCCGCCGGCGGACTTTAAGGATCCGCTTCCCCTTTTTGAGACGATCAGGAGCAAGAGTCTGCTTGAATTTGTCGCACCGAATGGAATCTCGGATAAATCGGCGTCTGCGGACGATCTATCCGGGGCATCGCCGAGGGAGTCCGGAATCGGCGTGATCGATGTGAGCGGCTGCGCGTCGGGAGGAACCGATTATCTCCTGTATGTCGAATATCTCCGGGAACATTTCAGCTCATACGGAGATCCGTCGGGACAGTCGGCCCTCGCCTATCAGCTCGAGTACATTCTCGGCGGGAAGGCGACCGATAAAAAGAATCTCGAGTCCGTTGTCCTGAGGCTCCTTCTTGTGAGGGAAGGCATCAATATCGCGTTCCTTTATGCGGATCCCGCAAAATGCAGGGAGCTGGATACAACCTCGCTCACGATCGCGGGCCTTATGGGAATCCCGGAGCTGTATCCGGCTGTCCGGCTGGTCCTGGCCGCAGGCTGGGCGTATGCGGAGAGCGTGATCGATGTGCGGGCGCTTCTCGAGGGAAAGCGGGTCGCGGCGGTGAAGACGCCGTCGAGCTGGCAGGTCGGTCTCGGCTCGCTCGAGACGCTCATTTCCAATCCGGGAGGACTGACAAAGGATATCCCCGGGGGACTCGGCTACGATGAATACCTCGGGATCTTTCTTCTGACAAAGAAAAATACAGAGCTGACCCCGCGGGCCCTGGCTATGATTCAGTCGGAGATACGCGGGAGCGGAAACGGCTATGAACAGTTCCGCGTCGACTGCTGCCTCGATTCCCTGAGCGTCAGGTACAAGGTGCGGTCCGAGTCTCTGGTGACCTTTGAGGTGGAAAAAACGGCCGGCTACAGAGATCTGTAGGGATCTCTGACCGGGGAAGGGAGGAAATGCTGTGAATGGCTGTGCCGCGGAGTATAAAAATCAGAAACCGTCTCAGGAAAACCGGCGAATCAGGGCCGCGGCGCAGGCATCTCTCACGCTGGAGGCCGCGCTCGTGCTGCCGCTGTACCTGATGGCCTGCGTGGTTCTCATTTCCGTGATGAACGCGGTGAGAATTCAGGGAGAGCGGAATCTCGAGCTGTCCAATAAGGCCCGGAAAATGGCGGCCGCAGCTTCCCTTGCAGGGGAGCGGGCGGACGGGTTCTGGATTGATATCAGCTCGAATTATTATTACCGGTATCCGTTTTCTGTTCCGGGAGCGGAGGGTGTCCGGATTGCGACAAGGGCGAGGGTGTATCCGTGGGTTGGAGCGGATGCGGACGCATTTTCAGAGGGGACGGGCGGCGCGGGCGCTTCTATGGTCTATGTGACTGAAAATGAAAGCGTATACCACACGCACGCGGACTGTTCGCACCTCGATCTCACGATTATAAAGACAACGACGGATGAGGTCGGAAGCCTACGGAATGCGGACGGCGGAAAATACAAGCCATGCAGCGGTTTCCCGAAGGGCTATGAGGGACCCGTCTATGTCTCGGAGAGCGGAGACTATTATTATCCGACGGAAAATTACGGGAGCCTCACGCGCCATGTCAGCATTGTGAGCGCGGATGAATGCGGGAATCTCCCGCTCTGCACAAGATGCGCCCAGATGGACGCGAGGGAAGGGAAAACACGATGACAAGAGCGGTTATTGCGGGAATTTATCTCGGCATCTGTGCGCTGACAGATATCAGGACGAGGCGTATATCGGTTTTACTTTCTATAGTTGCAGCGCTCGTTGGGGCCAGTCTTGCCATATACAGTCGCCGCGCGCCGCAGGAGGTGCTGCTCGGCGTGCTCCCCGGCCTTCTGATGATGGCCCTGTCATGGCTCACGCGGGGCGCGGTCGGAATCGGGGACGGAATCGTCATAACGGTTGCGGGCCTGTTCCTTGAGCCGGGGCAGCTGCTCGGGGCCTGGCTTGCCGGAAGCTTTTTTGCGGCAGTCGCGGCGGGCATTCTTTTTATCCGCACAAGGAAAGGAAAGAATGAGATCCCATATGTGCTGTTTCTGCTCGCGGGGTATCTTGCGGCGATGCTGGCCGGGGGAGGATAAGGGAGGACAGATATGTCAGTGAGAGAAAGAAAAAGAGAAAAAGAGAGGCGCAGGCGCCTTATGGCGCGGGCCTCATTTACCATCGAGACGGCCCTTCTCATGCCGGTCCTGATCTTTGCGATCATCATGTCTGTTTATCTCACTGTTCACGTGATGAACAGGACGGTGCTCGCGTCCTCGTGTGTGGAACAGGCTGTCAGCGGGCGCAGTCAGGAGGTGAATGTCCTGTTCGCGTCGGGGGCAGTCTCATGGAAGCGGGCGGATGATGAGAATGCCCGGACCGTGAGCGCGCAGGCGGCGACGCTCCACTACAGCGGGAGTGAGCTGTGGCAGTCGGAATCCACGGCGACCTATCAGAAAATCCGGCCGGTCACGGCCATACGCATCGCAAGAAAGGCATGGACGCTGAAACATGAACTACGCTGAGTACAGACGTGATCTCAATCACTGCTACATGATTCTGAAAACAGACGAAGAGGGAGAGGCGGCTCCGGAATGGCAGACGGGTATTCTGGAGGCGAACCGGATTCCGGGACTGCTGCCGATGGCAGAGGAGCACATCGACAATGAGACCTGCTACAGATATGACGTCACATCGGTACAGCCGTTTGATATCTTCTGCAGAATGAAGCGGATCGGAAAAGACGACCTGAAGAAGATGCTCGTGAGCCTCGTGACGTCGCTCGGTGCGCTCGATGATTACCTGCTCGATGCGGACCATCTGCTTCTGGACCCGGAGTATCTGTACATCGACGGTGTCGCAGAGGAGCTCCGGATTCCGTATGTGCCCTGCAGAAGTCGGGATATCCGCGAGTCGCTCCGTGAGCTGATGGAATACCTGCTTCTCCGCGTCGATCACGAGGACCAGGAGTGCGTCGTATTTGCGAGCAGAATCCTGCACGAGCTGAAGGAAGTGAACACAGAGCTCTCCGACCTGCCGGGACTCCTCACAAATGACGGCCTGCATCATCGCCCATCGGGCCCGGAGCATGCGGATCCGGAGGAGCTGCTTGCGGATGCGGCACGCACCGAGGCTGCCGGTTCGTCCCGGAGCCTATATGACGGCTTGGGTACGGATGGCGGGAATTTCACAGGAGAAAAGAGTGAACGAAGGCGGGACAGGAAACGTGGTCCTGTCAGGAAAATGAGAGGTGCCCATGGAACAGGAAGCGGTATGGGAGCTCGAGCAGGAGCTGCTGACGAGCGTCATGGCGGAAATCGAGGAACAGATCCGGCTGGAGCTGTCCGGCAGGATACTGTCCGAGCTGTGCTCGCGGAAGAAAAAAGAAAGCTGATCCCGGAGGCAAAGACCGTTCAAATCGCGCTTGCGGGGGCCGCCGTGGCAGCCGCGGTATATCTCTTCCTTCATGCCGGCATTCTGATCTACGCAAGCCCTGCGGAGGCGGCCCTGGCAGCCGCGGCTGCTGCTGCAGCTGTTCTTGCGGCGGGCTTTGCCCTTATTCGGAGACGCCGGAAGAAGGAAGCGGCAGGCGCGGCGTACGTCGCGGACCTTCGCGGGCAGCGGAGCGGAAGGACCGTCCAGGAAGTGCCCGAAATGAGCTCGCCTGCAGCACAGCGGAGCCGCCAGATGCAGAGAAACGAGGAGAACCTCCATGAAAAGCCGTCTGCGGCGTATCGGGAATACCAGCCCGGAGCCGGAGGACAGAATTCGGAAGCTTTACCGCCTGCGGCGCATCGGGGACATCAGACCGAAGCCGGAGGACAGAATTCGGAAGCTTTACCGCCTGCGGCGCATCGGGGACATCAGACCGAAGCCGGAGGACAGAATCCGGAAGCTTCACCACCTGCGGAGTATTGGGGCCGTCAGGGAGCGGATCGTGCAGAGACAGCTTCAGATATGAATCTGTGGGAGAAGCCCCATATGAACATGCAGGAAAGTCCGTCACAGGCTCGTTATGCAGCGCCAGGGGCAGAATACGGAGGAGATGAGAGCGAAGAATTCCGCCCGGATTCTGTCCTGCAGAGTGCGGGAGCCGGAAATGGTCAGATATACGGAGATGACTCGGACGAGACCGTGCTTCTCGGAGCCGGCGGCATAGCGGATGCTTCGCCGCGCGGCATGAGCGCCGAGCTTGTCCCGGCGCACAGCGGAACGGACCTTCCGGTCATCCGCCTCGAGGGAAGGGAAGTCCTGGTCGGCAAGCACGCGCGGGCTGTTGATGTGGTTCTGCCATCTGGAACGGTCAGCAGAATCCACGCGAGACTCTTTATGAGTGGCGGCGAGTACTACCTGTCCGATCTCGGTTCAAAAAACGGGACGAGTGTCGACGGGCACATGGCCGTGGGCAATGAGGAAATCCGGCTGACGGACGGCGCTGGCGTAAAATTCGCGGATCTGGAATATGTGTTCAGAAGAAGCGGCGGGAGCAGGAGGTGAACGACTCGGTCATTGAATGGCTGAGAATTCCCGCTCGGTCATCCCAAAAGACGCCCGGTCTTGCCTGACCGGGCGTCGAATTGCTGACTTGAAGGTGATCATAGGGTTTGCGAGCGGGGCAGCCGTACGCTGAAGAGATGCCTTCGAATCAGTCAGCGGCAGCATTGAACTTTGCAACGATGTCCGCCTTGTCCGCGTCTGTCAGCTCACCCTGCTTCCAGTTCGCAACGATCGGCTCTGTACCGGCGTAGCGCGGAATCAGGTGAATATGGAAATGAAATACGGTCTGGCCGGCAGCCTCTCCGTTGTTCTGGACAATGTTGAAGCCGTCGCAGTTCATCGCCTTTGTGAGGCGGGTCGCCATCTTCTTGGCAAGAACAAATGCTCTCGCGCAGACGTCCTCCGGAATTTCATAGATATTCGCGTAATGCTTCTTCGGAAGAATCAGCGCGTGCCCCTTGGAAGCCGGGCCTGCGTCCAGAATGACGGTGAATTCGTCATCCTCATAGAGCTTGGTTGTCGGAATGTCTCCGTTTGCGAGTTTGCAGAAAATGCAGTCTGACATAAGATTACCTCCCTTATGATGTTCTGTGGCGGCGGAAAATACCGCCTTAGATGATGCTTCTGTATCTGTCATGTGGCTGATTCCCACGCGGCTTCCTGTAGAGAAGGACAGCGGCGATAAATCCGGAAATCAGGCCGGCGATGTGCGCGGTGGCCGCGATATTTGAGCCGACGAAGCTGAAATACACGGAGAAGGCGAGCATAACCAGCATCTGCCGTATACTGAGGCCGGCCGCCTGGCCCTTGTTGCGGATGACGATGTAAATGACAGCCCCCATGACGGCGAAGATCGCGCCGGACGCTCCGACGGATACGACGTTGGCGTCTGCAGCTGCGTAATACCGCCAGGCGGCGATGTTGGCGGCAAGCCCGCACAGGACGTACAGGACCGCGTATTTTACATGGCCGAGCAGGTACTCGAGACTGGTGCCGAGGACAAACAGCATGACCATGTTGTTCAGGAGATGCTGCATGCCGGAATGCATAAACATCGCCGTAAACAGTCTCCAGTACTGACCGGATGAGATATACGGGACATAGGCGCCTCCGGCCCTGATCAGGACACCGGTGTCAAGCGTGCTCCCGAAAAAGATTTCATCGAAGAAAAATACAGCCACATTGATGGCGATCAGCGCGTATGTGACGAAGGCGTTCCTGTTTCTCAAGCTTTCCTCCCTGTGACGCCCGGAAAAGCATCCGTTTTCTCGGTTTTCCGAGGGGTGCTGAATCATCATAAACTCCGTTTATTATAGCACAGATGTGCTATAATGTGGCACAGCAGCCGGCAAACTGCCGGAAGACCTACAAGGAACGGAGAACGATATGAAAATTTATAAGCATGCCGACAGGCTGGACCATTTTCAGACAGGAATCTTTGCCGCAATGGATGAGAAAAAGGACGAACTCATCAGGCAGGGAAGAAAAGTATATAACCTTTCCATCGGAACTCCTGATTTCAAACCGATGAAGCATATCATGGACGCAGTTCGAGAATCGGTGGGGAGACCTGAGGACTACAAATATGCGCTCACAGACTCGGACGCCATGCTCGATGCGCTGATCGGATATTACAAGAGACGCTTTGGTGTTGAGCTTGAGAAGGATGAGATCACGGGCGTACACGGCACGCAGGAGGGCATGGGCCATCTCGGAATGGCCATGTGCAATCCTGGCGACTATGTGCTGCTTCCGGACCCGGGATATCCGATCTATGAGGCCGGCTCCTATTTCGGAGGAGCGGAGGTCTACTACTACGATCTTCTTGAGAAAAATGACTATCTTCCGGTCCTTGAGGACATTCCGGAGGAAATTCTGTACAAGACAAGATATATGGTCGTGTCCTATCCGTCGAACCCCGTCGGTGCGGCCGCGCCGAAATCCATGTACGAAAAGCTGATCGCGTACGCGCGCAAGTATGATTTCTTTATTATCAACGACATGGCCTATTCGGATATCATTTTCGACGGCAGAGAGTCATTCTCGATGCTTTCGCTTCCGGGCGGAAAAGAGGTCGGCGTCGAGTTCTTCTCGCTCTCGAAGTCCTTTAATCTCACCGGCCTCCGTCTGTCCTACCTGATTGGAAATCCGTCGATTGTCGGTGCGCTGAAGCTGCTCCGCAGCCAGTATGACTTCGGTATTTCTTATCCGGCGCAGAAGGCTGCGATCGCCGCTCTGACCGGCCCGATGGATGAGGTGAGAGCTCAGTGTGATGAATATCAGCGGCGCCGCGATGCGATCTGCGGCGGCCTGAGAAGGATCGGCTGGGACGCAAAGGACTCCCAGGGCACCATGTTCACATGGATCAAGGTGCCCGAGGGATATACGTCCGAGTCCTGCATTTCTACGCTTCTTGAGACCTGCGGCGTCGTGGGAACGCCCGGAACTGCCTTCGGACCGAAGGGCGAGGGCTACATCCGGTTTGCTCTCGTGAAGCCGGTTGAGGAGCTGAACGAAATCGTCGATATCATCGGGAAGAATTTCCCACTGCATCCGGCGAAGTAATAAAAAGACGTCCGTTCGGAAAATCTTTTCCGGACGGACGTCGCTTTCACCAGATGTTTCTGAAGAGCAGATGATTGACGGACGCTCTGCTGAGGAATTACTTCCGGCGGTATGTCTCGATCAGGTTCGTGATGATGCCGATGGCATCCGTGTTCTTGCTGCCCTCCATGGCGGTGATATATTTGTCCTTGTCTGTATAAAGCTCATTGACTGCGGCTACAAGCTTTTCTGTCGAGAGGTCCTCTTCCTCGATGACGATGGAGAAGCCCTGCTTTTCAAAGGAGTGTGCGTTCAGGATCTGGTCGCCGCGGCTCGCCTTCGCGGAGAGCGGGATGAGCAGGTTCGGCTTCTTCAGGGCAAGCAGCTCACAGATCGCATTTGCTCCGGCGCGTGAGATCGCGACATCGGCTGCCGCAAACAGGTCCGGAAGCTCTTCCTTGATATATTCGTACTGGCGGTACCCTTCTGTGCCCTTCAGAGACTCGTCGAGCTTGCCTTTTCCGCAGAGATGAATGACGTCGTAGGTCTTAAGGAGCTCCGGCAGAGCGGCGCGGACAGCGTTGTTGACGGCGACGGCGCCGAGCGATCCGCCGATGACGATGATGACCGGTTTGTTTCCGGAAAGTTTGGCAAATGCAAGGCCCTTCTCGCGACTTCCCGCAAGAAGCTCAGCGCGGATCGGCGTGCCGGTCAGGATGCCCTTGCCGTCTCTGATTTCACTCACGGTCTCCGGGAAGTTGCAGCAGACCTTTGTCGCCGCCGGGATGCAGAGCTTGTTCGCAAGGCCCGGGGTCATATCGGATTCATGACAGATGACCGGGATGTGAAGGCTCTTTGCGGCTCTGACGACCGGGACGGACACGAAGCCGCCCTTCGAAAAGACAATGTCGGGGTTTATTTTCTTCAGGGCCTTCTTCGCGTCACCGATTCCCTTGATGACGCGGAACGGGTCCGTGAAATTCTTGAGATCAAAATAGCGGCGGAACTTTCCTGTTGAAATTCCATAATACGGGATATCGAAATCCGCGATCAGCTTCTTTTCGATTCCATCATAGGAACCGATGTAGCTGATATCATATCCGAGCTCTCTGAGCTTCGGGATGAGCGCGATATTCGGGGTTACGTGGCCGGCGGTGCCTCCGCCTGTCAGAACGATTTTCTTCATGTTGATCCGCGGCGAAGCCTCTTTCGCCGCCCTCCTTCCTGATGTGAGCTGAAGTACATATTGTCTGTGTCCGAGCGCGCTTCCGGCGCCGCCTGCCGGTCCGCGGACTTAGGTATAAAACACGCCGGGGGCCTCCATTTTCCGGGAGAAAATACATGTTTTATGCTATACTTCAGGTAGCGGTAACTATTTGCGCTCTCAGCTTCAGAACGCTTTGCGCTCCTCGCTGCGGGTGCTGAATAATTGCCAGATATGTACGAAACCTGTCTGCGGCAGGGCGAACAGTATGGCCTGGCTGCCCTGTCAGCTGTCTCAGCTATCATAGTACGAACACGGCGGTTTGGCAAACCGGTCTTGCAGATCCTGAAAACAAATGCCGGATTTGTGAGCGGGCAGCATCGGGCAGAGATGGAAGGAGGCGCTTTATATGAGGCTTACATTTGTCGGAGCTGATCACGAGGTGACCGGAAGCTGCCATTACCTCGAGGCGGCGGGAAAGAAAATCCTGGTCGATTACGGAATGGAGCAGGGGCGGAATGTGTGGGAGAATGTGCCGCTTCCCGCGAAGGCCGCGGACATCGATTATGTCTTTGTGACTCACGCGCACATTGACCACACGGGTCTTCTGCCTCTTCTCGGCGCGCAGGGCTTTCACGGAAAAATTTTTGCGACACGCGCCACAACAGACCTGTGCGAGATTATGCTGCTCGATTCGGCGGGAATTCAGGAATTCGAGGCGGAGTGGAGAAACCGCAAGGGCAAGAGAAAGGGAGAGGCCCCGTATGTGCCGATTTACACGTCCGAGGACGCGACACGCATCATGAAGTACTTTGTTCCGTGCCCGTATAACATGGAGATTGATGTCTGCGACGGGATTCGGATCCGCTTCACAGATGTCGGCCATCTTCTCGGATCGGCGGCGATCGAGGTGTGGCTCACGGAGGAGGGAAAGACGAAGAAGATTGTCTTTTCGGGCGATATCGGAAATACGAACCAGCCGCTCATCCGCGATCCGGAGACCATCACCGATGCGGATTATCTCGTGACGGAGTCGACGTACGGTGACAGGAGTCACGGGCCGAGGACCGATTATGTCCGGGACCTCGCGGAGGTGATCCAGCGGACCTTTGACCGCGGCGGCAATATCGTGATCCCTTCATTTGCCGTCGGACGCACGCAGGAAATGCTCTACTTCATCCGGCAGATCAAGGAGCAGCACCTGATTCAGAACCATGACGGGTTTGATGTCTATGTGGATTCTCCACTGGCTGTCCGCGCCACGAGCGTCTTCAATGAAAATGCGCGGGAGTGCTTTGATGACGAGGCGGAGTCACTTATCAATCAGGGAATCAACCCGATTTCATTTCCGGGACTGAAGCTTGCGACGACGCCGGATGAGTCGAAGAACATCAATTTTGTGGAGGAACCGAAGGTCATTATCTCAGCGAGCGGTATGTGCGACGCGGGACGGATCAAACACCATCTGAAGCACAATCTCTGGAGAGAGGAATCGACGATTCTGTTCGTCGGCTATCAGAGTGAGGGAACACTGGGAAGAAGACTGCTGGAAGGCGTAAAAGAGGTCACGCTGTTCGGCGAGGAAATTCATGTCGCGGCGGAGATTTGCGCGCTTCCGGGAATTTCCGGGCACGCGGACCAGCAGGGCCTTCTCAATTGGGCGGCAGGCTTTACGGGCACGCCGCCGCGGCGCGTCTTTGTCGTTCACGGCGAGGACTCGGTTGTCGATATTTACGCGGGTCTGCTCCATGAGCGGCTCGGCTACAGCGCAGTCGCGCCGTATTCGGGAACAGTCTGGAATCTTCTGACTGATAAATGCGAGTTCGAGGCGAAGCCGGTCCCGTATGTGAAGCGCGATGCCAATGGAAATCCGGTCCGCGAGACAGAGAGCGGCGGTATGTCGACTCCGTACAGACGGCTCGAGAACACGGCGGAGCGGCTTCTCGCATTTGTGCATGAGGCGAGAGGCTTTACTAATAAGGACCTTGCCAAGTATACAGATCAGCTGACGGCGCTTCTCAATAAATGGGAGGGCATCGGGAGCAGCGGCAGAGACAAAAATTCAAGAAGAGATCAGGAAACATGCGGACGCTGAGCCGCTCTTTACAAAATAATTAAGAACCGTGGGAGAATGTCAAGGCCGAATGCGGGTGCAGGACGTTCTCAGATCTGCTGATAAACAAAAGGCGGCCCGCCGGAAATACCCCGGCGGACCGCTTACAGTTCACTCGTTCAGGGCTACCTTCAGCGCCTTTGCGAGCTGATCAGGACATGAGGTGTTCTTGAAGCCGCAGGTCGTGCCCTCGAGCTTGTCGATGACCTCGTGCGCGTCCATACCCTCGACCAGCTTGCCGATACCCTTCAGGTTTCCGTTGCAGCCGCCTGTGAAGCGCACATTGTGGACGGTGCTGCCGTCGAGATCAAATTCAATGAGCTGAGAGCAGGTGCCCTTTGTTTTATATCGCATATCTTACCTCCATATTTGATAGCTGTTCAGCACAACGAGGAAACGCAAAGCGTTTCGAGTCTGGGAATGCTGAATGTTGTCACGAATAAGTCGCATTATAACACAGCCCGTCCGGAAGGCAATCCCCGGTTGGCGTTGGAACACGTCCGGCTCTGTGCTATAATGCACATCGACGTGAAAATGTATATGCACGGGTCCGGCTGCGACTGGAGACCGGAATGTTATTTCCGGCACAGATTCGTGTGCGCACGGGACCGGAACGGGTACGGGCTGCCCGTACAGATAAGGAGACATATTATGGAAAAAATTACGAGCTTTACAATCAACCACCTGAAGCTTGAGCCGGGCGTCTATGTATCCCGGAAGGACAAATACGGAGATGCGGTCATCACGACCTTCGATCTCCGCATGACAACTCCGAACAAGGAGCCGGTCATGAACACGGCTGAGGTTCATACGATCGAGCACCTCGGCGCCACCTATCTCCGCAACGATCCTGAGTTCGCGGACAAAACGGTCTATTTCGGACCGATGGGCTGCCGGACCGGCTTCTACATGTTGCTTGCGGGCGACTACAGCTCAAAGGACGTCGTTCCGCTTGTTACGAAGATGTTCGAGTTCATCCGCGATTTCCGCGGTGAGGTTCCGGGAGCGGCTCCGCGCGACTGCGGCAATTATCTGGATCAGAATCTCGGCATGGCCAATTGGCTTGCAAACCGGTATCTGAACAATGTGCTCTACAACATCGACGAGAAGCACCTCGTTTATCCGGAATAAATCCAACGAAACAGGCGCAGTCGTTGCGGCTGCGCAATTGAAAAACCGACAGGAGATAAGAAAATGAAAATCGGCATTATCGGCGCGATGTCCGCGGAGGTCGCCGCGCTCAAATCCAAGATGAAGCTGGCCGGCACGAAGAGAAGGGCCGGCATGGAATTCTGCGAGGGAACGATCGGAAATACGGACGTCGTCATCGTGCAGAGCGGTGTCGGCAAGGTCAACGCCGGATGCTGCGTGCAGATCCTGGCAGATCTCTTCGATGTGACACATATCATCAATACGGGCGTCGCCGGATCCCTGAACAACGACATCAATATCGGCGACATCGTCGTCTCGACGGATGCCCTCTACCATGATGTCGACGCGACTGTCTTCGGCTACGCGAAGGGCGAGGTGCCGCAGCTCGGCACAGCCTCCTTTACGGCTGATGAAATGCTGCGGGCGTCGGCTGTCCGTGCAATTCGCGAGGCGGACCCGGACATTCAGGTCTTCGAGGGAAGAGTCGCGAGCGGCGATCAGTTTATCTGTGACAGAGCGGTGAAGAACAGGATCCGCGACACCTTCCACGCGGACTGCTGTGAGATGGAGGGAGCTGCGATTGCCCAGGCATCCTGGATCAACGGGATCCCGTTCGTCATCGTCCGCGCTATTTCCGACAAGGCCGACGAGAGTGTGACGGTGTCCTACGATGAGTTTGAGGGCAAGGCGGCAGAGCACTGCGCAAGGCTCGTCGAATATATGGTGAGACATTTCTGAAGTCATGCGGGTCTGGGGAAAAATCTGTAAGGACAATCATCTCCTGCGGGACGCCGTCGTGGAAACCTTTGACGACACCCGCACGCACTGCATTTTTCATGCGCTGAGTGAAATCTGCATGCAGCTTGACCTCGCGGTGCCCGCGTGGCTCGACTCAAATGTGAAGGAATTCGGGCGGCGCGCAAAGACGAGATTCAGACAGGACAGCTTTATAGAAGAAATAGATTTTGACTACCTCGAGATCGAGATCCTCGAGGAGTGACGGAAACAGAGGTTGATAGAAACATGTACGACAGACTGACACAGGGCGACATTGACAAGATGAAGGCCGAGATCTACCACAGGAAAAATGTAGAGCGGCCGAAGCTGATCGAGGAGGTCAAGACCGCCGCGGCGCAGGGCGACCGCAGCGAGAACTTCGAGTACTATGCCGCAAAGCGTGCGAAGCGTCAGAACGACAGCCGGATCAACTATCTCGAAAATATGATCCGCACCGCGAAGATTGTCGAGGACACGGGCGCAGCCGATGAGGTCTCGATGGACAAGACGGTCGAGGTGTATTTTCCGGATGACGATGAGACGGAGACATACCGGATCGTGACGACCATCCGCGGAAATTCGCTGGAGGGACTCATTTCCATTGATTCGCCGATCGGAAAAGCGATCATGCACCACAAGGTCGGCGACACCTGCACGGTCCATGTGAACGATCAGGTGAGCTACGACGTCGTGATTCGGCACATCGGCGAGGCTGTGTCAGAGGACAACGATACGATCAAGAGCTTCTAATGTGGGCAGGCGCGGCTGTACTCTGCAAATCTGTCGGAGGACAACGATACGATCAAGAGCGTTTGACGAATGATACGCGGACTCTGAGTCCGGAGTGCATGCGCGATCGACTGCGAAAGGATACAGCATAATGAACAATGACAGCGTGATCAATACACTACTTAACTCCATGATCCTTTACAATGAGGCCGATCCGCTCCGGATCCAGCACTCGGTCAAGGTACACAGCTTCGCGAAGCTCATCGCGGAAAATGAAAAGCTCTCGGCGGAGACGGTACAGCTGATCGAGATTGCGGCGATTCTGCACGACGTCGGCATCCGTGCGGCGGAGAAAAAATACGGCCATCAGAACGGCAAGCTGCAGGAGCAGGAGGGCCCCGCAGTTGCGGAGGACCTGATGAGAAAAGCCGGCGTAGATGACGAGGAGCTGATCGGGCGCGTGAAGTACCTGATCGGCCATCACCACACCTACACGAACATCGATGGGGCCGACTATCAGATCCTCGTCGAGGCGGACTTCCTCGTCAATCTGTTTGAGGACAAGGAGCCGGTCAGCGCCGTGAAGCATGTGCGGGACCGCATTTTCAAGACAGCGTCCGGCATAAAGCTTATTGAGACGATGTACGGGATCTGAGAAGAAGCAGGTTCTGTCTGGCTGTGATACGTAAGCAAAGGCCAGCGGGGAGGCGCCCATTAACCAGAATGTCATTTGTGCGGAGCTGTCAGACGACCTGTCAGGCGGCGTTCGTCAATCTGCCCGAGGACCTGCCGGATGGTGTTCGTCAATTTGCTAATGAAACAGGGAAATCTTTGTGCGGCTCGAACATGGCGCCTGAGTCTCTCCTTCGATATACTGTAACCATAAGATAACAGCCGGCGGAAAACGGTGGCCGGCAGAGAGATGTATCAGGAGGAGAAGAGAAAATGGCAAGCCTTTCACTGGAGCATATTGATAAGACATACCCGAACGGATTCAAAGCTGTCAAGGATTTCAACCTTGATGTCAAAGATAAGGAATTCATCATTTTTGTCGGCCCGTCTGGCTGCGGAAAGTCCACAACACTTCGTATGATCGCTGGTCTTGAGGACATCACAGGCGGTACATTAAAGATCGACGGCAAGGTCATGAACGATGTTGAGCCGAAGGACCGTGATATCGCGATGGTCTTCCAGAACTACGCTCTGTATCCGCATATGACAGTTTATGATAACATGGCATTCGGCCTCAAGCTTCGTAAGGTTCCGAAGGACGAGATCGACAAGAAGGTCCGCGAGGCAGCAAAGATCCTCGACCTTGACAAGCTTCTTGATCGTAAGCCGAAGGCTCTTTCCGGTGGTCAGAGACAGCGTGTCGCGATGGGCCGTGCAATTGTCCGTAAGCCGAAGGTATTCCTCATGGACGAGCCGCTGTCCAACCTCGATGCAAAGCTTCGTGTCCAGATGAGAACTGAGATCTCCAAGCTTCATCAGAGACTGGGCGCAACAATCATCTACGTCACACATGACCAGACAGAGGCTATGACCCTCGGAACAAGAATCGTTGTCATGAAGGACGGCGTTGTTCAGCAGATCGATACACCGCAGAACCTGTATGATCACCCGATCAATCAGTTCGTCGCAGGCTTCATCGGCTCTCCGCAGATGAACTTCATGGACGCTGCAGTTTCCGTCAAGGGCCAGACAGTCACAGTCAAGGTCGGCGACCACACACTGACAGTTCCGGCAGACAAGTCCAAGAAGCTTGTTCCGTATGACGGCAAGACGGTCGTCCTCGGCATTCGTCCGGAGGATGTCCATGATGACGAGGAGTATGTCGCTGCTCATCAGGACAGCAAGATCTCTGCTCCGATCCGTGTCTACGAGCTTCTCGGCGCTGAAGTATTCCTGTACTTCGATTTCGCAGGCGCTCAGATGACAGCCCGCGTCATGCCGACAACACCGGCACGTGCTGGCGACACAGTCACATTCGCGCTCGATATGAACAAGACACATTATTTCGACAAGGACACACAGAAGACGATCACAGACTGATCGCCGGTCTGAGAGATATTTACAAGAGGGAGAGCTTCCGCGTGGAGGCTCTCCCTTTTTTGTATGCAGCCGGATAGATACCGCTCTGAGATTCACGGCCGCGTATGATTCTTGGCGCGTGTGAACGGCAACCCTTTGTCTGCTATACAGAATTCTGCTATTGGTGATTCTTTCAGAGAATGATATAATCGCAGTAGAGCGTGCTTTGCACGCGGATCCAGAAGCTGTATTTCTGCGTGGAAATTTTTCCGCGCCGGAACTATTTTCATGGGAGGAAAATGAAAATCATGATCAACTGGAAAAACTTTGATGAGCTTGCGGCATATGATGAGCTGAAAAAGACGACTCCTGTCAATCTGAAGGAAGTCATGTCCGGCGAGAACGGCGCTGAACGTGTCAAAAAGTACAGCGTTCCGATGGCTGAAGGCTTCACATACAACTACGCGGCAAAGGCAGTCGATGACGACATCCTCGCGGTCCTTGTCAAGCTTGCCGATGAGGCACAGCTCGCTGAAAAATATGAGGATCTTTACAACGGCGATGTGATCAACACAGGCGAGAAGCGCCTTGTTCTTCATCAGCTCTGCAGAGGCCAGCTCGGCAAGGACGTCATCGCGGACGGCGTGAACAAGAGAGACTTCTATGTTGAGCAGCAGAAGAGAATCGCTGATTTCGCAAATAAGGTCCATGCGGGCGAGATCGCAAATGAGAAGGGCGAGAAGTTCACGACGGCAGTTCAGATCGGTATCGGCGGTTCCGACCTCGGCCCGAGAGCTATGTACCTCGCACTTGAGAACTGGGCGAAGAAGAACGGCAAGTTCAAGATGGAAGCGAAGTTCATTTCCAATGTTGATCCGGACGATGCATCTGCTGTCCTCGCTTCGGTCGATGTTGAGCATTCCCTGTTCATTCTCGTCTCTAAGTCAGGAACGACACTTGAGACACTGACAAACCAGTCATTTGTCATGGATGCGCTGAAGAAGGCGGGCCTCGATCCGGCAAAGCACATGATCGCCGTCACATCCGAGACATCTCCGCTCGCACACAGCGACGCATATCTCGACGCATTCTTCATGGATGACTATATCGGCGGCCGTTACTCCTCCTCCTCAGCAGTAGGCGGAGCGGTTCTCTCACTGGCATTCGGCCCGGATGTATTCGCGGACTTCCTCGAGGGCGCGGCTGCAGAGGACAGAATGGCGAAGGAGAAGGACCCGCTGAAGAACGCAGATATGCTTGATGCGCTGATCGGCGTCTATGAGCGCAATATTCTCGGCATGCCGGCGACAGCTGTTCTGCCGTACTCACAGGCACTGTCCCGCTTCCCGGCACATCTTCAGCAGCTCGACATGGAGTCAAACGGCAAGTCCGTCAACCGTTTCGGTCAGCCGGTCGACTATGTGACAGGACCGATCATCTTCGGCGAGCCCGGCACAAACGGCCAGCATTCCTTCTATCAGCTGCTTCATCAGGGCAAGACGATTGTCCCGCTTCAGTTCGTCGGCTACAAGAACAGCCAGCTCGCGAACGATGTCGTGATCGAGGGAACAACGAGCCAGCAGAAGCTGAAGGCAAATGTCGCCGCTCAGATCGTTGCATTCGCGTGCGGCAAGTCTGACGAGAACCTCAACAAGAACTTCGAGGGCGGCCGTCCGTCCAGCATCATCATCGGCGATCAGGTCAATCCGCGCACACTCGGCGCTCTGCTCGCTCATTTTGAGAACAAGGTCATGTTCCAGGGCTTCGTCTGGAACGTGAACAGCTTCGACCAGGAAGGCGTTCAGCTCGGCAAGAAGCTCGCGAAGAGAGTCCTTGCCCGTGATACAGAGGGTGCCCTCACAGTTTACAGCGATCTGCTTGGAATCTGATCAGGCAGACATGATATGTATGTACGGGACCGCCGCCTTACGCAGCGGTCCCGTCTGAAATTCGAGGTATTTCTATTGGCGGAAAATGCAAGTCTTGCGAACTCTCTCGCCGAGCTGAGGCGCCTGACAGGGCTCGATCTCAGACTGGCGGATGATTCGGACACAGATGAGGAGACCGGCGAGAGGCTGCGGATGCTCGTCGGCGCCTATCGTGAAAAATACGACCGCGGCAGCTTTGTCCGGTCTCTGCTGCGCGGTGAAATTCCGGAGGCGGACCTCTACACGAGGGCAGCTCATTTTCATCTGCAGGAGGATGGACGGTGGATCCTCTACGTCATCGAATGCGAATCGGGCGTTGAGGATGCGGCCAAGGTCATGAAGCATCTGTTTGTCACACAGTCGTCGGACCTTCTGGTCACACTGGACAGCCATCGGCTTGCGCTTCTGAAGACGGCGCGGTCGAAAATGAAGCCCGGTCTGGAGGCGCACACGATTGTCGACATGCTGAACACGGAGGCGATGATCGCCGCGCGCGTCGGATTTGAGCCGGTGCCGCGGGCACTCGCGGATATGCCGCGGGCCTGCCGGGAGGCGGGGCTCTCCCTTGAGATCGGCCGGATTTTCTATGGCAATGAAACAGTGCTTCAGTACTCGAAGCTCGGAATCGGCCGGCTGATTCACGACCTTCCGGACGAGACGTGCCGGCTGTTCCTCAGTGAGGTGTTCGGGGACGGCAGCCCGGATGACTTCGATGATGAGACAGTCGCGATCATCAATGCATTTTTTGAAAATAATCTCAATATTTCCGAGACAGCAAGACAGCTGTACGTTCACCGCAATACGCTGGTCTACAGGCTCGAAAAGCTCCGCCAGGCGACGGGACTTGACCTCAGGGTCTTTGACGACGCGGTCGAGCTGAAGCTTGCGATGATGGTGAACGCCTGCATGAAAGAGCGGGAAGCCAAGAGAAAGAACTGACCCTACCTGATGGACAGGTTCTGGGGGCCATGAACACCTGTCTGCCGGACAGGCAGAGCAGGTCATAAGAGAATTCATTTGACAGAGACGATATAAAAAAAACGAGGAGGATAATTTATGAAACTTCACGACGGAGGCGTTTATCTTCTGCACGGCACGGAGCTTGCGGAAGAGAATCCGATCGGCGCGGCTGAGGCGAAGAAGGGCACGATGGCCTATGGAATCCTGAAGGCCCACAACACGTCGGATTCTATGACGGACCTTAAGATTAAATTCGATGCGCTGACTTCCCATGATATCACCTATGTCGGCATTATTCAGACGGCGAGAGCGTCGGGACTTGAGAAGTTCCCGCTGCCATATATCCTGACGAACTGTCACAATTCGCTGTGCGCAGTCGGCGGAACAATCAATGAGGATGATCACATGTTCGGCCTGACGGCCGCAAAGAAGTACGGCGGCGTCTATGTCCCGCCGATGCAGGCCGTGATCCATCAGTATGCGCGTGAGATGCTCGCCGGCGGCGGAAAGATGATCCTCGGCTCCGATTCCCACACCAGATACGGTGCGCTGGGAACCATGGCTATGGGCGAGGGCGGACCGGAGCTCGTCAAGCAGCTGCTGAACCGTACCTATGACATCAAGATGCCGGGCGTTGTCGCTGTCTATCTGACAGGCGATGTGCAGCCGGGCGTCGGTCCGCAGGATATCGCGCTCGCGATCATCGGCGCGGTCTTCAAGAACGGCTATGTCAAGAACAAGGTCATGGAGTTCGTCGGACCGGGCGTGAAGAACCTGTCCATGGATTACCGGATCGGCGTCGATGTCATGACGACGGAGACGACCTGCCTCTCCTCAATCTGGACGACGGATGCAAAGACGGAGGAGTACCTCGCGATCCACGGCCGTCCGGAGGACTACAAGGAGCTGGAGCCGGCTGACGTCGCGTACTACGACGGTTGCATCGAGATCGACCTCGGCACGATCAAGCCGATGATCGCTCTGCCGTATCATCCGAGCATGGCATTTACAATCGATGAGGTAAATGCAGATCCGTACGATTTCCTGAAGGCGACGGAAGAGCGCGCGAAGGTTTCATTTGGCGATAAGGTCAAGGTGGACCTCGTCTCCAAGATTCATAACGGAAAGATCCAGGTCGACCAGGGCATCATTGCAGGCTGCGCGGGCGGTGGCTTCGAGAACATCTGCGACGCCGCGGACATCCTGCGCGGAAAGAGCATCGGCTCCGGCGCGTTCACACTGAATGTCTACCCGGCATCCATGCCGATCTTCAAGGAGCTCGTGAAGAACGGCGTCTTCTCTGACCTGATCGAGACAGGCGCAGTCATCAAGACGGCCTTCTGCGGACCGTGCTTCGGCGCCGGCGACACACCGGCAAACAATGCGTTCTCGATCCGTCACTCGACGCGCAACTTCCCGAACCGCGAGGGCTCGAAGGTCCAGGAGGGTCAGATTTCCTCCGTCGCGCTGATGGACGCGCGCTCAATCGCAGCGACCGCAGCGAACAAGGGCATTCTGACCTCGGCTCAGGAGTACACGGGCGATTACACGAAGCCGAAGTATTTCTTCGATTCTCAGATCTATGCGAACCGCGTCTTCGACAGCCACGGCGTCGCGGATCCGGACACAGAGCTTCAGCTCGGCCCGAACATCAAGGACTGGCCGAATATGGCGGAGCTTCCGGAGAACCTTCTGCTCAAGGTTGTCTCTGAGATCCATGATCCGGTCACGACAACCGATGAGCTGATTCCGTCCGGTGAGACATCCTCCTACCGCTCGAACCCGCTCAGACTGGCATCCTTTGCCCTGTCCAGAAAGGACCCGGCTTATGTCGGCCGCGCGAAGGAGGTACAGAAGGGTGAGAAGGCAATCGAGGAAGGAAAGGACCCGGTCCAGGCAGTTCCGGAGGTCGGCGCTGTCGCCGAGACAGTCCGCGGTGCATTTGCAGATATGGATTTCTCGAACACGGGCATCGGCTCCACGATCTTTGCTGTGAAGCCGGGCGACGGCTCTGCGCGCGAGCAGGCCGCCTCCTGCCAGAAGGTCCTCGGCGGATGGGCGAATATCGCAAATGAATACGCGACGAAGCGCTATCGCTCGAACCTCATTAACTGGGGCATGCTGCCGTTCCTGTTCGCAGGCGACGACAAGGAACTTCCGTTCGCAAATGGCGACTGGCTGTTCATTCCGGGCGTGAAGAAGGCTGTCGAGGAGAAGGCGCCGGAAATTTCCGCATACACGGTCAGAGACGGGAAGCTTGAGAAATTCGCTCTGACGCTCGGTGATCTGACGGATGATGAGCGCGAGATCATCACGGACGGCTGCCTGATCAACTACTACAGAAAGCATCAGGTATAAATGGACAAGTTCATTCTGCTGTTCGGCTTTGATGATGAAAAGGGGCGGGAGCAGGCTTCCGCTCTTGCCTCGAAGGCGAAGATCCTCGATATCGGGATCCGGGCAGTCGGGCCGGACCGGTACGACGCTCCGCTGTTTTCGCTTACGGATGAGACTCCTGATAATCAGGCTTCATCAAACCATGCAGAAAGTATGCACGGCGCGGGAGGCCGGAGAAAGGGCCGCGGGACGCCTGTCCGCGGCTCACTTCCCTGCCGGATGCTGGTCCTCGGCGGGATCGAGGACGCCGATCTTGATTTTCTCCTTCCGATGATCGGCAGCTGCGGAATTACGCAGAACGACCTCAAGGCAATGCTCACGCCGACAAATGCGGTGTGGACGCCGCGCAGGCTCTGCACGGAGCTGGCCGGTGAGCACGCGGCCATGTGGAAGGACAGGCGGTAATTGTTACAAATCAGGTGCTGAATAATTACCAAATTAGAAAGCCTCTGTCATGCAGCTCAGACTGCCTGGCAGAGGCTTTTTTATGAGTGTGCTATGTATTTTTACACGAACAAAATTGTCCGAGTCGATCGAATTGTTGAAAAAATATCAGACAATATAAACAAATCAAGATTGTAGAAAGGAAAACGAAAAATTCTTGTAAAAATGACTTGACAATTGTGTTAAGCGGGGGTATAGTACAAGTAACAAAGGAAATGAAGAACAAATTCCTCATTTCCGAAACATCACCTGAAAGAGAAGCTTCAAGAAAAGATTTCGGATGTGGTTAATCCGAAAAGCTCCCAGGACTAGTTATAAGACGAGAAGGGAGAATCAGAAGGAAAAGCTTCCATCAGGAACCAGCAGAGAAAGGAGGGCGAAGTCCAGTGGATACGTTAGAAGATCCGATCTACAAAGCTCCCCAATATGATAAAGGCAGAATCGGCAGTTCCCGACAGTGAAAGCCTTTTCTCTGAACGGTATAGTGTATACCAGAAATAATCAGTGAGATTATAATTCATAACCGAAAAGGTAAATATCGAGCCGGTTAGTCATATTGTGGTACCTGCTGAAGAAAAACGAATTGTCTCAGCTATCTGACAGAAAGCCATGAGTCCAGATGATCCAGGAGATCGAGGTTACAGGCCGACGGTGTTCAGAAGCTGAAAGATATCAGTTCATTTTTCGGAATATCGATGATCGACGTTCAAGTAATCAACCTGACAGTTATCTTGAGAGGAAGATTTGAGGAAGAGCCGAAGAGGAAATATCAGAAGGAGAAATCCGATGAAGAGAATTCCGAAAAAGCTTTGAAGAATTGGAATCTGAAGAGGTCCTGGGACAGAAATTCCGATGAGTGATCGGAGGAAGAGAAATCCTGAGGATGGAATCCGAAGAGAAAATCCGAGGAAGATTCGAGGATGAGAAAATCGGAGGGTGTTATTTCAGAAGATCGATTTTATCGGTCCCGTGAACAATGGAAAGTCAGTACCGGTAGTATTGACGAGTGTGGTTGCGGAATTGGATGAAAGATTCGAGGAACAATATCCAAAGAATGATCAATCTGAAGAAAGAATCCGAAGAAAAGAATCGAAGTTCATGCTGAGAGCCGTAAAGAAGAGGAATCAGATGCAGTGTCTGGCGGATGAGGAATCAGGAAACGGTTGAAGTCAGGAAATGATGAATACAAGCGACATCGAAAAAGTGATATTAAATTTCTAAAATCTAAGAGATGAGCCGGGAATAAAAATAAACCTTCAGATATAGATTCAGAATCAATGCAGCGGATCCCGTAGTTAGACTCCTTCATAAGGAGATGCAAAAGGTCAGAGGAATCGGGAAACTTCGAGTACAGTCGCGAAAGCGAATAGTGAAAGAAGGCAGAACAGCCTGAGAAATCTGATATCCACAAGAAGCAAAGAAACGAGATTTCGAGTACGTGACGAGAATCTTACAAGGCAACATTGTTCAATGAGAAAGGAATTCTTAATTGAATAACGAAGAGAATTAGGCGGCCGCCGTATTTAGCAGATAAGAATGTTAAGTGCGACGGCCGTCTTCTTTTTTTTGTCTAATTCTGGTAAACAACGATATGAAAGTGTATTTGTGGTTCCGGATCGATCGCGTTAATATGTAGAGGGTGCATGACAGACAGCTGCCCTGCATGAAGAGGATAGAGAGTGGGAGAGGACATATGGCTGGTTTTGATCCGAAAAAAGATATTGTATATGAGGACGAGAGCATTCTCGTTGTGAACAAGCCTGCGGGACTGGCGGTCCAGACCCGGCGGGTGACAACCGATGACCTTGAGAGCGCGCTTCGCCGGTACCTCGGCGGAACGTGCTCTTTGTACGTTCTGCACCGTCTGGACCAGCCAGTCGAGGGCTTGCTTGTTTTTGCGAAGACAAAGAAGGCCGCTGCATCACTCAGCAGACAGCTGACGGATGGCCGGATGCACAAGGTTTACCGCGCAAGGGTTGACGGGACCATTCCGGCAGAAGAGGGGACGCTGACAGATTGGCTGATTCACGACGCGAGAAAGAATGTCACGCGAGTCGTGGACGAGAGGCTGGTCCGCGGCGCGAGAAAGAACGTCACACGGGTCGTGGATGAGAGGCTGATCCACGACACGGGAAAGAATGTCACGCGGATCGTGGATAAGAATGAAACTCCCGCGTGTGACACTGCGGGAACTGCAGATTATGCGCGCCGCAGCAAGAAGCCTGCAGGTGGAAGCGGCTCAGCTGTCCGCGGCGCAAAAAAGGCCGTCCTCACATACCGTAAGATCAGCGCTGATGAGGTGGAGATTGAGCTTCAGACGGGACGGCCGCACCAGATTCGGGCCCAGCTTGCGCACGCGGGCATGCCGATCCGCGGGGATCAGAAATACGGGCACGGCATGAACAAGTCGAAGCTGTATCTGAGCGCGTGCCGCCTCTCATTTGTCCATCCGGAGACAGGAGAGAAGAAAACCTTCGCGATCGAGCCATTTGAGCGCGGCTGATGCCGCTGATGAACACATCCGCTGATGCGCAGGCGTGCCGGGTCTTGTGCACTGCGGCCGGGACTTATGCAGCAAAAATAAAGTAAGAAATAATGGATACAGACCTGAGAAAATGTACATAATCATTATATGCGGATGCGCAGGTCAGCACATGTACTGAAAAAGTGCATAGTATATTGCGGGTAATTGTGGTAATATTAAACATATTGTTACTGACGTAATGAGCTAAGGAAGGCGGTAGGACAGATGATAGAAGATACCATCAAGGCTGTCAAGGAGGCCGAGAAGCAGGCCAGCCAGATAGCGGCCGATGCCGAGGTGAAGGCCAATGAACTGCTGAAGAAGGCCGACAGCGATGCGGAGGGAATCCGCGAGGAATCGAAGAAGGCATCACGCATTGCCTATGAGGAACGCATGGAACAGGCAAAGGCTGACGGCGCCAAGGTTCTTGAAAAGGCTGACGCGGACGACCGGAAGGCGGCGGAGGACCTGAAAAAGCAGGCTTCACTGAAGGAACGGGAGGCCGTGCAGGCCGTTATTGATGCCGTTCTGGCCTGAAAAAGGACAGACAGTCATTGGCGGATTCGGCGAAGCAGCGCGACAAAGCTTGTAACGCTGCGGAGCATACAGGCCGCATGATCAGCTGACAGGAGGTGAGATTTTGCATGGCAATTGTTGAAATGCAGAAGCTCAGTATCTGTGCAAACAAGAAGCATCGGAAGAAGGTTCTTGAGACGCTGCAGAATCTTGGAGTCATGGAGGTCGATACGGTTCATATCGACGATCCGGATCTCAAGAAGATGGATACGGCGTCAATGAGGAATACGTTCGTAAAGAGCGCGGAATCATTTGACAGAGCACTGAAGCTTCTCGCGGTGTATGCGCCGGAAAACCGGAAGGGGATCGCGGCGCTGAACGGAAGAGATCCGGTTGCGCGCGCAAAGCTGAGCCAGGTTGTTGATGATCGTCAGAAATATCTCGACGATATGACACAGGTTCTGCACGCGGACAAGGAGATGACGGAGTGCCGGGGAAACATCACAAAGGATGAGACCATGATCGCGGCGCTTTCGCCGTGGCTTAAGCTTGGGGTCCCGCTGGGATTTACGGGAACGAAGACGACGGCCGCTCTGATCGGGACGCTTCCGGACCCGATCACGGATGACGCGCTCTATGCGCAGGCGTCTGCGGGACTTGAAGAGCCGGTCTGCGTCTCGGCAGAGGTCATTTCCTCGTCAAATGAGATGACCTGCATTTCCGTTCTGTGCCTGAAACGGGACGAGGCCCGCGTGGAGGAGAATCTGAGGACGATCGGATTCGCAAGACCCGCACAGCTCGCAGACGGTATTCCGCGGGAGCTGACGGCGACTGCGGAGACGGACATCGAAGCGCAGAAGAAAAAGATTTCGGAGCTCGAGTCGGAAATTGCCTCCTTCGGAAAAGAGAGGGAGGAGTTCCGGATTGCGGCGGATTATTACAGGACCAGAGCGGAGAAATACAAGCTGCTCGGCACAATCCCACAGTCTGAGAAATGCTTCTTCCTCGAGGGCTGGGTCACAAAGGACAAGGCGGACCGCGTGGCGAAGCTCCTGACGGAACGCTACGGCGCGCTCGTTGAGACGGAAAAGAAGGCGGACGATGAGATGGAGCCGACGGTCCTGCACAACAATCGATTTTCGGAGCCGGCTGAGGCGATTCTTGAGTCGTACGGACTGCCGCAGCACGGACGCGTGGACCCGACATGTATCATGTCGATCTTCTACGTGATTTTCTTCGGAATGATGCTTTCCGACGCGGGATATGGAATCCTGATGTTTATAACGTGCGCGATTCTTTTGAAGAAATACACAAATATGGATTCCGGCCTGAAGAGAATGCTGAAGCTGTTCTTCTGGTGCGGTCTCTCGACCACGTTCTGGGGATTTATGTACGGCGGCTTCTTCGGAGATGCGATTGATACGGTCGCGAAGACCTTCTTCGGATGCACAGGAGACACGATTCTGAAGCCTCTGTGGTTCGAGCCTCTGAGCAATCCGATGCGTCTCCTTGTCTGGTGCATGCTGTTCGGTGTGATTCATCTCTACACGGGACTTGGCATCAAGGGCTATGAGATGCTGAAGAGCCACGATGTGAAGGGCTTTATCTGCGACATCGTCTCATGGTACATGTTCCTCACGGGACTGATTTTCCTGCTTCTTCCGTCGGACCTGTTCGCGTCAATCTCCGGGATGAGCTTTCATTTTCCGGCATTCGTGGGACAGCTTTCGAAGTGGGTCACGATTATCGGCATGGTCATCATTCTTCTCATGAGCGGAAGAGGAAGAAAGAACTGGGCGCTCCGCATCGCTCTCGGCGCGTACGATCTGTACGGCGTGACGAGCTGGCTGTCCGATGTGCTGTCGTACTCGAGACTGCTTGCTCTCGGTCTTGCGACAGGCGTCATCGCCAATGTCATCAATCTGATGGCGAGCATGTTCGGCGGCGGTGTGGTCGGTGCGATCCTTTTCGTGGTGATTTTCATTTTCGGGCATCTGCTTAACATTGGTATCAATGCACTCGGTGCATATGTACATACGAACCGTCTTCAGTACGTCGAGTTCTTCGGAAAGTTTTACGACGCGGGCGGAAGACCGTTCAAACCATTTCATACAGAAGACAAATATATTGAGATCAAGGAGGAACAGGTACTATGAGTATGGGTATGGTGTGGGCAATCCTTGGAGCAGCACTTTCAACTGCTCTCGCAGGCATCGGTTCGGCTTGGGGCGTCGGTATTGCGGGCCAGGCGGCGGCCGGTGTCGTCTCTGAGGATCCGGATCAGTTCGCGAAGGTTCTTCTTCTCCAGCTGCTCCCCGGCACACAGGGTATTTACGGACTGCTGGTTACATTTATTACGCTGTCGAGAATCGGTATCCTCGGCGGCACGCAGATCACGGACACGCACACGGGCATGATGTATTTCTTCGCGTGCCTGCCAATCGCGATTGTCGGTCTTATCTCCGCATATCATCAGGGCAAGACGTCTGTGGCCAGTATCGGACTTGTCGCAAAGAAGCCTGATCAGTTCGGTAAGGCGATGCTGTTCCCGGCAATGGTCGAGACATACGCGATTCTCTCTCTTCTTGTTTCTATCCTTGCGGTCACAAATATCTAAGGAGAAGGCAAAGTAATGGCAGGAGCAGAAAACATTGTCAATGAGATCCTGCGGGAGGCCCGGGAGAAGGCGGACGGCACGCTGTCTGAGGCGAAGCGGAAGGCGGATATGACCGTCTCTTCCGCACATGCGGACGGAGTGGCCGAGATGTCCGCGGCTGCCGAGAGGGCGGAGAAAGCTGCCTCGGACTACGCGAAGCGCGTAGAGTCCCAGGTGGGGCTTCGCAGACGTCAGGCGCTCCTCTCTGCCAGACAGGATATCATTGAGACAGTTATTGAGAAGGCATATCAGACGCTGAGCAGCCAGAGCGACGAGGCATATTTCGAGATGATCGAGAAGCTCGTCGGGCGGTACGCGCAGCCGGAGAAGGGCGAGATTTTGTTCTCCGCCCGTGATCTCGGGCGGCTTCCGGACGGCCTCACTGCGGCTGTGGAGAAGGCGGCGGCCGGACGGGGAGGGAGTCTTACGGTATCAGAGACCCCGGCCGGAATCGAGAACGGCTTCATCCTGCGCTACGGCGGAATTGAAGAGAACTGCACGCTGGAGGCGCTGTTCGACGATAAAATCGACGAGCTCCGCGACAGGGTGCGCGAGGTACTTTGGTAAAAAAGGAGTTCACGGATGGGTGATAACAGCTATATTTATGCAGTTGCAAGGATCCGTGTGAAGGAAAAATATCTCCTCTCCGACGCTGATGTCAGCCAGATGGCCGGAATGCCGGACGCAAAGACCGTCATGGCATTTTTGACGGACAGGGGCTGGGGAGATGCGGGCGCAGCCATGACTGCGGACGCCATGCTCGCGGCAGAGGAGGAGAAGACCCGGAAGCTCGTTCAAGAGCTTCGGATTGATCAGAGCGTATTTGACCTTCTGTCCTATCCGCAGCTGTACCACAATCTGAAGGCGGGGATCAAGGAGATCTGCACCTCAGAGGAAAATAAAAAAGCCTTTTATCCGGATGAACGCTTTGGACGCGAACAGATTCTGAAGATCCTTGAGGAGAAAAACTGGAAGGCTCTTCCGGAGCATATGCGCGAGGCGGCTGAGAGAGCCTATGAGACGATGCTGAAGACGCGCGACGGTCAGAAGTGCGATATCATCGTTGACCGTGCCTGCCTGGAGGCAATGGAACAGGCGGGAAGAAAGTCGAAGCATCGTGTTCTCCGCGACTACGAGGAGTCAACGGTGGCAGTCACGGACATCAAGATCGCGGCGCGCGCCCAGAAAACCGGGAAGAACCTCGCTTTTCTGAAGGAGGCGCTGGCGCCGTGTGAGCAGCTCGATGTCAGGCGGCTGGCCATAGCAGCCTCGGAGAATCAGGAGTCTCTTCTCACTTATCTTGAGGGACATGGCTTCCGGGAGGCTGCCGAGGCACTGAAGGAGTCGCCGTCCGCGTTTGAGCGCTGGTGCGACAACCGTCTCATTGAGACGATCCGCCCCCAGAAGACCAATCCGGCATCTATGGGACCGATCATTGCCTATTACCTGGCCCGTCAGAACGAAATCAAGACGGTTCGGATCATCCTCACAGCGAAGGCCAATGGCTTTTCGGAGGAAGCGACCCGGGAAAGGGTAAGGGAAATGTATGTATAAAATTGCGGTCATGGGTGATTACGACAGCATTTACGGCTTTGCGGCGCTCGGCCTCACGACATTTCCGGTCGATATGGACGGAGATATGGAGGAGGCCGCGAAGGAGCTTAGGACCATTGCGGCAAGTGACTACGGCGTGATCTACATCACGGAGGCGCTTGCGGCAAAGCTGAAGAAGGAGATTGACCGGTACGCAGACCAGCTCCTGCCGGCAATTATCCTGATTCCGGGGGTCAGCGGCAACACGGGAGCCGGAGTGAGTCAGGTAAAGAAATCGGTTGAACAGGCGGTCGGTTCCGACATCCTGTTCAGCAGCGACTGAGCAAACGCGAAAAACGGAGTATATAAGAGCGGTACGGGATGCCTGTGAGGGGCACCTGCACCGGCCTTGCGCAAAAGAAAGGCATTGATAGACATGAGCACTGGAACAATCATTAAAGTTGCGGGCCCGCTGGTTGTCGCAGGAGGTATGCGCGACGCGAACATGTTTGACGTCGTGCGTGTCTCCCGCGAGCGTCTGATCGGTGAGATCATCGAAATGCACGGCGACCGGGCCTCTATTCAGGTATATGAAGAGACACAGGGTCTCGGACCGGGCGAGCCGGTCGAATCTATGAACGAGCCGCTCTCAGTTGAGCTCGGGCCCGGACTGATCGGCTCGATCTACGATGGAATTCAGCGTCCGCTGAACAAAATCATGGAGAAGACGCACAGCAACCTGCTGTCCCGCGGCGTCGAGGTGCCGGCTCTTGATCATGAGAAGAAATGGCAGTTCAACGCGACCGCGAAGGCCGGCGATCAGGTTGTTGCCGGTGATATCCTCGGAACGGTCGAGGAGACACCGGTCGTCACGCAGAAGATCATGGTTCCGTTCGGCACGGAGGGAACGATCGTCAGCATTCAGTCGGGGAGCTTCACGATCGATGAGACGATCGCAACGGTTCAGACAAAGAACGGACTGAAGAATCTGACGATGATGCAGAAATGGCCGGTTCGAAAGGGCCGCCCGTACGCGAAGAAGCTTCCGCCGGACATGCCGCTTGTCACGGGCCAGCGAGTTATTGACGCATTCTTCCCGATCGCCAAGGGCGGTACGGCGGCCATCCCGGGGCCGTTCGGTTCAGGAAAGACGGTCACACAGCATCAGCTCGCGAAGTGGTCAGAGGCAGATATCGTCATTTACATCGGCTGCGGCGAGCGCGGCAACGAGATGACCGATGTTCTGAATGAGTTCCCGGAGCTCAAGGACCCGCGCACCGGAGAATCGCTGATGCAGAGAACGGTGCTGATCGCGAATACATCAGATATGCCGGTTGCGGCCCGCGAGGCGTCGATTTATACAGGCATCACGATGGCGGAATATTTCCGCGACATGGGGTATTCGGTGGCCCTGATGGCAGACTCCACATCGCGTTGGGCGGAGGCTCTGCGTGAGATGTCCGGCCGTCTCGAGGAGATGCCCGGTGAGGAAGGCTATCCGGCTTATCTCGGCTCCCGCCTCGCACAGTTCTACGAGCGGGCCGGCCGCGTCATTTCACTCGGTAAGGAAGGAAGAGAGGGCTCTCTTTCGGCGATCGGAGCCGTATCCCCGCCAGGCGGTGATATTTCCGAGCCGGTCTCACAGGCGACGCTCCGCATCGTCAAGGTCTTCTGGGGACTTGATGCGAACCTTGCCTACCAGCGCCATTTCCCGGCGATCAACTGGCTGACATCCTACAGCCTGTATCTCGATGATATGGAGCCGTGGTTCAACAAGCATGTCGATCCGGCATGGATGGAGACCCGTCAGCATCTGATGAGCCTTCTGCAGGATGAGGCGAACCTGAACGAGATCGTCAAGATGGTCGGTATGGACGCGCTCTCTCCGCAGGACCGTCTGAAAATGGAAACCGCGCGGTCGATCCGTGAGGACTTCCTGCATCAGAATTCCTTCGATGAGATCGATACCTACACGTCCCTGAAGAAGCAGTTCTACATGATGCGGCTGGTGTACGCATTTTATGAGCAGGGCACGAAGGCACTCGCGCAGGGCGCAAGCATCAACGACGTCGTCAAGCTGCCTGTCCGCGAGGAAATCGGACGCTACAAGTATACGCATGAGGAACAGATCGGCGAGCGCTATCAGAAGATCACGGAGGATCTGGCGACGCAGATGGCCAACACAATCGGAAAGGAGGACCTGTGATCCATGGCTAAGGAATATCGTACAATTCAGGAAGTCGCGGGACCTCTGATGCTCGTGAAGGGCGTCGAGAACGTCAAGTACAACGAGCTCGGCGAGATTGAGCTGGCCTCCGGCGAGACAAGAAAATGCAAGGTCCTCGAGGTGGACGGCGACAAGGCTCTCGTCCAGCTCTTTGAGTCCGCGACAGGTATCAACCTCTCCAACTCAAAGGTCAGATTCCTGGGACGGGCAATGGAGCTTGGCGTGTCGGAGGACATGCTCGGGCGCGTCTTCGACGGCATGGGCCGTACGATTGACGGCGGCCCGGAGATCCTTCCGGACAAGCGCATGGACATCAACGGTCTGCCGATGAACCCGGCGGCGAGAGCATATCCGTCGGAGTTCATTCAGACAGGTGTTTCCGCGATCGACGGACTGAACACGCTGGTCCGCGGCCAGAAGCTGCCGATTTTCTCGGCCTCCGGTCTTCCGCACAACCAGCTGGCTGCACAGATCGCGCGTCAGGCGAAGGTCCGCGGAACCGATGAGCCGTTCGCCGTCGTCTTCGCGGCGATGGGCATCACCTTCGAGGAGGCGAATTTCTTCCAGGAATCCTTCCGGGAGACAGGCGCGATCGACAGAACGGTGCTGTTCATCAACCTCGCCAACGACCCGGCTGTCGAGCGTATTTCGACGCCGCGTATGGCACTGACAGCGGCAGAGTACCTTGCATTTGAAAAGGATATGCACGTGCTCGTCATTATGACGGATATCACAAACTACGCGGATGCGCTCCGCGAGGTCTCCGCGGCCCGCAAGGAGGTCCCGGGACGCCGCGGATATCCGGGCTATATGTACACGGACCTCGCTCAGCTGTACGAACGCGCCGGCCGCCAGAGAGGAAAGAAGGGCTCGATCACACTGATCCCGATCCTGACCATGCCAGAGGACGATAAGACGCACCCGATCCCCGACCTTACCGGATATATCACAGAGGGCCAGGTCATTCTGTCAAGAGAGCTCTATCGGAAGGGCATCAAGCCGCCGATCGATGTTCTGCCGTCCCTGTCCCGTCTGAAGGATAAGGGTATCGGCGAGGGAAAGACAAGAGCAGATCATGCGGCGACTATGAACCAGCTCTTTGCGGCGTATGCGCGCGGCAAGGACGCGAAGGAGCTCATGACAATTCTCGGCGAGGCCGCTCTGACGGATATCGATCTTCTGTACGCGAAATTCGCGGATGAATTCGAGAAGCGGTATGTGAATCAGGGGTATAAGACAGACCGCAGCATCGAGGAGACGCTCGATCTTGGCTGGGACCTTCTGAGAATCCTTCCGAGATCCGAGCTGAAGAGAATTCCGGACGCGATGCTTGACGAATACTATAAGCGTTAACTACGAGTCGGGCGTGTTCACAGGCGCAGATAAAAGATATGCTTGCATATCTTTTTGGGAGCGCCTGTGAACGCATCCGACGACAGTCGGAGCATCTTGCGCATTCTGCGCAAGGAGCTCAGAACTTCGTTCTGCGCAAGTGATAAGCTCGACGAGAGTTGCCGGGCCAGTGATAAGTCCGACGAGATTGTCAGAACCCTAAAGGAGAGTAATCTTGGCAAGTATAACTGTCAGCCCTACCCGGATGGAGCTCACCCGTCTCAAGAAGAAGCTTGTGACGGCCGTGAAGGGGCACCGTCTTCTGAAGGACAAGCGGGATGAGCTCATGCGTGAGTTCCTCGATCTTGTCCGGGAGGATATGGAGCTCCGCGTGAAGGTCGAGAAGGGCATAAAGGACGCAAACAGAAATTTCGTTCTCGCGAAAGCAGGCATGTCAGAGGAGACACTTCGCGCGGCTCTGATGGCACCCAAGCAGGAAGTTTATCTGAAACAGGATAAAAAGAATGTAATGAGTGTTGACATCCCGGTTTTTGACTACGATACTAGAACAGCGGACAAAAATGATATATATTCCTATGGTTTTGCTTTTACGTCCGGTGATCTGGACGGCGCTGTTCAGTCTCTGTCAGATATTCTGCCGGATATGCTGAAGCTCGCAGAGGTTGAAAAATCCTGTCAGCTGATGGCGTCCGAGATCGAGAAGACCAGGCGCCGCGTCAACGCGCTGGAGCATGTGATCATTCCGGAGACCCAGGAGGGAATCCGGTACATCACGATGAAGCTGGATGAAAATGAGCGAAGCACACAGGTCCGCCTGATGAAGATCAAAGACATGATGCTGGAGGACGCTCATAACTACAGTGAAAAAGAGAATAATTAAGTATATCGCATTGTTTGCTATATTCTGCGGCGGAGTGGCGCTGTTTTCCAATCTGTTTTTTATCAGCCGCCAGCAGACCTTATCAGCGTCGGATCTCTCAGATCCGACGCTTCCTGTCATGTGCATCGATATTGACGGGAATAAAATCGACCAGCTGAACGGGTTCACCTCAGAGATGAACGCGCAGGACATGCGCGATGCGCTGATTCCGATCTCTTCCAAGCGGACGGTGACCGTCTCCTACAAGGCGTACAAGAATACGATCCAGTCTGTGTCCTACGAGGTGACGACTCCGGACACCGGTGAGGTTGTCGAAAATGCAAAGATCGGCAACTTTACGTCGGACGGGGACTACATGACGGCGTCGTTCACGCTGAGCAAGCCGATTCTGATGAACCGCGAGTACCCGATCTGCTTTACGATTCAGACCGCTGATACCACCGTGTACTATTACGCGAGCCTGATCCAGCGCTCTGATCCGGTCACGAGCAACTACGTGCAGTTCGTCTATGACTTCTATCAGAACAGTCTGAATGCGGAGACATCCGCCGATCTGAATTCGTATCTTGAGACGGACAATACGATCACAAACAACACGTATACGAATGTCAACCTGCAGTCGACCTTGAAGCAGATCAGCTGGGGCTCACTTGCGCCGACCCTGTTCCGCAAGGCAGTCCCGAAGATCACGGAGATCAATGACAACACCTGCTCGATGACAAATGAATACATCCTGAGCGCCGCCAATGATGCGGGAGAGACAGAGTACTACCGCGTCACGGAATTCTACCGGATGCGCTACTACAACAGCAAGATGTACCTGCTCAATTTCACGAGAGATGCGGAGCAGATCTACGACGGCAGCAGCGGGGCGGCGGTCACGGCCTCCGGCGTCAATCTCGGAGTCGCCAGCAAGTCCGTCCAGTATATGTCGGACGATGCCGGCGATCTGGTTGCATTTGTCCAGAACGGGGCTCTGTGGGAATTCAACTCGTCATCGGAGAAGCTGTCGGAGGTGTTCTCATTTTCGGATGGGACATCGGCGGATGAGCGGTACGACAACACGGACTGCGACATCAAGATTATCAGGACCTACGAGGGCGGCGGACTGGACTTCATGGTCTACGGCTACATGAGCCGCGGAGAGCATGAGGGCCAGATGGGCATCATGGTCTGCCACTACAACGCGGAGTCATCGGTCGTGACGGAGCAGGTCTTTATTCCGTACAATAAGTCCTGGCAGCTGCTGAAGCACGATATCGCCCGCCTTTCCTATATGAATACGGACGGCGATATCTATCTCTACCTGGACCGCAGTCTGTATCGGATCAAGAACGGAACCAATCAGGCGGAGACGCTGCTCACGGACATCACGCCGGAGTGCTTCGTGGCCAATACGGACAATAATATGGTCGCATACCAGAATGAGATGAAGGAGAACGCGTCCCAGACGGTCACGGTCATGGACCTTGACAGCGGGAAGACGAAGACAATCAGCGCGGGGAGCGGGCAGTACATCAAGGCGCTCGGCTTCTTCGGCGATGACTTCATGTACGGATTTGCGAACCAGTCTGATTTCGTCGCGGACGCATCGGGAACGGTGACATTTCCGATGTGCGAGCTGAAGGTCGAAGCATTTGACGGGACAGTAAAGAAGGATTACAAGGCGGACGGCATCTACATCAAGTCTGTGACGATGGAGCCGGGACTTGCCGAGCTCACGCGCGTGACGAAGAACAGCGACGGATCCTATGCGGCGGCGAGTGATGACACGATTCTGAACAGCTCTGCCGGCTCAAGCTCTGTGGTCAAGGTCTCGACAAGCAATACGACGCGGCAGGGAACGACGGTCACGCTTGCGATGCCGTCGACGGTCTCGAATATAAAGCCGGCGGTCGGAAGCTTCCAGGTCCAGTATGCCGGCAGTGAGTCGGCGGACTTAAACCTTGGCAGTGACAGCGGGGATTACTACTATGTCTACGCGTACGGCGGCCTGCAGGGCGTCTATTCCTCCGCGGCGACAGCTGTCGCGACGGCGGATGCCGATGTCGGTACGGTCGTTGACTCGGAGGGCCAGTATGTCTATGAGCGCGGCGCACGGGCGACAGAGACGGAGCTGAACAATGATGACATCCCGTCGGCGTTCCTGTCCGGAGAGACAAATGCGGACAAGCTGCAGCAGCTGCTCGATGAGGCGGCCGGGTCATCCGACAGCTCTGCGTCTTCGGCCGATTCACTGGCAGAGGATACAGAGAGCACTGCGTCAGGGACATCTTCGTCCTCGGGTTCTGATATCCGGGTGATCAATCTGACAGGCTGCACGCTCGACGATGTCCTCTACGAGGTCTCGCAGGGACGCGCTGTCGCGACGAGGCTTGCGGACGGGTCAGCGGCTGTGATCGTCGGCTATAACCAGTACAACACGCTGCTCTATGACTTCAGCACGGGCAAGCACTACTATATGGGCATCAACGACTCGACGGCGAGCATGCAGGCGGCGGGCAATATCTTCGTCTCCTATGTCAAGCCGCAGGCGACACTGAAGGACGGCTGAGAGTGAGGAAGCCGCTCTGTCCACCCATGACGAGGAACGCGGCGCGTTCCGAGTCTGAAAAAATATAAAACAATAGGAAATGAGCGAGTAGGCCGCTGCCGGATCTTTCCGGCGGCGGCCTGCTTTTTTTTGTTAAAGCCGGACTGCGCGGGTGAAAGGGCGGCGAAGGAATTCATTGGATTTGCAGGGGTCACAGATGGCTGTGCATTTTTCGTGAATAAAATGTGAACAAAAAAGGATTTTTATCGGGTATATGCCTTGACTCAGGTCCCGTTTATGTCTATCATAATCTCTATGCATCAGAAATATCAGAAAATCTGCTCGAAGCATAAGAATAACTGATGAAAATCGGCGAATTCCGTTCTTTGATAAGAGATTGTGATGGATGACATGTCCATCTGTTCTGATCGGAGATGTAGTATATTTCCTAAAGGAGGAGTGTATATTATGGAAATGAGAAAATTCACAAGCCTTGTGCTGGCGGCAGCCATGGGCGCGGGTCTTCTCGCAGGCTGCGGCAGCTCTTCATCAACGTCTTCATCGACCGCTTCATCGGCGGCAGCAACGGCATCTGTTGTGACGGATACCACGTCGACAACGACGGCAAACGCTTCCAGCGGCGATACATTCAAGATCGGCGTCATCGGACCGCTGACAGGCGGCGCTTCCGCATACGGCACAGCCGTTCTCTACGGCGCGCAGGTTGCGGCAAATGAGATCAACGCGGCCGGCGGTATCAACGGCTATCAGGTCGAGATCGTCTCCGCAGATGATGAGAACGACGCACAGAAGTCCGTCAACTGCTACAATACACTGAAGGACAAGGGCATGCAGATCCTTGCCGGAACAGTTACATCCAATCCGTGCATCGCGGTCGCTGATTACACGAAGCAGGACAACATGTTCCAGATCACACCGTCAGGCTCCGCTGAGAAGTGCATCGCGAACGACAACGTCTTCCGTACATGCTTCGCAGATCCGGAGCAGGGTACACTTTCCGCTGACTACATGAGCGAGAACAAGCTCGGCAAGAAGGTCGGTATCATTTACGATCAGTCCGATTCCTACTCTTCAGGCATCCATGACGCATTTGTCAAGGAAGCAAAGAAGGATGGCCTCGACGTCGTATCTGATGAGGCATTCAACGCGGACAACAAGACAGACTTCTCTGTCCAGATCCAGGCTGCTCAGGATGCGGGCGCTGACATCCTCTTCCTTCCGTTCTACTACACAGAGGCTTCCCTCGTTCTGCAGCAGGCGAAGAAGATGAACTACTCACCGCTGTTCTTCGGCTGCGACGGTATGGATGGTATCCTTACGGTCGATGGCTTTGACAAGAGCCTTGCCGAGGGCCTGATGCTGATGGCTCCGTTCTCCGCTTCCGCGACAGACGAGAAGACACAGGCATTCGATACAGCATATGAGAAGCTGTCCGGCGGCGAAGCTCCGAACCAGTTCGGCGCTGATGAGTACGATACACTGTACGCGATCAAGGCTGCTGCCGAGAAGGAAAATGTCACTCCGTCCATGAGCGTCTCCGATATCTGCGAGGCCATGAAGAAGGGCATGACAGAGATCCAGATCTCCGGTCTGACATCTGATTCCATCACATGGGACAAGTCCGGTGCTCCGACAAAGAGCCCGCGTGTCTACGTCATCAAGAACGGCGAGTATGTTGAGGAGTCCACATCTGATTCCGCAGCGACATCCACAGCAGCATCGACTGCTTCATGACGGGAAATCCAAGCATAACATAATCAGAAGAAGCTGCCGCGCCGGCCTGTTCCGACGCGGCAGCTTCAGCCAATTTTAACCCATTGAAAGCGGCTTCGAAGAGTTTCGAGGCCAGGCTTCGAATCATTTCGAACTGCTTTCAATACACTGAAGACAAAGGTCCGGTAAAACTATGAACTTTCTGAATTATCTGATCAGCGGCATCAGCCTCGGCGCCGTCTACGCGATCATCGCTCTGGGCTACACGATGGTCTACGGCATCGCCAATATGCTGAACTTCGCGCACGGCGATTTCATCATGGTCGGAAGCTATATCATTTACGTGCTCGTCTCGAATCAGGGCATGAATCCGATCGCCGCGCTTCTCATTTCCATTGTGTGCTGCGCGGGCATCGGTGTTCTCACGGAGAAGGTCGCGTATAAACCGCTCCGCAACGCAAAATCACGTCTCGCCGTCTTGATCACGGCAATCGGCGTCAGCTACTTCCTTGAAAATGGGGCGCTCCTCATTTTCGGGTCGAACACGAAGGCCTTCCCGTCCATCGTCAACTGGTCGGGCGTCACGCTCTTCGGCGGACAGGTCAAGATCCAGGGAACGACGATCGTGACGATCCTTGCATCTGTCATTATTCTTGTTGTTCTTCAGTGGTTTGTCCACAAGACAAAGGAAGGCCAGGCGATGCTCGCCGTCGCTGAGAATTACGGGACGGCCACTCTGATGGGCGTCAACGTCAACCACACGATTTCCATCACGTTCCTGATCGGCTCGGGTCTCGCGGCCATCGCGGGCGCTCTCATGTGCAGCGCATACCCGTCCCTGACTCCGTACACGGGCGCAATGCCGGGCATCAAGGCATTTGTCGCGGCTGTCCTCGGAGGAATCGGCTCGATTCCGGGCGCTATGATCGGAGGCATTCTTCTCGGTGTCATCGAGAACCTGAGCAAGGCATATATTTCCTCGCAGCTCTCCGACGCAATCGTATTCAGTATCCTGATTATCGTTCTGCTTGTGAAGCCTACGGGCATCCTCGGCAAGAAGGTTCAGGTCAAGGTCTGACGGAGGGAGCACTTTATGAGCAAAACGAAGACATTGTCAAAAACCGGCAGGGATCATCTGATCACCTACGGAATGGTTATTATTATTTATATTGTCGTTGAGATTCTGCTGCACGCGGGCCTGATCAACAACCAGATGCAGGGACTTCTCGTTCCGGTCTGCTACTATTCGGTCTGCGCGGTCGCCCTGAACCTCTGCGTCGGTATTCTCGGCGAGCTGTCACTCGGCCACGCGGGCTTTATGTGTGTCGGCGCGTTTGCGAGCGCAATCTGGTCTTATCAAATGCAGAGCACTTCGATGCCGGCCGGGCTCCGCTTCTTCATCGCATTCCTGATCGGCATCGCGGCGGCGATGATCATCGGCGTGATCATCGGTATCCCGGTTCTCCGCCTGAACGGCGACTACCTCGCAATCGTGACGCTTGCATTCGGCGAGATCATCAAGAACCTGAACAGCGCCCTGTTCCTCGGCATCGACAGCAAGGGCATCCACCTGTCACTCAAGTCGGCCATCTACCTGAACCTCGAGGACGGTGTGGACCCGATCGTCAACGGCGCGCAGGGTATCGCGGGAACGCCGCGCGACGCGAACTTCACGATCGCGGTCATTGTGCTTCTCATTTCCCTGTTTATCGTCCAGAACCTGATCGATTCGCGTGACGGACGCGCCATCATGGCGATCCGCGACAACCGGATCGCGGCTGAGGCGACGGGAATCAACGTCACAAAATATAAGATGCTTGCATTTGTCATCTCGGCGGGCATCGCGGGAGCGGCAGGCGTCCTCTACTCGCACAACATTTCCACGCTCGTGTCCCAGTCCCAGTATTTCGGCTACAACGTGTCGATTCTGATTCTGGTCTACGTCGTGCTCGGCGGCATCGGAAATATGCGCGGATCGGTCATCGCGACGGCCATCCTCTATATTCTCCCGGAGCTGCTCCGCGGACTCAACAAGTACCGTATGTTCGTATATTCAATTGTCCTCATCGTCATGATGCTGCTCAACTGGGCTCCGGCCGCGGTCATGTTCCGCAAGAAGCTGTTTGCGCGTTTCAGGAAAAATGAAGGCACCGCTGAAGGAGGTCGCAAGAATGGCACTGCTTGATGTTACAAATCTGAGTATCCGCTTCGGTGGTCTTCTGGCCGTCGATGATTTTGAGCTGCATATAGAGAAGGGCGAGCTCTACGGCCTCATCGGGCCGAACGGCGCCGGCAAGACGACCGTCTTCAACATGCTGACAGGCGTCTACAAGCCGACGACGGGAATCATTAAGCTCGACGGCAAGGACATCACCGGACACAAGACGACGGAGATCAACAAGGACGGCATCGCCCGTACCTTCCAGAATATCCGCCTCTTCGACCAGATGTCCGTCATCGACAACGTCAAGGTCGGACTGCACAACCACTACAAGTACAGCAGCATCTCGGGAATCCTCAAGCTTCCGGGAAGCCGCCGGGTGGAGAAGGAGATCGACGAGAAGGCCATGGAGCTTCTCGGGGTCTTCGGCATGCAGAACGTTCGCGACGAGCTCTCGACCAATCTTCCGTACGGCCAGCAGAGAAAGCTGGAGATTGCCCGCGCGCTTGCGACGGAACCGAAGCTTCTGCTGCTCGATGAGCCGGCCGCCGGTATGAACCCGAATGAGACGAAGGAGCTGATGGACACGATCGCCTTTATCCGTGAGAAGTTCGGCATCACGATTCTTCTGATTGAGCACGACATGAAGCTCGTCTCCGGTATCTGTGAGAAGCTGACAGTCCTGAACTTCGGCCGCATCCTGGCGCAGGGCGCGACGAAGGAGGTTCTGAGCAATCCGGAGGTCATCAAGGCATATCTGGGAAATGAATAACGGAGATTAGATATGGAGACTATTCTTAAGGTAGAGAACCTTCAGGTCAGCTACGGCATGATCAAGGCGCTGAAGGGAATCTCATTTGAAGTAAATAAGGGAGAGATCGTCGCTCTGATCGGCTCGAACGGAGCCGGCAAGACGACGACGCTGCACGCAATTTCGGGACTGATCCCGGCGGCGGGCGGCCATATTGTCTACAAGGGACAGGATCTGACAAAGGTGCCGGGCTACAAGATCGTCGGCATGGGCATCGCACAGGTCCCGGAGGGACGCCGCGTCTTTTCGGGCATGTCCGTCCTGAATAACCTGAAGCTCGGCGCGTACACGCGAAAGGACAAGAGTGAGATCGCGGAGACGCTCGAGTATGTCTACAAGCGCTTCCCGCGCCTCAAGGAGAGACAGAATCAGCTGGCGGGCACGCTGTCCGGCGGCGAGCAGCAGATGCTTGCGATGGGACGCGCCCTGATGTCCCATCCGGACATCGTCCTCATGGACGAGCCGTCGATGGGTCTCTCGCCTCTTCTTGTCAATGAAATCTTCGATATCATTCAGCAGATCCACAGCGAGGGGACGACGGTCCTACTGGTCGAGCAGAACGCGAAGAAGGCGCTCGCGATCGCGGACCGCGCCTACGTGCTTGAGACAGGAAAGATCACGCTGTCCGGCGATGCGAAGGAGCTGCTGAATAACGATCAGGTCAGAAAAGCGTATCTCGGTGAATAATGGAGGGACGATGATGAACCAGAAGATAGTGATCGCGATTAACCGCGAGTATGGCAGCGGCGGACGGACCATCGGCGAGATGCTGGCCCGCGAGCTGAATATCGGCTACTATGACAAGGACATTTACAGGATGGCGTCTGAGCTCTCGGGAATCAATGAGGAGCTCTTTGTAAAGGCGTCCATGGATTTCCGCGGCACACCGCTCTTCAAGGCCTCTGAGCCGTATACAGGGGCGATGATCGGCCCTGAGAGCAGTGAGTTCACCTCAAAGAAGAACCTCTTCGCGTATCAGGCGAAGACAATCAAGGAGCTCGCGGCGAAGGAGCCCTGCGTCATCGTGGGAAAGGCGGCCGGCTTCGTTCTGAAAAATGAAGCGAATCTTGTCCGCGTCTTCGTGCACGCCCCGTACTGGTTCCTCCGCCAGGAGGCGGCAAAGCGCAATTCCCTGACAGACAGGGAGCTCGATAAGTACATCGAGAAGGAGAACAAGCGGCGCGCGGACTATAATTATTACTATACAGGTGAAAAGTGGGACGATGCCCACAACTATGATCTGTGCGTGGACGCATCGAAACTCGGCTTTGAGAAATGCGTGAAAATCATCGAGGGGTATATGAAGGTTCGCTTTGACGGACTTCAGTTCTGACGTGCGGCTTTCATTTCCGCCGGATCTGTGATATGATTCGATAGTTATGTGTAATTATTCAGCACAAGGAGGGACGCGAAGCGTCCCGAGTTTGGGGTGCTGAATAGTTGCTGTTACGTGAAGTAAGTATAGCAGCGAGGAGAGCATCGAAATGGAGAAGCTTGTTACAGTAAGAGATATCTATAAGGACAGGGAGAAGTACCTGGACAAGAAGATCTCGATCGGCGGCTGGGTCCGCTCGATCCGCGATTCGAAGACATTCGGATTCATGGTCGTTCATGACGGCACGTATTTCAATACGCTTCAGGTCGTTTTCCACGACGGGATGAGCAATTTCAGCGAGATCGCACATCTCAATGTCGGCACCGCAGTCATCGTCCGCGGAACACTGGTCGCGACGCCGCAGGCGAAGCAGCCGTTTGAGATTCAGGCCGATGAGGTGGACATCGAGGGACCGTCCAGCCCGGACTACCCGCTGCAGAAAAAGCGCCACACGCTCGAGTATCTGCGCACGATGCCGCATCTCCGCGCGCGCACAAATACATTCCAGGCGACCTTCCGCGTCCGCTCGCTGATTGCCTACGCGATCCACAAGTTCTTCCAGGAGCGCGGCTTTGTCTACGTCCACACGCCGCTCATCACGGCATCTGACGCAGAGGGCGCCGGCGAAATGTTCCAGGTCACAACGCTCGACCTTGAGCATCTTCCGAAAAATGAAGACGGCACCGTCGACTACAGCAAGGATTTCTTCGGCACGGAGACGAATCTCACGGTATCCGGCCAGCTGCAGGGCGAGACGTTCGCGCAGGCGTTCCGTAACATCTATACGTTCGGACCGACGTTCCGCGCTGAGAATTCCAACACGACGCGCCACGCGGCTGAGTTCTGGATGATCGAGCCGGAGATCGCATTTGCTGACCTCGAGGATGACATGGACCTCGCCGAGGACATGCTGAAGTATATCATCAACTACGTTCTCGAGAATGCTCCCGAGGAAATGCAGTTCTTTAATTCATTTGTCGACAAGGGACTGCTCGAGAGACTGCAGCACGTCGCGTCCTCTGACTTCGAGCGCGTCGATTACACGGACGCAATCGACATTCTCCAGAAGTCCGGCGAGAAGTTCGAGTACAAGCCGGAGTGGGGCAAGGAGCTCCAGACGGAGCACGAGAGATACCTCACGGAGAAGGTCTTCAAGAAGCCGATCTTCGTCATCAATTTCCCGAAGGACTGCAAGGCCTTCTACATGAAGCAGAATCCGGACGGAAAGACCGTCGCGGCTATGGACTGCCTGGTCCCGGGAATCGGTGAAATCATGGGCGGCTCCGAGCGTGAGGCTGATCTTGAGAAGCTCACGAGGCGCATGAAGGAGCTGAACATGAGCATGGACCAGTACGACTTCTACCTCGACCTGCGCAGATACGGCAGCTGCCGCCATGCGGGCTACGGCCTCGGCTTCGAGCGCTGCGTCATGTACCTGACGGGCATGCAGAACATCAGAGACGTCCTTCCGTATCCGAGAACGGTCGGAAGCCTCGTATAACTCGTATAATATGTAATTGTCCAGTCCCCCTTGGAAAACTGATGAAATCCGGACAGAGAGCTTGCTCGACGGACGGCTCCATCAGTTTTCCAATGGGCGGACAAGCGGCGAAGCCGCTCTGTCCGCCCCGGGCGAGGAAGTCCGGGAGCTGAATAAATGAAATAACGAAGAGAGCACTCCGCGGCGTCGGGGTGCCCTCTTTTTTTGAGGTCTTCGCAGACGCCGGCCTGAGAAAGTGCGCGGAACCGGCCATGGCAACGGTGTTCCGCGCGAATTTTATGTCTTGAGACCTGACTTGACAGCCGGAAGAGTATGGAAACGGTAACGGTCGATTTCTGCCTTTGCATACGCAGATAACAGGAAGAAAACCTGCGCAACATGCACAAATTAATGAGTGAAACTCTGTGTGAAATCGACAAAGTACAAAATATATGACAATAGAATATTGCAAAAGCACCTCTGGAAGCTTATGATAGTGACATCAGAAATGGAAACAATTCCATCAAGAATTCCAACGAGGTGACTGCCATGACCGATCGTGAAAATGAGGAATACAAAATCGACGAGTGGACAACATATATCTGCGATAATCTGAAGGCGCACTGCGACTTCTACGACCGCTCGGAGACATATCGGATGGTCGATACGATCGATTATGATGACCACGCGGAGGCGGAGAGGCTCTGCGGCTTGTACGCCCGGGAGCTCACGAAGCCGCAAACGACATACACTGGCGTAGAGCCGTTCCGGTATGCCGTCTGAATTTCTTTTGATAAACTATTCAGCACCCCGGACTCGGAACGCTGCGCGTTCCTCGGTTTTCTGAGGGGTGCTGAATTTTATAAAACCTTCTCCTTCCGGGAGGTCTCTGCGGCAAGGCAGGGACCTCCCACTCTTTTGCCATAATTCAGCGCCGCTATGGTAAAATAGATGAGTAACACAGAATACGCAAAGGAGAAGCAGAAATGAAGTTCATTTCCTGGAATGTGAACGGCCTCCGGGCTGTTCTGAAGAAGGATTTCATGGATACATTTGCGGCGCTTGACGCCGATATTTTCTGCCTGCAGGAGACGAAAATGCAGGAGGGGCAGGCGACGCTTGACCTGCCGGGCTACGAGCAGTATTTCAATTACGCCGAAAGAAAGGGCTACTCGGGGACGGCCATTTTCACAAGGAAGACGCCGCTTCATGTCACGTACGGGCTCGGGATCCCGGAGCACGACACAGAGGGGCGGGTCATCACGCTGGAGTATCCGGATTTTTATTTTATTACGGTCTACACGCCGAACGCGCAGGACGGGCTGAAGCGGATCGACTACCGGATGAAGTGGGAGGATGATTTCCTCGCCTATGTGAAGGAGCTCGATCAGAAGAAGCCGGTGATCTGGTGCGGCGATCTCAACGTCGCGCACGAGGAGATTGACCTGAAGAACCCGAAGACGAACCGGGGCCATGCGGGCTTCTCGGACCAGGAGCGGGCGGCGATGACGAGAACGCTCGGCAGCGGCTTTATCGATACCTGGCGGTATTTCCATCCGGACACGACGGGAGTTTACTCCTGGTGGTCCTATCGCTTTCATGCGAGGGAGAACAACGCGGGGTGGCGCATCGACTATTTTATCTGCTCGGAGCGGCTTAAGGACAGGCTCGTGAGTGCGGACATCCACACGGACATTATGGGGTCTGACCACTGCCCGGTGGAGCTGGTGATCCGGTAAAGATAACGAGCGAGCTCTCCATCCGGATTTCATCGTTTCCAAGAGACGCTGAATCATTGCAAGAAAGGAATATGAAATGTACGATTATCTGATTGTCGGCGCCGGCCTCTTTGGCTCGGTATTTGCCGCTGAAGCTGTCAAAAATGGCAAGAAGGTCCTTGTTGTGGACAGAAGACCGAATATTGCGGGAAATGTCTACACGGAAAATATAGAGGGAATTCAGGTCCACAAGTACGGGGCGCATATTTTCCACACGAATGATAAGCGCGTCTGGTCCTATGTCAATTCATTTGCGGAATTTAACCGTTTCACGAATTCGCCGGTCGCAAACTACAAGGGCGAGCTCTATTCGCTCCCGTTCAACATGTACACATTTAATAAAATGTGGGGCGTCGTGACGCCAGAGGAGGCCGCCGCGAAGATTGAGGAGCAGAGACGCGAGGCAGGCATTACGGAGCCGAAGAACCTCGAGGAGCAGGCGATCAGCCTTGTCGGTACCGACATCTACGAGAAGCTGATCAAGGGCTATACAGAGAAGCAGTGGGGGCGGCCGTGCACGGAGCTTCCGGCCTTCATCATCCGGAGACTCCCCGTCCGATATACCTTTGACAATAATTACTTTAACGCGCTCTATCAGGGAATCCCGATCGGCGGGTACACGAAGATGGTCAGCCACATGCTGGAGGGCGCGGAGGTGCGGCTCTCCTGCGACTATCTGAAAATGAAGGACGAGCTCGATTCTCTCGCGGATAAGGTGATCTACACCGGCCCGATCGACGAGTACTTCGGCTACAGTCTCGGATGTCTCGAGTACCGCTCGGTCCGCTTTGAGACGGAGGTGCTGGACAAGCCGAATTTCCAGGGCAACGCCGCGGTGAATTATACGGATCGCGAGACGCCGTGGACCCGGATCATCGAGCACAAGTGGTTTGAGTTTGGAAAGGACGAGGCGGGAAATGACCTGCCGAAGACGGTCATTTCCCGTGAATATTCGTCCGAATGGAAGGTGGGCGACGAGCCGTACTATCCGGTTAATGATGAAAAGAACGGCGCGCTCTATCAGGAATACAGGAAGCTCGCAGACCGCGAGAAGAAGGTAATCTTCGGCGGAAGACTCGGCGAGTACAAGTATTACGACATGGATAAGGTCATCGCGTCGGCACTCGACGTGAGCGCCCGCGAGCTGGGCTGAGGCCTGCTCGCGGAAGCATGCTTCAGGACGGTGCCGGCGGGCTTCAGCACGTCGGGGTCAGTCGTGGGCCGGCGCCGTACCGACTGCCACGTCTGCAGCTGCCGTGCTGTGATGTATCGGATTCAGCCGTGGGCCGGCGCGACGCTCGATGGGAGGTACTCGTGCACGGTCTTGTCGTCGAGATGCTCTCCGATGACGATCAGGACCTCCTGGCCTGCCTCGGAGGGCTTCAGCTCGAGACCGTCCCGCGTCGCGTTGACTTCGTACCAGGCCGGCTCTGCCCCGGATTTTTCTGCCGAGGCGGTCTCTGAGGTCTCGACGGAGAAGCCCTCCTTCAGGCCCGCCTGGCTGGCCGGGATAAAGCCCTTGATCCGCATGATATGACCGCATTTCTTATCGTCAAACATCTTTTTTACGGTCTCGCGCAGCTGCGCGGCTGTCATATGGACGTTGTAGCTGAAGAGCGAGTCGAAGCCGTTTCCGTCCTCGAGAGGCATTTTCACATGAGAAGAGAGAAGAATCCCCGCATCGGCGAGTGCCCCGAGGTCTTCGTCCGTGAAATTCTTCCAGTCCTTCAGAACGACGACGCTGTGCGGGTCGGGCCGCTGCACTTTAGCGGAGCGCGCGGAGGCGTCTGTTCCGTTTCCGTCCGCCGGGGCTTCATTTTCCGGGAGAGTAAAACGGCGGCGGCACTTGAAGCGCTCCATTGCCCGGTTTAAGTGAGCGACAGCGCCGCGGATCTCCTCCGGCGATGCGTCCTCTGTGCGGCTTAAGATAATCCGGCCGGCGTCCGCTGTCTGCGAGACGAGCATGTACTCAGACTCGTCGGAGAGCTTCTCCGGGAGGCGCGCGTCGACAATTGCGAGGACGCTGCCGGGCTCATAGAGACGGTCGATCGGATCGTCGTGCAGGACGTCAAAGAACTCGTCGACGTCGTAAATGCCCGAGGGTTCGACGATTACGCGTGTGTAGCCGAGCATGCCGAGCGTGATGAGCTTCGTCTTGTATCTGCGTCGGTGGCAGTCATAGTCGCCGACGGGTGCCGTGACCATCTCGAGGTCGCAGTTGTCGCCGAGAAGGTCATTTAAGAGCAGGGCGTCGACGTTGATGGAGCCGTAGTCGTTCTCCAGAATGCAGACGCGCTCGCCCCTTGACAGAAGATACTTTGCGTAGCGTCTGATAAATGTTGTTTTTCCGGATCCGAGAAATCCGGTGATGAGATCTATTTTCGGCATATATACTCCTTTCAGAAAATAACAGCAAGTATTCAATTCAGCACCCGGAGCCGGAGCGCTTTACGCTCCTTGCTGCGGGCGGAATCATTTACAGCTCATCGAGCAGCAGGTCGGCCTTTCCCTTGTGATAGTTGCCCGCATACAGGAACTGCGTCCTGCCGGATGATTCTCTTACATCATACAACAGAACTCCCTCTGAGGAACCCATATTGATGATTGTGTCGCTCTGTCTGGCAAATAAAGAGCTGTACACAGCCTTGTGGACCCTTCCGCACAGGTAGGAGGCACCGACATTTCCGGCATCCGAGCTGTAATACAGGACATAGCCATTGCCGGAGGAAGTGAAGGTGGCCGGCTCGTCATCAGCGGTCATGTCCACGAGCGTCACGGGACTTGTCCAAGATTTGCCTGTGCTGTCATTTGCGCGAAGCAGACGGATCGCGGATACGCCGCCGTCATAGAGCTCCTCCTCATAAACAAGCGTGAGCCTTCCGCCGGTCAGCACGAGGTCCGCGTCCTCAAGGTTCCGGCTTTTGGAGAGAACGGTCCCGATCTCCGTGTAATTCCCCGCGGTGTCCGTCCTGTAGAGGACAAAGGTATAGGTTCCGTTGGCGGCATTCGGGTCCGCGTTGTTGACCTTTCCCCGGATCTTTGTGACCGTGAAATAAAATGTCCCGTTTACATTGAGAAGCGTCGGATCGATGCAGAGGTCAGATGCCTTCCAGAGCACCTTGTGAAAGGCGACGTTATAATTCCCATCGAGACGGATCATACCGACCTGCTTCAGGGCGTTGCTGTACAGGATGGTCCTCGTGCTCTCATCGACAGAGAACCAGTTCATGGAAATATTATAATTTCCGTAATTGCCGGAGCAGCGGGCGCCGTCCGGCGTAAATACCGCGAATTTTCCGCCGACACTTGTGATGATCCGGTCGCCGAGAAATTTTGCGTCTCCGTTATTCAGCCCGGAAATGCAGAACCTGTTCTTTGCGGAGGCTGCCGTGCTCCCGGACTGGCCGCTGCCTGCGATTCCGTACCAGCCGATCCCCTCATAGCGCCAGCCGACAGCGACGAGATGATCGCGCTCCCCGCTGCTCGCCGTATAATGGTGCGCGCCGGCCCCTGTGCAGTTCGGGTTGTACAGCCGGTAGAGCGGCCTGCCGGACGAAGAGGCGCTGTTCCAGGCAACCCCCTCGAAGCGCCAGCCGACAGCGACGAGATGGTCGCGCTCGGCGCCGCTCATCGTGTAGTGATGATCGCCGGCGTTCGGATTGTAGAGGCGGTATACAGGCGAGCCCGACGATACAGGCGCCGTCCAGCCGATTCCCTCGTAGGTCCATCCGGCCGAGCGCAGCTGGTCCCGCTCGCCGGTGCTTCCCGTATAAAAATGCTCGCCCGAGTTCGGATTGTAGAGACGGTACATATCCGATCCGGCCGCGGCTCCGACAAGAGCCGCGGAGGAATTCTGCCCGCTGTCCGCCGCAGAAAATGAAGAGCTCCCGGAAGCCTCCGGCTCTCCGGTCTGCGCAGAGGCGCTTTCGGACGCATCCCTGCCGGGCCGAGAAGAATCGGTACCGGTGTCTGACGGAGCGGAAGCACTGCCGCCCGTGCTGGTGCCGGACTGAGTGGAACTGCTGTCTTCTGGCGGCATGGCGGATGAGGAAGCAGTTCCGGAAGCTGCGGCGGCCTCCGGTGAAGCCGTACCGGTTTCAGCTCCGTTTCCTGCGCCGACTGTCTGTCCGGAGGCGGCCTGGATGCGTGCCTGTTCCGGGGAAGCTTCTCCGCCGGGACCTGCTCCGGACGCCGTCTCAGCGGCGAGAACGGCCCTTTCTGTCAGATGAAGAGCACTCCCGCCGAATGTGAGGGCAAGAGCAGCTGCGCAGGACGCGGCCAGAAAAACAGACAGGTATCGTTTCATAGCAGATAAAATCCTCCCCAAAAATTTATAGACATGCGCGAACTTATGTTCTATAATAACCATACGATACTCGCAGCGCCGCCCTGTGTCAAGCGGAAACTTGGAGCAGCAGCGGCAGAGAAGAGAACGGGTTACTATTCGCGACCGCATGTGATGCTGGATGCGTGTGAACTGTAAGAGAACGGAAGAGAGGAAAAATGGGTACGGCTGAAATGATCTTCTTGTATGTATTGCTGCTGGTGGTAATTTTACTCATGGCTGTCATCCTGATTCGTCAGGGGAGGCAGGGTGGCACACTGCCCCCGGGACGGGACAGTCACGACGAGCTGGTCCGCATTGCGCAGCGGGTCGAGAGTGGCAACCGCGCGAACCAGGAGGCGAGCGCGCAGCTTCGGGCCGAGGTGTCGGACGCGCTGCGGAGAGGACTGAAGACGCAGTCCGAGCAGCTCCTTAATGCGTCGAAGTTGCAGACTGATTCGCTCGTAAATCTGCAGGACCGCGTGATCCGTACGCTGCAGACGGAGACGGACCGGCTTCAGCAGTCAAATGAGGAAAAACTCGAGGAGATCCGCGGCGTCGTCAGCGACAAGCTCGACCGGACATTAAATGAGCGGCTCGACTCGAATTTCAAGACGATCGGGGACCAGCTCGGGCGGCTGTACCATTCGCTCGGCGAGCTGCAGTCTCTTTCGGAGGGTGTGACGGACCTCAACCGGACACTGTCCAATGTGAAGACGCGGGGCACCTGGGGCGAGGTGCAGCTGGGCCGGATTCTCGAGCAGACGCTGACGCGCGCCCAGTACGATGAGAATGTCGCGACGAAGAAAAACTCCTCCGACCGGGTTGAATTTGCCGTGAAATTTCCGGCCCAGGACGGGACGGGGGACACAGTCTATCTTCCGATCGACTCGAAGTTCCCGACCGATCTCTACAACCATATCGTGGACGCGTCTTCCAGAGGGGATCAGGAGGCAATGGATGCGGCCGTTACGGCTCTGAAGAACCGCATGCTGGATGAGGCCCGGACCATCAGAGACAAATATCTGGACCCGCCGCGCACGACGAACTACGCGATCATGTTCCTTCCGACGGAGGGGCTGTACGCGGAGGTCCTCCGGATCGAGGGTCTCTCCGAAAAATGCCAGAATCTCGGGATCCTCATCGCGGGACCGACGACAATCACGGCGATCCTCAATTCCCTGCAGGCCGGCTTCCGCAGCATCGCGCTCTCGCAGAAGAGTGTCGAGGTCATGAAGCTGCTCGAGGCCGTGAAGGCCCAGTTTGGCCGGATGGACGAGGAGATCACGAAGACGCAGAAGAAGCTCTCCGAGGCGGTGTCCTCGACGGACAAGCTTCATCACAGGACGCAGATCATCACGCGCAGAATGCGGAATATCGGCGACATGGATATCGATGAGGCGAAATCGGTCCTCGACCTTGAGGATGGGGCAGATATGGACGGAAGCTCTATGTAAGATTGATCAAAGACATTGATGGCTCCGCATGAAAAGGCAGGGCAGCAGGAGGCGCGGCTTCACAGGCAATGCGGATGGCCGGGGCCGGGAAGGGAGAAGGTATGGCGCTTACACTGTATACGGGCGGCTCGGGGGCCGGAAAGACACACGCGGTCTTTGAGCGCATCATTGAAGAGTCCATGCGGGAGCCGGGCAGGCGGTTTATCGTCCTCGTCCCGGAGCAGTTCACGATGCAGACGCAGAAGATGCTGGTCCGCCAGCATCCGCGCCACGGCATTCTGAATATAGATGTGCTTTCATTTAACAGACTGGCTTACCGCGTCTTCTCCGAGACGGGAGAGGAGAGCGAGGAGCTGCTCGAGGAGATCGGAAAGACATTTATGCTCGAGAAGATCGCGCTCGATCTGAAGAAGCAGCTTCCCTACTACGGGGCGACGCTGGCAAGGCCGCAGAATCTCGCGGAGATGAAGGCACTGATCTCCGAGCTGATGCTGTACGATGTCTCACCGGAGCAGCTGGCCGGCGCGGTGACGGCGGAGGAGAAGGCAAAGAGCAGTCCGTTTGCGATGAAGATTTCAGACACGGCACATGTCTACGCCGAGTTCAGGGAGCGTCTCGCCGGAACCTATATGACGGCTGAGGAGGTCCCTGACCGTCTGGTCGACATCGTCGACCGGTCGGAGCTCGTCCGTGATTCCGTGATTGCGCTCGACGGCTTTACGGGCTTTACGCCTGTTCAGCTGAAGCTGATCGGAAAGCTGATGGACCTCGTGAAGGATATGTATGTGACAGTCACGCTGGATCAGTATGAGCAGCCGTTCGGGCCGTATCGGAAGACCGGTCTCTTTGCGCTCAGCCACACGACGACGCAGGCCCTGAAGAAGCTCGCGGAGGAGCATCACGTGCCGGTGGCAAAGCCTGTGTTTATTCCTGAAAATGAACACAGCCGCCATGCGGGCTCTCCCGAGCTGCAGTTCCTCGAGGCGTCTCTGTTCCGCGACAGGAGGCACGGACACTGGCAGGAGGAGCCGCACGATGTCCGCGTATTTGCGGCGCAGAATCCACGGAAGGAGATCGAGGAGACGGCGCTTGAGATCAGCCGTCTGGTGCGCGGGGAGGGATACCGGTACCGCGACATTGCCGTCGTGACCGGGGACCTTGCGTCGTACGGCGACTATGTGCGGCAGGTATTTTCGGAATGGAACATACCGTATTTCCTTGACCAGAAGCGGGCCCTCGTCAGCAATCCGTTTATCGAGTACCTCCGCGCCGCGATGCAGGCCTGCGCGGAGGACTATTCCTACGAGGGCATTTTCCGCATGCTGAAGAGCGGAATGACGGACTTCACGGCGGATGAGATCGAGCATCTGGAGAACTATGTCCGGGGCTGCGGCATCCGCGGCAAGAAGAAATGGCGGACGAGGTTTATCAGGAGCTATCAGGGCGAGGACCCCGGAGAGGTCCCGCTGCTCGACGGGGTGCGTGAGCGCCTTCTTGAGCTGCTGGACCCGCTCGCGGACGCATTCGGACGCCGCGGCGGAACGGTGCGCGAGAAGTCGGAGGCGGTCTATGATTTCTGCGTCCGGACACACGCGGAGGAGAAGCTTCGCGCGCGCACAAAATGGTTTGACGAAAATGACAGGCCCGATCTCGCCAGAGAATACGATCAGGTCTATCCGTACGTCTGTCATTTTCTGGATAAGCTGACGGCTGTCCTCGGCGAGGAAAAGATCTCAATGAAGAACTACCAGGCGCTTCTGGAGGCCGGCTTCGCGGAGGCGCGCGTCGCGATCATTCCGCCGGGATCGGATCAGGTCATGGTCGGCGACGTGGAGCGGAGCCGGATCGGGGACGTGAAGGTCCTGTTCTTTGTGGGCGTCAACGAGGGCGTGATCCCGAAAATGGTCAGGGGAGGCGGTACTTTAAATGATGCGGACCGCAGCACACTCAGCGACCGTGAGATCACGCTGAAGCCGACTGCGCGTGAAAATCTCTACATCGAGCGCTTTTACCTCTACATGACACTTGCAAAGCCGTCCCGGAAGCTCATTCTCATGTACAGCGCGGCCAATATGGCCGGTGAGGTGATGAAGCCCGCATATCTGATCGGAGCGGTAAGGCGCCTCTTCCCGAAGCTTGAGGAGAGACATGCCCAGACGGATATCAGGCAGCGCTTCGAGCGGCCGGAGACAGGCGTGCGCCTTGTCACGGAGGGACTTGAGTCCATTGACACGAAGGCAGTGACGCCTGAGTTTCTCGAGCTCTTCTCGTGGTACCGGCGGCAGCCGGTGTATGCCCGGAAGATGGACATTCTCCTTGAGGCGGCGGGAAGGCGGAAGCCGAAGGACCGCATCGGGCGGGCGGCCGCGGAGGCGCTGTACGGGAAGAATCTGCACAATTCGGCGTCGCGCCTTGAGCAGTTCTGCGCCTGCAGGTTCGCTCATTTTCTGAAGTATGGGCTGAGACTGAAGGAGAGAGCCGAGTTCCTGTTCAATCCGATGGATCTCGGAACGGTCATGCACCGGTCGCTCGAGCTCTTTGCGGGATCGGCCGGGCCGGACAGAGAGAAGTGGCAGCATTTTGCGGAGGACAACGAGCTGCGGAACGGCCGAGCGTCCGACAGCATGCGGCAGGCCGTCGCTGAGAGCGGGAGCGACGTGCTTCACGACACAGCCAGAAATGAGTACCAGATCAGGCGTATGGACCGGCTGATGTCCGCGACCGCGTGGGCGCAGACCGAGCAGATCGTAGCGGGAGATTTTGTGCCCGCCGGGATGGAGACCGTCTTCTCCGGAAATGAGGACATCGAAGCGGCGCGGATTAGTCTCCCGGGCGGCGCGGAGCTCACACTGACAGGGCGGATTGACCGGATCGACATCTGTGACGAGGACGGAGTGACACTGGTCCGCGTCATCGATTATAAGACAGGGAGAAAGGAGTTCAGTCTGCGGGACGTCTACTACGGCCTGCAGCTGCAGCTCGTTATTTACATGGAGGCGGCCCTTGAGCTGCTCAGGAAGCAGGGAAAGCACCCGGTCCCGGCGGGCATCTTCTACTACCGGGTCATGGACCCTGTCGTCGCGTATCAGCCGGGTGAGACGGGAAGCGAGCTGGCAAAGCGGATTTTAAAGGAGCTGATTCTGTCCGGCATCGTGATTGGAGACGAGAAGACGGCGGAGCATTTCGATCATGCGCTGAAGGAGAGCGGGACCGGCTCAGACGTCGTGCCGGTGAAGAGAACGAAGAAGGGCATCTCGAAGACGTCGCATATGATCTCTGCCGGCGATTACGGGACGGTCAGCACCTATGTCCGGCGGAAGGTGATGGACGCCGGCTGCGCGATTCTTTCCGGAAGCGCGGAGATCAATCCGTACGCGACGGCCGATCTCAAGGACACGGCGTGCCAGTTCTGCGAGTACAGAGGCATCTGCGGCTTTGACAGGAGGATACCGGGATATCAGTACCGCCTGATCGATAAGATGAGTCAGGACGACGCGGTTCTCAGGATGGAGGGAGAAGACGATGGCGATCAGCTGGACAAATGAGCAGAAGGCGGTGATTACGACCCGCGGAAAAAATATTCTCGTCTCGGCGGCAGCGGGATCGGGCAAGACCGCGGTGCTTGTGGAGCGGATTCTTTCCAGAATCACGAGTGACACGGACCCCGTTTCGATCGATGAGCTGCTGATCGTGACCTTTACGAAGGCAGCCGCCGGAGAAATGAAGAACCGAATCCTGAGCAGACTTGAGGACGCGGCAGAGCAGGACCCGGACAACGCGTATCTCGCGGACCAGGTACGCCGCGTCGGAGGGGCCCAGATCACGACGATTGACGGCTTCTGCTCCTATGTCATCCGGAATTACGGCCAGTCCATTGAGCTTGCGCCGGGCTTCCGCGTCGCGGAGGAGGGCGAGACAAAGCTGATGAAGAAGGACGCCGTGTCGGAGATTCTCGAGGAAGCGTACGCGTCGACTGACCCGGATGAGCAGGAGCGGTTCGGTTCATTTGTCGAGACCTTTGCGACGGGCAAGACAGATACGTCGCTCGAGGACCTGATTCTCCGCGTGTTTGAGGCGGCCGAGAGCAGCCCGGACCCGCACGGCTGGCTTGCGCACTGCCGCCATGAAAATGAGGCCTCCTCGCCGGAGACGCTCTTTCAGACAGATTGGATGAAGATGTTCCGGGAGGCGGCGGAGGAGAACGCGGAGATGGCGCTCTCCCTGGCAGAGAAAAATGCGCTTCTTGCGCACAGCGCGGAGGGCCCGTCCGCCTATATTCCGACGGGAGATGCATATCTTACACTTGCGGAGAATGTCCTTGCGGCAGTCAGGGGCGATGATTTCTACTGGCAGACCCGTCTCGCGCTGTACGGGACGGAGATTCCGGTCCTTAGCCGAAAGAAGCCGGCAGAGGGAGAGAACCCCTATCTCCGGGAGACCTTCAAGGCGACGCGGGATGCCTTGAAAAAGATTTTAGACGAGCTCAAGGAGCAGTACTTCTTCCTGCCGGCGGATGACGCGGCAGCAAGTCTCCGCGACGGGGCCGGGCCGCTCGATATGCTGCTCGATCTCACGGAGCGCATGCGGGACCGCTACGCCGAGATGAAGGAAGAGAAAAATGTCCTCGACTTCAGCGATCTCGAGCACGATGCGCTCCGGATCCTCCGGAAGGACGGGGAGCGGACCTATGCGGCGCGTGAGCTTGCAGGGCAGTACAGGGAGGTCATGATCGACGAGTACCAGGACAGCAACTACCTGCAGGAGGCAATTCTCACGGCAGTGAGCCGGATCGAGGACGGGGAGCCGAATTATTTCTGTGTCGGCGATGTCAAGCAGAGCATCTACAGCTTCCGGCAGGCAAGGCCGGAGCTGTTCATGGAGAAATACCATAGCTACAAGGGCGGAAGCGGAGACGGAGTCAGAATCGATCTGCACCGGAACTTCAGAAGCCGCGGCGAGGTGGTCGACACAGTCAACGGTATCTTCCGCCAGATCATGCGGAGCGAGGTCGGCGGCGTCGATTATGACGATGACGCCGCGCTTGTAAAGGGCGCTGCATTTGCCGATAAGGATGAGAAAAAAATCACGGACCCTGCGGCTGACTACAGGACCGAGATCATGCCCGTCTTCACGGAGGAAGACGCGGAGCTCATGGACGACACGGGATCGGCGGCCGCGAGGGAGCTCGAGGCGAGAGCGGTCGGGACCAGGATCCGCCGGATGGTCGGACACGAGAAGATTCTCGATCAGAAGACGGGAGAGCTCAGGCCCATTCAGTATAAGGATATCGTGATTCTCCTCCGGACGACGGCGGAGTGGAGCGACGTGTTTACGCGCGTCTTAGACGGCATGCATATCCCCTGCTATACCTCCTCGAAGGAGGGCTATTTCGGCGCGCTCGAGGTCGTCACCGTCCTCAATTATCTGCGGATTATCGACAACCCGCAGCAGGACATCCCGTTCACGGCCGTCCTCACATCGGCATTTGCGGGACTTGAGGCGGAGGACCTGGCGCTTGTCCGCGCAAGAGACGGTGCTGCCTCCTATTCCGGCAGCACGGAGAGGGCAAATGTCTCGATGTATGACGCCGCGCGCTTTTACGCACAGCACGGAGAGGAGCATGCGCTTCGGGAAAAGCTCGGAGAGTTCTTCTCATTTTATGACAGAATCCGGGACAGCGTGCACGACACGCCGCTGCACGAGCTGATCGACCGTGTCATCACAGAGTCCGGCTTCGGTGAGTACGCGGCGGCTCTTCCGGGAGGCCTGCAGAGAACCGTGAACCTTCGCATGCTGGTTGACAAGGCGATTGCATTTGAGCACACGAGCTATGTCGGCCTCTTTAATTTCGTCCGCTACATCGAGAACCTGCAGAAGGAAAATGTCGATTTCGGCGAGCTGAGCACGATCACGGAGCACGAGGATGTCGTGAGAATTTACAGCATACATAAGAGCAAGGGCCTGGAATATCCGGTCGTCTTCGTGTGCGGCATGGGCAAGAAATTCAACACGCGGGAAATGAAGGCCGCCGTTCTGATTCATCCGGAGATGGGCGTCGCGTCTGATTACGTCGATTTCCGGCACCGCGTGCGCGTGCCGACCCTGAAGAAATGCGCCGTGAAGCAGAGGCTTCTGCGCGACCGGATCGGCGAGGAGCTGAGGGTCCTCTACGTTGCGCTCACGCGCGCGAAGCAGAAGCTGATTCTCACCGGCTCTCTGAAAAATGAAGAGAGCTTTGAGAGCCTTACATCGGATGCCCCGCTGTCGGAGACAAAGCTTTCGGCCGGCTTTATTGTCCGGGCCGGTACCTTCTGGGACTGGGTCATTCCCGCGGCGAAGCGGATGCTGGACGCGGAGAACAGAGCAGCCATGAAGACGATGACGGCTGATGAGCGGGAAAAAATGCTGATGCATGACGGCGGGAGAAAGCTCTCCGGCTCCTTCCTTGTCTTTACGCCGGTCCGGCCGTCCGAGCTGGCCGCGGACGAGGTGGACACACAGGTGAGAAGGGCGGACGCGCTCACGGCACTTGAGAGCGTGAGGTCTGCCCATATCTACGACGCGGGCATGCGCTCTTTGATCAACTCGCGGGCGGCCTGGACGTATCCGTTCGCGGGCAGTGAGACGATCCCGGTTGAGGTCTCCGTGTCGGAGCTGAAAACCGGCCGCTACACGGACCGGGATGAAGAATTTGCGGAGAGCGATGACATGGCGCAGCTCTATCCGGAGGAAGAGGATGAGGAACCGACAGTGCCGGATTTCATCCGGCAGCGGGACATGAGGCGGGCTGCCGCAGAAGCGAAGCCTTCTGAACAGAAAACAGTGCCCGGCGCCGCTCCGGATTCTTCGGAGCCAGCCGCTGAGGCGGGCCTTGCTGCGTCCGGCTCCACGCGCGGAACCGCGTATCACAGAGTCATGCAGCTCATTTCCTTTGCGGAGGCAGATGAGGGCGGCGGAGAGCCAGTGAAGACTGCGGATTTGAAGCCGACGAGGGGCGGGGCAGCTGTGCCTGGCGAGGATACAGCGTCATCCGAGGGCAAAGTATCGGTGAAAAGCAGGACGGTCTCAGATTGTGAAAGTGTCTATGGAAATCTCGTCCGCCAGCTTGAGAGACTGAAAAAATCCGGAAAGCTCAGCGCAGAGGAGGCAGACCTCGTCGATCTCCGGCGCGTTGCAATGATGGCGGCAAGCCCGATGGGAAGACGGATGGCAGAGGCCGAGAGGCGAGGCGATCTGTACAGAGAGCAGCCCTTCGTTCTCGGAGTTGCCGCGTCTGAAATCCGGAGCGAGTGGCCGGACGACGAGATGATCTTTGTACAGGGAATCATCGATGCGTTCTTCTATGAGGAGGACGGTATCGTTCTGCTCGACTACAAGACAGACCGCGTGCGGGACCCGGCGGAGCTGACCGACCGGTACCGCGTGCAGCTTACGCAGTATCGCGAGGCATTGGAGCGCGTGACCGGCAAAGACGTGAAGGAGACCTATATCTGGTCCTTCCGCCTGGGGCGGGCCATACTTATGTAAGTCCCAGACCTTGCAAGATCAGCGCATTTTCGGTATATTAAAAAGTACAGCCGCGTTCACTCGCGGCGAGTAAAATATCACAAAAGCCTGCATGTACAGGCGTGAAAGAGGGTGAGACTATTGGTAGAGTTAGATCCGATCAAGCTTGAACTGAATTCCTACGACCAGCCATTAGTTGAAATGAGGGACTCACTTTGACCTCGCTGTCAAAGAGAAGAGAATTCAGGAATTAAACAGAGAAATGGAAGATCCTCATTTCTGGGACAATCCGGATGAGGCAACAAAAAAGCAGAGACTTCTCGGAAATCTGAAGAACGACGTGGAGACATATAATAAGCTCGTCTCCGACCACGATGATATCCGGGACATGATCGAGATGGCCGACGAAGAGCCGGATCCGTCCATCGTTCCGGAGGTCGAGGAGATGTTCGAGGATTTCAAGAATAAATTCGAGACGCTTCGCATGAAGACACTGCTCTCCGGCGAGTATGACGACTGCAACGCGATTGTTACGCTCCACGCGGGCACAGGCGGAACCGAGGCCATGGACTGGACGAGTATGCTCTATCGCATGTACTCGAGGTGGGCGGAATCCCACGGCTTCCAGGTAGAGGTCCTCGACAGCCTCGACGGCGATGAGGCGGGACTGAAATCCATCACGTTCCAGGTAAACGGCGAGAACGCGTACGGACTTCTGAAGTCCGAGCACGGCGTACACCGGCTCGTCCGGATCAGCCCGTTCAACGCGAACGGCAAGAGACAGACTTCATTTTCCGCATGCGAGGTCATGCCGGACATCGAGGAGGATCTTGACATCGAGATCGATCCGAAGGATATCCGGATTGATACATACCGCTCGTCGGGTGCCGGCGGCCAGCATATCAACAAGACATCGTCGGCCATCCGGATCACGCATTTCCCGACGGGAATCGTTGTCACCTGCCAGAATGAGCGCTCTCAGTTCCAGAACAAGGACAAGGCGTTCCAGGAACTGAAGATCAAGCTGTTCATGCTGAAGCAGCAGGAAAATGCAGAGAAGCTCGATGACATCCGCGGCAAGGTCACGGACATCGCCTGGGGCAACCAGATCCGCTCGTATTTCCTGCAGCCGTATCAGCTGATCAAGGACCTGCGGACCGGCGAGGAGCAGACCAATGCGCAGAAGGTACTGGACGGCGGCATCGATCCGTTCATCAACGCGTACCTCAAGTGGATTGCACTCGGGAACAAGGATCAGAAGGACAAGACAGAAGCGAGATAACAAGCATTGCAGCAGCCATCCGCAAAACGGCCGGATGAGCCTGAATCAGTGAGTCAGGCGGGATTCAGAAGAAAGGCTGAAAATATGATCAATATAGCGATTATGGGTTATGGCACCGTAGGTGCAGGCGTATTCAAGGTTCTTAAAATGAACAGCGAGGCGATCACACGCCGCGTCGGTCACAGACTGAATATCAAGTATGTTCTGGATCTCAGGGACTTTCCGGGTGATCCGGCTGAGGATGTGCTGACGCACGACTTCAACGACATCCTGAATGACGACTCTGTCAGCATCGTCGTGGAGACAATGGGCGGTCTGAAGCCGGCCTATAACTTCACGAAGGAGCTTCTTCTCGCGGGCAAAAATGTCTGCACGTCCAACAAGGAGCTGGTCGCTGAGCACGGCGTTGAGCTTCGCTCTATTGCGCACGATATGAACTGCAACTATCTCTTTGAGGCGAGCTGCGGCGGCGGTATTCCGATCATCCGCGTTCTCAATTCTTCGCTCACGGCCGAGGAAATCGAGGAAGTGACGGGTATTCTGAACGGAACGACGAACTATATCCTGACGAGCATGACGCAGGAGGGCGCAGACTTTAACGACGCGCTCAAGGAGGCTCAGAAGAAGGGCTTCGCGGAGCTTCATCCGGAGGCTGATATTGAGGGAATGGACGCGTGCCGCAAGATCGCGATCCTCTCCTCCCTTGCCTATGGCAAGCATGTTAATTATAACTACGTGCCGACAGAGGGAATCACGAATGTCGATGCGACGGATATCCGCTACGCAAAGGAGCTCGGCGTAGTGATCAAGCTTCTTGCGACGAGCCGCCGCGAGAAGGAAGGCACATGGGCGATGGTCGCACCGATGATGATCGGCAGCGAGAACCCGCTCTCTGCTGTTGACGGTGTCATGAACGCGGTCATGGTCAAGGGCAACGCAGTCGGAACGACTATGTTCTATGGCAGCGGCGCAGGCTCTCTCCCGACGGCGAGCGCTGTGTGCGGCGACGTGATCGATGCGGCAAAGCATCTGCACACGACAATCAAGACAGATTCCGGCACAGGCGTCACGATGCGGCTGATGAAGATCGACAACGTGGCCCGTCCGTTCTTTGTCCGCTTCAGCGGAACAGAGGATGAGGCAAGGGCTGCATTCGGTGATATCCACGATGTTATCCGTCTTGACGGCGTGAGCGGCGAATTCGGCTTCCTTACACCGACCATGAAGGAGGGCGATTTCAAGGCTGCGGCAGAGAAATCCGGCAAAGTGATCAAGTGGTACAGAAGAGGAAAGAAAGAAGAACAGTAAATGCTGACAGTCAAGAAGTTCGCCGGCTCTTCGGCCGGCTCTCCGGAGCAGCTCCGGAACGTGGCCAGGCGGTGCATCGAGGACTATGAAAAGGGCGATGATATTGTCGCTGTCATTTCATCGGGCGATACGCTGGCCGGAGCGCTGAGGAAACAGGCGGGCGTTATCAGCGGTTCTCCTTCGAAGCGCGAGCTCGATATGCTCATGACGACAGGGGCGCAGGGAACGGCTGCCCTTCTCGCCATGACGCTCGAGTCGCTCGGCGTGCGCGCCATCTCTCTCAATGCCTTCCAGGCGGGAATTCACGTGACGGGAAGATACGGGGAGGCGCGCCTGAAGAAAATTGACGGAAGCCGGATCGTGGATGAGCTGGGCGACCGGACCATCGTTGTGGTTGCCGGCGATCAGGGCGTGAATGCCTATCATGACCTGGCAACTCTGGGTCCCGGCGGCAGCAATATAACAGCCGTCGAGCTTGCCGGAGCCCTGAAGGCGGACAGCTGCGAGTTCTATACGGATGTCGACGGCATCTACACGGCTGATCCTTCTATATGTCCGAGGGCCCGCGTGCTCCGGGATGTGACATACGGGGAAATGATGGACCTGGCGACGCTCGGAACGGGCAGCATACAGCCCGAGTGCGTCGAGCGCGCGAAGAAATACGGAATCCCGCTTGTGATCCGCTCACTGGAGCACAAGACGGAGGGAACGATTGTCAGAGAGGAGACTGTGTTGGAGAAAAACCTGATCAGCGGAGTCGCGCTGGACAAGAAGGCAGACCGTGTATCGGTCCTCGGACTCAGAGATGAGCCGGGTGTCGCGTACCGGCTGTTTGATATTCTTGCAAAGGCGCAGGTCAATGTGGACCAGATTCTTCAGTCTCTCGGCCATGACGGGTCGGAGGACATCTCATTTACATGCCCGGAGGACCAGGTGGAGAAGGCCGTGGAGACGCTGGAGAACAGCAGGGAAAAGCTGCCGTTCACGAAAATTGATGTCGACAGAGACACGGCCAAGGTCATGGTGACCGGGTCCGGGATGATCGGCCGGCCGGGAGTCGCCGCGAAGCTGTTTGAGGCGCTCTACAACGAGAATATCAATATCTCAATGATATCGACCTCAGAGTTCCGGATTACCTGCATCATCAGCAGGAAGGACGGCGAGAAGGCCGTGAATGCCATTCATGATGCATTCAGCCTGGACAAGACGTTCGCGGAGTAAATGAGCATTGCGCGAGCGGAGAAAAGGGTCTTCTGAAAAACTGAAACAACAAACGTATATTCGAACAAAACAGCGATATTTCGCCACGCAAGCCGGAGAGACGGTCAGAAACCGTCTTTCCGGCTCTTTTTATCCCCTGATGTAACAAGAATGTAAAGTATATGTAAAATCTATGGCAATTAAAATCTCCGTTATGTAAAATAAGAAGGTGATATATAATATCTGAGTAAAGCGGCCTCGTCACAGATCCCGTTTTTCAAGGAAGGCTGAAGGAGTATGGAAATGATCCGGGGCAAAGAGGCTCCGGAGTCTGGAAAGGAGAACAGACCTTGTCTATTCTGAATTTTGTCGAGCTTTTCGGCGGCCTCGCATTTTTCCTGTATGGAATGACACTGATGTCCGGTTCACTTGAGAAAATGACGGGCGGCCAGCTCGAAAAAATGCTCAAGAAGGCAACTGACAACCCATGGAAGGGACTTCTCGTCGGAACGATCATAACCATTGCAATCCAGTCGTCATCTGCGACGACCGTCATGCTGGTCGGCTTCGTCAATTCCGGCATCATGGAGCTGCACCAGACCATCAGCGTGATTATGGGATCGGATATCGGTACGACGCTGACAGCATGGATTCTCTCGCTGACCGGTATCGACGACTCGGCGAGCCCGGTCCTCTCGATGCTGAAGCCGGAGAATTTCTCGCTTGTCTTCGCAGTCGTCGGCATCCTCATGCTGATGGTATCGAAGAAGCAGAAGCGGAAGGACCTCGGAACGATTCTGATCGGCTTTGCGATTCTGATGACGGGCATGTCCATGATGAGCTCGTCCATGAGTCCGCTCGCGGACGACCCGAAATTCCAGAGCGCGCTCGTCGCGTTCAGCAACCCGGTGTTCGGCGTCATCATCGGCGCGGTCATCACCGGTATCATTCAGAGCTCTGCGGCGTCCATCGGTATCCTGCAGTCCCTTTCTATGACGGGTCTCATTTCCTACAAGGTGGCAATCCCGATCATCATGGGATGTAATATCGGAACCTGCATGACGGCGATCCTCTCCTCGATCGGCGTCAACCGCAAGGCGAAGCGCGTCGCGGCGGTCCATATTTCCATTAAGATCATCGGTACGATTTTCTGGCTGATTGTCTTTGAGGTCTTGAACGCGATCTTCCATTTTGCGATTCTGGACAGCATGGCGAACCCGGTCGGCATCGCGATCAGCCACACGATCTTCAACCTGCTGACGATCCTTCTTCTGTTCCCGTTCCAGAAGCAGCTCGACAGACTCGCGCATATCCTGATCAAGGACACGGAGGAGGAGCAGGAGCTCTTTCTCGATGAGCGTCTGATGGTGACTCCGTCGATCGCGGTCGCGGAGTGTCAGAATGCGATGGACAAGATGGTCGGGAAGGCGCGCAAGGGTCTCGACGCGGCGATCGATCTGCTGCGCGATGGCTATTCGCAGGAGAAGTTCGAGTTCGTCGGGAAAAATGAGAAGAAGATCGACTCCTACGAGGACCACATCGGTGCCTATCTCATGAAGCTGACGACGACTCAGCATCTGTCCGAGGCCGACAAGCGCGCGGCGTCGACGATGCTTCACGGCATTGGTGAATTCGAGCGCCTCGCGGACCATGCGCACTACATGGCGAAATCCGCCGAGGAGTTAAATGACAAGAAGATCCAGTTCTCGCCGCAGGCGCAGGTAGAGCTGAAGAAGCTTCTCGAGGCGGTCCAGGAAATCTACATGCTTGCGGTCCAGTGCTATGAGAAGCAGGATCTTGGCGTGGCGAGAAGAATTGAGCCTCTGCAGGACGTGATTTCTGTGATCTGCGAGTCGCTGAAGGAGCGCCACATTGAGCGTCTGGAGACGGGCGTATGTACGGCGGAGCAGGGCTTCATTTTCAATGATGTTCTGTACAGCTGCGGAAGAATCGCTGATCACAGCATGAACATCGCCGCGATAGTTCTGCGCATCGCGACTGCATCGTCGGGTGAGGGCTACATGCACGACATCAAGAAGCATCATTCTCCGGAAAATGAAAAAATGTACGACGAGTACTACGAGAAGTTCATGCCGGACAAGGCACCGCAGCAGGATGCGGCTGCAGAGTCTGCTGAGGGGAAGCTGCCTGCTGCCGCAGCCGGGCGATGAATATTGCAGCTGATCAGGCGTCTTAACAAGGGGGAAGCCCGCAGCCGGACGGTGAAATACTGACGAAAGCGGGGCAGAAGCTGTCCCGGGATACTGACGGACTGTCTGGACGGAAATGACATGTAAATCAAACGTGAGCTGGCCTGGCAGAATGGCTGGGCAGTATATAAAAAGGAGACTGTCACATACTGGAACGGTGTGACAGTCTCCTTCTTTGTACCTTATAAACAGAAAAACGTCTGCTTTGGACTGCTCCGGTCAAGCGGTCTGCTTCACCGGGCCGCAGTCCTTTCGCCGCGTCTTATTCTGCTGCCGGAGCGCCATCTTCTGCAGCGCCGTTCTCTGGATGTGTCTCCTTGTAGTCAAGGTAGTCGTTGACGGCCTTCTCGACAATGTCGGAATCCATGCCGTGGACCATAGCGGCCTCATCCAGGGACTCGCCCTGAGATGCCGGGCATCCGAGGCAGTGCATGCCCATGCTCATGAGAAGCGGTGCAATATTGATGTCGACGCGAAGAATGTCGCCGATTGTCATATCTTTTGTGATGTGCTGTGCCATAAATATCCCTCCGGAAAAGATTGTTTTTATACGCTGTCCTTCGCAAAAAATGCGGGACAGACAGGTTTCGTCGATAGATAGTGTCAGTATAAGCCTAAACCAGACCATTTTGCAAGGATTTATTTTGATTGCATTTGTCATGGAGAGGGATTAGAATAGCGGTATAGCATTTATGCACAACTCAAGGAGGTAATGAATCATGGCATATGTTATTTCTGATGAATGCGTCAGCTGCGGCACATGCGCAGGTGAGTGCCCGGTAGGAGCTATTTCTGAGGGCGATTCTCATTATGAGATCAATCCGGATGAGTGCGTTGAGTGCGGCACATGCGCAGCAGCATGTCCGACGGGCGCTATCTCCCAGGGCTGAGATAAGCGTGAGACAGAAAAAAAGAGGACCGGTGATTGCACCGGCCCTCTTTTTTTTCTTTTAAATTCACAGCTCTCCGAGCTTTTCGACCGCATTTCCCTCGACGACAATCTCCTCATGCTCGCGGAGATGCGCCTCGCCGGCAGCTGTGAGCGCCTCGCCTATGCCGTACTCGGACAGCGTGTTGCAGACCCTGTTGAAGTCCTCAGGCGTGTGGCTGCCCTGATGAAGCGCGAGCAGGTACTGCCCGGATTTCCGGATCCGGTACAGCGAGCTGGCCGACTTGAAGAAGCCGCGCAGCGCGCGGGATCCCGCGATCACGGAATCGAGGTCCATAAACCGGAAGAGACGCAGAAGCTGGACAGGCTCCGCCTTGGTCTTGCCTGCAGACCGCGGAGCGCTGTCGGCGGGCATTCCTTTCTTAGCCTTAGTGCCTGCCTTTTTTGCGTCGAGCAGTCTGTGAAAGACATCAATCATATCGTCGGCGCCCTCGACACTCCAGTCCATCCCTTCGTCGGCCTTTATGCTCGTCGGAGAGAATTTGGAGAAGCGGTTGTCGAGCTCGGCCGGATCATCGACACGCGTGATGATGAGCGTGAGCGCGTGCTCCGCCTCAGGGATCGCCTCGATCATGATCGGAATATTGTCTCCGGCACGGAATCCGAAGCGGCGGTTGGCCTCGAGCATCATGTCGCGGAAAAGCTGCTTCGCCTTGTCAGAGCCGTAGACGAGTTCTCCGATATCGATGCTCCGGTCCGCCAGATCCTGGCTGGTCAATGTGCACTTGATCTGATTATCATTGATTTTCTCTATCTTCATGCCCGTAATTATACCCCGGGAAGATCGCCTTGTAAATGAGCTGCGATCTTGTCAAAATCCACAGAACTTTTTGCAGGATCCATCAGAGTTTCGGAAAATCCATTGCCAAATATCCCTGATCCGCTATAATCCAAGGCACAGAAGCGCATCTGTTGTGACAAGCGGCGCGGCACGGCCGGCGGCGCCGCGAAGGCAAAGGGCGGAGATTTCTTTCCGCGTGCCCGATACGTGGCAGCGCAGCGGGGAGGGCAGTTGTAAACTCACACGAGGAACTACCATGGAAAAACAGAATTATCAGGAAAAAGGACCGTACAGGCAGTACCGCAGAGAGCTTCAGTCACTGCGGGACGGCGGATGCAGGCTTTATTATCCGGGCGACCGGGAGATTACGCCGAAACAGATGGCGGAAACGATGGCGACGGACCAGGGAGCGACCTACATGCGCGATACTGTCTACGATCAGAAAGGGAGGCCGGTCGGAATACATTTTCAGCGAATCAATCTGGAATAACGGGGCAGAGCCTGCTGATTCCAGTCTTATAACACGAAAACAAACATTATAAGAATTACTGCGGGCAACACATAACTTCATACAGAATCAAAAGACTGCCGTGTAAAGGCAGACTGACAGATGGAATCGTGTGGAAAGGATTTCCAGGGAAATCTTTCCGGGGCGTGCATATGCCTCCACACGGTTCCTTTTTTTGTATCTAATCAGCACCCCTCAGCAAATTTCTGAAATTCAGACGGAGAGCTTGCTCTCCGGACGATTTCAGAAGTTTGCTGAGGGGCGGACAAGCGGCGAAGCCGCTCTGTCCGCCCACAACGAGGAACGCGCAGCGTTCCGAGTCTGGGGGTGCTGATTACGGGCGAGCAAGCTCTCCGTCCGGCTTTCATCAGTTTTCCAGGGGTGCTGAATAATTGCAATTTACGAAAGGTTCCATCCTTGGTATAATGATGCCAAATGCGAGGTTATAGATAAAGTATATGCAGAATGCAGTCAGAAGGAAAAAGAAGCCGATTCTGCCTGTGCTCCTGCTGGCAGTGATCGTCGCCGTCGCCGGAGGCGTCTTTTATTTTATTGACAGCAGGACTCCGTCGAAAAAGCATCTGAGCGCTCAGGAATATTTCGGGGGCTCGGACGCGTCGATGGCGGTTACCGCAGGAGGTGAGGTCACAAAGGATGCAGCGGTCGTCTATGACGGCGCGACCTACATTTCCGAGGATGTCATCGCAGAGAGAGTCGATCCTTCTTTTTATTATGAAGAAAATGAAAAGCTTCTCGTCGTCACGACGCCGACGAAGAAGACGACACTGGACTTGACCAATGGCTCGTCTCCGAATAAGGAGGCGGAAATCCTGGACGGAACCGTCTATGTGTCCGTGGATTTCTTAAAGCAGTGGGCGGACGCGGAGGTCACGCAGTACGACAGCCCGTCGCGCCTTGTGATCAAGTCGGCGTGGACATATCCGGCGGGAGATGTCTCTGAGGATGCGGCCATCCGCGAATCGGCGGACATCAAGGCGCCGATCATTAAGGATGTGTCATCCGGCGATACCGTCCGGCTTCTCGACGTCAGCGCTGACGGAAGTGCGGGCGAGGGCAAGCAGGAGGGCTTCACGAAGGTCGAGTCGGAGGACGGGTACGTCGGTTATATCAGCGATAAGTACATAAAGAATATACGGGAAATGACAGAGGACCACACGAGCAGCATCGGTGACTACACGACAGTCGGATTTGATGGAAAAATCAACATGGTCTTCCATCAGACGACAAGCCAGGCGTCGAACAACGCGCTGGCAAACTCGATTGCGAACGTGACGGGCGTCAATGTCATCGCTCCGACATGGTTCTTCCTTGACGACAAGGAGGGAGGCATTCAGGACCTCTCGAGCGCCGACTATGTCGCGACCGCGCACAGCGCAGGCATGAAGGTGTGGGCGGTTCTCAATGATTTCGACGGAAATGTCGCTTCGGCCGACGATACGGCAGCTTCCCTCTCGACGGACACATATCGGTCAAAAATTGTTGATACGGTAATGCAGTCCATCAAGGCGTCAGGCGCCGACGGCCTCAACATCGACATGGAGCACGTGACGAAAAGCAGCGTGAATGATTTCCTTGAGCTCATCCGTGAATTCTCGGTCGAGTGCAGGAATGCGGGCATCACGCTTTCCGTCGACGACTATGTCCCTACATTTACGGGATATATGAACCGCGCGGAACAGGCAAGAGTCTGCGACTATATTGTCACAATGTGCTATGATGAACACAGCACGGATTCCGAGGAAGCCGGATCGGTCTCGTCACTGTCCTTCGTGAAGAAGGGAATCGAAGACACACTGAAGACCGTTCCTGCTGAGAAGACGATCGCTGCGATCCCGTTCTTTACAAGATTGTGGACGACAGCGGGCGGAAAGGTCACGAGTACGGCCTACGGGATGACGGACGCGGAAAATGCTGCCTCGTCGATGAACATGTCCGAGAAATGGGACGATCAGACGGGACAGACCTACTGCGAGCTGACATCCGGTGATACAAAATATCAGATGTGGCTTGAAAATGAAAAGTCCATCGGCCTTAAGATGGAGGCCGTGCAGGAGGCCGGCTGCGCCGGTGTGGCGGAGTGGAAGCTCGGCCTCGAGAAACAGGAAATCTGGGAGATTATAAGTAATTATCTGGCCTGAACGGCCCGGGCGGAAAGGAGTTGCCAAGTGGCAGATTATACAATGTTCAAGCAGCAGTTCAAGGGGTTTGACAAGGACGAGGTCCTCAGCTATATCCGTCAGAAGGAAGAGGAGATGGCTGCGAAGGAGGAATCTCTGAAGCAGGAGATCAGCAAGCGCGACAAGATTATTTCCGAGCTGAAGACGCGCATTATCCTGAAGGACGATGAGGTTGAAAATCTGAGAGCCAAGATTGACACGAAGTACAAGAAATATATTGACACATACAGCCAGATCAGCGATCTCGCTTATGAAGCAAAGATAAGGGGAGAGCAGCTCGTAAACGACGCGACGGCTACGGCGAACAAGATGCGCACGGATGCGGAAAATGAAGCCAGAGAAAAGGTGGATACCGCAAATGCACAGGCGCAGAAGACCGTGAGCGAGGCGGACGCGAAGGCACAGACGACTGTGAAGGATGCGGACGCAAAGGCAAAGCAGACGGTCGCGGAGGCAGATTCCCGCGCGAAGCTGACTCTCGATGATGCAAACCGCAAGGCGCAGAAGAAGCTCGACGATGCGGACGCGGAGGCAAAGCGCCGGGTCGAGTCTGTCGAGAGCGTCATTGACGCAAAGCTGACGGACGGCAGAAAGCGCTACAGCGCGGTCCATGACGAGATGAACGACATTGTACGGATGTTCAATCAGATCCAGAGAAAGTTCATGCAGTCCTACAAGGAGGTCCACGAGATCATCAACAGCATGCCGGAGGCATTTGACGATGCGGACCTGAATGATGAGGATGATCTCGACGACGAAGGTGATGACGATCTTCGCGCGATCAGCACAGGCTTCAGCCTGGACGATCTCGACGAGGAGGCCGACGAGCTTGATCTGGACGACGACAGCGACGAGGCAGCCGGTGCGGACGCAAAAAAGAGCGGAGACGCGGAGGATGATGACAAGCCGTCACCTGACAATGACAGCAAGACCATCGACATCACGTCTATCGGCGCTACGAATTGAGGCGCTGCCATGAAGACGGAAATTGTAAAAATTGATCCGAAGGCCATCGATGAGGTGGCGATCGCTCACGCGGGAGATATTCTGAAGCGGGGCGGTCTGGTTGCATTTCCTACAGAGACTGTCTATGGTCTCGGCGGAGATGCCCTGAATCCGGACGCGTCCAGAAAGATCTACGCGGCCAAGGGCAGACCGTCCGACAACCCACTGATCGTCCATATCGCGGACATGGAGCATCTGGAGGCGATCGCGGAATATGTCCCCGACAACGCGAGACGCCTGGCCGCGGCCTACTGGCCGGGACCGCTCACGATGATCTTTAATAAGAAGGCGATTGTGCCGTACGAGACGACGGGCGGCCTCGATACGGTGGCTGTCCGCATGCCGTCCGACCCGATCGCGGCGGCGCTCATTCGCGCAGAGGGCGGCTATATCGCAGCTCCGAGCGCGAATACGTCGGGACGTCCGTCTCCGACGACCGCACAGCATGTCATTGATGATCTCGACGGCAGAATCGATATGATCATCGACGGCGGCGGTGTCGTGAAGATCGGCGTCGAGTCGACGATTGTCGATTTTACGGACCGCGTGCCGACGATTCTGCGTCCGGGATATATCAACCTCGATATGCTGGAGCAGGTGCTCGGAGAGGTGAAGATTGATCCGGGCATTATCGATGCCAATGCGAACAAGGGCATCCGGCCGAAGGCGCCGGGCATGCGCTACAGGCACTACGCGCCGAAGGCGGACATGACGATCGTTGAGGGCGAGGAAAATGCGGTCGTAGCGAAGATCGTGTCGCTTGCGCGTGAGGCGGCGGAGGCAGGAAAGAAGGTCGGCATCATCGCGACTGACGCGACGGGCGGCCGCTATGCGGACGCACTCCGGCCGTATCTTGCGGGAAAACGGGAGAATGCGTACGCTGACTTTGCAGACCCGTCTGCGGAGGCAAGGCAGAGCGCCTCAGCTTCTTCGGACGGACAGAAGAGGGGCAGCGTTGATATCCGCGATATCGGAACACGCGATGACGACAGGACAATCGCCAGACATCTCTTTGCGGAGCTCCGCCAGTTTGATGACGACGGAGTGGATGTCATTTTCTCAGAGGCATTTGAGACGCCGCGGATGGGTATGGCAATTATGAACCGGCTGAAAAAAGCGGCCGGACAGAAGCTTATCAGGGTTTAAGACAGGAGGGCGTATGGGAAAGGTTACATTCATGGATCACCCGCTGATCAGACACAAGATCGGCATCATCAGAAACAAGAATACGGGCACAAAGGAGTTCCGTGAGATCATCTCGGAGATCGCCATGCTCGAGTGCTATGAGGCGACGAGAAATCTGCCGCTCAAGGACGTGGAGATCGAGACTCCGATCGCAAAGACGACGGTCAAGGAGCTTGCGGGCAAGAAGCTTGCGATCGTTCCGATCCTGAGAGCCGGTATCGGCATGGTCTCCGGCATGCAGGCCCTTCTTCCGGCTGCGAAGGTCGGTCACATCGGCATGTACCGTGATCCGGAGACACTGAAGCCGGTTGAGTATTACTGCAAGCTGCCGGCGGACATCGAGGAGAGAGACGTATTCGTCGTCGACCCGATGCTCGCGACCGGCGGAAGCGCCTGCGATGCGATCTCGCAGCTGAAGAAGCATGGCTGCCGGAAGATCTCATTTCTGTGCATCATCGCGGCGCCGGAGGGCCTTGAGAGACTTCAGAAGGAGCACCCGGATGTCGACATCATCATCGGCGAGATGGATGATCATCTGAATGACGACGGGTATATCGTCCCGGGTCTCGGAGACGCCGGCGACCGTATTTTCGGAACCAAATAAATGTCTGTCCGGACTCTGCCGGACAGGTGCCGGCGGAATTCGGACGAGGCGCGCTCTTCCGCGTTGAGGGAGGCGCGAAGAAGGGATATGTCTTATGAGCGACAAGAGGACGGATTATCTGAGCTGGGATGAATATTTCATGGGCGTTGCGTTTCTGTCCGGCATGCGGTCGAAGGACCCGCACACGCAGGTCGGCTGCTGCATTGTGAGCCGCGACAACAAGATTCTGTCGATGGGCTACAACGGCTTCCCGAAGGGCTGCTCCGACGATGATTTTCCATGGAGCAGAGAGGGAGCGCCGCTCGACAACAAATATTTCTACACGACGCACAGCGAGCTGAACGCGATTCTGAATTACAGGGGCGGCAGTCTCGAGGGCGCAAAGCTCTATGTATCGCTGTTTCCGTGCAATGAGTGCGCGAAGGCGATTATTCAGGCCGGAATCCGGACCGTCGTCTATGACAGCGACAAGTATAAAAATGAGGACAGCACGATCGCGTCGAAGCGCATGTTTGACGCGGCCGGGGTCCGGTACTATCAGTACACGAGGACCGGAAGAGAGATCAGACTGACGGTCTGAGGGGATTTCATTTTTTATAAGGGTATGTCTGCCGCAAATCCGCGGTTTCCCATACAAGGGCCTCCTGAATCAGGTGTGGAGGTCACTAAATCATAAGGAGTTTTTCAAAATGGCAAAAGACAAGAAAATGGTCGAGTCGATTACCGCTCGCGATGTGGATTTCGCGCAGTGGTACACAGACGTGGTCAAGAAGGCGGAGCTGACAGGCTACACATCCGTCAAGGGCTGCATGGTGTTCAAGCCCGCCGGCTACGCGCTCTGGGAGAACATCAGGAATGAGCTGGACAGACGGTTCAAGGAGACCGGCGTCCAGAACGTCTATCTTCCGATGCTGATTCCGGAGTCCCTTCTTGACAAGGAGAAGGAGCATGTCGAGGGCTTCGCTCCCGAGGTCGCATGGGTCACGCAGGGCGGTCTCGAGAAGCTGCCTGAGAGAATGTGCGTCCGTCCGACATCCGAGACTCTGTTCTGCGACCTGTATTCCAAGGACATCCAGTCCTACAGAGATCTCCCGAAGGTCTACAACCAGTGGTGTTCGGTCCTTCGCTGGGAGAAGACGACTCGTCCGTTCCTCCGCTCGAGAGAATTCCTGTGGCAGGAGGGCCACACGGCCCACGCGACAGCCGAGGAGGCTGAGGCGCGCACTGTGCAGATGCTGAATCTCTATGCGGATTTCGCAGAGGACTTCCTTGCGATTCCGGTGCTTCGTGGTCAGAAGACAGACAAGGAGAAGTTCGCGGGCGCTGTCTCGACCTACACGATTGAGGCGCTGATGCACGACGGCAAGGCACTTCAGTCCGGCACGAGCCACAACTTCGGCGACGGCTTCGCGAAGGCGTTCGGTATTCAGTACACGGATAAGGACAACAAGCTGAAGTACGTCTACCAGACATCCTGGGGCATGACGACCAGAATGATCGGCGCAATCATCATGGTCCACGGCGATGATGACGGCCTTGTTCTTCCGCCGAAGGTCGCTCCGACACAGGTCGTTGTGATTCCGATCCGCCAGAACGCAGAGGGCATTCTGGACAAGGCGGGCGAAATCGCTGACACCCTGAAGAAGGCAGGCCTCCGCGTGAAGCTTGATGACTCCGACCGCTCACCGGGATGGAAGTTTGCGGACCAGGAAATGAGAGGCTTCCCGCTTCGCATCGAGATCGGCCCGAAGGATATGGAGAAGGGCCAGTGCGTTCTTGTCCGCCGCGATACCCGCGAGAAGACGGTTGTGAAGATCGAGGATGCGGCGTCCGCGTCTGCGCAGATGCTCGATACGATTCAGCACGATATGTTCGAGCGCGCGAAGAAGTTCCGCGACGAGCACATTTACGAGGCGGATACCTACGAGGAGTTCGTCGATACGGCGAACAACAAGCCGGGCTTCATTTTCGCACCGTGGTGCGGTGATGTCGAGTGTGAGAACAAGATCAAGGAAGACCTCGCCGTCACATCGAGATGCATCCCGTTCGGCGACAGCAGAATTCCGAAGGACGGCGCGAGATGCGTCTGCTGCGGAAAGCCGGCGAAGAAGATGGTTTACTGGGGCAAGGCATATTGATGCTGTGCTCCACTTGATCCCGCGATCAGTCCCGCGCGCATCGGCTGCCAGAGATGGCGGCCCGTGCGGCGGGATTTTTTTACGGTACAGGTCTCGTTTTTGCGGCAAGCCGCTGGAGCTTATATATGGGGAGCTCTGCGAAGCAGGACAGGATGTCCGGAGCGTACAGGCGAAGAAACAAGCGTTATCGGAGGGAAGAGAAAGTGAAGCTGAAATTACCGGCCAAGGTGAAATATATACTGGACATTCTGCGCCAGAATGGATATGAGGCGTATGTCGTCGGCGGCTGTGTCCGCGATTCCGTCCTTGCGAAGGAGCCGAATGACTGGGACATCACGACGTCTGCGCTCCCGGAGCAGGTCAAGGCGTGCTTCCGGCGGACAGTCGACACAGGCATTCAGCACGGGACGGTGACGGTCCTCGTCGGCGACTCGTCGTTCGAGGTCACGACGTACAGGATCGACGGCGAGTACTCCGACGGGCGGCACCCGGACAGCGTGACATTTACAGGCCGGCTCGCGGATGACCTGCAGAGGCGCGATTTTACGATCAACGCCATGGCTTACAACGAGGAGGACGGACTGGTCGATCTCTACGGCGGCATGAAGGACCTGCAGGAGCGCGTGATCCGCTGCGTCGGAGATCCAAATGAGAGGTTTGATGAGGACGCGCTCCGCATCATGCGGGCGGTCCGGTTCGCGGCCCAGCTTGATTTCCGCATAGACAAGGCAACCTACGACGCGATCGCCTCACACGCGGATGAGCTTCACAAGGTGAGCGCGGAGCGGATCCGTGTGGAGCTGGTGAAGCTTCTCATTTCCGATCATCCGGAGCGGTTCATGGACCTCTACGAGCTCGGCATGACCCGCGTGATCCTCCCGGAGTTTGACGTATGCATGCACACGCCGCAGAACTCGATCTACCATATCTGGAACGTTGGAGAGCATATCGTGCATGCCATGTGCGAGGTGCCGGCGGACACGGTGCTTCGCGTCACGATGCTGCTCCATGATATCGGAAAGCCGAATGTCAGATGGACGGACAGCCTCGGGCGGGACCATTTCAAGGGACATGCGCGTGTGAGCGCAGAGATGGCGGACGGGATTCTGCGGAGACTGAAGTTCGACAACGATACGCGAAAGAAATGCGTGAACCTCATCCGCTGGCACGACCTCAGGCCGAAGCCGGAGCCTGCCGATGTGAGACGGACCATGTACACGGTCGGCCCGGACAATTTTGAGGATTTCCTGGCCGTGCAGTGGGCCGACAACATGGCGAAGAGCAGCTATATCCGGGACAAGGCGCTCAGACAGCTGAGCCGCATCTACGACGTGTACAGGCAGATCATTGAGGACGGAGACTGCCTGAGTATCCGGGACCTTGCGATCAACGGCCGCGACCTGACGGAGATCGGGATCAGGGGCAAAGAGGTGGGCAATATTCTTGAGGCGTGCCTCATGTGCGTGCTCCGGAACCCGGCCATGAACGACCATGAGCTTCTGATGATGTATGCCCGGCAGCGGGTCGAGCAGATTCTGAGGGCATGAGATATCACCGGGCACGGCGGGAACATGCGTCTCGCCGGGGCGCCTCTGCTGCGGTGCAGGAAATGCAGACAGCAGAGGCCATGAGACAGAACATGTAACAGATTGGATGGAGGCTTGAGAATGGGAGTCAGAAAAACAAAGCAGGAGACAGACGGAGACCTGGAAAAGAAGAGGGAGCTCTGTCTCGAGGTGATCCGGAGGCTGAAGAAGGAATATCCGCTGGCCCCGTGCACACTGAGCTATGATGACGCGTGGCAGCTGCTCGTGAGCGTGCGGCTCGCAGCCCAGTGCACTGACAAGCGGGTCGATATGGTCACACCGAAGCTGTATGAGAAATACCCGACGGTCGCTGCCCTCGCGGCGGCAGATCCGGCGGACATTGAGGCGATTGTGAAGCCCTGCGGTCTTGGACACTCCAAGGCGAGGGACATCTCCGCGTGCATGCGGGTGCTCCATGAAAAATACAATGACCGCTGCCCGGATACATTCAAGGAGCTGCTTGCGCTTCCGGGAGTCGGGAGAAAAAGCGCAAATCTCGTCATGGGCGATGTCTTCGGCAAGCCGGCGATCGTGACGGATACACACTGCATCCGCCTCAGCAATCTGATCGGGCTGGTTGACGGCATCAAGGAGCCAGCCAAGGTGGAGCGGGAGCTCTGGAAGATTGTTCCGCCCGAGGAGGGCAGCGATCTCTGCCACCGGTTCGTGTACCACGGAAGAGCGGTCTGTATCGCAAGACGCCCGCAGTGCGGAAAATGCTGTCTCCGCGATATCTGCCGCTACGCGTGCGGAAAAAGCCGGGAACGAGGCAGAATAAGACTCGCCCGGGAGACAGAGAATGAGCCGATACAGGCACGGAGAGGTATATATGCTGAATGTAGTATTGCATGAGCCGGAGCAGCCGGGAAATACAGGAACCATCGGGCGGAGCTGCGTGTGCAGCGGCACAGCGCTCCATCTGATCGAGCCGCTGGGATTTCATTTGACGGACCGGTATATAAAGCGGGCGGGGCTCGATTACTGGAACCGGCTCAGCGTGACGCGCTATATGAACTACGAGACATTTATGGAGAAACATCCCGGGGCCAGGGTGTGGTATGTGACGACGAAGGCCCGGCAGTCCTACACGGATGTCGCCTATCACGACGGAGATTTTCTCATGTTCGGCAAAGAGAGCGCGGGAATTCCGGAGGAGATTCTGGTGAATCATCCGGAATTCTGCGTCCGGATCCCGATGATGCCTGGCGAGCGCTCACTGAACCTGTCGAATTCCGTCTCGATCGTTCTGTTTGAGGCGCTCCGCCAGCTCGGCTTCCCGGGCATGCAGACCGAGGGAAATCTGCACCGACTGAGCTGGGAGTGAGCCGCCGTCACCGGTTGCAGCTCACACGCTGTCAGACCCTGGCAGACGGTCAGCGATATCAGGAGCGGTGAGGGCGTTATACATTGTTCTCAGATCTCCTCTGCATGGTGTAAGTACGGAGGAGTCCGAAGATCACCCCGAGGAGCTGTAAGCGACGAGGGGAAGCTGAGGAGGACGGAGTCTGCCCGATACCGCCCTGATATTCGCGACCGCTCACTGGAACCTTGACATCCCGTGGCGCGGAACGTATAGTTTAAGCAGGTGATTATGCATACGAAAAGCCCGCGCAACCAAGGGGCTGTCGTTGAAAATTCACAAAATAATTACACACAGAAGGGATGGTAATCAATATGTATCAGGATGAGTACAGGCGCTGGCTTGCAGCGGACCTCGAGGACTTTGACCTGAAGAGAGAGCTTGAAACGATCAAGGATGATGACGACGCGATCAAGGACCGCTTCGCTGTTGCGCTTCAGTTTGGTACGGCGGGTCTCCGCGGCACACTCGGCGCCGGCACGAACCGCATGAACATCTGGGTAGTCCGTCAGGCTACGCAGGGCGTTGCTGACTGGGTCAAGACACAGGGCGGCACACAGACGGTTGCCATCAGCTACGACAGCCGCCTGAAGGGATCTACATTTGCAAAGGACGCGGCAGGCGTTCTCGCGGCGAATGGCATCAAGGTCCGCATCTATGACGCACTTATGCCGGTTCCGGCTCTTTCATTTGCGACCCGCTACTACAAATGCAATGCCGGCATCATGGTGACGGCGTCCCACAACCCGGCGAAGTACAACGGCTACAAGGCATACGGCCCGGACGGCTGCCAGATGACAGACGACGCAGTGGCGGTTGTCTATGATCAGATCCAGAAGACAGACGTTCTCACGGGTGCAAAGTACATCAGCTTCGCGGAAGGCGTTGAGCGAGGACTGATCCGTTTTGTCGGCGATGACTGCAAGGCAGCCTTCTATGAGGCGATTGAGAAGTGCCAGGTCCGCCCGGGACTTGCGAAGACAGCGGGACTGAAGCTCGTCTACTCGCCGCTGAACGGCACCGGTCTTGTACCGGTCACGCATGTCCTCAAGGACATTGGCGTCACGGACGTGACCATCGTACCGGAGCAGGAATATCCGAACGGCTATTTCACAACGTGCCCGTATCCGAACCCGGAGATCTTTGAGGCGCTCGAGAAGGGCCTTGAGCTGGCGAAGAAGGAAGGCGCGGACCTGATGCTCGCGACAGATCCGGACGCAGACCGCGTCGGTATCGCGATGAAGTGCCCGGACGGCTCCTATGAGCTGGTTTCCGGCAATGAGATGGGTGTCCTTCTTCTCGACTACATCTGCGCGGGCAGAATCGAGAAGGGCACGATGCCGAAGAATCCGGTCGCGGTCAAGTCGATCGTCTCCACACCGCTCGCGGACAAGGTCGCGGAGCACTACGGCGTCGAGCTTCGTCACACGCTCACAGGCTTCAAGTGGATCGGCGATCAGATTGCTGGTCTCGAGGCGAATGGCGAAGTTGACCGCTTCATCTTCGGATTTGAGGAGAGCTACGGATATCTGGCCGGACCGTATGTCCGCGACAAGGATGCGGTCGTCGCTTCCATGCTGATCTGCGAGATGGCTGCGTACTATAGAAGCATTGGCTCCTCCATCAAGCAGAGACTCGAGGAGATCTATGCGCAGTACGGCCGCTATCTGAACAAGGTCGACAGCTATGAATTCCCGGGACTTTCCGGTATGGACAAGATGAAGAGCATTATGGACAACCTCCGCAAGAATCCGCCGAAGGATTTCTCAGGCGACAAGGTTGTGTCTGTCACGGATTACTCCAAGCCGGAGACGACAGGTCTTCCGAAGGCCAACGTTCTGACCTATGGTCTGGAGGACGGCGCGACGGTTGTCATCCGTCCGTCCGGAACAGAGCCCAAGATCAAGACATATTTCACAACGCTCGGGAAGAACCTCGAGGAGGCTCAGGCCGAGAAGGACAAGCTGACAGAGGCGATTGGACCGCTTCTCAGCTGAAAAGAGTACCTCTATTCAGCACTCCTGACTCGAACGCTGCGTGTTTTCCGAGGAGGCTGAATGATTAGAATTTTGGGGGCTGCCGCAATGCGGCAGCCCCCGTTTGCATCGCGGATGAAACGCTTGACAGCAGGGGGACCGTGCGCTATAAATATAGAGTCTGTTATTATCTGTCAGGAATGATAGAATTATTCAGGAGGATATAATACATTATGAATAAAGTTGAATTAAGTGCAGCGATTGCCAATGAGACCGGCCTTTCCAGAAAGGACGCAGAGGCAGCTGTTAAGGCATTCGTTGATGTCGTTACAGAAGAACTGAAGAAGGGCGGCAAGGTTCAGCTGGTCGGCTTCGGAACCTTCGAGATCTCTGAGAGAGCAGCCCGCGAGGGACGCAATCCCCAGACAGGCGCATCCATGGAGATCAAGGCATCCAAGGCTCCTAAGTTCAAGGCCGGCAAGGCACTGAAGGACGCTGTCAACGAGTAAGTCATAGATGAAATAAGTAAAGAGCTGCCGCCTGTGACGACAGCTCTTTTTTGAACAGTAAAAACCGGCCGGAGGCGCAAAAAAATGATGAGAACGGTTCCGGACGGCGAGGAGAATGACATGAGATTAGATAAATATCTGAAGGTGTCGAGACTGATCAAGAGGCGCACCGTGGCCAATGAGGCATGCGATGCCGGCCGTGTGACGGTCAATGACAGACCGGTCAAGGCGTCCTACGACGTGAAGGTCGGCGATGTGATCGAGATCCGCTTTGGCGAGAAGACGGTCCGCGTCGCAGTCACGGATATTCAGGACACGACCAAGAAGGAAAACGCTGCCGATATGTACAGGTACGTCTGATATGGGCAGAGCGAGAGATCCGGAGAAAAGGCGCGCATCCTCCGGGAAAACGAAAAAGGGCAGAAGGAAGCGCTCCTCCCGCATGCGGGTCACGAGGGAAAACCGTGTCACCATGCTGGTCGTCACCGGCGTAGTTCTTCTGCTGTTTATTGTTCTGGCTGTGCAGAGCTGTCACCTGAGAAAGCAGATTCGTGAAGCGAATTCGGAAAATGCTCAGCTCAGCTCGCAGATCGAGGCGGAGAAAGAGAGGACAAAGAGCATCGAGTCCCTCCGCGAGCAGATGTCGAGCGACGAGTATATCGAGCAGGAGGCAAGAGAGCGGCTTGGTCTTGCCGAGAGCGATGAGATTTTGTTCAGGGCGGATGATTCATGAAGGAAACACTGGATAAGGTAAAACAGCTGATCAGGAAAACCGGTATGCTCCGGGACTGCCGGTACGTCGTTGCCGGCGTATCGGGCGGAGCAGATTCGGTTTTCCTTTTTTATGTCCTGAAGCATCTGGAGCCCGAGTACGGCTTTCATTTGCATGCCGTCCATGTCAACCATGAGATCCGGGGCGCTGAGGCGGACGGCGATGAGCAGTTCGTGAGGAACCTGTGCGCGGAGCACGGTGTGCCGCTGACAGTCTGCCGCAGGAACATTCCGGAATATGCCCGTCAGCAGAAAATGACGCTTGAGGAGGCGGGGCGGCATGCGCGGTATGCCATATTCCGTGCGGAGGCCCGGAAGCTGGGAAAAGACGGAGACGTGCGGATCGCGCTGGCGCATCATCAGAATGACGCGGCGGAGACGATGCTCTTTCAGATGGCGAGAGGCTGCGGCCTCGACGGGATGGCCTCGATCCGCCCGGTGCGGGGCAATGTGATCCGTCCCCTTCTCGCCGTGACGAAGGAGGAAATCGTCGCGTACCTGACTGAGAAAGGCCTTTCGTGGCGGGAGGATTCGACAAATGCAGACAACGATGCCGTGAGGAACCGGATCCGGCACGACGTGATCCCGTACCTGATCCGTGAGGTAAATGAGGGGACCGTCTCTCACCTCGCGGCGGAGGCCGCGGACTGCGCAGAGGCTGCCGATTTTATTCACGGAGAGGCTGCGCGCCGGGCCGCGCGGTATATTTCTTATGGCAGCGGGGAAAGCTGTGGGAAGATGTCGGGTTTTCTTCAGAGCGCATCGGTAGAGGCCTCTTTCCGGGCGGAAGATCATGAACACGGGTCGGAGCATCAGCAAAATCTATTGCAGGAGAACTCATTTCGGGGTACTGGGCATGATTTTGCTGTCATTTCCGACGGGATCCTGGGAGAGCCGGATATTTTAAGGAGAGAGATGATCAGGCAGGCCCTTTTCCGCCTCACGGGATCGCTGAAGGACATCGCGCGGGTCCACATCGGGGAGGTCGATGAGCTTTTCAGGCATGACGCGGGAGCGGTCCTTAATCTGCCATACGGAATTGTGGCGGAGAGGGACAGAGGCTGCGTGCATCTCCGGAGAAGGGAGCCGGAGGCCGAGGGGGCTTCTGCAGATGCTGACCGGGAAGAGGGCACGGAGAGACATGCATTTTCTCTTGTTCCGGGAGAAACGGGGAGGCTTGGCGGGTACTCATTTTCAGCGAAGGTGATCCCGCGGAAGGGCGGAGCGATCCCGGAAAAAAGATATACGAAATGGTTTGACTATGATACAATAAACACGTTCTCCATGACCCTCCGGTATCGGGAGCCCGGCGATTTTCTGACGGTGAACGCGGAGGGAGGCCGGAAGAAGCTGTCCGATTATTTTACGGACGAGAAGGTCCCGGCGCGGATGAGAGACAGGATTCCCGTTCTTGCAGACGGGAAGGAGATTATCTGGATCGTCGGTATGCGGATCGGCTACCGGTTCCGCGTCAGGCCGGAGACTGCGCGAGTCCTTGCGGTGACGGCGGAACAGGAGAGCTCCAACTGAAATCGGTTTTACAAAATCCGGCGGCTTTTGCCAGCTGTTTCATAAGAGGGCGGATTTCGCACGGACTAACAATATACATCAATCTAAGAAAAGAGGAACCTTCGATATGAACGACAAGATCAAAGTCCTGATCAGCGCGGAGAAAGTAGATGCCCGGATCAGAGAAATCGCAGACAGGATCAATGAGGACTACAAGGGAAAATCCATCCATATGATTTCTATTTTAAAGGGCGGCGCGTACTTCATGACGGAGCTGTCGAAGTACATCTCCGAGGATATCCCTGTGACATTTGACTTCATGCAGGTCTCAAGCTACGGAAATGGAACGGAGTCAAGCGGCCATATCAAGTTCACGAAGGACCTTGATGAGAGCATCCAGGGCAGGGACGTGATCATCGTGGAGGATATTATCGACACAGGGCATACGCTCTTTTACCTGATGGACCTTCTCGCGGAGAGAAAGCCCGCGTCTGTGAAGCTCTGCACGCTTCTGGACAAGCCGGGAAGAAGAGTCAGAGATGTCAAGGTGGATTATGAGGGATTCCGGATCGATGATCTCTTTGTCGTCGGCTGCGGCATGGACTATGCGCAGAAATACAGGAATCTTCCATACATCGGAGTTATTGAAACGGAGTAAATGAATTGAATCAGAATCAGAACCAGACAAGACCTTCCAGGAGTATCGCGCTGTATCTGGCGCTGATCCTCATTTTTCTGGCGGGATTTTTCTATCTCTCAGGACGCACGAGGTCAACGTCAGATTATACATATGCGCAGTTTACAAAGGCGCTTGAGGCCGGAGATGTGGATTCCGTCACGATACGGCCGAACTCTGAGGTGCCGACCGGTCAGGTGACTGCGGTTCTCTCAGACGGACGGAGCCGGAGCTTTTATGACACGGATGTCAACTCGGTCAAGGAGATGCTCGAGAACGACTACAGCGACGTATCCGTGTATGTTGAGGACGTCCAGTCCAATTTCCCGGTCCTTATGACCGTGATATCGGTTGCAGCTGTGGTCATTTTCATGATCTTGTTTTTCGTCATGATGTCCAGGGCACAGGGCGGAGGCGGCGCGAATGCCCAGATGATGAACTTCGGGCGGAGCCGCGCGCAGCGCATGGACGGCAAGCAGAATCCGGTCACATTCAAGGATGTGGCAGGACTTGAGGAGGAGAAGCAGGACCTTGAGGAGATCGTTGATTTCCTGAAGAATCCGACGAAGTACACCAATGTAGGTGCGAGAATTCCCAAGGGCGTTCTTCTGGTGGGCCCTCCAGGGACGGGCAAGACTCTGATCGCGAAGGCGGTCGCCGGCGAGGCCGGTGTCCCGTTCTACTCGATTTCCGGCTCTGACTTTGTTGAGATGTTCGTGGGCGTCGGTGCGAGCCGTGTCCGCGACCTGTTCGAGGAAGCGAAGAAGAATCATCCGTGCATCATTTTCATCGATGAGATCGACGCAGTGGCCAGACGGCGCGGCGCAGGTCTCGGCGGCGGTCACGATGAGCGCGAGCAGACCCTCAATCAGATGCTCGTCGAGATGGACGGCTTTTCGGCAAATGAAGGGATCATCGTCATGGCCGCGACGAACCGGGTCGACATTCTGGATCCGGCGATTCTGCGTCCCGGCCGCTTTGACCGCAAGGTCTCCGTCGGTATGCCTGACGTCAAGGGAAGAGAGGAGATCCTGACCGTTCACGCGCAGGGCAAGCCGCTCGCCGACGATGTTGATCTGAAGCAGATCGCACAGACGACAGCCGGATTCTCGGGGGCGGACCTCGAGAACCTCCTGAATGAGGCTGCCATCGGAGCCGCGAGAGAAAACCGGCCGTTCATCCGTCAGGATGATATCAAGGCTGCATTTGTCAAGGTCGGAATCGGCGCGGAGAAAAAGAGCAAGGTTATTTCCGAGAAGGACAAGCGGATTACCGCCTACCACGAATCGGGCCACGCGATTTTGTTCCATCTTCTCCCGGATGTCGGACCGGTCTACTCCGTCTCCATCATTCCGACCGGAATGGGTGCGGCGGGCTACACGATGCCGCTTCCGGAGCGCGATGAGATCTTCAATACCCGCGGAAAGATGATGCAGGACATCATGGTCGCGATGGGAGGCCGCGTCGCCGAGGAGCTGATCTTTGATGACATCACGACCGGCGCATCGCAGGACCTTAAGCAGGCGACGCAGGAGGCACGGGAGATGGTCACGAAGTATGGCTTTTCATCGGTGATTGGCCCGGTCTCCTACGATGATTCCGGCGAAGTCTTCATCGGCCGGGATTTTGAGAAGACACAGAGCTACAGCCAGCACACAGCGGAGGAGATTGATGACGAGGTCAGAAAGATCCTCGAGAAATGCTATTCCGAGGCGAAGCGGATTATCAGCGAGCACAGGAATGTCCTTGACGCGAGCGCGGAGCTGCTGCTTAAGAAAGAGAAAATCGGCAGAGAAGAATTCGAGGCTCTGTTTCAGAACTGATTGAATTGATATTGAAGGAGTGCCATGAGTATAGATATGGCAGAGGACGGCGTATCGAAAGTCCAGCAGTATGTGTCCCTGATGCGCCCTCTGTTCAAGAAACGGGCGGTTTTCAGCGATGAGAGCCGCTTTTACAGGACACCGTTCGAACCGAAGCCGGGCGACAATGTGACGGTCAGGATCCGGACCCTGCGGAATAATGTAGATGAGGTGTGGTTTATCAGCGGCGCCATGCGCGAGCTGATGCACGTCGGCGAGACGAGCGAGGGCTTTGACTATTACGAATACACGCTTCCGGTCGGAGAGGATCCCATCTCTTATTATTTTGAGCTCAGGATCGGCAATATGTCCTGCTATTACAATAAGCTTGGGATCACCCGGGACCTCGCCACGCGGAATTCTTTCAGAATCTGCCCCGGCTTTTCGACGCCGGAGTGGGCGCGCGGAGCGGTCATGTACCAGATCTACACGGACCGGTTCTACAACGGCGATCCGGCAAATGATGTTGTCGACAACGAGTATTTTTACCTCGGCGGCTACGCATGTCACGTGGATGACTGGAACCAGGTCCCGTCCAACATGGATGTGCGCAATTTCTATGGCGGAGACCTCCTCGGAGTCGAGCAGAAGCTTGATTATCTGCAGGACCTCGGCGTGCAGGTCATTTACCTGAACCCGATCTTTGTCTCCCCGTCGAACCACAAGTATGATATCCAGGACTACGACCATGTGGATCCTCATTTTGCATGCATTGTCAAGGATGGCGGCGAGCCTCTGAAGGACGGCGACACGTCGAACGGAGACGCGACGATGTACATTCAGCGCGTGACCGATCCGATTAACCTCGACGCGTCGAATTCCTACTTCGCGCATTTGTGTCAGGAGATTCATAAGCGCGGGATGAAGGTTATTCTGGACGGCGTCTTCAACCACTGCGGCTCCTTCAACAAATGGATGGATCGGGAGCGCATCTACGAGCAGCACGGCGGCTACGCGAAGGGTGCCTTCATCGACGCGGACAGCCCGTATCGGACATTCTTCCGGTTTAATAACGAGCACGCATGGCCATACAACGAATTCTACGACGGCTGGTGGGGAAATGAAACGCTCCCGAAGCTGAATTATGAGGACAGCCCGAAGCTCGTCGAATATATTCTGAACATAGGCAGAAAATGGGTTTCTCCGCCGTACAGTGCCGATGGATGGAGACTTGACGTCGCGGCCGACCTCGGCATGAGTGCCGAGTACAACCATCATTTCTGGAAGATGTTCCGGAAGGCGGTCAAGGAGGCGAACCCGAACGCGATTATTCTCGCCGAGCACTACGGCGAGACCTATGACTGGCTGAAGGGCGATGAGTGGGACACTGTCATGAACTATGACGCGTTCATGGAGCCGGTCTCTTGGTTCCTGACGGGCATGGAGAAGCACAGCGACCAGTTCCGCGAGGACCTTCTCGGAAATGGAGAGGCGTTCCGCGACGCGATGACATACCACATGGCGAGCTTCATGGCACCGTCGATCCAGTGCGCGATGAACGAGCTCGACAACCACGATCACTCAAGATTCCTCACCCGGACGAACCACTATGTCGGCCGGGTCAACCATCTTGGAGCAGAGGCTGCGTCCGTCAATATCAATCCCGCCGTCATGCGGGAGGCCGTCCTGATGCAGATGACATTTGTCGGGGCGCCGACCGTCTACTACGGAGATGAGGCGGGCGTCGTCGGGTTCACGGACCCGGATAACCGGCGCACATACCCGTGGGGCCACGAGGACAAGGAAATGCTGGACTTCTACAAGCGCGCAATCCGCCTCCACAAGAAGTACAAGACCTTCTCCGAGGGGTCCACGAAGGACCTGTGCAGCGGCTATCACAGCGTCGTTTACGGACGGTTCTCCGATGAGGAGCAGTTTGTGATCGCGGTGAATTCCGGCGAGCAGCCGATTGCGCTGGAGATTCCGGTCTGGGAGACCGGCGTCACGCGCACGTCCAATACGAAGATGACGCAGCTCCTCACGACGTGGAAGGACGGTGTGTCCGAGGAGCCTGTCGAGCATGATGTGATCGCAGGCATCCTGACACTGGATATGAGAGCCTATGAGGCGGTCGTTCTCTACAGGCACGACTGAAAAAGACCCGGGGCTGCCCCGAACCTGCAGGTTCAGAGGGACAGGCCCGGGCCTTTCTTTGCGCTCTCGTAAAATGCGCACAGCGTCGTCAGGACGTATGGTGTGATCCAGAGAAGACCGAGGCCGAGTGTGATCACGGCGAGGAGCACCCAGCCGATAAAGCTTGCGCAGGTGAGGAAGAGCCTTCCCTTTCGTCCGTGCATCATAAGGCGCGACCTGCGCATTGCCCCCTGAAGAGAAATGTTACCGCTTAATTCAAGGAGAACAAACCCTGTCATGGCGTATGTCAGAAGAAAGATAAGCGCCGCGATGAGGCATGCAGCTCCGATTACAGCCAGAATAACCGCCGTCAGAGGATGCTTCCTTGCCTGTCCGAGAGCGATCAGAAGGGGAACGGCTGGAAGAATCTGCACGGCGTCCCGGATGATGCCGAAGAGAACAAACCGGTCCGGCTGCATCCGGAAAACAGCCAGGAGATCGCTGAAGGAGGTCTCCCGTCTGCGCAGCATCTGCAGAAAATGAAAGTCGGCTCCCCAGACGAACAGAGAGATCAGGACCTGCAGGATAAATGCGATTCCTGCTCCAGATATGACCTCTGCAATGCCGGCGGATTTCATCACGGACGCCAGGATGGCCGTCGCAATCATATGAAGCGCGATCAGCACGGCGGGATAAGCCACGCTCTCGCCCCAGCGGCCCTCAAGCGCGCCGCGGCTCTGTTCCTTTAAAAGACTGATTGTATCTGTTTTCATCGGATCGTTACCGTCTGTACCTTTCATTTTATGTGGTCAAGTGAGCTGTCCCTGCGTCAGACGGGCTCTGGGCTTCCGCCGGACATCAGCGGGAATTGCGGCAATCTGCCCGCCCTGCGTCAGATAAGCTCTGTTTCAGACAAGCCCTGCGTCGCCGCTGAGCCCTCCAAGACCGGATGAAAGCGTGCCGTCTGAAGAAGCACCGGAGGATGAGCTGCCTTCGGATGAAGAGTCTGCTGAGCCCTCGGACGGGCCGGCGCTTTCTGAGGAGGAATCCGCGCCAATGGCTGCATTGTCCGAAGAGGATGAGCTCTCGGAAGAGCTGTCTGCAGACCCGTCCGACTGCCCGGTCAGCGCGTTATACAGCCGGTTTTCTACATTTGTCTCAAATTCCGATACGGAGTCGGCATCAGAAAAATCGGTCACCTGCGCCTCCTTCACCGCGTAGTCCCAGACGCCGGTCGTAACGAGCGTGACGGCGCTGACAGCGATGACGGCGGCGGACAGCAGAATGCCGGCCGCATTCAGGGCAAGCGCGACGGATGCCATCGGGCTGAGCTTTCTGCGGCGCGAAAGAAGCGCGAAGATGATGCCGAGTCCTCCGAGAAATATGGAGGTCCCGAATATAATGCCGAGCAGAGAGCAGATGCCGCACAGGAGCGCGGCCTTTGCCATGCCGTTCGGCTCATGATTTCTCCGGATCTCCGGGTCAAAGCGGTTCGGGTCCTGCTCATAGTGGCCGGTCCCGTCCAGATCACCGAAGGGCGACTCGGAGTAAGGACTCAGGAAGGAGCTGCGCCACGGGTCTGAGAAGGGGTCCGTCTGCTCGCTCTCGCGGTTCCGAAGCTCGGGATTGTGCTCGGCGTTGGCGCTGTCTCCCTGATCATACTGGTCTGATTCGTGAAAAAGTCCCATGAAAAATCTCCTGGTCAGAGGTACTGTACAATAGTGTATACATCTTGCAGTATATCACGCCCGTTACGCGACTGCAATTTCACGCCGTTTTATGCTACAATAACTTTTAGATAAATCAGACTGGTTGATGGAGATGGCGGAAGGCTTATGAAGGATAAAACACCGGCAAAAAACAGTTATCTTACCATACAGACGCTGCAGCGCATGCCCTACTATCTGCAGTATCTGAAGAAGGCGAAGGCGGAGGGCCGGACAGATGTCTCGGCCTCGGCGATCGCCGCGGAGCTTCAGCTCAATGATGTGCTTGTGCGCAAGGATATTGCGGCAGTAAGCTCGACAGGCGGAAGACCAAAGGCCGGCTTCAACGTCTGCACACTGATCCGGGACATCGAGCAGTACATGGGCTATCATACGACGAAGGAGACCGTTCTTGTCGGGGCCGGGTCTCTTGGCAAGGCCCTGCTCCGAAACCGGGAGTTTGATATGTACGGGCTGAAGATTGTAGCAGCCTTCGATGTCCGTAGGAGTCTGATCCACAAGAAAATCAACGGAGTAGAGGTCTATTCGCTTGCAAAGCTCAAGAATTTCTGCCTTCGCCAGAATATACAGATCGGAATCATTACTGTGCCGGCAGAGGCCGCGCAGGACGTGGCAAACCGGCTCGTGGACGGCGGGATCCAGGCGATCTGGAATTTTGCATTTGTGAAGCTGCAGGTGCCGGAGCACGTTCTGGTGCAGAATGAGGACCTCGCGTCCTCTCTGGCGATGCTGTCGCAGCATCTGAGACTGGCAAATGAGATGGGAGAGAGCTGGATCGAATAGCGGAGAAATTTATTTTCTGCTGTTTTTGGCACATGCCCGGGAGGACGGATGCGGAGCGCACCAAATGGTGCACTCCGCATTTTTG
>OMYS01000107.1 GCA_900315305.1 uncultured Eubacteriales bacterium
TCATGAATTTCCAAAGAGCAGATCGTCTTGAACGCCGCGCCTGCCCATCCGGCCTCAAAAGCCCTGGCGCACATATCATAAGTGCTGGCCACGACCGAAGACGAGAGCAGGAAAGGATTCTCCAGCGGAATCCCACACAGTTCTGTACGCAGCCGGCTTTCATCCTGCGGGGAGCTGATTTCCAGATCCGGCTTCACTTCCTCATACAGCCTTGTTATCAGTTTCCGAATCGGCACCTGATGCGGGCGCACACACGCCTCTTCACACGGCGCTGAACATCTCGCGCAGGGATTTTCATCCGGCAAAACATCGGCCGCCGTTTTTTCATTGTCAAACCACACACTTCGAAGAATCGTCGCGGGATCCAGCTTGCCGCACGCCCCTTTGCACGGTGCATCGTGACATAATGCACAATTGATCATATCAGAACGGTAAAGTTTCTTACTAAGCATAAATGCCTCCTGTCCTGAGAACGGTCTGCAGTTCATTGTAAATATTCTACCATTTTTGCGCTCATTCATCACTCAGGAATCGCGTCTGATCGCTCATCTTTAGAAAACCGTTGACATCTTTTTGATTTAATGATATAAAGTATTAAACCGTTGAAGAAGAGTGAGTAAATTCTCTCAATGCTGACGCAGAGAGCCGCAGGTGGTGGAATTGCGGCGCAGCACGGGAATCGAATGGACTTCTGAGGGCGAGCAGAAACCGGCTCATACATGACCGGGAGTATGTGAGACGGAGCAGACTCTCCGTGATCAATTGTCAGCATATGCTAGTATGCGTTAAGTGGGCGTGGTTTCACGTCAAGCCGGGTGGCGCGGCGCAAAAAGAGCCGCACAAGTTCAATGCGAAAGGAGAAAAACCATGGCAAACAACGAAAATCAGAAGATTCCCTACAAGATCTATCTCTCCGAGAACGAGATCCCTTCATCCTGGTACAACGTAAGGGCTGATATGAAGAACAAGCCCGCACCGCTTCTCAATCCCGGAACCCTTCAGCCTATGACCGCTGAAGAACTCAGCGCCGTTTTCTGTGAAGATCTCGTCGCCCAGGAACTCGACAACGAGCACGCTTATATTCCGATTCCTCAGGAGATCCGGGATTTCTACAAGATGTACCGCCCTTCACCGCTGGTCCGCGCTTACTGCCTCGAAGAGAAGCTGCAGACTCCGGCTCACATCTACTACAAATTCGAAGGCAACAACACCAGCGGCAGCCACAAGCTTAACTCCGCAGTTCCTCAGGCCTATTACGCCAAGAAGCAGGGCCTCAAAGGCGTCACGACCGAGACCGGTGCTGGCCAGTGGGGTACAGCGCTTTCCATGGCTTGTTCCTATTTTGACCTCGACTGCAAAGTATACATGGTCAAAGTAAGCTACGAGCAGAAGCCCTTCCGCCGCGAAGTAATGCGTACTTACGGCGCATCCGTCACACCTTCGCCGTCCGATACTACAAATGTCGGCCGCAAGATCCTCGCTGAGCACCCCGGCACAACCGGATCCCTCGGCTGCGCGATCTCCGAAGCAGTGGAAGTCGCCGTCTCCAATCCCGGCTACCGCTACGTGCTCGGCTCCGTCCTCAACCAAGTCCTTCTGCACCAGTCCGTCATTGGTCTTGAAACCAAGGCGGCCCTCGACAAATACGGCGTTAAGGCCGACATGATCATCGGCTGCGCCGGCGGCGGCTCCAACCTCGGCGGCCTCATCGCTCCTTTCGTGGGCGAGAAGCTCCGCGGCGAAGCAGACTATCAGATCATCGCAGTTGAGCCGGCTTCCTGCCCGAGTCTCACACGCGGCGTCTACGCTTATGACTTCTGCGACACCGGCATGGTGTGCCCTCTGGCCAAGATGTACACGCTGGGCAGCGACTTCATTCCCGCTCCCAACCACGCAGGCGGCCTTCGCTACCACGGCATGAGCCCTGTGCTCTCCCAGCTCTACGACGACGGCCTGATGGAAGCTGTTTCCGTCAAACAGACAGAAGTTTTCGAAGCAGCTGAGATGTTCGCCCGCGTGGAAGGCATCCTGCCCGCCCCTGAGAGCTCCCACGCGATCCGCGTAGCCATCGACGAAGCCCTCAAGTGCAAAGAGACCGGCGAAGCCAAGAACATCGTCTTCGGCCTCACCGGCACAGGTTACTTCGATATGGTCGCTTATGAGAAATACCACGACGGCCTGATGACCGACTAC
>OMYS01000043.1 GCA_900315305.1 uncultured Eubacteriales bacterium
TCATGTCATTTGTCATGTTCGTCGCGCTGTTCTGCATCGGCTCCTGGCTAAGCCTCGCCGGCCCGGCCCAGTACGCCGCCGTCGGTCTGAGCGGACTCACCTATCCGGTCTTCCTGCTGCAGCACCAGATCATCAACTGGGTGTGCCGGAACTTCGCGGAATTTTCCCTGACACAGGTGCAGGAATTCTGGCTCCTCGTCATGGTCTTCATACTCACGCTCGTGTACGCATGGATCCTGAAAATGATAAGCCTGAAGCTCTCCGGCCGGCTCGTGCTCCGGAAGCGAGGCGCGTAAAGTAAGAAGAACATAAAAAAAAGATCCCCGACCCGGACAACCCGGATCGGGGATCTTTTTATATGGAAAGCATATCAGGAGAAAGCCTTTGCTTTATGCATTTGCTTCAACTGCGCTGATGTTCTCTTTCTTCGCGAAGTCTGGCTTCGGTCTGAAAATGAAGTACGCTGCGAGGACGCAGAGCAGGAAAGCAACTGCTGTTCCGACAGTAAAACCCTTGCCGGAGACGAAGGAGCCGATCTGGTATACGCAGAGTGAAAGCGCATAGCCGATGCCCATCTGGAAGCCGAATGTGAGCCATCCCCATTTTCTTGTGCCCTGCTCACGGAAGCCCGTGGCAATCGCGACGAGGCACGGAGCATCGAAAATATTGAAGAGCAGGAAGCTCATGCCGGCAAGCTGGCTGCCGCCGAACATCTTGAAGATCGATGCCGCGACATCCGCCTCTCCGTCAGAAGCTGCGTGAGCGAGAAGACCGAGTGTTGCCGTCGCCTGCTCCTTTGCAAGTTCAGCGGATACAGACGCAACGGCTGCCTGCCATGTGCCGAGACCCAGCGGACGGAAGATAACCGCGATGCCCTCGCCGATGTAGCGGAGGATACTGTGATCAAGGTCGCCTGCGAGATACTGCAGAGACGGGCTGAAGTTCATCAGGAACCACATAATGATGCAGACCGTAAAAATAATCGTGCCGGCCTTGATGAGGAATGCCTTCGCGCGCTCCCAGACATGAATGAGGACGCCCTTGACTGTCGGAATATGGTAAGCCGGAAGCTCCATGACGAACGGAGCCGGATCACCAGAGAAATACTTTGTCTTCTTGAGTGCGATACCTGCAAAGACAACTATTCCAAGACCCAGGAAATACATGCCCGGAGCGACGAACTTGCTGCCCGGGAAGAAGGTCAGTGTCATCATCGCGACGATTTCCATCTTCGCGCCGCACGGCATGAAGGTTGCAAGCAGAATCGTCATGTGGCGGTCCTTCTCATTTTCAATCGTGCGGGCCGCCATGATAGCCGGAACACCGCAGCCCGTGCCGATCAGCATCGGGATGAAGGACTTGCCGGAGAGACCGAATCTTCTGAAGATACGGTCCATGATAAATGCGACACGCGCCATGTAACCGGAATCCTCAAGAATCGACAGGCAGAGGAACAGGAGGATCATCTGCGGGACGAAGCCGAGGACCGTGCCGACACCGCCGATGATACCATCAACGAGGAGGCTCTCAAGCCACGGCGCACAGCCGATCGCGTTGAGGCCGTTCGTTGCTGCATTTGTGATCCAGTCGCCGAACAATGTGTCGTTCGTCCAGTCTGTGAGGAATGCGCCGAGCGTCGTGACGGAAATGAAATACACCAGCCACATGATGCCTGCGAAAATCGGAAGTGCAAGCCAGCGGTTCGTGACGATCCGGTCGATCTTGTCGGAGGTTGTCATTTCGCCGGCCTTTGACTTTTTCTTTACGGTGCTTGCGACGAGTCTCTGAATGTAATCGTAGCGCTGCGCGGTGACGATACCTTCCGCGTCATCGTCCTCTTCCTTCTCGCAGTCCTTGACGTGCTGCTCGATGTGATCAAGAAGGGCCTTATCGAGGTGGAGCTGATCGGTCGCCTTGTGGTCGCGCTCGAAGAGCTTGATTGCAAACCAGCGGAGATTAACCGGATCGACCTTGTCCTGAATGGACTCCTCGATGTGGGCGATCGCGTGCTCAAGGCTTCCGTTGAAGACATGCGGCAGCTCCGTCGTCTTGCCTTCCTTTGCGGCCTCGATGCACATCTCAGCGGCCTGCATCGTGCTGTCGCTGTGAAGAGCGGAGATCTCGATGATCTTGCAGCCGAGCTCCTTGCCGAGCTTCTGGATGTCGATCTTGTCGCCGTTCTTCCGGACCAGGTCCATCATGTTGACGGCGATGACCATCGGAAGACCGATCTCGACGAGCTGTGTTGTGAGATAAAGGTTACGCTCGATGTTTGTTCCATCGATGATATTCAGGATGACATCGGGCTTATCATTGACGAGGTAATTTCTTGTGACGACTTCCTCGAGCGTGTACGGGCTCAGGGAATAAATACCCGGAAGGTCCTGAATGATGACATCCTTGTGTCCCTTCAGACGGCCTTCCTTTTTTTCGACAGTAACACCCGGCCAGTTACCGACGTACTGTGTACTGCCGGTCAGGTCGTTGAACAGCGTTGTCTTGCCGCAGTTCGGGTTTCCGGCAAGAGCAATTTTGATCTCTGACATAATTCCTCCTCATTTTCTGTTGCTGAAATCCGTGCGGCTCATGTCATCTGCCGCCGGTCTTCTGACGCTCTATCGCATCTCATTTTCTTCGCATGGCCACGTGTGCTCTCTGTCTGAGTCTTCCAGACTGAAGCGCCAGGCCGCATGCTGCGCAGTCTTTCACTGCGTCTTCAGGTTTCCTCAGGACATCTCGAGAATGTCCGCGTCTTCCTTCCTGACAGAAAGCTCATAGCCTCTGACCGTCACTTCAACCGGGTCTCCAAGCGGAGCGACCTTGCGGACATAGATCTCTGTGCCCTTCGTGATTCCCATGTCCATGATCCGGCGCTTCAAAGCCCCATTGCCATGAATTTTCAGGACGGTCGACGTGGAGCCAACCGGGACATCCCTCAGTGTTTTCATAATGCATCCTCCTCATATATATCTTGCTAAAGTTTTTGTCCATGCACTCGGATTCATGTGCATGTCTCAAAGTTAGCATTAGCTAACTTATGCGCAGACAAAAACTCAGTCTACCATGATTTTAGTCGCCATCTGGCTCGTGATCGCCAGGCGGGAGTCCTTGAGATTGACGATGATATTGCCGTCGCCCGTATCAGCAACAACGGTCACCTGCGCACCGACCACAAAGCCGAGATCCTCCAGATGCTTCTTGGCTTCATCATTTCCTCCGATTCTTGCCACAAGGACCTTGTCCCCGGCACTTGCCATCGCTAATGGAATCATATCTTCCTCCTGTCTGCACGCACGCTTTTGTCTCACATGTCTATCTCTGATTAAGTACATGTGAGTCACGTTGTTGTCGTTGTTCTATGGTTTATATAATTAAAGCCTAATTTGTCTCTGTGAAAAAATATTAGCTTTAACTAACTCCAGGTCAAATATTAACGTGGTTGACAGAGATTGTCAACCACGCGGCACGAATTTCTTCATTTCTTCGACCTTCTTCATCATTTCCTTGTCGAACTGCACCTCCTGGTCGTGGTACGCGCAGGTCCCGCAGCTGCCGCTTCCGCAGTGCGCCTTTCCATCGAGGCCGCAGGTCTCGCATGTTCCGTGCTTGGATGTATAGCGGATGGCAAATACGACCGCAGCAATAATAAGTGCAAGAATAATAATCGATGCAAGATTCATCATAGGCTTCTCCTTTCCGCCTCTCAGCGCCCGAAACCGAACAGGCCGTGCTTCTTCTTCTCGTACGGCTCTGTCGATGCCGACACGTAGTGGTACCCGGTCTTCTCGATCGCGTCCGCAAGGACGCCGCCGTCAACCTGGTTCTCTGTGAGGAAGGTCGCCTCATTTTTTGTGTGAGATGCGCTGACCTTTTTCGCGTCCGGGAACTGCTTCCGAATCACGTCGCAAATATGCGACTCGCACATTCCGCAGGCCATTCCATTGATCTTTACTGTTGTCTTGTACATCTATACAGCCTCCAAAATATAAGGATTCAGCACTCCTTCGAAAATTGATGAAATCTGAATGGAGAGTTTACTCACCAGACAGCTTCAGAAGCTCTCCGAGTCCAGAGTGCTAAATAGTTGCAGAAGTTTTTCTTTAGTTACTTGTGTCTAACTGCATGGTACCATCACTATTTTGCAAATGCAAGCATTTTCCCGGCTTCAGATGTATTGAATTGTATCCGCCCTGTACGCCTTCAGCGCCGCGCCCGGTCCTCCCTCGAAGACGCCGGTGCGGATCCCGAACCGCTTCAGCTCATGCAGGGCACGCGGACTGAAGCCGCGGCAGATGACGGCGTCAATCTTCATTTTCCGGAAAAGATCGACGGAGTCGTCGACGCGATTGACAGGCATTGAGAGCATCTGCTTCCGGACCTTGCGCCCGTTCTCGAAGACATAGACCTCGTAGTAGTCCGCCTGCTCAAAATACGGGACCAATCCCTTTCCCGTGTAGGCGACCGCAAGGAGCTTCGTCGACGGGGTCTTGGTAATTGCCACAATATCATGTTTTTTCTTTAGAAAATCAAACATAGCTGTTCTCCATTTCCTGCGAGAGTTTATCGCATCTAACCTCGATTGTCAATGGAAAATCTTCTTGCAGGTATTCTGGTTTTCCGACTTGTTTTTCCTGCGCGGGCGGTCTATGATTTATGCATAAGCCTGCGCAGAAATGCGGCCGGTTCTTGTGAAAATTGCCGGCAGCGCGGGGTACTACCCACGGATGGGGAATGACTGGAGGTAATGGCAGATGAAAATTGAAAATGTAAACAACGTAGAGGGCCTGATGAAGGTGCTCAGCGAGTGCAAGGGCAAGGTTGAGCTCGTATCCGATGAGGGCGACCGGATCAACATGAATTCCAAGCTCTCCCAGATGCTCATGATGTCCAAGCTTCTCGACAAAGCATACATCAAGGAGCTCGAGCTGATCGTCCATGAGCCGGAGGACATGAAGAAGGTCCTGAATTTCATGATGTCAGACGCAAACAAGGCTGGCTGATACTCACAGCCGCGAGGAGCCGCACCACAGGAGGTGCGGCTCCTTTTTTGCGCCGTTTACGGTTTGCACACATTCGTAATCGCATGCGTTCGCGAATATCAGAGCTGTGTCAGGCAGACTACGTTCTCACCGGCTTTTCCTCGGCATTTTCAGCTGCTTAAGACTCCTCCGTTTGACAGGATCCGCACTTTGGTGTATAGTCCAGATATCTATTTTTCTAGTATTTTGGTATGAAATATATGTTTTGTGGAGAGAGGTGCGGACATGACACTGCAGCAGATACGCTACGCGCTGACAATCGCGCAGACGCATTCCATGAATAAAGCGACCGAGAAGCTGTTCATTTCCCAGCCGACTCTGACGAGCGCCATCAAGGAGCTTGAGCGCGAGCTCGGCATCTGTATCTTTCTGCGCACCGGCAGGGGCATGGTCCCGACAAATGAAGGGGCCGAATTTCTCTCCTACGCGGCCCAGATCCGGCAGATGTGCGACCTGCTCGAGGACAAGTACCACGGCACAAACAGCACAAGACGCCGGTTCTGCGTGTCGACCCAACACTACTCCTTCGCGGTCCGTGCATTTGTCGAGACCGTCCGCGCCTTCGGGATCTCGAAATATGAGCTCGCGATCCGCGAGACGCGCACGCTCGACGTCATCCGTGATGTCGGCTCGCTTCGGAGCGAGATCGGCATTCTTCATATCAGCGACTACAACCGCAGGATCATTTCCCGATACCTGGCCGATGAGCACCTTCAGTTCCACCCGCTCGTAAGCTGCCGGGCCTTCGTCTACCTCCGCAAGGGGCATCCACTCGCAGACAGGCCCTCCCTCTCCCTGAAGGAGCTCGAGCCTTACCCGTGCATCGCCTTCGAGCAGGGCGACGGCGGCTCCTTCTATTTTGCGGAGGAAATTCTCCCCGACAATATTTATCCCCGGCTGATCCGGACCAGCGACCGGGCGACCACGCTGAACCTCATGACCGGACTCGACGGCTACACGCTCTGTCCCGGCATCGTCTGCGAAGAGCTGAACGGCAGCGGCTATGTCGCGGTCCCGTTCCGCGACGAGGGGGAGGACAGGAACGGCTCGATGGAAATCGGCTATCTCACCAAAAAGCAGAACATTATCAGCAAAATCGGCAGGGCCTATATCGGAGAGCTCCGGAAGAGCTGCGGGGCCAGTGCGTCGGAGTAGATATCCTTCCCATATAGCAGACACTGTCACGCCTCATCGGAATCACTCGCGTGAATGCCCGCACAGGCAGCTGCGCACGAGCTGCCTGCGAAATGTCTGGCCCCATAAAAATATCATATATTGGCCGTTCTCAAAATGCCAGTTCGCGGGTATAGTGTGCCTTGTCGGAAACATCAAGGCAGATTTGCATTAATTATTTTTAATCTATCCGTTTTTCAGGTTTATAGCTGACGGACATTGTACTTACCGCGGTTTCGTACAGGATTTTCATTTGAAGACAGAATTATTCACACATTCCGGCAGGAAGAAGGCTATTTATGGCAGATGAAAAGACACAGTACGGAAATGAACAGACACAGTATGAGCTGAACAAGGGACTCGCCCGAATGCTGAAGGGCGGCGTCATCATGGACGTCACGACTCCGGATCAGGCAAAGATCGCCGAGGATGCAGGCGCGTGCGCGGTCATGGCGCTCGAGCGCATTCCGGCCGACATCCGCGCCGCAGGCGGCGTGTCCCGCATGAGCGACCCGGCCATGATCCGCAGTATTCAGGATGCGGTCTCGATCCCCGTCATGGCCAAATGCCGCATCGGCCATTTTGTCGAGGCGCAGATCCTGCAGGCCATCGACATCGATTACATCGACGAGTCCGAGGTGCTCTCGCCCGCGGACGACACCTATCACATCGACAAGCGAAATTTCAAGGTCCCGTTCGTCTGCGGCGCGCGTGATCTCGGCGAGGCGCTCCGCCGCATCGCTGAGGGCGCATCAATGATCCGCACGAAGGGCGAGCCCGGCACCGGCGATGTCGTGCAGGCCGTCCGCCACATGCGGAAAATGAACTCCCAGATCGCACACGTCACGTCTCTCCGCGTCGATGAGCTCTTCGAAGAGGCGAAGCGCCTCCAGGTTCCCTATGATCTTCTTCTCCAGGTCCACGACACAGGCCGCCTTCCGGTCGTCAATTTCGCGGCCGGCGGCATCGCGACGCCTGCGGATGCGGCCCTCATGATGCAGCTCGGCGCAGAAGGCGTCTTCGTCGGGTCCGGTATTTTCAAGTCGGGCAATCCCGCAAAGCGCGCGGCCGCGATCGTCCAGGCGACGACAAACTACCGCGACGCTTCTCTCATCGCAAGGCTCTCCGAAAATCTCGGCGAGGCGATGGTCGGCATCAATGAAAATGAAATCAAGGTCATCATGGAGGAGCGCGGGCAGTAAATGCCGCAGCGTGGATTTCAGATTCAGGGAGGCGCAGATGATGAGTAAGATTGGCGTACTGGCGGTTCAGGGAGCATTTATCGAGCACGAGCATATGCTCCGCTCCCTCGGGGCCGACACAGTGGAAATAAGAGAGGCGAAGGATCTCGCCGGGATCGACGGCATCGTCCTTCCCGGCGGCGAGAGCACCGTTCAGGGAAAGCTCCTCCGGAGCCTCGGCATGTTTGAGAAAATAAGAGATATGATACGAAGCGGGCTGCCCGCTCTCGGCACCTGCGCGGGTCTCATTTTGCTCTCGCAGGGCGCAGTCAATGACCCGTCCGAATATCTCGGCACGCTTCCGGTAAAGGTCAGACGCAACGCGTACGGCCGCCAATCCGGGAGCTTTGAGACAAGGGGAAAACTCGTGGGTGAGCCCTTCACGATGACCTTCATCCGGGCCCCGTACATCGAGTCCGTCGGCGAGGGCGTGCATGTGCTCGCGCGGGTGGACGGAAAGATCGTCGCCGCGCAGTACGGGCACCAGCTCGGGCTTGCATTTCACCCTGAGCTCGGGACAGACCCGAGAGTCCACGAGATGTTCCTCTCGTGGTGCGGGTGAGCTCTCGCTGCAAATCCCTCCGAATCAAATATCGTGAATCGGTCTGATATCCATGATCACTCTCTGTCCCTTCGTGTAAAATGGCCTGCAGCGGATTTTTCCGGCTGCTTACGACAGCCCTCACAAAGCTCGATCTCACGATGGTTTTCCGGGATACTCAGGGCTGGCTCCCGTCGAAGTTTCTGGAAAAGAGGTCCATCATCGTGATGTCCGAGCTGAAATCGCCCGCGAGCATGTCCTCCATGTGGCAGATGGCTTCATTTGCCGAAGGAATGGCCTCGTCAAAGAAGCGCATGAGCCTCGCGGTGCTCTCAGCGCACGCGGGATTTGCTTTGGGGCTTATGATGTGGCCGCTCAGCTCATCGTATTTGCCGATCACCTTCATTGCGCCGTAGAGCACGTTCCGCTTCGCGTCATTCGGGCAGTAGAGAAGGCGGTGATTCTTTTTAAATCCCTCCAGAGACTTGTAGACCTGCATGGGATTCACGTCCGGATAGAAGCCGGCGATGATATGTGCGGCGCGGTGCGTCGGCACGAAGCGCCTGCACAGGTTGTGCTTCACCGGATTGTACCCGTCCGCCTCGAGCAGCGCGCGGTCGAAATCGCCCTCGATCGCCGCGTGGCTCGTCCCGGTCCTCTCCGTATACCCGAAAATGTACCCATGGCAGGTCGCGTCGAGCACAAAATGCGTGAGGCACCCCGCGAGGTACGAATGCGCGGCCGTCTCCCGCTCGCCGCTCAGCGTCATGAGGTGCTGGATGCGCGGGTCAAAAAAGACGCGGCCGCTCATTTCGTGGCAGGCCGTCCCGACCTTCCCGATCTCATTGTTCGTCAGCGGGTTATAATAAAAGAAAATGTCCGGTCCCTGGACACCGATATAGTACAAATCCTTCTCCTCGAGAATGTCGGCGCGGAGCGCGTCGGGCAGCGTCTCGAGGACTTTTTTACCGAATCGTTCATGAGCATAAGTTGAGGGCATAGGTTCCTCCTCTCGCGGCTCTTGCATGAGCCATCTCTCTTGCCAGAAGTCCTTGATTGTAGGGCTTCACTTCCGCAAGTATAGCACTGATCCGCCTTTCTTTTCCATATGCACTGCTCTGTGGATGTCGTCACACTTTCAAAAGCCTCACACTGAGCGAATAGTAGGGTTTCATCCCTAATTTTCCCATTGAACGATACTGTTGTAGGTGTTCTGGCAAGATTCGAGGCTCAGGCGCTACGATTCTGCTCGAGCGTAGCACTTTTGACCCGATCCTGCTCTCAGAAAACCCCTCGGATGAAGATCTCAAGTCCGATCGCGATCAGAATCACGCCGCCGATGATGGTCGCCTTGTCCGCCAGACGCTCACCGAACTTCTTGCCGAAGATAAGTCCGGCCATGCAGATGAAGAACGTGACGATGGCGATGATCAGCGAGGAAATGAACGCCTCGAGCGGGCCGTAGCCGGCAATCGTGAATCCGACGGAGAGTGCGTCGATCGAGGTCGCAATGCCCTGAATGATCAAGGTTCGGATTGTGAGGCGTGTCACTGCTTCCTCGTCCTTTTCAAGGCCGCGGACCTTGCGGATGCCCTCGATCAGCATGCCGCCGCCGATGTAAAGAAGAAGCGCGAGTGCGATCCACGGAATAAACGGCTGAAATGCCTTGAACGCCTTCGCGATCTGGTGAACGCAGAACCAGCCGATCATTGGCATGGCCCACTGGAAGAAGGCGTAACATCCGGCGATCCCGTAGGTCTTTTTGCGGGACATGTCCGGCTCGCCAAGCCCATTTGCAATTGATACGGAAAATGCGTCCATCGCGAGCCCGACGCCGAGCCCGATGCTGCTGATAAAGAAAAATGCATCCATTGTCTTTTTCCTCCCTGGAAACTGAGAACAAAACCTTCATGCCCTGCTTCGCAAGGCATGTATAAGTCCCGATGAATTGCTTCGTTGAGACCGGGATTTATACAGTAAAAAAGCCACAGCGTTTCCGCTGTGGCTGAAAGTTCATTTTCCAATATACCCATGCACAGCGAATCCGCTATCCATGAGTCTCGCATATTAAAGTAAGCCAGACCTTCACGGCCAGTATGTTGACTTACTGCAACGGGTGCTTGCTACTCCCTCATTTCTTCAAGAGTCTATCAGCCGTTCTGCGCATTAGTCAACCTTAATTTGCCTGTGATGGTGTCAGGCGTGCTCTGTCGCGCCCGACCGGCCTGCGCCCGTGAGCAGCAGGCAGATCAGCACGCCTGCGATGATGCACGCGGCCCCTGCAACAAATGAAAGCCCGATGACTTCGTGGAAGAAAATGACACCCATGACGGCCGAGGTGAGCGGCTGCACGGGATAGAGCGCCGAGCAGTTTGAGGCAGGAAGCGTCGCGAGCCCCTGGTTCCAGAGAATGTGCGCAAGACCTGTGCACACGATTCCGATGTAGAGGATGCCGAGCACGGCCGGCGCGTTCAGGCGGATGACGGTGTGCTCCGCGAAATGCTCGATGAGGAACAGGACGAAATTGCACGCGGCAGCGAGTCCCGCTGCCGCGCGCGTCACAGCATAAGTGTCATAGGTGGAGAGACCCTCGCGTGTGAAGACGGAGACGAGCGCCCATGTGAGGACGGACAGAAGCGAGAGCACGATGCCCGGGACATTGATCGATCCGCCTGTGCCGACGATCAGGTAGATGCCGAAGACCGCGAGAATAATGCCGATGATCTTATTTCCCGTGAGCTTCTCCTTAAGGGCCGGAACTGCGCAGAGCGAGATCGCGACGGGATTCAGTGCGTTGATCAGGGAAGCCATCGTCGAACCGGCGTATTTCGTGCCGAGAAGCTGCAGTCCCACGGAAATGACATACCCGCAGAAGCCGAGGATGAAGACGTACCGGCGGCCCATGCGGTCGAGATGGAGCTTTTTTGAAGTTTTCGCGCCCTTCATTTTTGAGACGTGGACGCGAAACATAACGCTCATCGTGATAAATGCGATCGCGTAGCGCATGAACGCGATGAAGAAGGTCGGCAGGCTCTTCAGCAGAATGTTGCTGACGACATAGAGACTGCCCCAGATGATAAATGTAAGAATCAGCCCGAGGTAGGCTCGGACTTCAGATGATTTTGAATGCATAATTTCCCCCTTCGTGTGCGGCAAGGGCCGCAAAACGACTGTATTCTAGCACGCTGTCGCGGTGAATACAAGAAGGCGGAAACCGCAGCGCTTAAGCATCAAATCTTGCAGGAACGCCTACTTCCGTATCGCCTGATCCGCAGATCCTGCCAGGTCCGCTATGCCCTGCGCCCTTTTCTCATCAGCAGGCACACGCACATGCCCGCCGGGAATATGATCGCCGAGAGGATTCCGATCCTGAGGTTGTCTCCGGCAAATGCCGCGACCTGCCCGGCCAGCGTCGGACCTCCGCCGCAGCCGAGATCGCCCGCGAGCGCAAGGAGCGCAAACATCAGCGTGCCGCCATTTTTAATGCCCGCGGACGCGAGACTGAACGTGCCCGGCCAGAAAATGCCGACCGCAAAGCCGGTGACGCCGCAGCCGAGAAGCGCGATGACCGGGTTCGGGACAAATGCGATCATGAGATACCCGATGACGCAGAGCAGACCGCTGAACATCATATATCGGTGAAGATCAAGACGCGCCCCGCATTTTCCGAAAATGAGACGCGCACTGCCCATAAGGAGGGCGAACAGCATCGGGCCCATGAGATCGCCGAGCGTCTTCGTGACGCCGAGCCCGGCCTCCGCAAATTCCGAGGCCCACTGGCTGACGGCCTGCTCGCTCGCGCCGGCACAGAGCATCATCACAAACAGCATCCAAAAGCTGCCATTTCTGAAGAGCTCGCCAATCGTCTTTCCCTTCTCGCCCTCCTCGACAAACGGCCGGAGCGGCACGCGCATGAACGCGATCATATTGATGACAGGAAGAACCGACCAGATGACGGCGAGAATCCGCCAGTTCCGGATCCCGGCCAGCGCAAAAAATACAGTCGATAAAAGTACGACGCCGGCCTGCCCCCAGCAATAGAACGAGTGCAGAAGGCTCATCGCCGTCTCCTTGTTGTCCGTCGGACATGACTCGACGACCGGGCTCACAAGCACCTCGAGCAGACCGCCGCCGAGCGCATAGATCATGACGGAAATGAGAATCCCGGCGAACGGATCGGGCGTAAGCTCCGGAAGAACCGTGAGCAAAATGAGGCCCGCTGCCGCAAAGAGATGCGCAAGCACCATCGACGCGCGGACGCCGAGCCGCTCGACGACGGGCGTCGAGCCGAGATCGACGAGCAGCTGCACCGCAAAATTAAACGTAATGAGAAAGGTGATCTTCGAGAGCGGAATGCCAAATTCCGACTGAAAGGTCAGAAAGAGCAGCGGCACGAAATTGTTCACGACCGCCTGCACGATATAGCCTGTGAAGCAGGCGTAGATAGTCTTCTGGTAAGCGCGTTCTTCAGGCATGGGCTTGCCTCCTTCCATCAGGTATGGGACTCAGATCTTTTCTTCGCCCATTGACGATCCATCTGCCAGGTTGTTACAATGGGGACGTTTCTTCATTCTGCATTATATAAAATCGAAAGCGGCATCGTCTATTTGAAATCAGATTGTACAGGCATGCGTGCACATTCTGGTCAAACTGTACAGACTGCGGTTTACAATTTATTGTATGATTCAGCCCGACAATGTTCGGAGTCTGAATCGTTGTATTAGAAAAGAAGGTTTATGGCATGAACAGGAGTATACGAGGTGCCCTCATGACGCTCGGCGGCGGTGTGTGCTGGGGCTTATCCGGCTCAATGGGGCAGTTTCTCTTTCAGCACGAGGGTATGGATTCCCGCTGGCTCGTCCCGATCCGGCTCTTTCTGGCCGGCGTGATTCTCTTCATTTTCTGCTTTGTGAAGCACAGGAAGCCCTTGTTTCAGATCTGGACGAAGAGGCGCGACGCGCTGCTTCTGCTCGCCTACGGTCTCGCGGGCGTATCGGCCTGTCAGTTCACGTATTTCCTGACGATCCAGCTCTCAAGCGCCGGCGTCGGAACGATTCTTCAGGACCTCTCGCCCGTCATGATTCTTGTCTGCGCGTGCATCGCGGGGCGCCGCGCGCCGAAGCCATATGAGATCATCTGTATTGCGCTCGCGCTCGCCGGCGTCACGCTCATCGTGACACACGGGGATTTCGGCTCACTGGCCGTCTCCGAGGGTGCGCTCATTTCCGGCGTGATCAGCGCCGTGTGCGTCACAGTCTACAACATGCTGACGGCGCCGCTCACGTACCGCTATCCGGTCGTCGTGCTGCAGGCGTGGTCATTTCTCATGGGCGGCGCGGGGCTCGCGCTCATTTTCCGGCCGTGGCAATTCGGATATGTGCCGGGACCCATGGGACTTGTGGGCATCGCATTTGTCGTTGTCGTCGGAAATGTCCTCGCGTTCACGCTCTATATCACAGGTGTAAGCCTCATCGGCCCGTCGCGGGGCATTCTCTACGGCTTCGCGGAGCCGGTCACAGCCGCCGTCATCGGCACGGCGCTCCTCGGCTCACCCTTCACGATCTGGGACGCGGTGGGATTCCTCGCGGTCTTTCTCATGCTCACGCTCATTTCCGTGAACGGGCGGAAGCCTTCTACGCAAACATCACCTGGAACAGGTAGATCATGACCGGCAGGGTCGCGACGCACAGAAGCGTCCCGAGCACATTGTAGAAGCTCGCGCGGAACGGCTCATTGCCGCAGGCGACGGCGATCTGAGTCACCGTGGCCGCCGGCGGCGCCGCCGCGCACATCATCGTGACCATGAGGGCATCCTTAAACTCCGGATGGACGCGGAGAAAGCCCGTCGCATAGAGAATCAGCATCGCAATAAATGGAAATGCGATGAGCCTCCCGAAATTGATGAGCCACGTCCGCCGGCTCCGGAGGACCGCGCCGAGGTCACTCTCCGCGATCGACATGCCGATGACGATCATCGAGGCCGGTCCGACCATATTTCCGAGGCTCGTCACGGTTGTCGCAAGGACGGACGGGAAGCGGATGCCGAGCGCCATAAGAAGGAGCGCGGCACCGAGCGCCAGGACATTCGGGTTGAGGAACATCTGCGCGGGCCGAAGGCTCCCCTTCCCGCGGATAATCGCCTGCCCGTGGCTCCAGCACAGCAGGTTGAACGGCACCTGAAACGCGACGCAGTAGAAGACCATGTCGTCGCCGAGTGTCATGCTAATGAGCGGAAGCAGCAAATTTCCGCAGTTCATGTAAATGAGCGTCGCCTGGTCGACGGCATCAAGCTTAAACGGCTTCTTAAGGAGGGCCGCCAGCACGATAAAGAGCAGCACGCACAGCGTCGCCGCGATCATCGCCACAAAGAAGCCCTTCATCTGCTCCGCCGTGATGTCCCGCTGAAATGCCTCAAGAATGAGGCATGGCGTCAGCACATAGGCGGTCAGCATCGAGAGCGGCTGCGCGTCACGGCTCTTTAAGAATTTTATTTTCACGATCACATACCCGATGATGACCATCAGCATCATCGAGATCAGGTTCTTCATTAACGCAAGACTCAGCGCCATAAATTAAATCCTTCTTCCGTCACAGAAATCCTCACGCACCTGGAATCGCATACAATCGCGAATATCGGGGCGGTATGTTTTTCATCGTATGCTGTCAAGTATAGCTGTCACGCCCATGAACATCAATATGGCAGTGTGGCCTGAGAGAGTTGGGCAGGCCTGCACAGGCCGAACGAGTGCGGCAAGCATTCCATAAGGGCATAAATATGCCGGCGTGGTCCTGGCAAGCCACGCCGGCATTATTCGCAGAAATCTGAGGTTCTGCCTGTACGGAGTCCTTCTTCCTCCGACTCAGCCAGAGGGCTGTCTGCGTCAGCCCTTCACGGCACCTGCCATCATGCCCTTGACGAGCTTGTCCTGCATGATCGCGAAGAGAATAATCATCGGCAGTACTGAAAGCGTAAGGCACGCCATGATCATCGCCGTGTTGGTGGAATACTGGCCCTGATAATTCCAGAGAGCGAGCGGGAGTGTTCTATTCTCTTCGGACTGGGTCAGTGTAAAGGCGAAAATGAATTCATTCCAGATGTTGACGCCGTTATAAATTGCCAGTGTCGAAAGCCCCGGCGTCGACAGCGGAAGGATAACCTTGAAGAATCGGCCGTATCTGCCGCAGCCATCGATGTCAGCCGCCTCCTCAAGCTCCTTCGGGATTCCCTGCATGAAACCTGTCAGAATGAAGACAGAAATCGGAGTCGCAAACGCGACATTGACCGGAATCAGCGCCCAGATCGTATC
>OMYS01000053.1 GCA_900315305.1 uncultured Eubacteriales bacterium
CGCGATGGGCACCCTTGCCTTCGGCTGTATCCTTCCCGCTACCGGGCGGATTCGGGACTTTCACCCGTTAGAAACGTGCGCCGCCAGGCGCACGGCAAAGAAAAAATCCCGGGGCGGCTCAGCCGTCCCGGGACCTTTTTATTTCGATATTTTCATCACTTTCCGAGCTGCGGATCGTCGTTGCCGGAAGCAGATGTGAACAGATCAAGCATATTGATCGGGTCATCATAGTCTGCAAGCCAGCCGCCGCGGGCAACATCGAAGTTGCCGGACTTACGGTCATTGAGGAATGTCTGCCAATCCTCGACGGAGATCTCCATATCGATACCGATGGCAGCGAAATCCTGCTGGATCGCCTGTGCGACACCCTCGTGGCCGGTGCCGTCATTTGTCAGGTAGTTGATCTTCAGCGGTGTCTCAGCAGAAAGCTTGTTGTCGTCGCCGAACTTGAAGCCAGCGTCCTTGAGGAGCGCGATTGCGTCGTCCGTATCGACATCCTCCGGATAGTAGCCGACAGAAGCCTTGTCCGGATATGTGTAATCCGAATCGTTCTGCTTGAATGTGCCGCCGTTGCCGTCGCTCATGCCGATCGGAACGAAGGATGTAGCAACCTTCTGCTCTGTCTGGCCGACTGTATCAACGATGTACTGTCTGTCGATCAGCATCGAAAGCGCACGTCTCGTCTCAGCAGCCTGAACAGCTGTCATGCCGCTGAACATATCGCTGTTGACGTTGAAGCAGACATAATATGTACCGAGGTTGTCGATGACGTGGAATTCCGGTGTATCCTTCAGGTTCTGGATCTCGCCTGTCGGAACTGTATCCGCGTAATCGAGGTCGCCGGACTGGAATGCTGCAAGAATTGCGGAGTCATCAGCGGAAAGCATGAAGTCAAGCTCGTCGACAGATACGTTGTCTGCATCATAGAAGTTCGGGTTCTTGACATAGGTCATGGACTCGTTGTGCTTCCATGTCTTTAATGTGTAAGCGCCGTCTGTGACGAAGCCAGCCTCGGAAGCCCATGCGCCCGGGTTGGAGCCGTCTGCATTTGCCGCCTCAACAGACTTCTGCGGAACCGGCATGAAGACCGGGAACGCAAGGAGCTGCATCATGTACGGGCACGGTGCTGCAAGCTTGAAGGTGATTGTGTTGTCATCTGTCGCCTGGACATTGATCTGTGTGGAGCCGTCCTCTGAATAGCCATCAAAAACAGCGAAGAGGTAAGAGTAGTCAGATGCTGTAGCCGGATCTGCTGCTCTCTTCCAGGAATACACAAAATCGTTTGCGTTCAGTGTGGAGCCGTCAGACCACTTGAGGCCTGTCTTCATCTTGATTGTGTACTCTGTACCGTCATCAGAGACCTGCGGATCACCGTCAGCAAGAGCTGCGACGATGTCGCCGTCAGAGTTGTATGTGTAGAGACCGACGAAGGAGTTCGCCGCAAGAGCAGCGCCGTCAACTGTCGAGTTGAGCGCCGGGTCAAGATGGTCCGGCTCAGACGCGAGGTTGATGTTCATCTTGTCGACATTCTTGCCGTCCTTCTTCGCATACATGAAGTACTTTGTACCGAAGACAGTCGCGAAATCACCTGAGAATGCTGTGTTCTCAAGATACAGATCGTTGTAATAGTAGATCGGGCAGACAGCTCCTGTCGCCATGAGCATATCCTCTGCCTGATGAAGCTTTGCCTCGCGGTCCTTGAGATCTGTGTCCTTGCGGATCTCATCGATGAGAGAATCATACTCGGACCAGTCCGGAGCCTGGGAATCGCCCTTGATCAGGGCATTCAGTGTCTTGTTGACGTCAGTCGCATTAAATGCGTCCGCCATCGAACCTGTACCGGAAGACTCTGTCGTGACAACTGAGCCGGTTCCAGCGGCTGTTGATGCTGTGGTCTTGGATGTCATTGCACTGCCGCAGCCAGCGAGCATGCTGACGACCATAGCGCCGGACAGCGTGCAGGCTAAAACCTGTTTCTTTTTCATAACCTTTCCTCCTTTTTTCTATCAGCGGCTTTAAAAACCGCCATCATCGAGGCCGTGCCTTCCTTTGTACACGGCCTCGTGATACATGGAATCATACCGCGCCTGTGCAAAACCGTCAAGAAAAAGCCTTGCCGAAATCGGTTTCACAGGCAGATTTGTATCATTTCTCCCAGCAGGCGACCATATGACCGTTGCCGCGGTCTGTGAGCGGCGGGCACTCTGCCGCGCAGTGCTCGGTCGCATACCGGCAGCGCGTGCGGAACGGGCAGCCGGTCGGCATATGGAGCGGTGACGGGACATCGCCCTCCAGGATAATCCGGTGGGAGTGCCTTGCAGTCTCCGGGTCCGGAATCGGAATCGCGGACAGCAGGGAGAGCGTGTACGGATGAATCGGATGATTATTCAGTTCATCGGCATCCGCGACCTCGACGATCCGGCCGAGGTACATGACCGCGATGCGGTCAGAAATATGATGGACGACAAGCAGGTCGTGCGCGATAAAGAGGTACGCGACGCCGAGCTTGTCCTGCAGATCCTCGAACATATTGATGACCTGCGCCTGAATCGAGACGTCGAGGGCCGAAACCGGCTCATCGCAGACGATGAAGCTCGGGTTGACCGCCAGCGCACGGGCGATGCCGATACGCTGTCTCTGGCCGCCGGAAAACTCATGCGCGTAGCGCGTCGCGTGCTCCGCGTTGAGGCCGACCAGTTCCATGAGGTGCATGACCTTGTCGTGACGGTCCTGCTTTGTCGTGTAGAGATGATGGACATCGAGAGGCTCACCGATGATATCCTCGACCGTCATACGCGGATCGAGTGAGGAATACGGGTCCTGGAACACCATCTGCATCTTTTTGCGGAGACGGAAAATGTTCTTGTCTGTCACAAGCTCTCCGTCGAACCGGAATTCTCCGCCTGTCGGCTCATAGAGCCGGAGCAGGGTGCGGCCGACTGTTGTCTTGCCGCAGCCCGACTCGCCGACGAGACCGAGGGTCTCGCCCGGTTTGATATTAAAGCTGACGCCGTCGACGGCCTTCAGCGGAATGGTCTTGAGGAACCCCGTCTTGACCGGAAAATATTCCTTCAGGTCCTTGACCTCGACCAGATAATCACTCTTTTTCTTCTGTTCTGCCGCCATTACGCGTTCGCCTCCTTCTTGCCGGACTCGGCCATCTGTTTATCCCTGACATTGACCCAGCAGGACGCGTAGTGTCCGTCCGCGATCTTCATTTCCTCAGGGATCTCCGAGAGGCAGATCTTCATCGCGGCGTCGCAGCGCGGGCAGAAGGCACAGCCCTTCGGCATTGCGAGAAGGTTGATCGGAGTTCCGCCAATCGGAACAAGCTTCTGCTTCATGTTGTCCGCACGCGGGATCGAGCGGAGCAGGCCCTTCGTGTACTCATGGTGCGGTCTGTAGAAGATGTCATCCGCCGTGCCGCGCTCGCAGACGCGGCCGCCGTACATGACGATGATCTCATCGCACATGGAGGCGATGACGCCGAGGTCATGCGTGACGATGATAATCGCCATGCCGAGCTGCTTCTGCAGGTCCTTCATGAGCTCAAGGATCTGAGCCTGAATCGTGACGTCGAGAGCTGTCGTCGGCTCATCGGCAATCAGGATATCCGGCTCGCACGCGAGGGCCATCGCGATCATGACACGCTGGCGCATACCGCCGGAGAGCTCGAACGGATACTGCTTGATCCGGCTCTCGGGCTCATTGACGCCGACCATCGTGAGAAGCTCGACCGCGCGCTTCGTCGCGGCCTCCTTCGTCTTGTATTTGGTGTGGAGCTGCAGCGCCTCGCGGAGCTGCCAGCCGACTGTAAAGACCGGGTTCAGGGCCGTCATCGGGTCCTGGAAAATAATGGAACATTTATTGCCGCGGAAATCCGCCATCTTCTGCTTGTCCCATTTCAGAATATTGTCACCCTTGTAGAGGATCTCGCCGTCGATGATCTTGCCGTCCTCATCGAGGATCTGCATAATCGAGTACGCCGTGACCGATTTTCCGGAGCCGGACTCGCCGACGACGCCGAGAATCTTGCCTCTTCCGACATCGAAGGACACGCCGTTGACTGCCTTCACCTCGCCGGAATCCGTGAAAAATGAAGTATGTAAATTGCGCACGGAGAGGACAGGTGTTTCGTCCTCTCTGGCCGCCGAAGCGGCACCGTTTTCATGTTCTGCCATAATTGGTTCCCTTTCTCATCATAAATCCGCCAAGACCGTGCGGACAAAATTCATTTGCGCAGCTTCGGATCGAAGGCATCGCGAAGCGCATCGCCGATCAGGTTGAACGCAAGGACGATGAGAACGATCATAGCCGCCGGGAAGATCAGCTTCCACGGATAAGACTGCATACCGGAGCGGGCCGTGTTTGCCAGAGAGCCGAGAGACGGCATCGGAAGCGCAACACCAAGGCCGAGGAAGGACAGGTATGACTCCGTGAAGATGGCGGACGGAATTTCCTGCGCCGTCGTGATGATGATGACGGAGAGGCAGTTCGGCAGGATGTGCTTCCGGATGATGCTGCCGGAAGAGGCACCCATCGACTTCGCCGCGAGGACGTATTCATTTTCCTTGATCGTCAGGATTTCGCCGCGGACAAGTCTCGCCATGCCAACCCAGTAGAGAAGGCCGAAGACGATGAACATCGCGACCATATTTGTACCCAGCTTTCCGATCAGCGGCACCTTCGAAAAGTCCATCGTCTCCTTGAAGACGACCGAGAGAAGGATGATGATCAGAAGGTCGGGCAATGAGTATATGATGTCGACGATACGCATCATGATTAGGTCGACGCGCCCTCCTGCATAGCCGGATATGGATCCGTAAATTGAGCCGATGATGAGGACCATGAGGGCCGCAAATACACCGACGAGGAACGATACTCTCGTGCCGTAGACGACGCGGATAAAGTAGTCGCGGCAGAGCTCGTCAGTTCCCATGATATGCGGGAACAGCTTGACGTTATTTTCCTTCATGTACTGCTGCTCCGCCTGGGAGTACTCAAACGGCGCGAGGTTCGCGGCCGTCTTGTCTCTCTGTCCGTTGACTGAAATGATATCCGAGTAGCCGTACGGGACAATCATCGGCGCAAAAATCATGACGCAGATGACAAGAACAAGAATAATCATTGAGATGACAGCCAGCGGGTTATGGAACAGCTTCTTCATACCGTCGCGGAAGAACGTCGTGGACTTCGCCATGACGTCCTGCTGTCTCTTCTCCTCATCCGTGGCCTTCTCGAAGACCTTCGGATCAAGCTGCAGGCTCAGCTTATTTTTCTTAGGTGCTGGTATATCCAGATTTTTTGCCATTTCTTACATTCTCCTTACTAAGCAGATTCGCAACTATTCAGCACCCCAGACTCGGAACGCTTCGCGTTCCTCGTTGTGGGCGGTCAGAGCGGCTTCGCCGCTTGTCCGCCCCTTGGAAAACTTCTGAAACCGTCCGGCGAGCAAGCTCTCCGTTCGGATTTCATCAGTTTTCCAAGGGGTGCTGAATAATTAAGCAGATTCCGGAGCCCGTCAGTCGAGCTTGATTCTCGGATCGACGATCTTGTAGACGATATCGGACAGCAGGTTCATGATAACCATGATCGTCGCAAGGAAGATCGTGGTACCCATGATCATGGTGTAGTCACGGTTCGTGATACTGTCGACGAATTTCGAGCCGAGGCCGCCGATCGTGAAAATCTTCTCGACAACAAGAGAGCCTGTCAGAATCGAAGCAATGAGCGGTCCGACATACGTGATGACCGGAATCAGTGCATTCCGGAGCGTGTGAACGAAAATGACCTTGAGCGGCTTTACGCCCTTCGCGCGCGCCGTGCGGACGTAATCCTGTCCCAGCGCGTCGAGCATACTCGTCTTCGTCAGCCTGGTGATCGTCGCCATCGGTGACAGCGAGAGCGCGATGACAGGCAGGACATAATTCGGATTTGCCGTGCTCCAGACCGGCACCCAGCCGAGCTGGATACAGAAAATGAGGAGCAGGAACGACGCCGCGACAAAGGACGGCATCGCCGTAAATAAGGTGACGAAGAAAATGATGACATGATCAATCCATGTGTTGCGCTTCAGAGCGGCGAGACATCCGAGCACAATACCGAATACCAGAGCGACGACAACCGCCATCAGACCAAGCTTAGCGGAAATCGCGAACGACTCACGAATCGTCTTTGCGATGCTTCGCCCCGTCTTCAGGGAGATGCCGAAGTCTCCATGAAGAAGATTCTTCATATAATTAATAAACTGCACGCCAACAGGCTTGTCGAGTCCGTAGCGCTTGTTCAATGCGTCCATGACTGCCTGTGTTTTTGCCTTTTCACCGTTGAACGGTCCGCCGGGAATTGCGTTCATGGCGAAAAAGGTGATAAAGCAGACCAGGAACAGTGTGACAATGGCCAGCAGGACTCTCTTCACGATATACTTTGCCAACTTTTTATCCTCTTTTCACTGATTTTCACATTCTGGTTATGAAACGCCAAGAAAAAAGCAATGGCACCCGCCGCACCATTGCCTCAGATGTTTCACAAAGAATATGTATGTATTACCTACAAAATCTGATCCAAGCAGACCGCTTTTATAGGTGAACTTAGACAACATTGTAAGGGCTGTGTAAATCAATGTCAAGAAATTACACAAGAAGTATACCGGATCGTGAGCTCCTGTATATATATGACGCAGGCTTCCAAGCCTCGGAAGGTCCTGTCATGGAAGAAATTTGCGCATTCCCACAATATTGCTTATTTTTTATACTATAGATTCAGGAAGTTCTCAAGCAGACGCATTGCAGTGATGCCGCGTTAATCTCGTAAAGTTTTTCTGAAGAAAATGAAAAGAACATGTAAAGTTATTCAGACAGACGGCGGCAAAGCCTTCGCTCCGCCGCCGTCTCTTCGTACATATTCTAAAAGAAACGTAAACTCACAAAGTCGCTGTTCATTTTCCAAAATGACTGCGGTATGATTAAGTTCCTGAAATTCTCAATTTCTGGAATTTCCAACCGGCTGCTTTAAAGAAAAGGAAATGAAATGCTTCAGATCAAGGATATACGAAAACAATACAAGACCGGCGGCTACGTCCAGCAGGCACTCGGCGGCGTGAGTCTCAATCTGCGGGACAACGAATTTGTCGCGATCCTCGGGCCCAGCGGCTCCGGCAAGACGACGCTGCTCAATATCATCGGCGGACTCGACCGCTATGACAGCGGCGATCTCATTATCAACGGCGTATCGACAAAAAAATACAGGGACAGGGACTGGGACTCGTATCGGAACCACACAATCGGCTTTGTCTTTCAGAGCTACAACCTGATCATGCACCAGACAGTCTTCTCAAATGTCGAGCTCGCCCTCACGATCTCCGGCATTTCCGGCGCGGAGAGACAAAAGCGCGCCGAGGAGGCCCTGCGAAAGGTCGGTCTCGGGGAACAGATGCACAAGAAGCCGAACCAGATGTCCGGCGGACAGATGCAGCGCGTCGCGATCGCGCGCGCCCTCGTCAATGACCCGGACATCGTGCTCGCGGATGAACCGACGGGAGCTCTCGACAGTGACACGAGCGTGCAGGTCATGGACCTTCTGAAGGAGGTCGCAAAGGACCGCCTCGTCGTCATGGTCACGCACAACCCGGAGCTTGCCAGGCAGTACGCGACCAGAATCGTGAGTATCCGCGACGGAAAAATCGAGTCCGACTCCGATCCGTATATGCCGGAAGAGACGGAGGCCGCGCCCGTCCACAGGAACCTCGGCCACGCGTCCATGTCATTTCTCACGGCACTCCATCTTAGCTTTAATAATCTGAAGACGAAGAAGGCGCGGACGCTGCTGGTTGCATTTGCCGGATCGATCGGCATCATCGGCATCGCGCTCATCCTGTCGCTCTCAAACGGCGTCAACCACTCGATCGCCACGCAGGAGGAGGAGACGCTCTCCGAGTACCCGCTTCAGATCGAGAAGACCGGCTACGACCTCTCCTCTCTCATGAGCGGCATGAGCGGCTCAAATAACGGGAGCACAGAGAGCACGGAGAGCGGCGCGGTCGGCGTGCAGGACATCGCCTCGAGCTTCTTTCAGAAAATGAGCAGCAACGACCTCGCGTCACTGAAGAAGTATCTTGACAGCGGCAAGAGCGGCATTAATCGCTACGTAAACGCCATTGAGTACAGCTACGACATCACGCCGCAGATTTTCCGGCAGGGCACGGCAAATGACGGCTCCGCGAAGTACACACAGGTCAGCCCGAACAAGGTCTTTCAGGACACGCTCTCAAATCTGACCGGCAACGAGGTCACGAGCTTCATGAGCAGTGCCATGAGCAGCGACATCTTTTACCCGCTCCCGGAAAATGAGAGCCTCTACGAAGACCAGTACTCGGTGAAGGCCGGCCACTGGCCGAAAAATGACCATGAGCTCGTCCTCGTTCTGGACAGCAGCGGCCGCGTGAGTGACATCACGCTGTATGCGCTCGGGCTCCGCGACGAGTCGGAGCTCACGGCGATGATGAAGGGATATGTGGAGGACCTGACCGGCTCGGGCTCTTCGTCTGCGGGTTCTGCCGCGCAGGCCAAAGAAGCGGTCGTTCCGGATTCCGGGAGCACAGCCTCCTCCGCTGCGCCGAAGGCAGACAATTCAGCCGAAGATAGTTCCTCGAAAAGCGTCTACTCCGCCGCAGGCAGCGCAAGCTCCACGGAGAGCGTCTCCTCCGGCGCGGATGACGCCGCATCCCTCAGCTACAGCGACTTCTTAGGGCTCTCGTTCAAGCTTGTGAACAACAGCAGCTACTATACGTACGACAGTGAGTATGGCGTGTACACCGATAAGTCCGACAATGACGCCTATGTCCAGAGCCTCGCCGAGGGCGGCGAGGACCTCACGATTGTCGGCATCGTGCAGCCAAAATCCGAGACCGGCGCCGCCATGCTAAGCAGCGGCGTCAACTACCCGCATTCGCTGATCGACAGCGTCATAAAAACTGCCGCGGACAGTGACGTCGTCAAGGCCCAGCTGAAGACACCTGACACCAATGTCCTCACCGGCAAGAGCTTCGGCGCAAAGGATGATGCGGATACGCTCGATATGAGCAAGCTGTTCACCGTAAACACGGACGCCATCCAGAAGGCCTTCTCCGCCGACATGAGCAAGGTGGACCTCTCCTCCATCGATACCTCGCAGCTGTCTGACGCGTTCTCAAATATCGATCTTGGCAGCATGGACCTCGGCAGTCTGATTGACCCCTCGGCGCTCGCGTCCGCGCTTCCATCTGCCGACTCACTTGATGTCGGAAGTCTTCTCTCCAGCGTGAAGCTGAACGTGACGCAGAGCGGCCTCGAGGATCTGTTCGGGAAAATCCTGTCCGGCTACCAGACCTACAGCGCCAAGGACCCGTCGACCGATTACACCAGGCTCTCAGACGCATTCGCGCAGTACTTAGACTCAGATGACGCAAAGCAGCTGATCCGGGACCAGGTCCTCGCAATTGTAAAAGAGAAGGCGGATGGCCTCATTTCGACGGATGACATCACGTCCATGCTGGAGACGATCATGTCCGGCTACGAGCAGTATGTCACGGACAATAACCTCGATCCGAACGCATTTGCCGAAAATCTCGAGAAATATCTCGCAGATGAGACGACGCAGAAGGCGATCAGTGACGCCGCTGCCACAATCATCGGGAAATTCAAAACTATTGAGATTACGTCAGATGATATAAGCGGGCTCGTCTCCGCGCTCGCAAATGGCTATACCTCGTACGCCAGGGCCAATAACCTGCCCGATCCGACAAAGCTCACACAGTCCTTTGCCTCGTATCTGTCATCGAGTGAGGTCCAGTCCATGCTGACGGAATCGGCCGCCTCCATGATCGACACGAGCGCGCTTAAGGCAAGGCTCGAGTCCCAGCTGAGCTCAGCGATGAGCTCGCTCGCCTCGGCGCTCAGCGAGCAGGTCGGAAATGCGATGAAGACGGTCATCGCCTCGGTCAGCTCGCAGCTTGAGAAGACGATCAGCGCGGCCATGACGAATTACATGAACTCACTCCAGAGCAGCCTCTCCGGCATGTTCCAGATCGACCCCAATACCTTCGCGTCCGCGATCTCAATGAACATGTCGGCCGATGAGATCAGGGACCTTCTCTCCTCTCTCATGTCCGGCGGCTCCGACACGACCTATGAGAGCAATCTCGCGGACTTCGGCTACGCGGACACGGCCAATCCTTCAGAAATCAGCATTTATCCGAAGGATTTTGCGGCGAAGGACAATGTAACAGCGATTCTCGACAAGTATAATCAGAAAATGAAGGACGCCGGCGAGGACGACAAGGTCATCACCTACACCGACATGGTCGGGACCATGATGTCGTCCGTGACGCGAATCGTCAACATGATCACCTATGTGCTCATTGCATTTGTCGCGATCTCGCTCGTCGTCTCGTCCATCATGATCGGCGTCATCACGTATATCAGCGTGCTCGAGCGGAGAAAGGAGATCGGTATTCTGCGCGCGATCGGCGCGTCAAAGCACAATATCGCGCAGGTCTTCAACGCCGAGACCTTCATCACGGGTCTCCTCGCCGGTATGATCGGCATCGGCGTGACGCTTCTTCTCATCCCGGTTGTGAACAGCGTGATCCGCCACCTGTCGCAGGAAATGACCGTAACCGCCGCTCTGCCGATACCGGCCGCGCTCGCGCTCATCGCGCTCAGCGTCGCGCTGACGCTGCTCTCCGGACTCATCCCGGCGCGCAAGGCGTCAAAGAGCGACCCGGTGACCGCGCTCAGAACGGACTGA
>OMYS01000016.1 GCA_900315305.1 uncultured Eubacteriales bacterium
TTCGAGTGGAGGGCCGCAGGTTCTGCGGCCTTTCGCCGGGAGATGTAACACAGTATTTTCTGGAGGAAGCTGTATGAAGAAAAGAGGTTTTCTTGCGGGACTTGTCGCGGGGTTTGCGGCACTGGCCACCGTGCTTGTGATAGCGGCGCCGGTCATGGCGGATTATCCGACGGTCGATACCTCGCAGGCAGGGTCGCTTACCATTGAGAATTATCCCGTGGAGGGAGCGCAGTTCCGCGCGTACGAGGTGGCTTCATTTTCCGGCGGGGAGCTCACGCTGACGGACAGGTTTAAGGACGCAAAGATCACGGGCCTTGACAGTCTTGATCTTAACGATATGACGAACAGCGACTGGAGCACGCTCGCGACGTCACTGGCAAATTATGATGGGCTTGCGTCGATGACGCCGGTTGTGAGTTCAACGAATGCCGACGGAAATCCGCAGTTTGATTTCGGGATGAACCTCGGGCTCTACCTCATCGAGGGCGATAAGGCAGCGGTCGGCGAGGATGAAAACAAGGTTGTGTACACGCCGCAGACATTTCTCGTGTCGGTCCCGTCGTATGTGAACGGGGATCCGACGCAGGGATATACCTACGACGTAGTTGCGGACATGGCAAATAAGTTCAGCACGCAGACGTACAAGGGCTATGAGGTTACGAAGGTCTGGAAGGACACGCCGGATGAGAAGCGGCCGGTGTCCGTCACGGTCGATATCGTCGCTGTGAAGGACGGCGTTGAGACGCCGTATCAGACGGTTACGCTGAGTGAGAAGAACAACTGGACTTACAAGTGGGTCGTGGATGGAGACGATACGACGACGTTCAAGATCCATGAGGAGATGAAGGACAGCTCATTTACATGGGTTCTCGACTGGGATACGGATCAGGATAATCTTGCGGTCGCGACGCTCACAAATACGTATGTGACACCGCCGGAGACGCCGACCCCGACACCGAAGACGCCGACGCCGACGGTCAAGACACCGACTCCGACGGCTAAGACGCCGACACCGACCGTGAAGACACCGACGCCGAGGACTGGCAGAACACCGACCCCTCCGGTCAGGACATCGACGCACACGACGACGGCGAAGACGGGCGATACATCGCACATCGCGCTCTGGATTGCACTGATGGCGGCTGCGGTGGCGGCTATCCTCGTCGTGGTTTTCCGCGGAAGAAGGAAGGATGAGTGAGACTTCATTTTCAAAATAGAATATAATTATTCAGCACCTCTTGGAAGACCGATGAAATCCGGACGGAAAGCTTGCTCGCCGGACGGTTTCATAAGTTTTCCAAGGGGCGGACAAGCGGCGAAGCCGCTCTGTCCGCCTACAACGAGGAACGCAAAGCGTTCCGAGTCTGGGGTGCTGAATAGTTACAATAGATAATGGTAAAGTGAATCCTGGGCAGGACAGCCCGGGATTTTTTATACGGACGCAGCAGAAGGGTGAATCATTAGCAGTCAACAGAGGTTTTTGTAGAAGATTCGTTTATGAGGGATGGCCGGCAAGCGATAAAATGTGGCTGTCTCCTGCAAAATTGAAAAACAGACTGTCCGTCCGGATAGTAATATCTAAGGTATAATATCTGATATTGTATTGTTTGCATGTCATAACCGACCGACTGGCAGCTTATTACATTTACCAGTTGCCGGATGACAGGACGTTGAACTTGAACTCCTTCCAGGGACAGACTGAGTAAGGGGTGCAAAATACTCATAATGAAAGCAGCAAGGAAAACTAGCGATGAGTTATTCCCTACTCTATTCAGATGAACTTTGAATTTGCGGATAATGCGGATCTTCAGTTCACCAAAGAAAATCTTGAGGATCTCTTTAAAGAGGATGACAGTGGCATTCTGGAAGATGATGCCGATTTCCTGCTTCGTCTCGGTATGACGTACAGTCATAATACTCTGATGTATATTCTGATCGAACGGAACATGGAAAAGGGAGACCAGACAATTGCTGGTGCAGTTGGAATGACGAAATATTGCCGGGATCAGTATTATTACCAGCCTCCCGCCTGGCCTGCATGAAAAGGAATGCCAGCCAGACGGGAGGTTTTCTTTATCGTGAGAAGGTCAAGCTCGTACTGCAAGAGGACGCCATTTATCCGGAAGAGATGGAAAAAGCAGGCATATACTTAAATCATGAAAATGTGTAATGCAAGATAAAACTCATTCATGAAAATGTGAAAGACGGGACAAAACTCGCCCATGAAAATGCAAAAAGCAGAGCAAAACTCGCTCATGAAAATGTGCAAAATAGTTTAAAACTCGCTCATGAAAGTGTACAATACAAATAGAAGCTCACCTATGAAAATGTTGACATCCTTTTTTTGCAGTCTGTTTTTGGGAAAAAGGATGGGCAGGAGGTTTTTCATGTACTTAAGAAGAAAAATTGATCAGTTTCTGCAGGAATGGAAAAATAATCCGGCACATAAGCCATTGATCGTGAAAGGCGCCAGGCAGGTTGGAAAGACGGAAGCGATTCGGCATTTTGCGGCTGCTAATTACGAAAATGTCGTGGAAATCAACTTCTTCGAGGAGCCTTTGTACAAATCTATTATTGAGAATGGCTATAAACCGGAAACAATCATCAATCGGATTTCCCGTGTAGATCCGGATAAACGGCTGGTGCCAGGCAAGACCTTGATCTTTTTTGATGAGATTCAGGAATGTCCGGACATCACTACTTCGCTTAAGTTCTTCGACCAGGAAGGAAAATATGATGTCATATGCAGCGGCTCGCTGCTGGGGATACACTATAACAAAATTACCAGCGTCAGCGTGGGATATAAAATCGACTATGAGATGTATTCTATGGACTTTGAGGAATATCTTTGGGCGGTTGGTTATGACGACACGATATCCCAGGAGATGCTCACGCATATGACAGATCTGGTGCCATTTAGTGAGCTGGATATGAAGATATTCATGGATCATTTCATCGATTTCTGCATTCTTGGTGGAATGCCTGCTGTGGTAAGATCCTATATCCAGACAAAAACATTCGGCCAGCCTCATGAGATTCAGAACCAGCTATTAATGGATTACGAAGAGGATGCAAGAAAGTACGCGGAGGGCCTGGATCAGGCAAAGATCATCAGCGTGTTGCGCAGCGTTCCAGCACAGCTTGCGAAGGAAAATAAAAAGTTCCAATATGCCAAAATCAGAAAAGGAGGCCGGGCCAAGGATTACTTTGGCTGCATTGAATGGCTGGAAGATGCAGGAATAATCAATATTTGTTATTGCCTTAATTTTCCGCAGCTCCCTCTGAAGGGAAATTATGACACCTCTAAGTTCAAGCTTTATTATAGTGATACAGGGCTTCTCACCGCTTCTCTTGACGAGGAAGCACAGAGAAATCTGCGCGTCAATAAGGCATTGGGTGTTTATAAAGGGGCATTGTATGAGAATTTTGCTGCGGATGCGCTCAAAAAGCAGGGACTAGGGCTTTATTATTACAAAAAAGAAGATTCCACATTGGAAGAGGATTTTTTCATAAGGGATGAGGTTCATCTGATTCCGGTAGAAGTAAAATCTTCTAACAATACCTCGAAGTCTCTGCGCACTTTAATTCAAGGAGAAAAATATACGGACATATCGTTCGGGATCAAACTTGTCATGGGAAATGTGGGTGAAAGCGATGGTATCTATACTTTTCCGTATTTCTGTACGTATTTGCTGAAAAGGTATTTGATTATGAAGTGATGTCTTTCAAGTGCAATTTGGCACCTTCCGTCGGCCGAGCTCTTTACGAACATCGACCGGATGAAGGAGGGCGATACGTTCAAGCTGATTGTGCTCGGGCGCGTTATCACATACGAGGTCGATCAGATCAGCGTCGTTCTTCCAAATGAGGTCCAGAACCTGCAGATCGAGGACGGGAAGAATTACTGCACGCTTGTGACATGCACGCCGTATGGGATCAACACGCACCGGCTTCTTGTGAGAGGCAAATGGATCTCGACTGAGCTGGAGAAGGATGCAGACGGTGAGCCGAGCATCGACGTGTCTGATGGTGCAGTGAACCGCATGAATCTGATGCTGGCGTCGCCGTACGTGAACGGAGATCCGACGCAGGGATATACCTACGATGTTACTGCGGACATGGCAGGAAAGTTCAGTACGCAAAGCTACAAGGGCTATGAGGTCAGGAAGGTCTGGAAGGACACGCCGGATGAGAAGCGGCCGGTGTCCGTCACGGTCGATATCGTCGCTGTGAAGGACGGCGTCGAGACGCCGTATCAGACGGTTACACTGAGCGATAAGAACAACTGGACCTACAAATGGGTCTTGGACGCAGAGGATGCGACGACGTTTAAGATCCATGAGGAGATTACGGACAGCTCATTTACGTGGGCTCTCGACTGGGATACGGATCAGGATAATCTTGCGGTCGCGACGCTCACGAATAGGTATGTGACACCGCCGGAGACGCCGACCCCGACACCGAAGACGCCGACCCCGACGGTCAAGACACCGACTCCGACGGCCAAGACGCCGACCCCGACCGTGAAGACACCGACGCCGAGGACCGGCAGAACGCCGACTCCTCCGGTCAGGACATCGACGCACACGACGACGGCGAAGACGGGCGATACGTCGCACATCGCGCTCTGGATCGCGCTGATGGCGGCTGCGGTGGCTGCTATCCTCGTCGTGGTTTTCCGCGGAAGAAGGAAGGATGAGTGAGACTCTCTTTGAGAGGACCGAGCGGGAATGCCCGGTCATTCAATGACCGAAAAAATTTCCCATTCATCTTCATCAGCACTTTGAAGAGTGCTGAATAGTTGCAAATGGCGTATAATGAATAAAGGCGAATCCCGGGCAGGACAGCCCGGGATTTTTTGAAATACAGAAGAGGAACTGCAGCCCACGCGCCATTAGCTTATGAAAGCGACGGTTCCAGGGAGCGTGAACGGCAGCGGACGTTTCTCATTTGGCAGCAGAGGCTGCAGAAAGGCGAAGCTATGTGCACAGCGGCAACGTATACAGGCAAATATCATTATTTTGGCAGGAACCTCGACCTTGAATATTCTTATCATGAGTCGGTGACGGTGACACCGCGGAACAAGGAGCTTGTGTTCCGTCATCTTCCCTCGATTCCGCATCACTATGCGATGATCGGCATGGCCTATGTGGTCGGCGATTATCCGCTCTACTACGACGCGACGAACGAGAAGGGTCTCTCCATGGCGGGGCTTAATTTCCCCGGAAATGCGGACTACAGGGAGGTGGCAGATGGAAAAGATAACGTCGCCTCGTTTGAGTTCATTTCCTGGATTCTGGGACAGTGCGGAACGGTTGCGGAGGCAAAGCCGCTCCTTGAACGGATCAACCTGACAAATGACGCGTTCGCGCCGCAGCTTCCTCCGTCTCCGCTTCATTTTATGATCGCGGACCAGAAGGAGGCTGTCGTCTTCGAGCAGACGAAGCGCGGCGCCATCGTCTATCCGAATCCGGTCGGTGTCATGACGAACAACCCGACATTCGACTATCAGATGACGCATCTGGCCGACTACATGAACGCGTCCGCAGGGCTTCCGGAGCAGAAGCTGATTCCGGGCGTTCAGCTTGACACGTACAGCCGCGGCATGGGCGGCATGGGAATCCCGGGCGATCTCTCATCCGCGTCCCGCTTCGTGAAGGTTGCATTTACAAAAATAAATAGCGAAAAGGCAGATACGGAGTCCGCGGGCATCAGCCAGTTCTTCAAGATTCTCGGTTCCGTCGAGCAGCAGAAGGGCTGCTGCAGGCTCGGCACGGACAAGGACGGGAAGGACATCTGCGAGTACACGATCTACAGCTCCTGCTGCAACATGGACAAGGGCATCTATTATTACACGACGTACGAGAACAGCCAGATCACGGGCGTCGACATGCACCACACCGATCTGGATGGCAGCGATCTCACGTCGTATGAGCTCGTCACCGGACAGCAGATCAAGATGCAGAATTAAAACAAAAAGAGAGAGAGGCCGCGCGGAACAGTCGTAAAGGGCTGAACCGCGCGGCTTCTTTTTTTATGGCGAGACGCTGCGAGCTGGCCGGGGCGTAGGGTTTCAGGGACTTTAAATGCCGCCGGGCCCTACGCGAGTAGGGGCTGGCGGCAGGAAATTAAGGAGAGACGCTACAAGTTGGCGTCGGCGTAGGGGATTTGGAGGATTCTCACCCCGCCCGCGCTACTCGAGTAGGTGTTGAAAGCAAGATTGGGTCGTGAAACGCTACAGACTGGCCGGGGCGTAGGGTTTCAGGGACTTCAAATGCCGCCAGGCCCTACGTGAGTAGGGTCTGGCGGCAGGAAATTAAGGAGAGACGCTATAGGTTGGTTCGAACGTAGAGTTTCCGGCGGATTCTCGTCCGCACGCGCTACTCGAGTAGGCGTTGAAGGCAAGATTGGGTCGTGAGACGCTACTAGTTGGCTGGAACGTAGCGTTTTTGGGGGATTCTTGCCTACATGCGCTACTGGCGTAGGTTCTGAAAGCAAGATTGGGTCGTGAAGCCCTACGCGCTGGCTCCTGTCACGCCTCCTTCAGAGCTTCCTCAGGACAGAGAAAATTTTCGTCCTCCGGCGGATCAATCCGGTCGATGAATTTTCTTGCGGCGGGGGAGAGCGAGGCCTTGTCCTTGTAGGCGATGCCGAGGTCTCTGTCGAAGGAGGGTGTGAGAGGGATGATGATGACGTCGCTGCAGCCGACTGCCTCGACGACGAGCCGCGGCAGAATGCTGAGACCGAGCCCCTGCGCGACGAGCGACACGATCGCGTGATCGTCCTTTGAGGTGTAGCGGACCTCAGGGCGGATTTTTGTCTTTGAGAGAACGTGGTGAATGTCATAATCCGTGCCGTCGGCGGAGAGAATAAACGGCTGGCTGTTCATTTCCTCGATGGGAAATGCAGACATGGAGAGATAGGGCTCCTTCTTTGGAAGGACGGCGACGAGCGGGTCGCGGCACAGTGAGATCCACTCGAGCGACCCGGTGTGGCGGTGACTGAGGAGCCCGAAATCCGCGATATTGTCCGAGACCCAGCCGACGATATCGTCCGTGCCGCCCTCCATCAGCTCGACGCTGATGCCCGGATATTCCTGCCGGAACAGGGCGAGCATGTGCGGAAGCCAGCTCCTTGATATGCTCGAAAAACAGGCGATCGACAGATGGCCGGTGTGCAGGCCGTTGATGTCCGAGATCTTCTGGATGAGCCGGTTATTGTCGGCGAGCAGCTGATACACGAATGGCAGGATCCGCATCGCCTCATCGGTCAACTCGACGCCGCTGCTCCCGCGGATGAACAGAGGAAAGCCCATGTCGCGCTCGAGCATTTTCAGCGTCCGGCTGACGGCCGGCTGCGTGTAGCCCAGGCGGTCGCCCGTCTTCGTAAAATTCTTTGTTTCCGCCACATCCGCGAAAATTTCGTATTTTCCGATATCCATAGGTCTCCTCCTTTTCATATACATGCAGAAAGGGGACGAAACACAGCACCTGCGCTTCGTCCCCTTCGGATTGAACCCATTGTATACAAGCCGGATGGAAATGTCAAATATTTCGTCGACATAACAAATCCGCATACCACACATGCAGTTTCATTAGTTTACAAATGAAAACCGCGGTCTTATGATGGCACCATCTTCAAACACGAAACGCGAAAGGCAAGGAAGTCTGCGTAACAGCTTCCCTGCCTTTTGTATTTCCGGGGATATCCGGTCATCTCGTGTCTGAAGAGTGCAGGTGAAAATTTCAATGGGAAAAGGAGGCGCTCAATATGAAAATGCGATTCTTATCAGTTCTTATAGCAGGCACGATGGCCGCCGGACTTCTCGCCGGCTGCGGAAGCTCTTCATCAGCATCCACATCGTCGGCAGCTTCTTCATCAGCCGCCGCATCGGTCGTGACCGATACCTCGGAAGCATCCGGCGGGACGGCATCATCCGGCACATCCTCCGTGGGCGATGTGACAGGCGCGCTCGACGGCGTCTCTCTTGTCCTCGGCACGTCCGGAACGTACGCGCCGTTCTCGTATTTCGCGGACGACGGCACGACACTCGAGGGCTTCGATATCGATATGCTGAACGCACTGCAGAAGATCCTCGGATTCACGATTGCCAATGACAAGATCCAGGATATGGACTACGGTCCGCTCGGCACCTCGCTCGGCCAGGGCCAGCTGGATGTCGGCGCCGCTGCCCTCTGTGCGACGGATGAGCGGAAGAAGAGCATGAACTTCTCCGAGACCTACTACGACGCGGGCATCATCGTCTGCGTGGCGAAGGACAATGACACAATCAAATCTGTCGATGACCTGGCGAGCGGCAAGTACAAGGTCGCCGTCCAGACAGGCTGCGCCGCCTATGAGTATGCGGCCGCAAACCTTCCGGAGAGCTGCCTGCAGTCCTATGACTCCCAGTCCCTCGCCTACAAGGCCGTCGAGGATGGCCAGGCGGACGCGACAATCTATGATAAGCCCGGCACAGCGTACGCGATCAAGACGGGCCAGATTAATCTGAAGATTGTCGGCGACGAGTTCTACAAAGGCCAGGCTCCGTACGCGATTGCATTTTCATTTAATATCTGCAAGAAGTATCCGGACATCGTGAGTGACTTCAATGCGGCGATTGAGCAGCTGAAGGCGGACGGAACGATCGACGAGCTGAGCCAGAAGTGGTGTAACTGATCCTGATAAAGTGAGGTGATGAGTATGAACGCGGAACTGTTTGCGGCTATCGGACCGATGCTTCTCCGGGGACTTCAGGTCACGATGCGGATCGCCATCATCGGCATACTGCTCGGATTTCTGCTCGGCTCCTTAAGCGGGTACGCGCTGCAGAGCAGGAACAAGGTGGCGCTCACGGTGGCCAACATCTATGTCTGGATCATCCGCGGCACGCCGATCGTGGTGCAGGCCCTGTATGTGTATTTCGTCGTGCCGGCTCTCATTTCCCTTGCGAAGGGAGAGCAGTTCACGCTGGATCCGAACGTCGCGGGCATACTCGTCATCACGCTGAACGCAGGTGCCTTCATTTCCGCCATTGTGAAGGGCGCGCTCGAGAGCGTCGATGTCGGCCAGAAGGAGGCCGGCATGGCGCTCGGCCTCACAAAGCGGCAGATCCTGTGGCACATCGTGATTCCGCCGGCCTTCCGGTCCATGATCCCGGCACTGTTCAACCAGTTCATCATTTCCGTCAAGGACACGGCGATGCTGAGCATCATTTCGGTCAATGAAATTACACGGCAGACGCAGAACTACGTCGCGAGGACCTACAACACGATACCGGCGTACACGATGTGCGCGCTGTTCTATCTTTTGATTCTCTCGGTGCTGATGGTGCTGCAGAAGTTCGTGGAAGGAAAGATCAGAAAGTGAGGCGGGGATATGAGCGAAGTACTGCTTGAGACAAAGCATCTCGTGAAGTCCTTCGGGGACCTCGAGGTGCTGCGGGACATCAACGTAAAGGTTCATGAGGGCGAGGTCGTCTGTATCATCGGTCCGTCCGGCTCCGGCAAGAGCACGTTCCTGCGCTGCATCAACCAGCTTGAGACACCGACGGGCGGCGAGGTCCTGTACAGAGGCAAGAATCTCATGGATAAGGACGCGGACGTCCGGGCCTTCCGCGAGAGGGTCGGCATGGTGTTCCAGCGCTTCAACCTGTTTCCGATGAAGACGGTCCTCGGCAATGTCATGATGGCGCCGGTCCTGACCGGGCACAAGAGCAAGGCGGAGGCCGAGGAGCTGGCCATGGAGCTCTTAAAAAAGGTCGGTCTGGAATCAAAGGCAAATGCAAGGCCCGATATGCTCTCCGGCGGCCAGCAGCAGCGGGTCGCGATCGCAAGGGCCCTCGCGATGGAGCCGGAGGCGCTGCTCTTCGACGAGCCGACATCGGCTCTCGATCCGGAGCTTGTCGGCGAGGTCCTGTCTGTCATGAAGGAGCTCGCGGCCGAGGGCATGACGATGGTCATCGTCACACATGAGATGGCATTTGCCAGGGATGTGTCGGACAGGGTCATTTTCATGGCGGACGGCTACGTCGTCGAGGAGGGAGCTCCGGCGGACGTCTTCGGACATCCGCGTGAGGAGCGCACGAAGAGCTTTCTGTCCAGATTTCTGGGAGGCTGAGCATGAAGAAATTTGTGATTACAATCAACAGAGATTTCGGAAGCCTCGGGCGGCCGATCGCGCGCCGCCTCGCAGAGCTTCTGGGCGTCGAATATTATGACAGGGACATCGTGGAGGAGGCCGCAAAAAAGCTGAACCTGCCCGTGTCGGTCATATCGGAGGAGGAAGAGAAGAAAGCCTCGGGCTTCTTCGGCATGATGTTTCCGCTCGGACATGATACGCAGGAGCATCAGAAGGCCGTGTTCAACGCGCAGGCCGACTTCATCCGGAAGGCAGCGGCGAAGGAATCGTGCATCATTGTCGGCCGCTGCGCGGATTATCTGCTGCAGGATGATCCGGACGCCATGCATGTCTACATTTACGCGCCGTACGCGGACAGGCTCGCCAACTGCGTCGGGCCGCTGCACATGGACAAGGCAGTGGCCAAGAAAATGATCGCCGGCGTCGACAAGGCAAGAAGTGCCTACCACAGATACTGGGCCGGCTATGAGGCCAACGATCCCGATCACGTGCACATCATTATCAACAGCGCGCTGCTCGAGGTCGAGGGCACCGCGCAGGCGCTGGCCGCTGTGGCGAGAGTCAGATTCAGCGATCCGTCGGACGAAAAGGGGTGACCGTTATGAAGGGCTTACCGCATCTCTTATCTTACAAATACGAGCTGAAGACGATCGATTCGCACACAGAGGGTGAGCCGACAAGGATTGTCTATGACGGATTTCCGGAGCTCCGCGGCAGCACCATGATGGAGAGAAAGCAGGATCTGATGGACCGCTACGATTTTCTCCGGAAGGCGCTGATGCTCGAGCCGCGCGGTCACAGGGACATGTTCGGCGCCGTGCTGACGCCGCCGGTCCATCCGGGGGCAGATACGGGTGTCATTTTCCTGGACAGCGGCGGGTGCCTCAACATGTGTGGGCACGGCAGCATCGGCTGCGCGTCCATGCTGGTGGAGACGGGCATGGTCCGTGTGACGGAGCCGGTGACATATGTGACGCTCGATGCGCCGTCGGGACTCATCCGCGTCGAGGTGCAGGTGAAGGACGGACACGCAGTCCGCGCGAGCATCTATAACGTGCCGGCCTTCCTCTACAGAGAGCACCTGTCCGTGAGAACGGAGCAGTTCGGGGAGGTTCCGTTCGACATCTCGTTCGGGGGTTCATTTTTCGCACTGGTCGATGCGGACAGAATCCATCTTCCGCTCATAATCGACAATATCAGCACGATTACAGACCTCGGCATGACGCTGAGAAATGAAATCAACCGCGCATTTCCGGTGCAGCATCCGGTTCTTCCGATCCACACCGTTGATCTCGTGGAGTTCTACTCGAAGGACTGCGACGCAAATGCAGACATGAAGAACTGCGTGATTTTCGGCGACGCGCAGGTGGACCGCTCCCCGTGCGGGACGGGAACCAGCGCAAAGCTCGCGGCCCTGTACGCAAGGGGAGAGCTTGGGGCGCGGCAGCCGTTCCGCTACGAGAGCATCACGGGCTCGGTCTTCGAGGGACAGGTCGTCGGAGAGCAGCGGGTCGGACCGTACACGGGTGTGGTCCCGAAGATCACGGGCTCCGCCCATATCACGGGACTCAATACCTGGATCGTGGACGACACCGATTCGCTGAAGGACGGGTTCCTGCTCGAGAAGGAGAGCGGCGGGCCGACGTGCGCGGACACGGTCAGCGCGTGAGTCGGGCAGTTAAGCAGAACCAGAGCCGGGATGCACTTTACGTCGGCGGCTGAGTACAGCTGAGCATAGAAGAAGGCAGCGATTCAGCAGTTCAGAATTATTGTATGGCTCTGAATCACGACAGGAAGGGAGCGTTTATGCCAGAATATATATTTCCTCTCAGGCAGGGAGTCGGTGCTCCGTCCGTTCCCTGTGTAAAAGAAGGAGAGACGGTCAGACGGGGACAGCGGATCGCGGATATTCCGGAGGGAAAGCTCGGAAGCGCCATCCATACGTCCGTGAGCGGCATTGTTCGGGCTGTGACGGACGAGGCGGTCCGGATCGAGGCGGCCGCGGAGCAGACGAAGGATTATGTGCCGCTCGAAAATGCGGATCCGCTCTCTATGATCCGCGCGTCCGGCCTCGTCGGGCTCGGAGGCGCCGGCTTCCCGGTCTGGGCGAAGCTCGGAAAGCCATTTGCGCCGGAGAAGAAGGGCTGCGTCATCATCAATGCCGCCGAGTGTGAGCCGATTCTCTCCCACAATATCGATTCGGTCGAAAAAAGACCGGAGGACGTGCTCCGGGGACTTGCGATCGAGATGGACGTGATGCACGCCGCGCGCGGCTTCATCGCCATCAAGAAAAAGCACACAGCGGCCGTCGCCGCGCTTCAGAAGGCGCTCGCGGCATATACCGGAGAGAAGCCGGTCAATATCCACCTTCTTCCGGACATGTACCCGATGGGTGAGGAGCGGGCGATTGTCCGCGAGGTGCTTGGCGAGCTGCTTCCGCCGGACGCGATTCCGCTTGCGGCCGGGGCCGTCGTCTCAAATGTGGAGACTGCGGTCCGCATCCACGAGGCAGTCGATCTGGGAAAGCCGATGATCGACAAGGACCTGACGGTTGCAGGAAAGCTGAAAACGCATCCGGGTGAGACAATCGTCATGCACGATGTTCCGGTCGGCATATCGGTCGGGGACATTTTTCAAATGAACGGCGGCCTTGATGAATATGGGGAGTTGGTCATGGGCGGCCCGTTCACGGGCCACAGGACGGAAATAAAGGATCCGGTCATCAAGACGACAGGCGGCCTGATCGCCGCCGAGTGCTTCCCGAAGGGTCCTGAGAAAATCGGTCTTCTCGTCTGTGCCTGCGGCGCGTCGGAGGAGCGCATGAAGGAGCTCGCTGCGTCCTACGGCTCCGAGGTCGTGGACATCGAATACTGCAAGCAGGCGATGCCCGTCAGAAATACCCGCAAATGCTTAAATCCCGGGAAATGTCCGGGCCAGGTCGCGAAGGTACTCGCGATCCGGAAGGCAGGGGCCGGAGCCATTCTCATCGGCAACTGCAGTGACTGCACCAACACGGTCATGAGCTGCGCGCCGCAGCTCGGACTGCCCGTCTATCACAGTACGGACCTGGCTCTTCGGGCCGTTAATCATAAGCTTATCAGAAAAATTCACATCGCTCCGGAATCGTAAGTCTGCGACGCACGGACACATCAGAAATTACCTGTACAAGGAGGACAATGCTATGTCAATGACAAAGGAAATGGCTCAGCAGCATCTGAAGGACCCGGCAGTTTTCTGCTGCCGCAGACAGAAGGGACTTGTGATCAGCGAGGCGGACCTTGAGGATCCGGATATCTTCGATGACATGGAGGAGGCGGGCCTTCTGAAGCTGAGCGACGACGGCCTGACCGTCGAGCAGGTACTCGGCAGCACACTGACGAAGGACGTCGAGGCGCTGACACCGATCACGAAGGACGTTCTTGATCATGTACATGAAGTTTCCACAGAGGATAAGAAGGCTCCGGCAGCTTCCGCCGAGCCTTCGGTTCCGGCGGAAACTGCTAAAACTGTCCCGCAGGCATCCATAGACAATGGCGTGCTGCACATTCACATCGATCAGGCGGAGAAGCTCTCCGGCTTTACGCTCGATATTCCGCTCCCGAAGGGACCGGGCCTTCCGCCGGTTTCCGCAGCGGGCCCTGCATCAGCAGCTTCGGCGGCCGCTCCAACAGGAAAGAAGAAGGTCATCCGCACGCTCGTCAAGAAGCACATGAAGATCACAGATGTCGTGATCGGTGACGAGACAAAGATTGAAAATGGCACAATCACGATCGACGGCAGCATTGTCGAGAAGGCCGTCAAGGAGGACCCGCTCTGCAAGAGCCTCGCGCTCGACGTCATCAAGCCGGACCAGAGGCACGTCTACACGAATACAATCATGGATGTCTGCCCGATTGCGACGAAGGTTGAGGGCGAGCTCGGCGAGGGCGTCACGAAGGTCGCCGACGGCGTCGTCTTCATGCTGACAGGCGTCGATGAGGACGGCGTTCAGGTCCATGAGTTCGGCTCCTCCGAAGGGTATCTCGATGAGAAAATGTATTTCGGTCATCCGGGCTGCGCGGACAAGAACGATATTATCATCCGCTGCCACGCCGTCATCGCGCGGAAGTCAGGCATGACCCGCCCGGGCCCGTTCGCTGCACACAAATGCGAGGACTACATCATTCAGGCGGTCCGCGATCAGCTGAAGAAGTACGACGGCGAGGTCGTCCGCGAGGAGCTCTGCGAGGACTGCCGGCGCGAGGGCAACCCGCGCGTCGTCCTCGTCAAGGAGATCATGGGCCAGGGCGCGATGCACGACAACGTCATCTGCCCGACTGAGCCGTGCGGCGTCAAGGGCGGCCAGAAGAACGTCGACTGCGGCAACGTGCCGATTATGCTGACACCGAACCAGGTCCGCGACGGCTCGATCCACGCGCTCACCTGCATCGGACCTGCGACGAAGGAAATGACCCGCCACTACATCCGTGAGCCGCTGGTCGAGGGCCTCGCGGCAGATCCGGAGCTCGATCTCATTGGCGTTGTATTTGTCGGATCACCGCAGGTCAACGACGAGAAGATGTGGGTCTCCGAGCGGCTCGGAACACTGCTTGAGACGCTCGATATCGACGGCTGCATCATCACGACAGAGGGCTTCGGCAACAACCACATCGACTTCATCCAGCACATCGGACAGGCCGGAAAGCGCGGCATCCCGGTCGTCGGCGTCTCCTTCTGCGCATACCAGGGCCAGCTCGTCGTCGGCAACAAGTACGCGACGGCGATGGTCGAGGAAAATATGGATGCGGGCGGCTTTGAGAACAACATCGCTGGCTGCTCTTGCGTCACACCGGAGGTCGCGGCCCGCGCGATCCAGATGCTCAAGAACAAGATGGCGGGTGTGGAGGTAAAGCCCGCGCCGAAGAAGTGGAACAACGCTGTCATCAACGCCAACAATGATCTTCTCGGACTTTCAGAGACCGTGCTTGTTGACAGCGGAACGCTGCACTGATATGAGACCGGACTATCTGATCAATCCGATTCTCATGGGCGGGCTGGTCAAGGAGCTCGACGGAGATCTGGTGAAGGTCCATCTCCACGGGCGCCTCGGCGTCATTACAGTCCCGAGACGGATGATCATAGAAAATGCGGTGATTGAGCCGGGAACCTCGCTGAAATTCTTTTTCAGCTATGTGCAGATCACGGAGAATCCGTGCGACTACGATACGGCCGGACTCGATCCGGCGGAGGAGATCTTTCCGGTCCTGATCGGCGGAAAGGTCACGGAGGTCAACGATACGGCGGTCAAGGTGGAGATGGTCCGGGGCTTCGGGACCGTGGCTGTCCCGAGACGGTGGGTCTTCACCGATGTGCCGCTGAAGGAAGGTCTCGATGCGGAGCTTTACATTTCCTGCATGCATGTAACTGGGAAAACGGAGATTCCTGTGGAGAGTATTTAAGGAAGTGCTGAGCTGATACAGTGCATGCACGCACCGGGGAAGCCGGAGCTTCCGGTGGAGAGTATTTAAGCCTTATATTTAAGGAGGATTAGCTATGAGTCTTACGACAGTAGAGGGAATGCAGTCAGAGATTTTTGTACCTGTCACACCGAAGCCCGTCTTCACGGAGCTGAAGAAGCCGCTCAGCGAGTGCAAGGTGGCCTTCATCACGGCGGGTGGCATCCACAAGAAGAGCCAGGTGCCGTTTAATACGTCGGGTGATTTTTCATACAGAGTCATCCCGTTCGATACGCCGTCCAGCGAGCTGATGGTCACGCATGGCGGCTTCGATAACTCGGACATCAACAAGGACGTCAACGCGATGTTCCCGATCGACCGCCTGCATGAGCTCGTGGACGCGGGTTTCATCGGTTCGCTCCCGAAGGAGACCTACACGTTCATGGGAGGCGGCGGAAATGTCGAGAAGTTCCGCAATGAGACCGGCCCGGAGATCGCGCGGAAGCTGAAGGAGCAGGGCGTCGACATCGTCCTCTGCACCGGCGGCTGCGGCACCTGTCACCGCTCCGCGACGATCGTGACCCGCTGCTGTGAGGAGGCCGGTATGAGCTGCTGCGTGATCGCGGCCCTTCCGCCGATCGCGCGTCAGCAGGGCGCACCGAGAATCACGGCCCCGCACGTTCCGATCGGCTCAAATGCCGGTGAGCCGAACAACATCCCGATGCAGACGGCTATCGTCAAGGAGTCTCTCGAGTGGGTCAGGGACTGCCCGAGCTACAACCAGGTCAAGGTCCTTCCGTACGAGTACAGACATAACGTATAATTGGAATATATTTTCCGGATTTAATGCGTGCTCAGCGGATATATGATGGCTCGCCTCTCATACGAAGAGGCAGTTCAGAAAATTTGTTAAGCTTGTGCAATGTCCCCTCCGACTGCAGAGGGGACATATTCAGTTAGAGCTCACTGAGCCGGGTTTTGGAGATTGGAGCTGATATCAGTATTTGATCTTTTCGCTGCGTGTGAAGTGGATCGTAACCATATATTGGAGAGGAGATGATGTGTATGCGCCGATTTGCTCCGTGGATGATCGCCGCGGCCGGTGTGCTGTGGGGCCTGCTCGGAATCTTCGTGCGGCACCTCAACGCACGCGGCCTCGTCTCGATGGACCTTGTGTTCCTCCGCTCGCTGACAGCGACCGTTGTTCTTTTCATCGGGCTTCTCATTTTCGACAGGAAGAAAATGAAAATCCGGCTGAGAGACTTCTGGTGTTTCCTCGGAACCGGCATCGGCAGTATCGTCTTCTTTAATTACTGTTATTTTACGGCGGTCCGCATGATGTCACTCGCGGCCGCCGCTGTGCTTCTCTACACGGCACCTGCATTTGTCATGCTGATGTCCGCTGTTCTCTTTCGTGAGAAAATGACCGGCCGGCGCGTGCTCTCCGTGCTGCTGACATTTGCGGGCTGTGCATGTGTGACGGGGCTTGCGGGCAGCGGTATAAGCGCGGGCGGCATTCTTGTCGGGCTCGGCGCCGGCTTCGGCTATGCCTTGTACACGATTTTCGGGCACTACGCGATCGAGAGGGGATATGATTCCCTGACGATCACGTTCTATACATTCCTTGTCGCGGCGGTCACGTCGCTCTTCATGGTCAGACTGCCGCACGTCGCGGGCGCCATGTCCGGGTCGGCAGTGGCCCTTGGATACGTGCTCTGCCTCGGAATTATCAGTACGATTCTTCCGTTTCTTCTCTATACGCTGGGACTTCATTTCCTGCAGGGCGGACGGGCGTCCGTCATCGCGTCGATCGAGCCGGTGACGGCAGCGCTTGTCGGCATTTTTTGCTATCACGAGGCGCTGACCGTGCAGACGGCCGCCGGCATCGCGCTTGTCCTCGCGGGGATTGCGGCGGGGGCGGAGAAAGACGAGAAGCGCAGCGCGCCGGCGGAGGCGTGATGGATAGGTTTATCGCGGGTACGGAAAAGCTGGGAAGGAAAGCTGAGCGGGAAATCGATACTGAGAAGTGGTGGAGAATGTGAAGATTGGGAATCCTGGTGGCTTGTGCAAAAAGCGGCGGCTGCTCCCGGAATAACCCGGGTGGCAGCCGCCGCATCGCTATGAGATTTATCTATCGTTTGGTTCAGCCGGCGGCTCTGACACCGCGCCCGCTGTATTCGAGAATGACCGGTGCGTATTCGCGGCCAAGCTCCCTGTATAATTCATCGGCACTCGGCCGGCAGCCTTCGAGTTTCACGAAGGTGCTCACCACCAGATTCAGTCTCTGTCTCAGTTCTTCGATTGTCATCATAAACAGCACCTCCCTTTCGCAGAAATCATTATGTCTGATCAGAACTGGTTTCGTTCTGATAGTAGCTATGATAGAGGGAATCTGTGGCGTTCCTGTGTGCGAAATCTAATGTTTGTCTAAACGCTGGTGTTCATGCTGTCTAGGCCATTTGGTGTCCGGCCATTTGGTGTCAGGTTCCGATAAATTTTTTGTGAATTTTTGGTAAACTTTTGTTAATGGGAACCTGGCACCGTAAGGGGGAACCTGGCACCGTAGGGGTTGGGCACCGTAAGGGTTGGAGGCGGTATCGCCGATACTTAACAGTGGCCGTTATTGTCTAACAATTATATTGACAAATATAACTATATTTCATATAATATATATGAATCTGTCAGTCTGCCGATTGTCTGCGGCAGAAGTATGCATATCTTTTGAGTGGTGCAGCGGGTCTTGCCTGTATGCATCAGAGAGGAATTTTGCACATGAAAAAGACAGATTCATTTGTTCAAGAGTATGAGAATCTCCCATTCTCCAACGATTTTCTGTTCTGCAGAATCATGGAGACAAGAAAGGACCTCTGCGAGCAGTTGCTCTCGCTGATTCTGCAGAAAAAGGTGGTCGGCATCGACTATCCGGACAAGCAGAAGCCATTCGATTTGTCGAGAGACGCAAAGTCCGTGCGCCTCGATGTATATGTGGAATCGGGCGATGGAACTGAAGTTTATGACATAGAAATGCAGACCACGCATCAGAGAGAACTCGGCAAACGGTCAAGGTACTATCATTCGATGCTCGATGCGTCCATGATCGAGAAGGGACAGCCATATCGGGACCTGAAACAGTCGTATGTGATTTTCATTTGCCTGTTCGATCATTTCGGACAGGGACTGCCGCTGTATACATTCCGCACGCTGTGTGGAGACCTGGAGCTGGATGACGGCCGGTATACGGTTTTTGTTAACGCGGAATGCGTTTCATCGGGAAATGAACAGCTCGATGAGTTTCTGGCATATCTGCGGGACGGAATTCCTACCGGAGCATTCACGGAGCAGCTCGAGGACGCCGCAAGCGTCGGACGACGAAACAAGGAATGGAGGCGCATATATATGACACTGCTGATGAGAGACCAGGAAAATCTGCAGAAAGGCAGAGAAGAGGGTAGAGAAGAAGGACGCTCCGATGCTCTGAAGGACATCAGGACGGTGACTCAGTATCTGCTCAGCCACGGCAGACAGCAGGAGCTGAATGACCTGCTGGCGAATCCGGAGACCCTGGATGATGTGATGAAAAAGTATGGGCTGAAATAAATTCAGCTAAAAGGAGGATCAAGCGATGACCTTCAATCTGCCCGGCGGGCTCTGTCTCGCGCTGTATCTGGCTTTGTCTGTCTGGGACTGTGTGCTCCAGGAGACGAACCGCCGCGATTTCTTCGTAAAGCCGCTCCTCATGCCGCTTCTCATGCTGGTGTACGTTTTTTCTTCGAAAAATGCACCTCCCGACGGCCGGATCCTTCTGGCTCTTGCCTTCGGGTGCCTCGGCGACACGCTGCTTCTGTGGGAGCACAGCCTGAAGGTTTGCACGGTCGGCGCGGCGGCCTTCTGGCTTGGTCATATCTGCTATATCGTAGCGTTTATTTACAACGCGCGTTTTACGGGAAATGGTTTTATGACGGAAGCGCCGCGGACCCTCATTCTCCTTGCGGCGGCACTCTGCTTTGCATTGGCGCTCGCGGCGACGGCCCGCAGGCTCGTCCCGCATTTTCCGGAAAAGCTCCGGGCCGGGTTCTTTGTGTACTCGGGAACGATCATCGCTATGAGCTTATCCGCGCTTTTCCGGTTTCTCAGCATCGGAAATGCCGGCGCGGGAATCTCATTTGCCGGATCACTGCTGTTCATTCTCTCTGACACGCTGATTGCGTGCCGCGTCGCCTTCCATCGGAAAATGAAGGGCGTCATGGAGACGTACCTCCCGGCCCAGCTCTTGATCGTGCTGGGGTTTTTGATATAGAAAGAAAACTGTAGAAGAACGGCCCGGCCGGAAATACCCGGCCGGGCCGCTCTGTCCGCTATCAGCTTATTCCTTGTCCTTGTTGTATGCCGTGAAGATCTTTGCAACGATGTCATCTGCGATATCGTCTGTGTTCAGCTCCTTGTACGGAGCGTACAGATAGGACAGGTCGCCGTCCTCGGCAATCTCAGCCTTGATGACCTCGCGGGCATTCTTCTTCAGCTCGGCGAGAGTCTCGGGATCAAGCTTTTCCATTTTGCTCATAAGTACTTCCTCCTCACAGATCATTTCATTTCCGGTTTACTGCGTTGTGCACATCGGATAAAAACCGGATTTCTTATCTTTCAGTATATGCGATTCTGCACAAATGAGAAAGCCCTTTTTTGAAAATTCGTCCCGCGATCGTGCCGCTATGCAGCGCCTCAAGCCCAATCAAGCCCGGCTGGTCACATAGGCCGCGTCCTGCGTAGTGTTTCGGGCGGCTTTCCTGCCGCCGGGCCCTACTTCGGTAGCGTTTAGAGGAAGGATCTTGCCATCAGACCCTACAGGGCACGTCTTGCGTAGCGCCTGGCGGCAGGATTCTTCCTTCAGGCCCTAGAGGTATGTATCAATGTGTCTCCAGCCACAGGTCGTACCACACGAGCAGGGTCTCTGTTAACTTCTGATTCGCGTCTTCAAGCCTTTTTTGTTGTGCGAGGATACGCGGATCTTTTTCCGAAGAGGGCGTCTCGAGATACTCAGCTATCGTTGGGTGTACATCATTGAGGGTAATATCAGGTTCGATATTATCCGAGTCCTCCGCGTATGAGACCTCCGTATTCCATGCGGGCTCCATCATCTCCCCGAGCGCTTCCTCCTCTTGCTGCACCCGCTCCTCCGCCTGATCGATTTCCATGCGGCACAGATGGAAGCGCCAGTCGAGCGCGGCCTCCTCCGTCGGGATTTCGCGCAGCCGGTGACTCTCTCCTTTCGGGACCGCGCGGAGGTCCGCGATCAGGCGTTCATCCTCGGCCGTGCGCGTGACCGCCGGATCACCGTTCATTTCCCGACGGCGGCGCTCCTCATAGTGGCGGTAGCCGAACGGATGGTACATGACCGGCTGATCGCCCTGTTCGAAAATGAGAAGCGCGTCGGCGACTTCGCTTAAGAAATACCGGTCGTGCGAGACGAAGAGGATGGTTCCCTTGTACTCTCGGAAGAGAGACTCGAGCGTCTCCTTTGCAGGGATGTCCATGTTGTTCGTCGGCTCGTCGAGCACAAGAAAATTCGGCCGGCTCTGCAGGAGCGTGGCGAGGACGAGTCTTGATTTCTCGCCGCCCGAGAGACTGTCCACAGGTGTGCCGAGGTCGCGTCCTGTAAAGAGGAAGCCCGCGAGGATCGTGCGGACCTCCTTGCCGGTCAGCGACGGGAAGCGGCTGTGGAAATACTCGATGACGTTGAGACGCTCGGGCATTTTCGAGGACACTCGCGCGGGTGAGCCGGATGCAGCAGCGTCCGCACCAGAAAATTCTGCGGTATCAGTCGGAAGCTCGATTCCAGTCGATCCAGCTGCGGCCGTCTCCTCCAGCACCTTCCCCGCCGTCATCTGGTCAAAATACGCAAGATCGATGTGCGCGCCGAGGCTGACCTTGCCCGCGAGCGGCTGCAGCAAGCCGGCGACGGTTTTTAAAAATGTCGATTTTCCTGTCCCGTTCGGGCCGATGATGCCGACCTTCTGTCCGCGGCGGAGGCGGAAGGAGAGCTCCTTCACCGGCTGACTCTTCTCGTAGCCGATCTTCAAATGCTCACACTCGAGCACCCATTTGCTGCCCGGGCGCGCGGGCAGAATCTCACCCGTGTGGATGACCGCGTCGTCCATGTCGGGCTTTTCGATGCGCGTCATGCGCTCGAGCATTTTCTTTCGGGAGCGGGCAAATTTCGCCTTCTTCGGCTTGTGCCGGAACTTCTCGATCAGCTCGTCCTGCCGCGCGATCTCCTCCTGCTGCCGCCTCCAGGCCGCGAGCTGGCGCTTGTATCTGGCGGCCTTCGCGGCGCGGTACTGCGTATAATTGCCAGGATAGCGGACTACTCGGCCGTGCGTCACCTCCCAGACGACGTCGGCGACCTGATCAATAAAATACCGGTCGTGCGAGACCATGACGACCGCCTTCCTGTACTCGCGCAGATATTGCTCGAGCCACTCGACGGCGGCGAGGTCGAGATGGTTGGTCGGCTCGTCGAGCACGAGGACGTCCGGCTCTGCGAGCAGCAGCCGGATCAGCGCAATCTTGATCTGTTCTCCCCCGGAAAATGCACCCAGCTTCTTCTGTTTGTCTTCTTTCGCAAACCCGAAGCGCGTGAACATTTTGTCGTAGCGCTGTTCCTCCGCGAAGCGCTCCTCGGACCAGCGGAAGTCCTCCGGCTTTCCCGAAAGAATCGCCGTCCGCATGGCCTCCTCCACAGTCAGCTCCGGGTCGGAGACCGCCGTCTGATGAAGCATGCCGACCGTAAATGCGCGCGACCGGAACAGGCCCGATCCCGGGTTCTTCTCATCCGCATCGAGCTCGCGGGTCCCGGCGATCACCTCGAGCAGTGTCGTCTTGCCGGCCCCATTCCGGCCGACGATGGCCGCGTGCTCCGTTCCTTTTATATCAAATGAAAAGCGCTCGAGCACCGTCTTGCCTCCGCGGCTGACGGTCCCGTCACGAATTTCAAGCAGCATATGTTGACTCCCTTCTGTGAAATTCAGGTAACTCTTCAGCACGTCCGGACTTGGAACGCTTCGCATTTTCTATTGCAGGGCGGACCGTGTCTATCCATTGGAGAACCAGGAAAGATTTCGGATGGACAAACTCTTCCTCCATCTTTCTCAACTTTCCAAGAGGGTGCCGAAGCTTTACGCAGAATCGTAACTGCCAGTGTGCCTGGTGTTTTTCAATGCGACATGGCCGAGGCTCTCCGGTATTGTCGCGGCGTCACCTTGTATTTGGCGCGGAAGACGCGGTTGAATGTCGCCTGGCTCTGAAACCCGCATTCGAGATAGATATCCGTGATCGGGAGGTCGCTGTCCGCAAGCAGAACGGACGCGTGCTCCAGCCGGACATCATTCAGGTAGTGATTGAAATTCTGGTGGAAGCTTCCTGAGAAGACGCGGGAGAGCGCGTACGGGCTGATCCCGAGATCGTCAGCCATGCTTCCGAGCGAAATATCCTCCTGATAGTGGGCCGATACGTAGGCCACCGTCTGGTAGACAATGTCGTGCTGCTTCAGATCGATCCGGTTGCAGAGCGTGAGCTCCGGCAACGCCCGCGCGAGAATAATTTGCAGAAACGCGTGGTTCAGCACAGACTGATTGCCCGCGACGAGCGTCTCGGAGGCCCTGATCGCGGATGGATCACGTGGGGAATCCGGGCCCGCGTCCAATAGCGCCGGCTTCCCGGAGCTGCCATCTGATGGCGCCGATGTCCCGCCTGGCTCCGGCTTCACGGCCGCCCCGCTTGTCCGGAATTTCATGACTCGGTTGTCCCCCTGGTTGATTTCCATCAGGCTCCGGAACGCGTAGGCAATGTCCGGGTGAAGCTCATTTGCCGGAATGACCGGACGCGCGGGACGGAACGTCGTCAGAATCTGCTCGTAGGATCCAAAGTAGGACGGCGACGCGAGCAGCACAATGTGCCGGTTCTCGCCCGGCGAAAATACCTGGTAGTGGTGGATCAGGTTCGGGAAGACGATGCCGAGGTCCCCCTTGTGCAGCTCATAGAGATCGATGCCGACGCCCATGACAAGCGACCCCTCCGTCACATAAATAAGCTCGATCGACTTGTGCAGATGCGGCGGAAAATGCGCGGACCTGATTTCATTGATCTGCAGACTGTCGCTGCTCTCCTGATAAATCGGTATCATGGAAAATGAACCTCCTGCTCCTCTTTTGACTGCTGCAACTAGCACCCGCCGGCGAAACCATCGGCCTCCGCCATTCATTTTGCAAGATTTGATTGGTTTTTATTCTGTATTGATAGGAATTATAACAGGCCGGAGTCTATAATGCAAAATGTAAGGAAAAGAAATGACAGACACGGAGGCCGGAAGGCTCCGGCTTCATTGAGATAGACATAAGAGGAGGTAATGATTATGACGAACACAGCATCTACAGGATATACAAACGTTGGCAGAAATACAGCAAAGGTTTGCAGACCGGCAAAGAAGTCTCTGAAGCAGAGATTTTCAGACTACATGCAGGAAGTATTTGAGTTCTACGGCAAGCTCTATGAAAAGAACGGCTATCGCCCGCTGAACCTGTTTTGATCATCGGATAATCGGATGGGTGTGAGGCCCTATGAAAAATCCGCGGACCGGGCCCTGAGAAGGTCTGACCGGATCTATACCTCAGTCCCTGAGACTCGGAACACTTTATGTTCCCTGTTGTGGGCTGAATCATTATCATATAGCCAGCAACCGCAGCTGCTGTGATCCTAGCGACGCAGCCCCTGCGGTTTTTTGTGTGTATAAGTCCAGTCGCAGTGCACAGGACGCGGCGTGCTTGCACGCCAGCGGACATGTGCACTAGCGACGACAACAGGCATGAGCATGGAGTGACGCGTAAGCGGCAAGGGAATGCGAATGCCTGTTAGCGGCACGAGAGCTGCGGAGCAGCGAAGTGACGCGAAGGACTTATACACGGCCACGCGAAGCGTTCCGAGTCTGGGGTGCTGAATAATGACGCGTAAGCAGGCATGAGTATGGAGTGACGCGTAAGCGGCAAGGGAATGCGAATGCCTGTTAGCGGCACGAGAGCTGCGAAGCAGCGAAGTGACGCGAGGGACTTATACACGGCCACGCGAAATGTCCAGTCGCAGGCGACGACAATTTTACGCCTTCACCGCCCAGCGCAGCTTGGTCGAGTGCGCCCTCGGATTGCGGAAGCACTCCTCCTTCGACGGGCGGATCACGTCCTTCGCAATAGATGCATAGACACCATCCCTCTCAAGCTGGCGGAAGGACTTCTTCACGAGCCGGTCCTCGCCGGAGTGGAAGGTGAGGATCGCCGCGCGGCCGCCGCTCTTCAGCGCGCCGGGCAGCTTCTCGAGAAATTCGTAAAGAACCTCAAATTCACTGTTCACATCAATCCGGAGTGCCTGGAAGACGCGGGCGCAGGACTTGTGAACGGCCTCCTCACGGTCCTTCCGGTTCATGCGCTTCACCTCAGGCACGCGCGTTGTGAGCGCCCTTTCAATCACTTCTCTGAGCGCAGTCGTCGTGTCGATCTTGTCTCCGCGGCGGAGCGCGCGCTCAATTTCTGCCGCGATCTCCGCGGCATAAGGCTCGTCAGAATTTTCGACGAACATGCCCTCCATCTCCTCGCGTGAGAGCGACGCGAGGCGCTCTGCGGCGCTCTCGCCCTTCTCCGGATTAAAGCGGAGGTCGAGCGGCCCGTCGGTCTTGTAGCTGAAGCCCCGCTCGGGGTTGTCGATCTGCATCGAGGAGACGCCGAGATCCGCGAGAACAAAGTCAAATGGCCCGTATGTTCCGGCGATTTCATCGATATTCCGGAAATTCGTGTTGATGGCGGTGAAGATGTCATCGCCGTACCCTTTTTCCTCCATGCGGGCGCGTGTCTTTTCGATCTCGATCGGATCGGCGTCGAGCGCATAGAGGTGCCCCTCGCCCTCCAGCTTCTCCAGCATCTTCGAGCTGTGCCCGCCGTAGCCGAGCGTGCAGTCGAGACCAATCTGCCCGGGCTTTATGTCGAGAAATGAGAGAATCTCGCCGACCATGATCGGGATGTGCATGCCGGCCGGCGTGCTGCCCTTGCTGATCACCTTCTCGACGGTCTCCTTGTACTTTTCAGGGTTCTGTTCTTTATATTTTTCTTCAAATCGTTTCGGATAGGCGCCGCTATAATGGACGCGGCGCTTGTGTGGTTTGTTTTCTTCCATTCCGGTGTCCTTTCTTTTCTACGATATATCATGCACGATATGCACACAGAAATCAACAATGCACAGACAAATGGCACGATCCTCCGGAATCTGGTAGACTGCATGAAAAGAGCTGAATCAGGAGGATGATGACATGGTTTTTGTTCTTCTTGCCGGCCTCGCCTGCATGGTCTACGGCATAGCTGTGATGCGTGCCCGGACGGGGACCTCATTTTATGCGGTGTGGCTTGCTTTAGGGGCTGCGATATCGCTTCTGTCTATCCTGAAAATGAGCGGCCTGCTGGCGCTTGTGCCCGCGCCTCTCATTGCGACGGGACGAATTCTTGCGGCTGCACTGCTGACTCTGCTTGCCGTGACCCTTGCCATGGTTCTGAGCGGGTTCCGAGAGGGCAGAAGAAATACGCACCGCATGTCCGGCCGCCGGCCGGGACGTGAGCTCAAGATGAATGAAAGAGACATGCATCTGCCAGGGAACGAGTTCAATGCGGGCGAAGGAGACGCGCGAGGGCGAGAATATATCCTCGTGCTCGGCGCCAGAGTGCGGGAGGACGGCGCAAGCCGCGTGCTGCGCTACAGGCTCGAGCGGGCCGTTCATTTTCTGAAGGAACATCCGGAGACGACTGCGATTGTGTCGGGCGGAAGGGGAAGCGATGAGCCGTGCACGGAGGCGGAGGCGATGCGGGACTATCTTCTCAAAAATGGAATCGACGGGGCGAGAATTCTCCTCGAGGACCGGTCGGTGAACACGTCGCAGAATATCCGCTTCAGCGCGGACGTGATCAGAGAGCGGGGCGACTTGGTGGAGCAGGCAGATGTCGGAATTGTCACGAGCAATTTCCACATGTTCCGGGCCCTGAAGCTCGCAAAAAAGGCGGGGTACAGACATGTGTACGGCATTCCCGCGAAATCGACGCCGTTTTTCCTGCCCAACAATGTATTCCGCGAGTCGCTGGGCATCGTGAAGGACTGGCTGTGCGGGAATTTGTGAAGGTCCCATGGCTGATGCCGGAGGGAAATGCGCGTGAAAGATGGTGCATTTTTATCGCGCGAATGCTCTGAGGCCGATACGGGAAATGAGCTGTTCTTTCACATAAAGAGGCTGAGGAACATCGCAATGATCCACATATACGCGATCGTCTTCGGGATCATCAGCATGCCAACCGCCGGGAAGATGCCTGCGAGGAGGACGACCGGGATATAGCAGACAAATGAAATTCCGACCGCGAGCGGGAGATGTTGCAGCTTCCGATCGTGGTTTTCATGGATTTCCTGTTCAAAGAGATAGAAAATCACCAGGCCGAGCAGGACAAACGGGATATTTCGTAAGATACCGAAGAGTAGCGGCGGGTTCGCGGAGAGCCACTGGTTCTGCGGAAGAATGCAGAGGACAATGCGGACCGCGGCGAGTGCCAGCACGGTGAGTGTGATTGTATTTCTGTCCGCGATCCTGTAGCGGTCGCGCCAGATGTAATAGAGAATGACGTAGAAAATGGTCATCGTGAGCGACGTGATCAGCTTGCCGCCGCCGAGAAGCGCCGTATTTTTTGCAAGGCCGGTCGTCCACAGCGCATAGATGCGCGGAAGGAGATGGAAGCAGTCGCCGATACCGAGAATGAGAGTCATGATGCCGGCTTTTTTAAGAAGCGATGCGCGGCGGCTGCGGAACAGCGCCTTCTTTCTGAGCTCCGCGGTGGTGTATACCTTTGACGGTTTCTTCTGGCTCTTGCCTGCGGATGCTGGGACGGCGGAAGACTCCGACTCCGGTCTCTCTTTTCGGGAAGCTCCGGATATGGTGGAAAATTCTGCCTGCGATCCATCTGTTGGGGAAACGCCTTCTTTTCCGGAAACAGAGAATCCTTCACCTGCCGTGGAAATATCCTCTTTTGAAGTAACGGGCGCCCCGGCATTCGGCGCTTCCGATTTGCTCTGGCCTTCGGCCGCTGCGCTCAGGGCCTCTTCAACAATCTTCGTGTTCTCTGACACCTTGGAGAGCGCTGTCTGTGGGACTGCCGACGGGGTCTCATCCGACTCTGCATTTTCCGAGGCGCCTTCGGAAGGGCCTGTCTTTGCAGCGGATGCAGCCGCATCTGCCACCGACTGCTCGACTGCCTTTTCTGTCTTGCGCAGCCGTTTTCCGAGCCGGATTGCGGACTGATGGTCCTTCTTTGACTGCCGGAGCATCGCGAGACCGGCGGTGATCGCAAAGCTTAAGTATAAGATTTCAAATATAGTCTCCATGATTGCCTGCATGGTTAAGTCCCTCCACATACGGATAATACCGCATCTTATCTATTCTCTCCACGAATGAAGACCGCTGTCAAGTAAAAATCCGCAACCTGTTTTTGTACAGATTGTCTTCCCTTGCCAACTCCGGCCGGATGGAGTATAAATATAAGAAGTGCATAAAATACACCGCATGAATTCGGCAGATTTTACCAGTTTCAGGCGGGTCATATGGACTGCAGCAAACGTGGCGCATAAACATGAAGGCGGCGGGCTCTTGAACCGCGGCGGACAGGGCGCCTTTCACAGGGATTGAAGCAGTAAGGAGGACAGGAACCTTGGGTATTATCGCACCATCTATACTTTCAGCAGATTTTATGAAGCTCGGCGAGCAGGTAAGGACTCTTGAGGAGAGCGGCTGTCGGTGGCTTCATATTGATGTCATGGACGGAATGTTTGTTCCGTCCATTTCGTTTGGGATGCCGCTGATCAAGTCGATCCGGAAGGACAGCAGACTGTTTCTCGACGTCCATCTGATGGTAAAGGATCCGGAGCGCTACATCCACGAGTTCGCCGCGGCCGGCGCGGACAGCATCTCGATTCACGCGGAGGCGTGCGCGCACATCGACCGCACGCTGCAGGCGATTCGCGACGAGGGCGTGAAGGCGTGCCTCGCGCTCAACCCGGCGACGTCCGTTCATGCGGTCGACTACGTGACGGACAAGCTTGACATGGTGCTTCTCATGACGGTCAACCCGGGCTTCGGCGGGCAGAGCTATATTCCGGCGATGACGAAGAAGACGCGCGACATGCGGCAGCTTCTCGACGAGAACGGATGTGAAAATGTCCCGATCGAGGTGGACGGCGGCATCAACGGATCGACGATCGGAGAGTCCATGGAGGCGGGCGCGGAGATTTTCGTCGCCGGCTCCGCGGTCTTCCGCGGGGACCTCGCGTCGAATTTCCGGAAGCTGAGCACGAGGACGCTCGGCGAGCCACAGGATGACTTCGTTCGGATCGTGTAAGAAGAACAGCAAGCATCTATGAAGATGCATTGCGGGCCTTGCATGAGAAGGTTCACAGAACCCGGCGGGAGCTCCTCATGAGTCCGGAAGACCTGTCAGGCTGACTGCGTAGATGAACGGGGGCACTGCCTCTGGTGCATGAAACGGTTCTGTCCGGTGGCATAGTTTGTTCATTTGTAAAGGAGAGGGCAGGTATATGAGTACAGAGCAGACAAAAACAATGGACCCTGCGGCCCGCGAGAAGGTAATTGTCCGGGCGAGCGCCGTGGGTATCCTGACAAATGTAGTTCTCGCCGCGTTCAAGGCATTTGTCGGCCTCGCGTCGAATTCGATCGCGATCACGCTGGACGCAGTCAATAACCTGAGCGATGCGATGTCGAGCGTCATCACAATCATCGGCGCGAAGCTCGCGGGCAAGGCGCCGGACAAGAAGCATCCGTTCGGCTACGGCCGGGTCGAGTACATGAGCTCGCTTATTGTCGCGGCCATCGTTCTCTACGCCGGCATCACATCGCTGATCGAGTCCGTGAAGAAGATCATCCATCCGGAGGTCTCTGATTATTCACTTCTCACGCTGATCATCATCGCGGTCGCGATCCTCGTCAAGCTGGCGCTCGGCCGCTATGTGAAGAATAAGGGAAATGAGGTCAACTCGGGGTCGCTCATTGCCTCCGGCTCGGACGCGTCATTTGACGCGATTCTCTCCGCGTCGGTCCTTGCATCCGCGATTCTTTATCTTGCGACCCGCATTTCCCTCGAGGCGATCGTCGGCGCGGTCATCGCGGTGATTATCATCAAGTCCGGCATTGAAATGATCGGCGAGGCGGTCAGCTCCATGCTGGGCGAGCGCGTCGGCTGTGACCTCGCGAGGAACATCAAGGCGACGGTCGCGGAGGACCCGGATGTCCTCGGGGCCTACGACCTCTTCTTAAATGACTATGGCCCGGACCGCTACATGGGCTCCATCCACGTCGAGGTGCCGGACACGATGACAGCGGTCGAGATCGATGCGATGTCCCGGCGGATTTTCAAGAGCGTGTACAGCAAGTACGGCGTAGCGATCACGGCGGTTGGCATTTACTCCCATAACACGGGAGATGATGAGGCGTCGAAGATGCTCGCGGATATCCGCCGGAAGGTCATGGCACATGACGGCGTCCTGCAAATGCACGGCTTCTATGTCGATTTTGAAGCGAAGACGATTACCTTCGACACGGTCCTCGAATTCAAGAACGGAGAGGGACAGACGGCCGAGGAGGTCTACGCGCAGATCCTGGATGAGATCCAGAAGGCATATCCGGACTACAACGTCCATGTAACCTGCGACCGTGATATGAGCGAGTGAGGTAAAGGTGTCAGGTTCCGATTAAAAAAGCATATAAGGAAAGGTGTCAGGTTCCGATTAAAAAAAGCATAAACTCGTTTATAAAAATTTAATCGGAACCTGACACCAGACACGCCTGTCCTTGATATAGATGGGCTGATGTGAGAGGATAGAAGGCGGTTCCGCCAGCATCAGGGAGTTCCCGCGCCGGTACCGGGACGGGACAGACATTTCAGGCACAAGGCGGAAGCAGAAAGGATTGGATTATGAGTAAGATTGTGCTGGAACGGATCAGGGAATACCTGGAGGTCCAGAAGCTGGACGCATTTTTCTGCACGAAGCTCGTGAATGTCCGCTACATCAGCGGCTACACGAGCGACGACGCATTTCTCTTTATCACGCGCGATAAGCAGTTCTTCATCACGGACCCGCGGTATACGGAGCTTGCGGGCGCGCAGTGCCCGGACTATACGCTCGTTGAGTGGAGAAAGCAGTACGGGACGGTCGCGGCGGCCTGCGCATCGCTCGCGAAGGAGACCGGCGCGAAAAAAATCGGCTTTGAGAGTCTCGATATGAATGTCAATATGTTCCGCGGCATCGAGGACGGTCTCACCGGGACAAATGCAGAGCTTGCTCCGATGGATGGTGTCATCGAGGACCTCCGCATGCACAAGACGCCGCAGGAGATTGAGTACGCGCGGGCGGCCTGCGAGATCACGGTCAGGGCCTACGACCGGATTCAGAAGGACATCCGTCCGGGCATCACGGAGAAGGAGCTCGCCGCAAATCTTTCCCGGTACATGGTCCTCGAGGGCGCGGACACGATGCCGTACGGAAATATTCTCATTTCCGGCGCGCGCACATCTCTTCTTCACGGAATACCGTCTTCGAAGTCTGTCGAGTACGGGGATTTTGTCCTCATGGACTACGGCTGCCAGTTCCACGGGTATATGTCCGACATGACGCGGACGCTCGTCGTCGGCAAGGCGACGCCGAAGCAGCGGGAGGTCTACCGGCTCGTCAAGCAGATGTCCGCGGACACGGAGGCCTATCTGCGGGACGGCGCGATCTCGGACGAGGCGTACCGCGAGTCGGTGAAGGCGATCGAGAACACGGAGTATCTGCCGTATCACTACACGGGCATCGGCCACGGCGTCGGCCTCTTCGTCCACGAGGAGCCGTTCCTCGGACCCGGCCGCACGAGGACGATCGAGAAGAACACGATTCTGACGGTCGAGCCGGGCCTCTACATTCCGGGCTGGGGCGGCGTCCGCATCGAGGACACGGTTCTTGTCCTTAAGGAGGGCGTCGAGAACCTGACGCCGGCGACGAAGGAGCTGATCGAGCTGTAATGAGCCAGGAATCGATACAAAAATGAATTGTGCCGATTGTTTTATGTCGGTATAATAAAGGGAGTCTGATGGTCGGGAGCTGATCCGCGTGGATCGGCTCCTTTTTCTGAACCGGAAATTCCGCTCCGGCGCCTGTCCGCACGGCAGGACATCGCAGAGCAATAGACGCCTCTCAGGACAACTTTTGCTCCGGCGCCTGTCCGCGGCGGCAAGGGAGTGTTCGGGGCAGCGGCCATACGGAAACGGAGGTTCTTATGCTGCATATTCTCACATCGATCGACAGTGTCATGTACTACCCGATTCTTATTATCGTGATGGCGGCGGCCGGCATTTATTTTACGTGCCGGACGAAGTTCGTGCAGGTCCGCCTGTTCGGCGAGGCGTGCCGGCTTGTCATGGAGAAGCCGCAGGACGCAAAGCACGTCTCGTCCTTTCAGGCGCTCATGGTCTCGACGGCCTCGCGCGTCGGCACGGGCAATATCATCGGCGTCTCGACCGCGATCTGCCTCGGCGGACCCGGCGCGGTTTTCTGGATGTGGGTCATGTGCATCATTGGCGCGTCGTCCGCATTTATCGAGAGCACGCTCGCGCAGATCTACAAGCGCCGTGACAAGGACGGCAGCTGCTACGGCGGCCCGGCGTACTATATCGAGCGGGCGCTTCACGCGCGCTGGCTCTCCGTGCTGTTCTGCATTTTCCTGATCTCGACGTACGCGTTCGGCTTCAACCTTCTGTGCTCCTATAACCTGCAGTCGACATTTGCCGCGTACAAATTTTATGACCCGAAGACGACGCCGGTTCTTATTGGCGCCATTCTTGCGGTTCTCGTCGGATACTGCGTGCTCGGAGGCGGGAAGCGAATTGTTCATCTGACGGAGGTCATCGTGCCGGTCATGGGCGTGTCCTACGTCGTGATCGCGCTCATTGTGATCCTCGCGCATATCACGAATATCCCGGCGATGTTTGCGCTGATTTTTGAAAATGCATTTGACTTCAAGGCGATCGCGGGCGGCATCGCGGGCTCCTGCCTTGTCTACGGCATCAAGCGCGGCCTCTATTCCAATGAGGCCGGCGTCGGCTCCGCGCCGAATGCCGCCGCGTCCGCAGTCGTCACGCACCCGGTCAAGCAGGGCCTCGTCCAGACGATCTCCGTCTACATCGACACGATGCTTCTTTGCACGGCGACGGCCCTCATGTGCCTGAGCTCCGGCGCCACGCGCTCGAAGGCGGTCTCCGGCGCGCCCTATGTGCAGAACGCGGTCTCGACGGTCTTCGGAAAAATGGGTCCGCTCTTTATCACGATCGCGATGGTGCTGTTTGCATTTACCACACTGATCGGCAATCTCTACTATGTCGGCAACGCGCTCGCCTACATGAACCACAAGAAAATGCCATCAAAGCGCTTTATGACGGTTTTCCACGTCATCTGCGCAGTCATCGTCTTCGCCGGCGCGCTCATTCCAATGGACGCGGCGTGGGCGCTCGCGGACATCACGATGGGACTGATGACGCTGATCAACCTGCCGTCGTGCGTCCTTCTCTCCGGGACTGCGATCCGCGCGCTGCGGGATTACGAGAAGCAGAAGAAGGAGGGGAAGAACCCTGTGTTCCGCGCGCACGACATCGGGATCTACGACGGGGTGCTCGATTTCTGGAAATGAGGAAATGAATTGAACACGTTCCGGGGTATCAGCTATAATGGATATACCGGATGATGAGAGGCTGATCCGCGTAAGGGTCAGCCTCTTTTTGGAATGATTCAGCATCTATGGAGGTGAAGATTATGAAATCAGTAAAAATGTTCTACATAGACGGCTGCCCGTACTGCCGCGCGGCGAGGGAGGCTCTCGCGGACCTTGAGAAAAATGAAAAGTACAGCGGTCTTTCTGTGGAGCTCATTAACGAGAGCGAGCACCCGGACATTGCGGACCGCTACGACTACTACCATGTGCCGACGGTGTTCGTGGACGAGAAGAAGGCATTTGAGACACAGCCGGGCGACAGCGCGGACGTGATCCGCGAAAACCTCGTGAAGGCACTAGACTCGGCGCTGTGAGCTGGCATGCGGGGATGTGAGAATCGACTCGGCGCTGTGAGCTGACAGCGAAGTACAGTCCGTCCGGCATGCGGGACTGTGAGGGTGCTGATGCTTGACTTCTGCCTGCAAGGCTGTGAGCTGTGAGTCACGCTTAGGGGCGGCAGAGAACGTGAAAGGAGACCTATACATTTATGAACGCCAGGGAACTTTACAATCTGTGGCTTGAGAAGCTTCCGCAGGATGATCCGATGCGCGCGGAGCTCCTTGCCATCAGTGACAATGAAAATGAAATTACCGACCGCTTTTACCAGGAGATCGTCTTCGGCACGGCGGGGCTTCGCGGCATCTGCGGGGCCGGCACGAACCGGATGAACCGCCTGACGGTCGGCCGCGCGACGCAGGGAATCGCGGACTTCATTTTAAAGTCGGGGGAGGACGTATCGCGCGGCGTCGCGATCGCCTATGACTGCCGGTACCACTCAAAGGAATTCTCCGAGATGGCGGCGGAGATTCTCGCGGGAAATGGAATCCGCGCGTATCTCTTCCCGTCGCTGCGCCCGACGCCGGAGCTTTCATTTGCCATCAGAAAGCTCGGCTGCGTGTCCGGCATCAATATGACGGCGAGCCACAACCCGAAGGAATATAACGGCTACAAGGTCTACTGGGAGGATGGCGCGCAGATCTCGGGAGAGATCTCCGAGGGCATGCAGGCCGAGATTCAGAAGCTCGACATGTTCGCGCCAGTCAAATGCATGGCGCTCTCCGAGGCGGCGGATAAGGGTCTCGTGCAGATGCTGGGCGAGGACATGGACAGGGCATACCTCGATTATGTCGAGTCGATGCGGCAGCGGGATGACGATGAGCTCGATCTCACGGTGCCGGTCGTCTACACGCCGCTCAACGGCGCGGGCTCGATTCCGATGGCGCGCGTCGCGAAGGAGCGCGGCTTCGTGAATTTCGCGATTGTGCCCGAGCAGAAGGATCCCGATCCGGACTTCACGACGGTTCCGTTTCCGAACCCGGAGAACCCGAAGGCCTTCGAGCTCGCGGAGAAGCTTGGCCGCGAGAAGCACGCGGAGCTCCTCATCGCGACAGACCCGGACAGCGACCGCATGGCGGTTGAGATCGCCGATGAAAATGAAGAGAGCGGCTACAGGTCCTTAAACGGCAACCAGACGGGCGCGATGCTGATCGCGTACCTCGCGGAGAGCCGGAAGGAGAAGGGCACGCTTCCGGAGAAGTCGGCGATGATCAAGTCGATCGTCACGGGCGACTTTGGTGCCGCGATCTGCGAGGACTACGGCATCACGGTCTTCAACACACTGACCGGCTTCAAGAATATCTGTGGAAAGATCCCGGAGGTTGAGAAGGAGGGCTATTCGTATTTCTTCGGCTATGAGGAGAGCATCGGCTGCGCGCCGGGCGAGATGGTGCGCGACAAGGACGGCATCTGCGCCGGCATGCTGATGATCGAGATGGCTGCATTTTACAGGAAGAAGGGCATGACGCTCGCGGACGCGCTCGACATGCTCTATCAGAAATACGGATACTACGCGGAGGACCAGGTGTCGGTCGTGCTGAAGGGCAAGGCCGGCGCGGAGCGGATCGGCCGCATCATGGACGCGTTCCGGAAGGGAAAGCCGCAGAGCTTCGGCGATTTCACGGTCGCGACGACGATCGATTATATAAACGGCTATGAGGACATCCCGGCGCAGAACGCGCTGAGGTTCACGATGACGGACGGCACGTGGTTTGCGATGCGCCCGTCGGGCACGGAGCCGAAGATCAAGTTCTACTACTACGCGGTCGCAAAGAAGCCGGAGATCTCGCACGCGAGAGTGGAGCGGCTCGAGGCGGCTGTCGGAAAGCTGATCGACGGCGTCGATTCCCGCTTGGGGGCTCTCATTTTTTATACGCCGGTTGCGGTCAGGATCGACGGCTGCACGACGTGGCAGCATTCTGGAAGGTCGTGTTCCCGCTGCTCAAGCCGACGATTGCGCCGGTCACGATCATCGACGCGATGGCGTTCTGGAACGACTACCTGCTTCCGTCTCTGGTTCTTCATTGGAAAGATTGTGGAGTGCCCCGATCTGTTCCGCATGAGTGGTACGGCAGTGGTGCAGTACTGCGCGATGTACGCGGGGAAGGATTCGGAGGACGAGGGCTCGCGGGACGACGCGGCTGATTCTGCGGGAATGAATGGGACTGTTCAGACCGCAGTGAGCAGGCTGGCGCAGGAGACGGACGGTCAGCGGACGGATCGGGCGGCTGTTCGTGCCGGTGGAGTGAGGATGGGTTTACAGATGAAAATTCCGCAGGTATAATTTTCGGTAGACTGGCCGCGAATTGCGGCTGACTGGAAAGAGCGGGAGAATAGATGATGCACGGA
>OMYS01000031.1 GCA_900315305.1 uncultured Eubacteriales bacterium
TACGGCGGATAACGCAATGATGAACTGTCGTTTCATATATTGTCCTTTCTTGTGTATCTTACGGGTTTGCCAACGCCCTACCTCGTGTACGTGTAAGACATTAACACTTCTGTAACAACTTGTAAAGGAAAAAACAAAAATTCACAAATAGTTCGCAATTACAGACCGGGAAAATGACGTCCGCACAAATAGAATCAGGCAGCTTTTCGGAGGATGAAGCACGAAAATCCGGGGAGGTAAAAAGTGATATAGGAAAAATGCACAAATCATCCCCGGATAAAGACGGGAAAATGACCTGATTTTATAAAATCACGAGAAAGCTGCAAAAAAACAGCCGAAACGATCAGATATGACTTTGTTACGGAAAAGTTACAAAATATTACATCACCTGCAACAGACATGAAAAAGGGGCTGCCGCACCAAGGACGGTGCGGCAACCCCTTCATGGGACGTATTTATTCTTTAAAGAGAGACCAATCCGGCCGCTTCAGGCGGACAGGGAAGTCCGGATACAGCGCCATTAGCTGCAGTAGCGGAAGTTCTTGTCTGTGACAAGTCTTGCAAAGCTGAGGCCGAGCGGCAGCGCGAGGACAATGAGGAAGGCGCGGGTCAGCCACGTCGCGGCATCTGTGATCGAGGCCCCGGTGCCCATGTAGTAGATTCCACGGTACATGTACAGTCCCGGGACCATGATGACGATCGACGGAACAGTCAGCGCGATGCGCGGATAGCCGGTCATGTGGCGGACCTTCGACGCGATGACACCGGCGATGAAGGCACCGATGAAGGCGGCGACACCGGCCGTGATGCCCTTGATACCGAGATCTACGAGTGTGAGCCTGGTTGTATTTGCAATCATGCCGACAAAGCCGGCCGCAGCGGCCATAGCTTTTGGGCTGTTGAACATCAAAGAGAATCCATATACACCGATGAAGCTGAACAGCAGCCGGAGTGCAAACTTGACATACGGATTCAGGGAGAGCTCCACAAAATCACTCGGATGGAAGTTGAGGATCGTCGCGACGACGCAGCCGGTGATCGTTGCGATCGTGATAATCATGAGCGCGTATGTGAGACGCTCGAGGCCGGACCTCATTTCCACCTTGAAAATGTCAAGCCCGCCGGTGATCAGCGGAAATCCCGGAATGATAAAGAGCATGGCACAGATATAACCGGCCTGGTGTGCCTCATCAATGGGAAGCACCCTTGAACAGAGCGAGATGGCCATAATATAAGCGGCGCAGCCGGCCGCGACGCCTGTTGCGACGCAGAAGAAGAGCGAGAGGCCCTTTCTGACCATGTAGACTCTGACATAGTTGCCGACCGCAGCTCCGATGAGGGCAAACAGCATCTCCCAGGGACCGCCTCCGAGCAGAAATGTGAAGGCCATACAGGCAAAGCCGGCCGCAAGTCCCTCATCCATCACGCTGTAGTTGGATGGCTTGTTCTTGATCTGGTCGAGAAGTTCGTGGAGATGGTCGATCGAATATTTTCCGGCATATTCAGGAAACTTCTTGACAAAAAGACTCATTTCCATCAGCTTGTCCGTGTTGACACCGGTTGTCTTCAGCGTCAGCGATTCAGAGAAGCTCTCCGCACCGTCCACGCAGGTATAATTAATGGAAATGAGACCAATGTCCTGCGTGCAGGTCAGGCCGAGTGCCTTTGCCACTGTGTTCATCGCATCTCTTGTCCGCCATGCTCCCGATCCGGCGGACAGCTGCAGCAGACCGACACGCCCGACGAAGGTGGCTCTCTCGGCGAGAGGAGCTTCTGTGGCGGGGACGTCGTCTGAGCTTGTCGTGAGGCTGTGCCAGTTGATGGCCATGTGGTGCTGCTTGGCCTTTTTTCGCGTTCTGCGGTTCGTTTGAATCTGCTCGTCGCTCATTCTTGAAGAATCCTTCCTGTAATCATGAAAAATGAATTTATTCCTATACATTATATAGTGCTTTCCCGAGGATGCAAACCCTTTCGCGCAATCCCGATTTCAATATCAGCACTCGATTAAAAAGAGTGCTGATTTTTTGTTGACTTTTGCCGGCATGGCGTTTATAGTAGATTTTATTGAGAGTTATACTCTGACTAGAACAAGGAGTGAATATACGATGGCAAAAACAGGAAATCTTTCGATTAACAGTGAAAACATGATGCCGATCATCAAGAAATGGCTCTATTCGGACCGTGATATTTTTATCCGCGAGCAGGTCTCAAATGCCTGCGACGCAATCACGAAGCTGAAGAGACTGGAGGGCATCGGCGAGTTCAAGCCGGCGGACGACTATAAATATGAAGTCCATGTCACGGTCAATCCGGACGCGAAGACGCTGACCTTCGAGGATGACGGTATCGGCATGACGGAGGACGAGGTCGTCAAATATATCACGCAGATTGCATTTTCCGGTGCTACGGAGTTCATCAAGAAGTACAAGGACAAGGCGGCCGGCGACGATATCATCGGTCACTTCGGTCTTGGCTTTTATTCAGCCTTCATGGTTGCCGACAAGGTCACGATTGACACAAAGTCCTATCTTCCGGACGCAAAGCCGGTCCACTGGGAGAGCGACGGCAACTCCGAGTATACAATCGATGAGGGAACAAAGGATACGATCGGAACAAAGATTACGCTGTTCCTGAATGACGACTGCCTCGAGTTCTGCAATGAGTTCAAGGTTCGCGAGGTCCTGAAGAAGTACTGCGGCTTCATGCCGTATCCGATTTATCTCGAGGATGTCGGCAAGGACGCGAAGAAGCGCGAGGAAGAGGCAGAGAAGCGCCGCGTCGAGGAACACGAGAAGAAGGTGAAAGAGGCCGCTGAAAAGGGCGAGGAGGCCCCGGCAATGGAAGAGAAGCCGGCTCCGGAACCGATCAACGACACAGAGCCGCTCTGGACGAAGATGCCGAGCGAATGCAAGGACGAGGACTACAAGGAATTCTATAGAAAGGTCTTCAACGATTACAAGGAGCCGCTGTTCTGGATCCACCTGAAGACCGATTATCCGTTCAATCTCCGCGGCATCATTTATTTCCCGAAGATCAATACGGAGTATGATGCGCTGGAGTCACAGATCAAGCTGTACAACAACCAGGTCTTCATCGCGGACAACATCAAGGAGGTCATTCCGGAATTCCTGATGACACTGAAGGGCGTCATCGACTGCCCGGACCTTCCGCTCAATGTGTCCCGCTCTGCGCTGCAGAATGACGGAACCGTCAAGAAGATTTCGGAGTACATTTCCAGAAAGATGGCGGAGAAGCTCTCCGGCATGTGCAAGACGGACCGCACGAAATACGAGAGTGTCTGGGATGACATCGCTCCGTTTATCAAGTACGGCTGCATCCGCGACGAGAAGTTCGAGAAAAAGATGGCGGATTACATGCTCTTCAAGGACCTTGACGGCAAGTATCTGACACTGAAGGAGTACGAAGACAAGAACGGGATCGGAGAGAAGGCGAAGGAGGAGAAGCCGGCGAAGGCTGAGGCTGAGATCCTTGACGCGGACGGAAAGCCGATCAAGAAGGAGAAGGCGGAAGCAGAGGTTCTCGACGCCAATGGCAATCCGATCAAGAAGGAGGAGGACAAGACCTCTGAGAGTAAGGACGAGGGCAAGACGGAAGACGAGAAGAAGGAGCCGGAGAAGTCTGTCATTTATTATGTGACGGATGAGGTTCAGCAGGCCCAGTATATCACGATGTTCCGCCAGAACGGCAAGGACGCGGTCATCCTCAAGGAGAATATCGACCAGCCGTTCATCAATCAGCTCGAGCAGAAGAACGATAATATCCGCTTCGCGAGAATCGACTCCGAGCTCGCCGATGAATTCAAGGGCGAGGGCGAGGTGTCCAAGGAGGATGCGGATTCTCTGACCGCGACATTCCGCAAGCATCTCGGCAAGGACAAGCTCAAGGTGAAGGTCGAGAACATGAAGGACAAGGACGTCGCCGCGATCGTTACGCTGTCCGAGGATCAGCGCCGCATGAAGGACATGATGAAGATGTACGGCATGTCCGGCATGGGCGATGTGGATGAGGGCGAGACGCTCGTATTAAATGAGAACCATCCGCTCGTCAGGTTCGTGCTGGAGCACAAGAAGAGTCAGTCTGTTCCGGTGATCTGCCAGCAGCTCTATGATCTCGCGAGAATCTCTCAGCATCCGCTGACGCAGGATGAGATGAACGCATTTATGAAGCGCTCAAATGAGATTATGCTTCTTCTTACGAAGTGATCGGAGCCGTCTCGATTCCGGCCTTCTTTAAAAATGCGTCCACATATTCATCCCAGATCCTGTCGGCCGTCTTGTCCATCGTAAATGTCCGGTACGAGGTCCCTGTTGTGAGATACAGCTCCGTGCCGCTGTACCGGAGATTGAGACAGAGGCCGGGGACCTGGTCCTCCGGAAGCGCGAGGCCGTTCTGCCGAAGAAGGGCCGATGCGCTCTCTGCGGAGGAGAAGAAGACGAAGCGGAAGAAGAGCGGCGTGCGCTTTCCGCGGATCAGATCAAAGCACCTCTCCCTGACGTCTTTCCAGGCGACGAGATCGGCCGGCCCGCGGTTTTTTGCATTTTCCGGCTGATCATCCGTTTCTTCGGCCTCTCCGAAGAAGCGCCGCTCCAGCCTGCCGTCGATTGTGAAGGTGCAGAATGTGGTGATCACCGCCTCTGCCAGACGGAAATTGTCCAGCATATTTCCGATCAGGAAGCCGGACATGAATTTGCGAACATCGCTGATTTTACGTGCAATCATGGGAATCCTTTCGTTTGTAATGATTCAGTACCCCCTCAGAAATAACGGGTCCGGGGTGCTGAATCATTACTTTTTTATTGCGTGCCTTTTCAGTGTACATCGAAATGACCGTTCACACAATTATTTGCGCTGCAGGCTGCCTGATATTCGCGATGGCATCCAACTGTACATACGGTGTGAACTGTAACGCTCCGCGGGCTTTATAGAATGTTTACTTGTTAGCCTGCGGAGGCTATGCTATAATTTACGTGGTATTAAGAACCACATATAATGGTTTTTCAGAAAAGAGGCGCCTATGAAATTCAGAATAGCAATGGACAGCGGCGGAGAACTTCCTGCTGACCTTAGAGGCAACGATGCATTTGTCACAATTCCGCTGACACTTGACATAGGCGGTGAGTCGATCGTGGACGACGGCCATGAGAGCCAGCTCCGGATTGTCGGGAAGATTGCGGCTGACCCGCACTGCCCGAAGACGGCGTGCCCGTCCCCCGAGGCGTATCTGAATGCATTTTCTGAAGAGGCAGAGCACAACTTCGCGATCACGCTCTCGAGTGAGTTGTCCGGCTCCTATCAGAGCGCGATGATTGCAAAGGATATGTTTGAGGATGAGCACCCGGACGCGAAAATCTATGTGTTTAACTCGAGGTCCTCATCGGTCGGAGAGTCGCTTGTACTCCTGAAAATCGTGGAGCTCGAGGAGAAGGGCCTTTCATTTGACGAGATTGTGGCAGAGGTGGAGGCCTATATCTCGGTCAGAAACACGCTGTTTGTTCTGGATAATCTGGAGACGCTGCGAAAGAACGGGCGCCTCAGCCGGTTCAAGGCGGCTGCTGCCAGCGTGCTCCGGATCAAGCCGATCTGCTACGGTACACCCGAGGGCGTCATCGGTCAGCTGGACCAGGCGAGAGGCATCAACAAGGCGATTGTCAAGATGGTCCAGTATGCGGTGGAGAGAACGCCGGACCCGGAAAACAGGGTCCTCGGCATCTCGTACGTGAACTGCAGGGACAGGGCGATGATTGTCCGCGATGAGCTGCTGAAGCGTATGAATGTGAAGGAAGTCTTCATGACGGAGACGGGAGGTCTTTCGACCGTCTACGCAAATGACGGCGGTATCATTGTTGCGATCTGAGGTCGGCCGGTGTATACTGGATATAATGTCCATTGGACAATCTATGCAGGGAGCGGATTTCATGAGTCAGAAGAAAGTCAATGAGTACAAGGAATACAAGAAGAACCGCGGCAAGATCCTGAAGAGGGAGAAGCGCATGCGGAGACTGGAGTATCTGCTGATTGCAGCCGTGTGTGCCGTCTTGGTCGGATGGTTCGGCTGGTCAATCTACAGCAACGCCAAGTCGTCCGCGGATGCGAAGGAGAAGCAGGCAGCGGAGACGGTCACGTCGATCGACATGAGCGCATATGCTGATTATGTATCGGGTCTCCAGACGAGCTTCAGCGCGTCCTGACGATGACGGGGATTCTTGAAAACTCAGATGGAAAAATGAAGGGACTGCGGTAGTGCTGCGGTCCTTTTTTTGCGGCAAAAAGGACCGGGGCGAAATTCTGCGATTCCGTCCCGGCCCTTTTTGACCAAATCTATAAGCACCCCAGACTCGGAGCGCTGAATTATTACATTTTCACAACGTTAGCAGCCTGCGGTCCACGAGCGCCCTGCTGAACATCAAATGTAACTTCCTGGCCCTCTTCAAGAGACTTGAAGCCCTCACCCTGGATGGCGGAGAAATGTACGAATACGTCCTTTCCGTCCTCGCCGGTGATGAATCCATAGCCCTTCTCAGCGTTGAACCACTTGACTTTACCCTTGTTCATTGTGTTACCTCCATTGAAATATAAAAAAATGATAGCGCCGGCAAAAAAAATTCACCGGATATTACAGATTACAGGCCCTCACGCATATAATCTCTAATAACCAGTGAATACATGTGCTTCCTAAACCATACCATGGATTATAGACGGAATCTTCAAATACGTCAACAAAAACATACCAGCTCCGAATATTTCTGTTCAAAATAACAAGAAACGACCGAAAACGTTTCCAATTGCGCCTCCGAGGGCCGGAAAAAGGACTTTATTTGAAAGAAGCTTTCGTGTATGATAAGGGCAAGTGAGGTGAACCTATGAGTACAGTTCTGATTAAGAATGGTTATGTCGTGGATCCCGATACAAAATTTGAGGGAAAGGCCGACATACTGGTCAAAGACGGCCTGATCGAGAGGGTCGCGCCGTCTCTTGATGAAGAGGCGGACCGCGTGCTGGACGCGGAGGGACTTACCGTCATGCCGGGTCTTGTTGACCTGCATGTCCATCTGCGGGATCCCGGCCAGGAGTACAAGGAAGATGTCAGCACCGGCGGCGAGGCGGCCGCTCACGGAGGAGTGACTTCTCTGATGGCGATGCCGAATACACACCCGCCGATGGATTCTGTGAACCGGATCGGCTATGTCGTCAACAAGGCGAAGACACAGGCCCCGGTCCATGTCTATCAGGCATCCTCCATCACGAAGGGAATGAACGGCGAGGAGCTCGTCGATTTTGAGTCGATCTGCAAATACGGCGTCAAGGCGTTCTCAGAGGACGGAAAGTCCGTGATGAACGCGAACCTTCTCCGCTCCGCCATGCGTGAGGCGAAGAAATATGACGCGCTGATCGCCGAGCACTGCGAGGACATCACCATGGTCTGCGGCGGCGTGATGAACGACGACGAAAATGCAGTAAAACTCGGATATCCGGGTATCTCGAATTCAACGGAGGACGTCATCGTCGCGCGCGACTGCATCCTCGCGAAGGAGACCGGTGTGCGGCTTCATCTCTGCCACTGCAGCACCGCCGATTCCGTCAGCATCATCCGCAGCGCAAAGCGCGACGGCGTGCATGTGACCGCTGAGGTGTGCCCGCATCATTTTACACTGACATCGGATGATATTCCGGGCGATGACGCGAACTTCAAGATGAACCCGCCTCTCCGCACAAAGAGAGATGTCGAGGCTCTTCGCGCAGGTCTTGCGGATGGGACGATCGACTGCATCAGCACCGATCACGCGCCGCACAGCATGGACGAGAAGAGACGCGGCTTCCGCAGCGCGCCGTTTGGCATTACGGGCCTCGAGACATCGGCGGCTCTTGCGTACACGGAGCTCGTGAAGCCGGGCATTCTGACTCTGATGCAGATGGCTGAGAAGATGAGCTTCAATCCGGCGAAGATCCTGAAGATCAATGCGGGATCTCTGCGGGAGGGTATGCCCGCGGATATCGCGGTCTTTGATTTTGAAAATGAATACACCATCGATCCGAAGACCTTCGTCTCGAAGGGAAAGAATACCCCGTTTGCGGGAAAGAAGGTCTTTGGAAAGACGATTTATACACTGACAGACGGCAATGTCGTCTGGGAGGAGCGCAGATGATTGGAAAACTGATAGAAGGTATTAAGCGGACGGGCGCTCCGATTGTCGTCGGTCTCGATCCGCAGATGAAATTCATCCCGGCAAGTGTGAAGAAAGAGGCGTATGACAAGTACGGCGAGACCCTCGAGGGAGCTGCCGAGTCATTCTTCCTCTTCAACAAGGCCATTGTTGATGCGGTCTGTGACCTGGTCCCGGCCGTCAAGCCGCAGGTCGCCATGTATGAGGCGCTCGGAATCCCGGGCCTTCAGGCATTCAAGAGAACGGTGGATTACTGCCATGAGAAGGGGCTTCTGGTGATTGGCGATGTAAAGCGCGGCGACATCGGTTCGACGAGCCTTGCCTATGCCACGGCCCATCTCGGAAGCGTTGAGATCGGCGGAAAGAAGGTTGAGCCGTTCGGCGAGGATTTCGCGACGGTCAACCCGTATCTCGGATCAGACGGCGTAAAGCCGTTCGTCGATGTCTGCCGGGAGAATAACAAGGGCATTTTCGTCCTTGTCAAGACCTCCAATCCCTCCAGCGGAGAGTTCCAGGACCGCGAGATAGACGGAAAGCCGCTCTATGAGCTGGTCGGTGAAAAGGTCCGCGAGTGGGGCGAGGACGCGATGGATGAGTCCGGCTACTCAGAGGTCGGAGCGGTCGTCGGAGCCACGTACCCGGAAATGGGCGCAAAGCTGAGAAAGGTCATGCCGAAGAGCTTTATTCTGGTCCCGGGCTACGGGGCGCAGGGAGGCACAGGCAAGGATCTTGTCCCGTTCTTCAATGAGGACGGACTCGGCGCGATTGTCAATTCTTCCCGCGGTATCATCGCCGCGTGGCAGAAGGAACGCTACGCCTCATTCGGCGAGGCCGCTTTCGCGGACGCGTCGAGACAGGCTGTCCTTGACATGAAGAAGGACATCGGGGAGGCATTAGGAAAATGAAGATAAAAGAGACAGCCAGAGTCGTCTCACAGGAGATGATATCTGAAGGAATTTACAGCCTGACACTGTCTGTGTCCTTTGCGAACCAGATCCGTGCCGGTCAGTTCGTGTCTCTCTTCCTGAACGACCGGAGCAGAATGCTGCCCCGGCCGATTTCTGTGTGTGAGACAAATCCGGAGAAGAAAACCATGCGGCTTGTCTACCGCGTGACCGGGCCCGAGAAGGGCACTGCTGAGCTTGCTGAGCTTACAGCGGGTGACGGCGTCGATGTGCTGGGTCCGCTCGGCAACGGCTTCCCGCTCGATGCGGCCGCGGGAAAGCGGATTCTCCTTGTGGGAGGCGGCATCGGGATTCCGCCGATGCTCATGAGCTGTGAGCAGCTTCTTGCGTTTCCGGAGGACAAGAGACCGGAGAAGGTGACCTTCGCGGTCGGTTACAGAACAGATGACACCTACCTGCTGGATGACCTGAAGAGACGCGCGGATGTGCTCGTCTCCACGGATGACGGCTCGCTCGGAACCCACGGAACGGTCATCGATGCGATCCGCGAGGGACAGGCGGATGCGGACGTCATGTTTGCGTGCGGTCCGAAGCCGATGCTCCGGGCCGTCAAGACGTACTGCGAGGAGAAGGGCATCGTCTGCTATGTCTCCATGGAGGAGCGCATGGCCTGCGGAGTCGGCGTGTGCCTCGGCTGCGTCTGCCGCACGACGGACGTGAACGACTACTCGAAGGTGAAAAATGCCCGTGTCTGCAAGGACGGGCCTGTGTTTAATGCGGAGGAGGTCGATCTGACATGAATACAAATGAGAAGAAGACAGCCCCTGCCGGAAATGAACCGGAAATGGCTGTGACGATTGCCGGCGTGACATTCAAGAACCCGGTTTTCACCTGCAGCGGCTGCTACGGCGCGGGACAGGAATACAGTGAGTTTATTGATCTCTCGAAGCTTGGCGCCGTCACGGCAAAGGGAATCGCGGATGTCCCGTGGGAGGGAAATCCGACGCCCCGTGTCTGTGAAATCCCGTCCGGCATGATGAACTGCATCGGACTTCAGAACCCGGGCGTCAAGGTCTTCAAGGAGAGAGATCTTCCGTTCCTTCGTGAGCAGAACACAGGCGTGATCGTCAATGTGGTCGGTCACGAGGAGGACGAGTATCTCCGTGTGATCGATGCGCTGCAGGATGAGGAGGGAATCGATCTTCTCGAGATCAATATTTCCTGCCCGAACGTGAAGAACGGAGGGCTTTCCCTCGGAACGGACCCGAAGCAGGTAGAAGCGATTACAAGGGCGTGCAAGGAGCACGCGAAGCAGCCGGTCATGATGAAGCTCTCGCCGAATGTGACGGACATAAAGGAAATCGCAAAGGCCGCGGAGGCGGGCGGTGCAGATGCTGTGTCGCTGATCAATTCCCTGACGGGCATGAAGATCGATGTTGAGCGGCAGACCTTCGTCCTGGCGAACAAGACAGGCGGCATGTCCGGCCCGGCCATTCATCCACTGGCGGTCCGCATGGTCTACGAGGCATCCCACGCGGTCCATATCCCGGTTGTCGGCATGGGCGGCATCGTGAAGGCAGAGGATGCCATTGAGATGATGCTCGCGGGCGCGAGCGCCGTGTCAGTCGGCATGGCGAACTTTGTCAATCCGTACGCGCCGCTTGAGATTCTGGACGGCATGAAGCAGTACCTGATCAGACACGGGATCCGCGACGTCAATGAGATTGTCGGCGCGGTTCACTGAAGGAAAGACAATATCATGATAAGGGGCTTTGGGAGGAAAGCATGGAACAGTACAAAGAGGAATTTATTCATTTTATGGTTGACTGCGGCGTCCTGAGATTCGGGGATTTCGTCACGAAGAGCGGACGGAAGACGCCATTTTTCGTGAATACGGGAAACTATCAGACCGGCTCACAGCTGAGAAGACTCGGCCAGTATTACGCGAGAGCAATCGCAGATACCTTCGGCACGGATTTTGATATCCTGTTCGGACCGGCCTACAAGGGCATCCCGCTCTCTGTCGCGGCGTCGATTGCGCTGGAGGAGCAGTACGGTGCGGATGTCCGCTACTGCTCGAACCGCAAGGAGGTCAAGAACCATGGCGACAAGGGCATTCTGCTCGGCTCAAAGATCGGAGACGGTGACCGCGTTGTCATTATCGAGGACGTGACAACAGCGGGCACATCGATCAAGGAGACGCTGCCGATTATCAAGGCACAGGGGAAGGCGGATGTGCTCGGCCTTGTTGTGTCTGTGGACCGCTGCGAGCGCGGTCAGGGCGAGAAGGGGGCCCTGCAGGAGATCGGGGAGACATACGGTCTCAAGACGTGCGCGATCGTCACCATGAAGGAGGTCATCGAGTGCCTGTACAACCGTGAGTACAATGGACGCGTCGTCATTGATGACAAGCTGAAGAGCGCCATTGACGCGTACTACGATACATACGGTGTCCGCGCGTGACGAGCGCAGCCGCAGGGTAAAACGGATCAGAAGAGCAGGGCTGGTCTGCTTTATTATCTATATGGCCGCCCTGATTTATTTTCTGTTTTTTGCCGACTGGTTCGGACACGCGCCGGGGGTGCACGGGGATTACCACTACAACCTGGTTCCGTTTGCCGAGATCAGGCGGTTCCTGACGGCTGGAAAAAAGCTGACGGCCGGAGCCGTATTTCTGAATCTCGGAGGAAATATCATCGGATTTATTCCGTTCGGTTTTTTTCTTCCCGTCATTGACCGGCATTTCCGGAGCGTTCCGAAGGTGACGTTCCTCGGTATGCTGCTCAGCGCGGCTGTCGAGCTGACACAGCTCGTGACCAAGATCGGGACCTGCGATGTCGATGATGTGATCCTGAATACGCTGGGAACGCTGATCGGTGTGCTGCTGTTTATGTATGCAGACATCCTCAGGATCAGAAAAGAGAAGAGAGCGCGGAGAGATGCACAAGACAAAGGATAACAAGTATACATTTATTGAAAAGAAGAAATCAAAGGGCGGGATCCTCGCGGCAGAGCTTGCGGGGGCAAGTCTCGTCCTTCTGATTATTGATGCCATTCTTTCATTTGCTTTTCAGGGCTCGGCAGGAGCCATTGCAGGCGTCATCGCGCTCGCCGCAATGGCGCTGTCCGTCTATGGCTTTATCACCGGCATGCGGTCCTTCAGCGACAAGGAATGCTCGCCGAAATATTCCGTGATCGGCTCGATCTTCTCGGGTGTCGTCATGGTCGGCTGGCTGACGATCTTTCTGACCGGACTTTGAAGGAAATGACGGAGGAATGCAGATGGACATGAATGAGATGGAACAGGGCACGGATGAGGAATTTCTGCGGGAGCGCGCGGCCGGTGCGCGGAGCCGGACCAGGGAGATACTTGAGGAGACGAGTGTGCCGGAGCCGTTCCGGGATTTTTTCCGGAGAACAGCCCGGTTTATGCTCACGGTCAGAAAGCCTGCCGGAAATGAGACTCATGCGGAGCTCAGGGAGCTGAACCATGCGATGTACGCAGATATCCTTCCTGACAGCTACGGCTCATCCTATGCCAATCCGGAGTATGCTGCGGAAAAGCTCGGCGGGGAATACGGCCCGCTTCTTTCAGCGGTATATGCTGAGATCCGCGGTCTGATCCCTGCTGTCTATGAGGATGACACGGAGGGACAGGCGGTCCTCTTTGAGCTCTTCCTCGAGCTCTACTCGGAATTTGAGGAGGAGCCCCCGAAGGCGGAAACCGTGCGCCGGATCTTCGGCGACTATATCCGGGATTATGCGGAACCATATCTTATGGAGAGGATTCGCGCACAGGTCGATCCCGCGAAGAATTTCGCGGTCCGGATTATCGAGGGATCGGATCCGTCCGATCTCCGGTACCTGTACAGCTACGGCGAATATGTCTCGGAGGAGACTCTCGAGACGGCCCGCTTCATCGGCAGCCTGCCGGAGGAGGAGATCGCGCGCGCAGCCGGGACATTCACGGAAGGGTACCGGATGGGATTTGTCCACGCGCACAAGGACCTCTCGAAGAAGAAAACGGTGCAGCTCGTCTATGAGCTCGGCTTTGAGCGCATCATGAAACGGGCTGTTCAGAATTTCAGGGAGATGGGCCTTGAGACGACGGCCGAGCGCGCTCCGGTGCGTCTCATCTCGCGCGGGCCGAACCGCCACAACGGGTACACGGGGGCGGTCCCGAACCTTCAGTTCGATTATGATCACAGAGAGGATCTCGCGCTCGTGCTCGATGAGCGGTTCATTTCCATGAGGAAGCGCCTGCAGCAGGAGTGCTTTGAAAGTGTGAAGCAGCTGGCGCGGAGGCATGCGGGCCCTGCCGTACAGGAGGCGTTCGGGCGGGAGCCATTTGTGCCTGAGAGCCACGCGCATGCGATCCGGATGTCGACGGCGCAGCTTCCTGCGTACATTGATCTGAAGACAGAGCTCCGCACCATTACGCAGCGGTATATTCCGGGAAATGAGAGAAGCTTTACGATTATGGATTTCCCGGTCCCGGAGGTTGGGCCGCGCTTCCCGGAAATCTTTGAGGATACGCTCCGTGTGAATACACTGGACTCGGAGGAATACGGCCGGATCCAGCAGTATCTGATCGACGCGCTCGACCAGGGAGACTACGTGAAGGTGAACGGGCGCGCGGGCAACGAGACGGACCTTGTGATCGCGCTTCACGAGCTTGATGATCCGGATACGCAGACAGATTTCGAGAACTGCGTCGCGGATGTCAATATCCCGGTCGGAGAGGTGTTTACATCGCCCAGGCTTCGTGGAACGAGCGGCCTTCTCCATGTAAAGCGTGTCTTTCTCGAGGGCTATGAGTTTCGGGACCTCAGGATCACGCTGAAGGACGGGTACATCGACTCGGCGGACTGCGGGAACTTTGAGGATCCGGAGGAGAATCGGCGCTATATCGATGAAAACATCCTGTTCCATCACCCGACGCTGACGATCGGGGAATTCGCGATCGGAACGAACACCACGGCCTACGTGATGGCGAGAAAATACGGGATCGAGGCGAAGATGCCGATCCTGATCGCGGAGAAGACGGGACCTCATTTTGCAATGGGGGACACCTGCTACAGCTTCGAGGAGGACAACAGGGTCTATAATCCGGACGGAAAGGAGATCATCGCGCGCGACAACGAGCACACGCTGGTGAGAAAGACGGACCCTTCGAAGGCATATTACGGGTGCCACACGGATATTACGATTCCGTACGACGAGCTCGGCAGCATCACGGTCCTTAGGAGAGACGGCGGGGAGACCGTGCTGATCCGTGACGGCCGCTTCGTTCTTCCGGGAACAGAGCCGCTGAATGAGCCGCTTGACGCGCAGGAATCGTAATTACCCGCTTTACTTTGATAAATTCTGAATTTATAATCTATCTGTATTATTCAGCGCCCCGCGGTATGATCCGGAACTCGAACAGGGAGCCTGCTCATTGAGAGATTTCCGGGTGTATTGAATCTGGGGCTGAATAGCAGGACATGAGCAACTGAAAGGAGACTTACATGGCAACAGTCAGCATTGTAATGGGATCGGATTCAGATATGCCGGTCATGGCAAAGGCAGCGGCGACACTCGATGAGCTGGGCATTTCCTATGAAATGAATATCATTTCCGCTCACAGAGAGCCGGATGAGTTTTTTGAGTACGCGAAGGGTGCCGAGGGCCGCGGAATCAAGGTGATTATCGCAGGCGCAGGTATGGCGGCTCATCTGCCGGGCATGTGCGCGGCACTGTTCCCGCTTCCGGTTATCGGAATTCCGATGCACACGACATCACTCGGCGGCAGAGATTCTCTGTATTCAATCGTTCAGATGCCGAGCGGCATTCCGGTTGCGACGGTTGCCATCGGCGGCGCAAAGAATGCGGCTATTCTGGCGGCAAAGATCCTCGCTGTATCGGATCCGGACCTGCTTCAGAGACTGAAGGATTATTCCGAGGCGATGAAGAATGAGGTTGAGGCCAAGAACGCAAGGCTGCAGGAGAAGGGTTATCAGCACTACGCGGACTGAGACAGTACCTACAACAATGAGAATGAGAGGTCAGTATGGATTACAAGAGTTCAGGTGTGGATATTGAGGCCGGTTACAAGTCGGTCGAGCTCATGAAGGAGCATGTAAAGAAGACAATGCGCGAGGAAGTGCTCGGAGGTCTCGGCGGCTTCTCCGGCGCGTTCGCGATGGACAAGTTCAAGAGCATGGAGCATCCGACACTTCTTTCCGGCACAGACGGCGTCGGAACGAAGCTGAAGCTTGCATTTGTCATGAACAAATATGATACGGTCGGTATCGACTGCGTCGCGATGTGCGTGAACGACGTCGCATGCGCGGGCGGCGAGCCGCTGTTCTTCCTCGACTACATCGCGTGCGGGAAGAACTATCCGGAGCGGATCGCGGACATCGTCAAGGGTGTTGCCGACGGCTGCGTCCAGTCGGAGGCTGCTCTGATCGGCGGTGAGACGGCGGAGATGCCGGGCTTTTATCCGGTCGATGAGTTCGATCTCGCGGGCTTCGCGGTCGGCATCGTCGATAAGAAGGACATTATTACGGGCGAGAACCTGAAGGACGGAGACGTTCTGATCGGCCTTGCTTCTTCGGGTGTCCATTCCAACGGCTTTTCGCTGGTCCGCAAGATCTTCGAGATGACGCCGGAGGCAATGGGTGAGTACGATGAGAAGCTCGGAAGCACAGTCGGAGAGGCACTTTTGAAGCCGACGAAGATTTATGTGAAGGCACTGAAGTCCATCAAGAACGCAGGCGTCCGCGTGAAGGCATGCAGCCACATCACGGGCGGCGGCTTCTACGAGAATGTCCCGAGAATGCTGAAGGACGGCACACGTGCGGTCATCGAGAAGAACTCGTATACTGTCCCGTATCTCTTCCGTCTGATGGCGGAGAAGGGCGAGGTCGAGGAGCATGTGATGTACAATACATACAACATGGGAATCGGCATGGTACTTGCGGTTGACCCGGCTGACGTGGACACTGCGATGGAAGCGGTAAAGCGCGCCGGCGAGACTCCTTACAGAATTGGCCGTATTGTAAACGGTGAGAAGGGCGTAGATCTCGTATGAGTGAAGAAAATAAGACAATGAAGCTTGCTGTCCTGGTATCAGGCGGCGGAACCAATCTTCAGGCAATTATTGACGCGATTGCGAAAAAGCAGATCCACGGTGCGGAGATCGCAGTCGTCATCAGCAACAATGAAAATGCGTATGCCTTAAAGCGCGCGGAGGCAGCGGGCCTCATGGGCATCTGCCTCAGCCCGAAGAAATATGACAGCAGAGATAATTTTAATCACGATTTGAAGGACATCCTGGATTCCTTCCATGTTGATCTCATTGTTTTGGCGGGGTGTCTTATGCAGATGCCGCCGGAGATCGTCGACGCGTATCCGAACCGGATCATCAATATCCATCCGGCCCTGATCCCGTCCTTCTGCGGAAAGGGCTGCTACGGCCTTCATGTCCATGAGAAGGCGCTCGCAAGAGGCGTGAAGGTTTCCGGCGCGACCGTTCATTTCGTCAACAGTGATCTGGACGCAGGTCCGATTATTCTGCAGCAGGCTGTCAATGTCGAGGAAGGCGATACGCCGGAGACACTGCAGAAGAGAATCATGGAGCAGGCCGAGTGGAAGATTCTTCCGAAGGCGATTGACCTCATTGCACAGGGCAAGGTCTCTGTCGATGAGAACAACATCGTACATATCGCAAAATGAATCCTGACCTGTAGCTATACTAGGAGGAAATATATATGGGTATGAAGGTTCTGATTGTCGGAGGAGGCGGCCGTGAGCATGCGATCGCGTGGGCGGTCGCGAAGAGCCCGAAGGTCGACAAGATTTACTGCGCTCCGGGAAATGCAGGCATCGCATCTGTTGCGGAGTGCGTGCCGATCGGCGCGATGGAATTTGACAAGCTGGTCGATTTTGCGAAGGAGAAGCAGATTGACCTCACTGTCGTCGGTATGGATGATCCGCTCGTCGGCGGCATTGTCGACAAATTCGAGGCGGCGGGGCTCCGCGTGTTCGGACCGCGGAAGAATGCGGCGATTCTCGAGGGATCCAAGGCATTCTCCAAGGACCTCATGAAGAAATACCACATTCCGACGGCGGAATATACGACGGTCCACTCGCCGGAAGAGGCCTATGAGTACATCAAGACCTGCAAGTATCCGACTGTCCTCAAGGCCGACGGGCTTGCGCTCGGCAAGGGCGTTCTGATCTGCAATACGTATGAAGAGGCGAAGGCCGGTGTCAAGGAGCTCATGGAGGACAAGAAGTTCGGCGCATCGGGCGACAATGTCGTCATCGAGGAATTCATGACGGGCCGCGAGATCTCTGTCCTTTCATTTGTCGATGGAAAGACGATCAAGCTGATGGCCTCTGCCATGGACCACAAGAGAGCCGGAGACGGAGATACGGGCCTCAACACAGGAGGCATGGGCAACTTCTCACCGAGCCCGTTCTATACGCCGGAGGTCGACGCGTTCTGCAAGAAGTACATTTACCAGCCGACCGTCGACGCAATGGCTGCCGAGGGACGGCCGTTCAAGGGCGTCATTTTCTTCGGACTCATGCTGACGGATGACGGGCCGAAGGTCCTTGAGTACAACGCGCGCTTCGGCGATCCGGAGGCGCAGGTCGTTCTCCCGAGACTGGAGACGGATATCGTCGATGTCTTTAACGCGTGCATCGACGGGACACTCGATCAGATTGATCTGAAGTTCAGCGATCAGGCCTGCCTGTGTGTCGTTCTCGCGTCCGACGGCTATCCGGTCAGCTACAAGACCGGCTTCCCGATCAGCGGACTTGAGACCTTTGAGGGCAAAAAGGATGAATTTGTGTTCCACGCGGGAACAAAATTCAACGAGAAGGGTCAGATCGTCACAAATGGCGGCCGTGTTCTCGCTGTCACAGCACTCGCTCCGACACTGAAGGAGGCGAGGGCGAAGGCCTACGCCGCAACAGAGCGGATTTCATTTGCCAATAAATATATGCGGCACGATATCGGTCACGCGATCGACGAGGTGTGATCAATGTTCTGCAGAATGCAGGACTGATGCGGCGTGATCTGCCGGTATGCGCAGTACACGTGCTCTTTGCGGGAGCGCGCGTATTGCGCATTTTTGCGCCGTAAACAGGAAGGATCGGCAGGGATATAAATTTTATCTATTGAGAACTCACAAAAGAATTGATTTGCTTATATGAGAATTCAATGGTATTCTCATAGCATCAAAAAACCTATAGAAACTATAGGAAAAGGAGAAGGAATGGCGGAACCCATTATTTCCATACGTCATCTCCAGAAGTCGTTCGGCAGTCCGAAGGCGGAGGTCGAGGCGATCCGGGATGTCAGTATTGATATAGAAAAAGGTGAAATATATGGTATCATCGGCCTGTCGGGGGCCGGGAAATCGACGCTCGTCCGCTGTATCAATTATCTCGAGCGTCCGACCGGCGGCCAGGTGATTTTCGACGGAAAGGACATGTCGAAGCTCACGCCCGCGCAGCTTCGGGTCGCAAGGCGGCAGATGGGCATGATCTTTCAGCAGTTTCAGCTGCTGGAGCAGAGAACAGCTCTCCGGAATGTGACTTTCCCGCTCGAGATCCAGGGCGTGAAGCGCGAGGAAGCAGAGAAAAGAGCCCGCGAGCTTCTGAAGATTGTCGAGCTCGAGGGACGGGAGCAGGCCTATCCGGCACAGCTCTCCGGAGGCCAGAAGCAGAGAGTCGCGATTGCGCGTGCGCTCGCGGCCAATCCGAAGGTGCTGCTCTGCGATGAGGCCACATCGGCGCTCGATCCGAATACGACGGCGTCGATCCTTGAGCTTCTTAAGAAGCTGAACCGCGAGATGGGGATTACGGTCGTCGTCATCACCCATGAGATGGATGTCATTTCCCAGATCTGCGACAGAGTCGCGATCCTCGATAAAGGTGTGATTGCAGAAGAGGGAAAGGTATCGGACATCTTCATGGCGCCGAAGAGCCGGATCGGCAAGGAGCTGATCCTCGGCGATGCAGTGCAGGATGTTCATTTTAAAACCGGAAAGCTTTACCGCCTCTCATTTGACGGCAGACAGTCCGGCGAGCCGGTCATCTCCAATATCGTGCTTCACGCAAAGGCTCCGGTCAATATCATGTTCGCGGAGACGAGAGATGTCGGAGGAACGGCGCGCGGCCAGATGCTGATTGAGCTTCCGGAAAATGAGACGCAGAGGCGCGATATCCTGCAATATATCCGCTTTATCGGAATTCCATGTGAGGAGGTGGACGGCAATGACGCTTGATGCGGCGACATGGCAAATGCTTGGCAAGGGCTTTATTGAGACGCTGTACATGGTCTTCGGATCGACACTGATCGGCTATCTGATCGGACTTCCGCTCGGCGTGCTGCTGGTCGTGACAAGAAAGGGCGGCATTCACCCGATCTCGTGGGTGAACGCGGTGGTCGGCGTGATCACGAATATTTTCCGCTCGATTCCGTTTATTATTCTGCTGATTATGGTCATGCCGGTGACGAGAGCGATCGTCGGAACGACGCTCGGCGCGAAGGCAGTCATCCCGCCTCTCGTGATCGCAGCCGCGCCGTACATCGCGCGTGTTGTGGAGGGAGAGCTCTCAGAGGTCGACAACGGCGTCATTGAGGCGGCGAAGTCGATGGGCGCGTCCGACTGGCAGATTATCTGGAAGGTCCTGCTTCCGGAGGCGAAGCCGTCGCTCCTTCTCGGTGCGGCGCTCGTCCTGACGACGGTCGTCGGATATTCCTGCATGTCAGGCTTCGTCGGAGGCGGCGGCCTCGGCGACATTGCGATCCGGTACGGCTACTACCGCTACGATGTCACGATCATGATGATCACCGTCGTGATCCTGATTATCATCGTACAGCTGATTCAGGAGGCCGGAAGCCGGCTCTCCAAGAAATCGGACCGCAGAATCCGGTAAGCTGCCGCTGCTCGGCGCGTTTCGGCAAAATGATGAAATTCGGACGGAGCGTCCGCTTGCCGAGGAATTTTAGAAGTATATTTATCAAGGGTTTACGGATGTATCCTGCGGGAGCCAGGGCATGGCCAACGGCAGGAGGCAGTCCTTAAGCACACGCGGCATTTGCCGCGCGATATACATAAAAGGAACAGGAGGAGAAATTATGAGAAAGAATACGATTTTTGGAGCGGTGCTCGCGGCAGTCCTTGCGGCAGGTACACTGGCGGGCTGCGGAAGCAGTAGTTCGACGGCATCATCCGCGGCGGCGTCCACGGCAAATACAGCAAGTGTTGTGACGACTGCGGAATCAGCCGCATCATCCACAGCCGGTGACATTCCGGAGGCGACGGGATCAGACACGACGATCGTCGTCGGCGCGTCACCGAGCCCGCACGCGGAGATCCTGGAGCAGGCGAAGCCGCTTCTTGAGGCGAAGGGCTGGAAGCTTGATATCAAGGAATATTCTGATTATATTCAGCCGAACGCGGCACTTGCGTCCGGAGATCTCGATGCCAACTATTTCCAGCATCAGCCGTATCTCGATGAGTATAATTCCGAGAACGGAACGGACCTCGTCGGCGTCGCTACGATCCACTATGAGCCGTTCGGCATTTTCCCGGGCAAGACAAAGTCTCTTGATGACCTGAAGGACGGCGCGACGGTCGGTGTCCCGAACGATGCGACCAATGAGGCGCGCGCACTGAATCTTCTGGCTGCCAATGGCCTGATCAAGCTGAAGGACGGCGCGGACATCAATGCGACGGTCAAGGACATCGAGGACAACCCGAAGAACCTGCAGATCCAGGAGATCGAGGCGGCCCAGCTTCCGCGCTCCCTGCAGGACCTCGACATCGCGGTCATCAACGGCAACTACGCGATCGACGCGGGCCTGTCCCCGACGAAGGACGCGCTCGCCCTTGAGGACGCAGAGTCCCTCGGCGCGAAGACCTACGGCAATGTCGTCGCGGTCAGAAAGGGCGACGAGAACACAGAAAAGACGAAGGCTCTGATCGCGGCTCTTGAGAGCGACACGGTCCGTGACTACATCAATAAGACCTACGACGGAGCGGTCGTTCCGCTGTTTTAAGGGATTTCATTTTACAGAAATATAGCTTTCGTATCGAACATGCCTTTGGTATAATGAAGACAGCTTCCGGCAGCTTGGCCGGGAAACAAGATGTGCTTCACAAAAGCGATATGGAGGAAAAGCAAAATGAAGAAATATGTATGTGACGTATGTGGCTGGGAGTATGATCCGGAAGTTGGTGATCCTGATAACGGAATCGCTCCGGGAACTCCGTTCGAGGATCTTCCGGATGATTTCGTCTGCCCGGTATGCGGCGTAGGCAAGGACCAGTTTTCTCCGGAGGACTGATCAAGCGGTCATATCGTGAATTTTTAATGACACAGAGAGTCCAGGGGTTGCTTGCCTCTGGATTCTTTGTTATAGTATCAATATCACAAAGGTGAGGCGATACTATGTATATAGAGATTGATTTTGACAGCGACGAGGCCATTTACCGCCAGCTGTGCAGGCAGATCATTATGCAGATCGCGACAAATGAACTGCGGGAGGGCGACAGTCTGCCGTCCGTCCGTGATATGGCACAGGAGATTGGCATTAACATGCACACGGTCAACAAGGCGTATTCTGTCCTGAAGGAGGAAGGGTTCCTCACGGTCGACCGGCGCAGGGGAGCCGTTGTCTTCATCGACAAGGAGAAGGCAAGGGCCATGCAGGAGCTCAGGAACGACCTGACGATCGCTCTGGCGAAGGCCAGCTGTAAACATATAACAAGAGAAGATGTGCATGATCTCATTGATGAGATCTGCGAGGAATATGAATGACAGGTAAATTTACAAATGAGGCCAGAAAGGCCATTGACTACGCGGTCAGGGCCGCGTCATACCACAGACAGGGGTATGCGGGGACAGAGCATCTCCTGACGGGGCTCCTGAAGGCGACGCAGAGCGCTGCGTCGAGCCTTCTTGCAGACGCGGGGGTTGATCCGGAGAGACTCTCCCGGATGATCGACGACCTCGTCGCTCCGGAGGGAGGCATTGCCCTCGACGAGAAGCCGGGATTTTCTCCGCGCTGCACAGCAGTCCTCCAGGGCGCTGCGGAGCTCGCGGATATGCTCGGAAGCGATGAGGCTGGCACGGAGCACATTCTGCTCGTCATGCTGCGGGACACAGAGTGCGTGGCCACGCGGCTTCTTCATTCCATGGGCGTTGACATTCGGAAGCTGTTTGCGGATACGCTGGCCGTCATGAACACGGACGGGAGCCTCAATGCAGAGGACCTGATGAACGGGAAATTCCTGAAGGGTGCAGCTCCGGAGACAACGACGCTGAACAAGTACAGCCGTGACCTCACAAAGCTTGCGGCGCAGGGAAGGCTGGATCCGGTGATCGGAAGAGACCGCGAGATTCTCCGCGTCATGGAGATCATTTCGCGGCGAACAAAGAATAACCCCTGCCTGATCGGCGAGCCCGGCGTCGGCAAGACAGCCGTCGTGGAGGGACTGGCCCAGAGAATGGCAGCGGGTGATGTGCCTGACTCCATGCAGGGAAAGAAGCTGGTCATGCTCGATCTGTCCGGCATGGTTGCGGGGACAAAATACCGCGGCGAATTCGAGGAGCGGATTAAAAATGTGATCCGCGAGGTCGCGGAAAATAAAAATATCCTTCTTTTCATCGATGAGCTGCACACGATTATCGGGGCAGGCGGCGCAGAGGGGGCTCTCGATGCGTCCAATATCCTGAAGCCGGCCCTCTCGCGCGGAGAGATACAGATCATCGGAGCGACGACCATCGATGAGTACAGAAAACACATCGAAAAGGACACCGCGCTTGAGCGACGCTTCCAGCCGGTCACCGTCGAGGAGCCGACAGAGGAAGAGGCCATCGGGATTCTCAAGGGACTCCGTCCCTACTATGAGAAGCACCACGGCGTGACAATTACGGACGAGGCGCTCACGGCCGCCGTCCGGCTCTCTGAACGCTACATTAATGACAGACGGCTTCCGGACAAGGCCATTGATCTGATCGACGAGAGCGCATCGAGAGTGCGGATCGGCGATTATGGAAGAAAGCACGGCCAGAAGGACGTGCAGAAGGAGTCAGACCGCGATGATGAAAATGAAAAGCTCGCGATGCTGAAGACGGCCAAGGAGGACGCGGTCCTTCTCGGTAATTTTGATCAGGCAAAGGTTCTGCAGGACGAGCAGTCGGCTCTCGAGCAGAAGCTGGAGAAGCGGCACGTAAGACGCAGAAGGAGCGGAAGCCACGCGCTTGTTGAGACAGAGGAGACAGTCGCGGAGACTGTGGCGGACTGGACCGGAATTCCGGTTGCAAAGCTCGCAGAGACGGAGTCAAAACGGCTCATGCATCTTGAGAAGGAGCTTCATAAGCGCGTAATCGGCCAGGAAGAGGCGATCCGGGCAGTCTCCGGAGCGATCCGGCGCGGGCGCGTCGGTCTCAAGGACCCGAACCGTCCGACGGGAAGCTTTCTGTTCCTGGGACCGACCGGCGTCGGCAAGACTGAGCTGTCCAAGGCGGTGGCTGAGACCGTGTTCGGCTCTGAGCAGAACATGATCCGCGTCGATATGTCGGAGTATATGGAGAAGTACAGCGTGTCCAAGCTGATCGGCTCGCCGCCGGGCTATGTCGGCTACGAGGAG
>OMYS01000042.1 GCA_900315305.1 uncultured Eubacteriales bacterium
CTCTATCTCTTCTTCGATTATCTGGTCCGGTCCGTCCAGCGCCCGACCTACACGACGGGAAATAAAATGCAGGACTTCTATATTCACGAAGCCCTGCAGTACATTGAAAACAATTTTATGAATGATATTTCCGTCGAGGAGATCGCGGAGCACTCCGGCCTCGGCCGGACCTACTTCAGCCGTCTCTTTAAGAAGACGGTCGGCTCCTCGCCGCAGCAGTTCCTGATCAGCTACCGCATGATCAAGGCCGCCGAGCTCCTGAAGCTCACCAATAAGTCCGTGAAGGAGATCGGAGAGCTCGTCGGCTACCCGAACCAGCTCCATTTCTCACGCGCGTTTAAGAGCGTCTACGGCCTCTCTCCGCTTCAGTGGAAGAAGGGACAGCAGGGCCGGTAAATTCGCCTTCCGCATGCCAGTATGCCGCCCCGGATACCGGGACGGCACATGATGCATGACTTGTCGCTCCCGTATCGATCGGGAAGGCTTTCACAGCGCCTTTCTCAGGTTCTGCGCGTCTCTGTGCTTTTTCTCCGCACGGCCTGCCCGAACCTTCCGGATGGCAAGATACACAAGTCCTGCAAGCGCCGCGGCCGTGAGTATTCTGCCCCACCACGGCGTTCTGTTTATGTTGAAGCACCGGACATTGACCCACATCTGGTTGATCGCCTTGTTCTGCGCCTGATCAAAGTACACCATGATCGATGAGCGCGCGATCGTACCGCCGTCCGGGTACTGCGCAAAGAGCTGCCTCTTCGTCTGCTCCTTTGGGACTGTCAGGACATAATCGCCCGTCCCGTCCTTTGAGAAAAAGTAATTCACGTCGTACGGCACTGTGTCCGTGTCGCCGTCCTTCGCCCCGTACCGGTCCTCGAGGTACTCATAGATGAGCGGGCTCTCTCCGCCGGAAATGACAGACGTGTAGCCGATGTAGTACATGTTCCGGATCGCGTTGTCCGGGCGCGACAGGAAGTTAATAAACGCCTCCGCGGCCTTCTGCTTCTCGGAATCTCCATTGATGCCCTTCTTCAGCATGACCCAGCCGTCGAAGTAAATATTCGTCGACTCCTTCGGGACCGCAAAGTCGAGCTCGAAGTTGTCCTCGTCCGCCTGGTCCATCGTGTAGACCGCGTCGCCGGACCACTGGTAGTTCGCGAGCACCTTGCCCGTGATCATGTCCGCCTTGCCCGAATCCGTCTCAAATGAGTACACATTGCCCTGCACGTTCTGCAGATAATTCTGCACCTTCTTAATCATCTCCGGGGACGTGTCGTTCATCTCATTTTCCAGGTTCTGCGAGTAGTCCGGATCATTGAGGAACGAGTCGGACGTGAGAAGCTTTGACTTCAGCGCGCCGACAGCCATGAAGTAGGAGTCGCGGACATTGTCCTTGATCGTAATTCTCCTCTTGAACTTCGGATTGTCAAAGAGCGTCCACGTGGATGCCTCGTCCTCCGTGACGGCCTTCGGGTTGTAGACGACGCCGGTCACGCCCCACATATAGCCGGCCGCGTATTTCGACCAATTCTCGCCGCCGATGGACTTTGTATCAAAGATGTTCTTGATGTAGGGTGAGACACCGTTTATATAATAGTTGTTCGGGTCCGACGTGTCGAAGAAGCTGTCCGAGAGCGGGACGAGCGCGTCCTCGCTCATGAGCTTCATGAACATGTAGTCGGACGGACAGACGACATCGTAGACGTCGCCGAGCGTCAGCATGTTGTAGAGGTCCTCATTTGTGCCGAATGTCGAGTACTCGACATTGACCTTGACACCGTACGTCTTCAGGTACCAGTCCTCGAAATCCTTCACCATGGACTGCTTTCCGATGATGTCTCCGTCCGGCAGATGGATGGTCTCATCCTCGTCCCAGTCGCCGGTGTCGATATATTCCTCCCAGTTGCAGACGCGGAGCGTGACCTCCGGGACGGATGACGCGGAGACGGTCCTTGCCGTGAGGGCCGTGCCGGAAAGGAGGCCGGCCGCGAGAGCTGCCGCAAGACCAATGGCAAATGCACGGCCTGCGTGCCCCGTCCGCTTATTCCTCCGGATACCCGAAGGCTGCGGCAAATGCTTCATTTCACTTGTCTTCGCCATGGATGACTCCTTTCTCAGCGCGGGCTGACCGCACGTTCATCAGTACGACAATCAGCACGACGATCGCAAAGATGACCGTGGACAGGGCCCAGAGCGCGGTCTTGATCGTCGTCTGCGAGCCCTTCGTCGCGTTGACGACGTAGGTACTGATCGTGTCGAATGTCGCCGGCTTCGTGTAGGTCGCGATGAAGTAATCATCGAGCGAGAGCGTAACGGCGAGCGCCGCCCCGGAGATAATGCCCGGGACGAGCTGCGGGATGACGACCTGCGTCAGGGCGCGGAACGGCGTCGCGCCGAGATCGAGCGCCGCCTCGTAGGAGCTCGGATCGAGCTGGCGGAGCTTCGGCATGACGCTAAGGTACACGAACGGCGCGCACAGCGTCACGTGGCCCACGACGAGCGGAATGAACGTGTCCTTGCTGACGCCGAGAACGACGACCAGAAGGATGCAGATCGAAAAGCCTGTGACGACATCCGCGTTGACGACCGGGACCTGGTTTAAGAGGCCAATCGCACCGGAGACGCGCTTCTTTGAGTAGAACGAGCCGATCGCGCCGATCGTCCCGAGGAAGGTCGCGATCGCGGCCGAGCCGAACGCAAGCGCGAGCGTGCCTGCGATCATGCCCGTGAGCTCCGGCGTCGTGAATAATGTCACATAGTTGTGCAGTGAGAACCCGCGGATTGCGCCGATGTTCGTCGCGTCCGTGAAGCTGTACACCGCCAGAATCAGGATCGGCAGGTACAGAAGGATCAGCATGAGCGCGAGAAATACGCGCTTTAAAATTTCATTTTTCACAGCAGCGCGCCTCCTCTCTGCGCATCCTCCTCTCCGTCATCTCCCGTCAGAAGTGTGAACAGGCAAATGATGGCGAGCAGGATAAGGGCGATCATGGAGCCTCCGTTCCAGTTGTAGGCAGCAAAGTAGCTTCCGATGAGCGAGCCCATGATATAGGTGCTGTTGTAGAGCATGTCGAGGACGACGTAGTTCGTCATCGCCGGCAGGAAAACCATCGAGACACCGCTGATGATGCCCGGCACCGAGAGCGGAAGCGTCACGGTGAGAAATGTCGTCCGCGGGTCAGCCCCGAGGTCCATCGCCGCCTCCGTGAGTGCGCCGTCAAGACGCGAGATCGTCGTATAGATCGGCAGGATCATGAACGGCAGGAAGTCGTACGTCATGCCGATGACCGAATTGAGGAACGGGTGCATCGCGAGGTTCCCCTCGATCACCGTCAGGACCTCCTTCAGGGCCGTGATGCGGAGCGAGAAATTGATCCACATCGGCATGACGAAGATCATGACAATGACTGATTTTGACTTCAGGCGGCTCGTCGCGAGAAAATACGCCGTCGGATAGGCGAGAAGAAGACATACCGCCGTTGTGACCGCCGCGATCGCGAAGCTGTAGAGCAGCGTTCCGAGCGCATTCGGGTCCGTGAAGAATCCCGTAAAATTCGTCACCGTGAAATGGCCGGTCCCGTCCGTAAATGCGTACCAGAACAGGACGATGAGCGGCAGGACGACGAACAGCACGAGGAACACGAGATAAGGAATGCCAAGGCTTTTTCTTGAAAATTTCATATCCGCCTCCGTTTACTTTCTGCTGTAGGTAAATGTCATCTTGTCGACCGGCATGATGAGACTCACGCGGTCACCCATGTTCCAGAGGTACTCGTCATTGACGACGAAGTCCTGCTCGAGGTCCGTGTGGATGACATAGCTGTAGTGGTCGCCCGTGTAAATGAGGTTCGCGATGTTGCCCTCCACAAGGCCCGCATCCGCGTCGTCCGACATCTCGATGTCCTCCGGCCGGATCGCGATCTTCACGCGGATTCTCTCCGGATTGACCGTCTCTCCCGCCGCGTCGACAAGGGTGCCGTCCTCAAGCCGCCGGCTTCCCGGAATGATCCTCGTGACGCTCGTCGGAATCTCCTTCCCGTTGTAGGCGAGGCGGAACTTCTCGTTGAAGTCGGCGAAGAAGATATTTGTGTGGTCCTCCGCGAGCATGATGTGGATGCCGTCCGGCTCGATGACCATGCCGACCGTGGAGCCGACCTTCGCGTTCTTAATCGACTGAACGACATACTCGTTCTTTCCGGACTGAACCGTGATCTCGTAGTGGATGCCCTTGAAGATGACCGATGTGACCTCGCCCCTCACCATGCCGTGCTCAGGGTCCGTCAGCGTGATGTCCTCCGGCCGCACGACCGCCGTGATATGCGTGCCCTCGGCCACGTCGTCGACGCAGGTGAACTCGCCGCCTCCGAAGCGGGCCTTCATTTTCCCGGTCATGATGCCATTGAAAATGTTGGATTCACCGATGAAGTCGGCGACAAAGGCATTCTTCGGCTCGTTGTAGATGTCCTCCGGCGTGCCGATCTGCTGCACCTTGCCCTCGCTCATGACGACGATCTTATCGGACATCGTGAGCGCCTCCTCCTGATCATGCGTGACGTAAATGAACGTAATGCCGAGCTTGTCGTGCATGTCCTTCAGCTCGATCTGCATTTCCTGGCGCATCTTGAGGTCGAGCGCGCCGAGCGGCTCATCGAGAAGCAGGATCTCCGGCTCGTTGACGAGGGCCCGCGCGATGGCGATTCGCTGCTGCTGGCCGCCGGAGAGCGTCGATACGCGCCTGTTCTCGAAGCCCGCGAGATCGACGAGGTCGAGGACATGCCGGACCTTGCGGTCGATCACGTCCTTCGGCGTCTTCTTCTGGCGGAGGCCGTAGGCGATATTGTCATGAATATTCATGTGCGGAAACAGCGCGTACCGCTGAAAGACGGTGTTGATCGGCCGTTTGTACGGCGGAAGGTCCGTGATCGGAGACCCGTTCAGAAGGATCTCACCGCTCGACGGGATGTCAAAGCCCGCGATCATGCGCAGCGTCGTCGTCTTGCCGCAGCCGGACGGGCCGAGAAAGGTGACGAATTCGCCGCGCTTCACCTCGAGGTTGAAGTCGCTGACCGCCTTGTAGCCGTCATCGGCGAAGACCTTAGTGACATGCTTCAGTTCGATAATGTTTTCATTTTCCATCGTTTTCATACCTGCCCCTGATTTGCTCCTTTAAAACATCGGAGGAGTGCTGATCCACAGAAATTTCGCCGGCTTTGCGCCCGGATTTGCGATCCGGTGCCGCGTCTTCGCCTGATAGTAGAAGCTCTCTCCTGCCTTCACGTGATAAACCTTGTCACCGAGGTAAAGCGCAAGCCGCCCACTCAGGCAGTAGCCGAATTCCTCGCCGACATGCGGGTTGTCCTCCTCGAGCGTCGCATGCGGCTGGACGACGACAAGAAGCGGCTCCATCTGGTTCTTCTGCGCGTTCGGGACGATCCATTTCCGGCTGTTGCCGGCCTCATCGACCTTCTCGAAATAATCACCCGTCCCAAAGACGACCTGCTCCTCCTCGCCCTCCGAGAAAAACTCCGCGGGCGTCGACCCGAGAATCTCGATCAGATCGAGAAGCGACTCGACGGATGGTGATACCTGCCCTCTCTCCAGCTGGGAAATGAACCCCTTCGTCAGCTCCGCCCGGTCGGCCAGCTCCTGCTGCGTCAGTCCGTTCCGGAGCCTGAGGTTCTTGATCTTCCGGCCGATGTCCTCATTCATCTGCCTGGCTGCCACTTTTTTGCTCCTTCCTCCGTTATACACCCGCTGCCTGCCGCCGCGGCGGGCTTTACATTGATTTAACAGATAATAAACATAAAATATGCTGACACTAAACTTTTGCGCCACGGGCCATTATACTACGGATAAACTCAAAGTCAATCATTACTTAACATCGTGGCATAAAAATAAGTCCCGGCGAACTGCGACCGGGACTTATTAAAAAAGGCCACCCGCTCCCGGGTGACCTTTACCAAATCCAGTTATATTCCGCGCCGGCCCTGATGGCCGTTCAGCGATTATCTGATGTCTGCCTCACTCACTGCACAGTCACATTGAGGACCGCGCTGTTGCTCGTGTTGCCGCTCTTATCCGACACCGTGTAGGTGACCTGATAGGTTCCCGGCGTGTTCATGTCCGGCTTTCCCGAGACATTGATGTGCTGCCACAGCGTCGTCTCCGAGTCCGTGTCGTCGGACACAGAGGCAATGTACGGCCGGTAATCAAACGTATCTCCCTTCGCGAGCGTCACATAGTGCTGCGTGAGGCGGATGGACGGATCGCCTGCCGGAAGGGCCGCGATATCAGCCTCCTCCTGCGCAGCAGCCGCCGACTCCTGATCAGCAGACTCTGTGGCCGCAGTGGACGACGTGGCAGCCGACTCTGCAACAGATTCCGCTCCCGATTCCGCGGCCGTGTCGGCCGGGGCAGCGGTCTCCGCCGTCTCCCGGATGCCTGAGGACTCGATCACACCCGTCTTTGCGCCGCCGTAGGTCATCGTTCTCTTTTCCGTCGCGACATTGTGGCTCTTGTCCTCCGCCGCGTAGGACACCGTGACGCTCTTTCCGTCGCTCGCCACGATAATACTGGTCACGCGAAGAGACTTCGTGACATCTCCGTCCTTATCGTCCTTTGCCGTCACGCCCTGAAGAAGCTGGTCGTCCGTCTCGCCGTCCGTATAGGCCGCCGTCCCGTCAGGAAATGAGATCACCGGCGCCTTTCTGTCCATGGACTTATACGCCACCGCCGTCACGCCGATAAGCAAAACCGCGACGACCGCCAGAATTACCGTTACTACTTTCTTACTCATGAATGTTCAGCCCCGCTTTCCTCCGGAGAAGATGCGCTGTCTCCGGATGCTTTCTGTGCACCGTAATACTTGCCGTAATATTTACCATAATATTTTCCGGTTCTCTTCATGTCAACCTTATTGAGGACGGCGCCGAGGACCGGGCAGGCCGAGCGGTCAAGCTGGGCCAGAATATCCTGCGCGAAACGATAGCCGACCGTGCCTGCCTCGATGACGAGCACGGCGCCGTCGCACTCCCTCGCAACGATCGCGGAGTCGATGACATTCGCAAGAGGCGGCGTGTCAATCAAAACATAGTCGAACGCTCCGCGGAGCGCATCGATCAGGGAAATGAAGACACGGCTGTCCAGAAGCTCTGCCGGATTCGGCGGGAACTTGCCCGCCGCAATCAGGTAAAGGTTCGGATACTGCGTCTTCAGAAGGCACTCCTCGAGCCCCGTCTGCCCGGACAGGACATAGGACAGGCCATAGATCTCTTCACCGCCGGCATCAATTTTCCCGGCAAGCGTAGACTTTCGCATGTCCGCATCGAGATAGAGCGTTCTCTTCCCCGATTCCGCGAGGGACTTCGCGAGGCGAAGTGAGACGGAGCTCTTTCCCTCATCCGGCGTGCAGCTCGTGATATCAATCACCTTGACACGCTCGCCGCAGAACTGGATGTTGGTCCGCAGCGCCTTGAACGCCTCCTCAATCTGGTAATCATTCTTTCTGAGATTCAGCGTGACACTCTTCATGCTCTGCCGCCTCCGCGCTTTCTGTGATAAACCTTCTTTGACCGCTTCTCGCCCTCCGCGATCGGAATGGTGCCGAGAAGACTGATGTGCAGGTATTTCTCGATATCATCGCCCGTGCGGATCGTGTCATTGGCAAGAGCCATGATCACGAGGATGATGACGGCAAGAAGGGCACCTGCAAATGCACCGACCAGAGCGGCCTTCGAGTAGCTCGGGCCCTCCTTGTGAACCGGAACGTTTGCGTCCGACACGACCTTGACCGTCTTCACGTCGATAATCGACTGGATCCGCTGAATCGCGGCGCGGCGCACTGCATTTGCGATATCGGCCGCCGTGTACGGGTCCGTATAAGTAACCGATATATAGATGACACGCGTGTCATCAGGCGTGCTCACCGAGAGGTCCTTCAGGATTGAGCTGTAGTCGCTGTCGATATCAAGACTTGTGAGCGCCTCCTCGATGACCTCGCGGCTCTTGATGATTTCCTCATAGTCCTTCGTGAGAAGTGTTCCTGCCTGCAGATCTGTGTTGTTGACAGATGTCGACTTCTCCTCATTGGACATGACATAGAGGCTGGTCGTCGACTTGTAGGTCGGTGTGATCAGAAATATAGTGCCGAGGAGCGCAATCATTCCCCCGATAACCGCCGCGAGCACGATGGTCGGAAGCCCCGACCACAGCTCACGGAATACATTTCCGAGACGGACCGTGTCAGAACCGCTCCCGGATGTCTTCGGGCCCTGCGTCCCGATGTTTCCTGCATTTGTCATTCTTTATGATACCTTCTTTTCCCGGATCCTGAGTGTTTGCTGTCAGGATCTGTGTCACTTTTCCCAGAGCTTCTCCGGGTATTTTCCGTCCGCGATCATCTTCGCAAAACCGGCCTGCGCAAGCGCAAGGTCCTCATGATAGGTGATGCCAATCCATGAATCCTGTGTCGGAAGAATCGCAACATCTGCCTTCTTCTCACGCAGCAGATCACCGACGACGTTCGGCACGAGATATTCCTTCTTCATCGGATCTCCCTCTCCGCTTGCAAGGAACTCACGGAAGCCATTGTGAAGAACCTCGATGAATTCCGGACCTGCCGCCCACATATTCATAGACACAAGACTGTCTCTATTGACCCAGGACTCAACCTCCGGATTGTCGCAGATAATCTTTCCGTCTTCTTCCTTGATGCCGGTCGTCTCGACGATCCGCTGCAGCTTTCCGTCTTCACCCACGCAGATGCCGCGCGTGACCGTTCCGCTCTTGCTGAGCGTGTTCTTTAAAATAAAGCCCGCCATCGCCATGTGGAGCTTCCCGTCCTCCGTCTTCTCATACGAGTTGACCAGGAAGTCATGCAGCTTCTCGAATGCCTCTCGCCCGTAATAGTCATCCGCATTGATGATTGCAAACGGCTCATTAACAACGCCGCGGCAGCAGAGAACCGCCTGGCCAGTTCCCCACGGCTTCGTGCGTCCCGCCGGAACCGTGAAGCCCTCCGGTAGATCATCGATGGACTGGAACACGTAGTCGACATCAATCGCTCCGCGGATCCGGTCACCAATAACGCTCTTAAACTCCTGCTCAATATCCTTCCGGATAATGAAGACAACCTTATTGAAACCTGCCCGCTTCGCGTCATAGATCGAGTAATCCATGATAATCTCGCCATTTGGAGACATCGGCGCAAGCTGCTTGATGCCCTTTCCAAATCTGGATCCGATACCGGCCGCCATAATCACCAGTGTAGTGTTGACCATTTTTCTTTTCCTCCTGGAATTTTTCTCTGAATAAATGTATGTATATGAGCCGCGGAGAATGTCCGCGGGTGAAACCATCTTAAGAGGTGCTCTTTATGAGCCGGTCCGTCACCGCAGGTCTGAGCACTATTGTACACAAAAACGCGCCTTATTGAAAGACATCTGTTCGCAATGCGCGGTTAAGAAAGGCATCTGTCTTCTCCCGCTGCCTTGCGAGAATGCTGTGAGCCTCCGCAAAGTCACAGGTCATGATACGGTCCGGGACACCTGAGCCCGCGTATCTGTCCTCCAGATGAAACGTCTTCAGGAGCGTCCCGATCCGTCCCATGAGCTCGCCGCCGAAGCCTTCCCTGCGGAACACGAGGAACGGCCGGCCGTAGAGGATCGAGAATACACTCGCGTGAAACGAATCGGTCATAATGAGAGACGCGTGCTTAATGAGGCCTGCGAACTCTCCTGGATCCGCCGCATAGAGCTCCGGCTCATCCTCCGACAGCAGGTGCCGGACCGCAAGGCCGTTCTCATTTGCGATCTCACGTATTCGCTCGTCCGTCTCCGCGCTCCGTCCTCCGATAAAATACGTGAGAAGATACGGCGTATCCGGGTCAACGCCCTCAGGGAGCGACGCGATCTCATCCCACGCATCCGGCCCGAGCATCAGGGTCGGATCGATGAGGACCTCTGCATCCTTTCCGGCGAGGTCCCGCACGATTTTCTTTGCGCTCTCCTCCCGCACGGAAATAACCGGAATGTGCTTAAGACCTCTGACGACCTCGTCTCGCCGGTACCGGACCTCATCGACGCCGAAGCTCGCTGCCCAGCTCAGACACTTCCGAGGCTCGGCAAATGCAAGGAACTGCGGCGGCTGCGCGTGGCCCATGTCCGGGTTCCAGAGCTGGTCGCTCCCTGCAATAAAATAGTCATAGGACCTGTTCAGGGAGCCTCTCATTTCCTTCCGGTAAGAGACGTGCCTGATATAAGTATATTTTCTGGAAAATGCAAGAAACCTGTCATACCGTGCCCGAAGGAGCGGTCTCAGGCTCTCAGCATATTCAGCCGTCTCCTGCTTAAGATCCCACGGAACATAGGAGCTCCCGCCCAAAAATCGATGATAAACATTCTTCAGGTCCCCTGCGAGACTCCGCTCTCTCACGACCAGCGTGTCAGCCTCGATGCCGTGCCGACGGAGATAGTTGACCGTCGCGTAGTTCTGAAGCCGGTTCCCGTAATTTGTCAGATCGTAGATCGTAACGATGCCGACCTTCATGTCTTTTCCTTTCTCTCTGCATCAAATGCAGGTATGACGCTGTTTATATATGTCCTCACCTGTTCTGGCGCAATCAGAGGCGCCAGAGCATTTCCAATACAGACATACAGTTCATCTTCTCTTCAGGCGTCCCATAATGCGGTTATAGAGCAGCTTGTAGCCGTCCGTCCTCGAATAGACAAGAATGACAGTGATAAGAGAAAGCACCGCCACAATGATTGCCTTCACGAAAAGCATACCCCAGCTGTTTACGTGAATAAAGGACGTTATGAAATAAATCACCGCCGCCGCGCCGAGCGTCAGCAGGACATTCCGTATGAGCGGCAGATAAAAGATCTTTGTGCTCACGCCGAAATATTCCTTGAAGAGAATCTTCGGCTCATACCAGAAGTAGGTCGTGAGACGCGAAATCGCGGACGCAAAGAGGACACCGGCCATTCCCATGTAGATTCCCATAAGGATCGAGAGGCCGATATTCTCGATCGCGCAGATCAGCATAATATACTTCGTCTGCCTGTAGAGTCCGGTCGCCTCTCGGTAGGACCAGATCGGATGAAGCACACCGCTCAGGTAATAGTTGATCATGATGGATGTCAGAATGACGTTGTCAAGAACATAGCTGTCGCCCAGCCAGACATGCATCAAATCGCTGAACAGGAGCGTGAAGCAGATCGTCGTGAACGTCGTAATGATCAGACTGACTGCCTGCAGAGAACGGAAGACCTCTACGCGCTTCTTTTTATCACTTGTCACAACAAGATTGCCGATACTCGCCGTCGATGAGCTGTAGATAATATTTACGAAATTCCCGACACCGTTCGTAATCAGGTTGTAATTAGAATAATACCCTGTCCATACCGTTCCGACAAGAATAGAGATCAGCGTGTTGTCCGTTCCGTTCATGAGAACGCTCGACACCTTGTAAATGAAGACCGACTTGATATTTTCCCAGATGCTCTTCTTCTCCTCGTGCGAGAGCGGGGCCGCCTTCTCTGTAATATACGGATAAAGCTGCTGCGATTTCCGCGACGCAAAGTAGTTGATAGCGAAGCTTCCGACGATCTGGCAGATCAGGTATGTGAAGTAGTTGTGCGTCGTGATCAGCAGCACGACCTGGCAGATCATCTTCAGAATCGTGAAGATCGTCGTGTAGAAGGAAATATAGTAATTCTTCTGGTCCGCATTCAGGATACTCGTCTTATACACAAAGAGATAAGAAATGACCGTATCCGCGAGGAAGAACAGGTAGTAGAGCTTCAGGTACGGCATTCCCTGGTCCAGGTTGACAATGTACTGCAGGAACGGGACCAGCAGAAGACCGACGGCAGCGACAACGAATGCAATCCAGTTGTAGACCTTCTTGTAGAACTGCACAAGCGATGTGACCTTCGCGTGGTCATTTTCTGCGAGCGGCCGGTAGAAGCTATACACCATCGCGGTATTGAGGCCGAGGTCCGCGAGGCACAGCATCTGCAGCACATCCGAGAAGAGACCGTTAATACCGAGGTACGAGGCACCAAGCACCCGCACAAAGACGGTCCGGCTGATCAGATTCAGCAGAATGGACGCGATCTGATTGATCGTTCCGAATTTAATATTTTTCAGGACATTGCCTGTCCGGCTTCCCCCGGATGTATTCCGGGGCGTACTTTTTTCTTCAGACAAACTTGAATTTCCTTTCTCTCAGTGTGCCCTTTGCGCAAGGGCTGCGATGAGCCGCAGCGTCATTCCCTGCGCAAAGGGCATCTCCGCATACCGCTCGGACATGATGCCCGGAGCGATTGTGTCTCCCTGACACTCGTCGACAGCGCCGTCTCCGCGCGTCGCGAGGCGGAGACGCCCGAGGCACCGCTCCGCGACGTCCCGGTACTTTTTCTCTCCGGAAATATCCGCGAGATGCGCGTAGACATAGCCGAGCATGGCCGTTGCGGAGCTCTCATACTGCTCCATAGTCTGCAATGTCGCGGAAAATCCGCCGTCCTTCCGCTCAAAGGCCATCAGGCGGTCGGCCTCCTCGATGAGCCATCCGCGGACCTCATGTTTTTCATCCCCGTCAGGCAGCTCATCCATTGTATCGGAAAGGCCGAGCATATACCAGCCCGCGCCTCTTCCCCAGCCGATAATGCCGATCGGAAGACCGCTCTCCGCATCGTAGCAGTGCATGGGGAGTCCCTGCACGAGGCCCCTCTCCCGGTATGTTCCGAGTTCATGTACGGCAAGGGTCATATATTCCGGCTTTCCATACACCCGTCCGTACCTCGCGAGGAACGGACAGGCGAGGCCGAGTGTATCGACAAAGCGCTTTCTTCCCGTCTTTCCAACGGAGTAGCTGAGCATACCGTCCGCGCAGAGATTGTCATTCAGACAGTTCAGCATCGCGTCCATCGCCGGCTTTATGCGCGCAGGGTTCCTCTCCGCCCTAAGAACGGCGTACGCGAGCATTGCATAGTCGATCCGATTCACCGGGAAAGACCATGTCCCGTTCTCCTTAAGACAGGCGGACATTGCCCGCTCCGCCGCATCTTCATTTTCCCGGCCGCCGGCATCAAGAAGCCCCAGGATACAGCCGGCCCGCTGCCAGCTCTGCACCATCGTCTTTCCGTATCTGCCGCGTATCCGGTCGATAAGAAGATACCTGCACGGCTTCCTGATCCGGAGAACCGGCGTCTTCACGGCCCATTTCCGGCAGATACCGGCCACAGCCTGCGCATGCGCCTTCGGATCCTCAAGCCGTCCCATTGTGCTGTGCTTCTTTTTTTCATAAAGAGCGGTCGCCGCGTCATACCCGAAAAAAACGGTCAGCGCAGCCGCATATACATCGATTCCTATCATACAATTCCTTTATTCAGCGAGGAATCTCCTCAAGATTCCGCATGGTTTATATATTCCGCCTTTATTCAACGGTCGCGATGATCTGAGACAGATACCGCGCGTCACGGCACTCCTCTGTCGCGACGTTGTCCGGAACCTCATTGACGTACTTCCCGCGAATCAGCGTCTTGTCCTTCGCGCCGGACCGGTACCACTCATACTCGATGTCCATATGACCGACGTCGAGCGCCCGGATCCCCTGCCGGCACAGGTCGCAGGCAAGGACAGTGGCCGTCGGTCCCAGGGCCAGCAGCACAAGCTCGCCGTGCCAGTTTGACAGAACCGCCTGAAGCAGCCCGTCGTAGACGGAAAATGCATTTTTCCCCGGCCCCAGTATTCTCTTTACGCTCCTTGCGCCGTCGAGCAGATCATTGCCGATTCCCATCCGCGTCTCTTTTCCCTCGACGAGAAGGATGTCTCTGCCCTTCCAGAGCTCCTCCAGCATCGGGAAGACAGTCTTCGCATTGTCCGCGTTCCGGTAGTCGATGTACGGTCTCGTGACCAGTGTATCGCCGAACGTATAATTTCCGCAGAAATCCCGCAGCATTGCGGCCGTCTCCGGCAGATGGAACCATCGCCAGTTCTTCCAGAACTCCTCCGCGCGGTCGTTATAAAGCCTCACATGGTTCATGCCGTAGGGCACACAGAGAAGCAGGTCATCCGGCCTGTTTTTCAGCACGTCCTCCATCCTCACCCTGAGTTCATCGCTGTAGGGCTGGAAGCGCAGGTCCTTGTGGTCGCACATGAGCTTGAACTCCCCGTCCCCGAACCGCGACACGGAGCAGTTCTTTGAGAGGACATACCGGATCGTCTCCGTGCTGCTCATGATATGGAGCCGGCTCATAAGCTCGACATCGATTTTTCTTTTCACCTTCTCAGAAAACTTCATGCGTGCCTCCTTAGCGCGTTCCTCACCGGATAGATTCCCGGAAAGATACGAACGATCATAAGCTTCAGTTTCTCCTTCCCGGCCGCAGCGCCGCTCATTTCCCGAATACAGGGGGAAACGAGGCCCCGTGCCATGCGGATATACGGCTCGCCGGGACGCGAATAGCTGCAGACGAGCAGGTAATAGTGCGTCATCTGCGCAAGACAATGTTTTGTCAGAGATTCGTAGTGCTCCCGGCAGAACCGGTACCGGTCAATCCAGGCAAGAAGCACGTTGTACTGACTCTCTGCATTCAGCGCGTGAGAAATGGACGCCGGATTCCGAAAGTAGCCGTAATAAGGCGCGCTGACACACGCCACCTCGCGGCACCGGTTCACCAGGAGATGCGTCGTCGCGAGGTCCTCGAACGTCCTCCCCTCCGGAAAACGGATGCCCTGAAAGAGCTCTCTTCGATAGATCTTTCCCCACGCAAAGCTCGTGTCCTCCTCAAGAAACAGCCGCCGCATCGCCTCGTCTCTCGAAATGACCTCCGTCGCCGGAAAACGGACATCCCCGCGGATCGTATCATCCTCTGTCTTCTCAAATCCGCACGATGCAATGTCCGCACCGCTCGTCTCCGCTGCCGCAAGGAGTTTCCCGATGCAGTCCCTGTGGATGAAGTCATCAGAATCAATGAAGAAAAGCCACTGCCCGGACGAGGCATCGATTCCTGTGTTTCTCGCCGCAGACAGCCCCCCGTTCTTCTGATGGATTACCCGGATTCGTCTGTCCTCCGCCGCAAATGAATCGCACATCTCCCCGCACCGATCCGGCGAACCGTCATCAATGAGCAGAATCTCAAGATTGTCATAGGTCTGACTCGTGACGCTCCTTACGCAGCGCTCGAGATACTGCTCCACCTTGTAGACCGGAATAATGACACTGACCAGATCACCCATGGCTCTCTTCCTTTCCGGCAAGCGCGTCCGCGAGTGCCCCTTTTCCTTCTTTCCTGAGCTGCCCGATTGTCCGTTCCGTCTCCTCATAGTTCCTCGGAGTCTTCATTTTCCGGACGAAATCCCGATAACTGTCTTCTCTTTCGAACATTGCACTCTTCTGCCCGAGCGTATCCAGGATCTGCGTGACCTTGATTCCGGACGGCATGGAAATGAACTGCCGGTGATTTAGGATCGAGAAGATCGTCCCATGGAAGGTTGTCGTGGGAGGTAGAAGCACGCGGAAACGATGGAGAGGTGCTCCTCCTTCGCAAACTGACGGATATACGTCACCGCCTGCTCCGTGAAATATCCCGGATACGAATAGACCAGGATATATTTGTGCTCTTCGAGGTACAGGTCATGAAGCTCCGCCGTAAATTCACTGACCGGCAGCAGCAGCGTCGGATCGCAGACAATCTTCGTCTTCTGCCCCGTGATGCCTTCCACGACCTCAGCCGTATGGCGGTCTCTCACAAGAAGCGGGGTCGCGCCGCGCATCAGCTCCCGAAGCTCCGGAAATTGATCGAAGTCGCGTACCTCCGCGCGGCCCGCGCTGACTGCGTAGGTCATGCGCCGCGGCATGTCTTTGCCATAATAGAACGGGCTCGTAAAGCATCGCATGGTCACATTCCAGATCTCGTCGCTTCCGATAATGACACGGTCAAGGCTTTCGACGTCCTTCATGTCTATGAGAGGAAGACGCGCCACCTCCTTCTCGAATGCGCGGCAGCGGACCCTGCCATCCCTGTACTCGCGCAGAACATCGATCGGATGACGGAGACTTCTCCGGCTCACCGGATAATGATAGAACTGCCTGCGGTAGGGCACGTCGGGGTGCTCATTTATGATAAATCGCGCGTCGTGTCCCATCTCCGCAAGCGTCCGCCAGAGTGCAAACGCCTGCAGATATGAACCGAAATTTGCTGCCTCATAGACCGTCACAATACCGATCTTCATTTTTCCTGTCTCCTTCTTATACCTGCGGCATTCTTAAGCCCCGTCCTGATCTTCCGCTTCAGCTCCACGCATGGAACGGAAGGCGCAAACAGTGCCTTTCTGTGTCTGTTGCGGACAGCAAAGCTCTCGTCAGCGAGCAGATCGCCCATGCGGATTCCGAAGTACCTGTAAAATGAGAACCGCTGCCGATACGTCTTCTCCGTAATAAAGTCAAAGAACCGGTCTCCGTCCACCGCGGAGGCCGCGGCCGGAATCTCTCTGTATGGCACTCGCTTGTACTGGTCATGCATAAGTGCCGCATAAATATACTCGAAATTCCGGACAAGCCCGGAGTCCGGCAGATTCTTTTCATAAAACCGGTAAATTGTCCTGGCAAGCGCCGTGAATTTCACGATCTTCGGTGCCTCCATGCCGCGCGCGCCTCCCGTGAGCGATGTGCTCCGGACCCTGTAGTGATGGAGAACGTCTCCGATCGACACGACCCTGCTTGCGAAGGCAAGATAGTACGAGAAGAAGCAGATGTCCTCCGCGAAGATTTTCTTATTGTCCTCAAAGCGGAGGTGGTGCTCCCGGATCAGTGAGGTCCGGATGAGCTTGTTCCACACCTCGAAGCGGATGCCGCAGGTCATGTATTCGGTCGCGATATACCGAAGCCGCTCCTCATCAGAGGTAAGGCTTACATCGCCTTCATCAATGATCCAGTCCTCGGGCTCCCGTCCGTCCTCGTAGTGTGTCCGCAGGCTGAAGGCAACGAGGTCCGCCTGTTTCTCTTCCATGACCTGCACGGAACGGCTGACAAGCTCCGGCTCAACCCAGTCGTCGCTGTCAAGAAACAGCGTGTACAGGCCGTTCGCTGCCTCAATGCCTGCATTTCTCGCACCGGAGAGGCCCTTGTTCTCCTCGTCGATCACTTTAATCCGCTGATCGCGCGCGGCGTACTCACGG
>OMYS01000028.1 GCA_900315305.1 uncultured Eubacteriales bacterium
AGCCTTCATTCTTTTCACGACGCCGACTTCAGAAAAATAAAATGGCGGCAGATAAATGGCCTTTTGCGGCGGAGCAACTGCTGCCTGTTCCGGTGGCGCGGGAATTTCCTCAGTAATTACATCCTCTGCACGGATCATCTCGTCAAGGGACATGGACAGGAGGCTCTCATCCACATCGAGTAATTCCGTGCCTGTCTTAAGAAGCATCTCCCTTGTCGCAAAGCAGTGACCGCCCTCTGACAGCTTGTTCAGGGTATACATCAGTCCGCTGCGAAGACGCGCATATTTCTCATGTCCGAAGCCCATTTTTTCCGCAATCGTGTCGGCCGTCTTAAACCCGATTCCCCAGATGTCATCCGCCAGCCTGTACGGATTTTCCTGAACCGTCTTGATGCTGTCATTTCCGTATGTCTTATAAATTCTGGTCGCATGAGCCGTAGACACATCATGTCCCTGAAGAAAGAGCATGATATTCTTGATCTCCTTCTGCTCTGCCCAGCTCTTCTTAATCCGCTCCACGCGGGTCTTCCCTATGCCGGGAACAGACAGGAGTCTGTCAGGCTCCTCCTCAATGACAGTAAGCGTATCCTTGCCGAATTTTTCTACAATTCGTTTCGCAAATTTCGGACCGACTCCTCTGACAAGACCGCTGCCGAGGTACTTCTCAATCCCATAAGCTGTAGCAGGCAGCGTCTCCTCGAAGGTCTCCATCGCGAACTGCCGGCCGTATTTCGGATCCACACGCCAGCTGCCGCCAATATAAAGAACAGATCCGACATGCACCTCCGGCATAGACCCGACCACGGTGACAAGGTCGGCATAATTCTTCACACGGCATTTGATCACCGAATATCCATTCTGTTCATTTTGATAGGTAATTCGCTCAACGACGCCCCTGATATGTTCCATGAAACCGTACTTTCCGCAAAATGAATGCTCTCTGCAAACTTCAAATTCCAGTAACGATTCAGCACTCCTTCATCTTTTCAGTCTATGCCGAGTGCTGAATAATCGCAAATTCGTAACTATTCTATAGATACAGTATATACGGCAGAGCAAGAGCTGGCATTGGGAAATGCACATTTCTCTGCCGCACCCGGCGGTATATTCATTTTCCATAGCGATCGCAGGCTCAGGATGCTTTTATTGTGTGTCAATGGGCTTGACTACCCCCCATATGCAGTATCTTAAGGAATAGGATTGGATTTGCTTCTATAGGTGGAAAAGTCCGTAAGAGGACTTGAACCGGCTTGATGAGCCTTCCGGCAGATAAAATCCAATGCCTATCAATTAATTGAAACGTTTGTGCCAAACACATATGAGGGAGGAAATGCGAACATGAAGGAAAAATGGGAATCGCCAAGAATTAAGGTGGAGACATTTGCGCCGAATGACTATGTAAGCGCATGCTGGGGTGTTGCCTGTGATGTAACTGCAGCCAATCAGTATGAAATGTCGATCGGAACGTATGATTCGACGAATTTATTCCATGATGCAAACAACTGCGGCCAGGAGTCCAATCAGTATATCCAGGACAAAAATGGTGATGGAACCATTGATACCATGACAGAAACCGGAACAAAGGGTCTGGGCAATCTGAAATGTACTCTTTATACAGACAGGACCTACACAACTCAGGAATCTTACAATAGTGTTCATCCTGGTGACTACATTTACTGGACGACTTCAGCAGGAAGTCGGACCTGGCATCATCAGGGACAGGCCGTAGCGACAGAAACGGCTCATCCGAACCACTCATAAAAATTCAGACCTGCAGGCACAAGCCTGCAGGTCTTTTTTTCATTCAAATTGGTTTATTTTCTTAAGCAGTGCCTTTTCGGTCTGAATCTCTACATACTCTTTCCAGGCATCAGACTGCCACAACAGATCCCGCACGTTTAATCCTCCACCACCTCGTGATGCACGGCATCGCCTCTTCTCACTTCCCGTATCCTGCGCTTAAGCTCGGATGCTTCCGCCGGAGTAAATCCATTCTCATCACGTTTTCATGTGTCAAGTTACTGTTTACACCGCCTTTTTGTTACGATTTGACAAAGAAAAAACAGGTTGCATATCTCCCGAAATCTGCTACACTGTTAGTGACAGAGCCCACCACGCATAAGGCGGAAGCTCAGGTGCAAACCACCTGCGCAACAAACGTACTGCGGACCACGGTGGGACTTTTTTTATCTTTGGAGGACTGAAATGGTTAAATTAAAACCGGCCCTTACTTACGAGGAGCAAGTTGAACGCCTCATCACAGTACATAACCTTTCCATAGATGACACAGAAAAAGCGATCCGGACCTTAAAGAGAGTTAACTATTATCGTCTGAGTGCATATGGTATCGGACTCACACAAAAGGAAGATCCTGAAAAATACATAGATGGGATTTCTTTAAGGCACATCCACCGGCTTTATAAGTTTGACAGTCTGTTCCGCAATAAGCTCATTCATGTTATTGAGCAGATGGAAATACAACTCAGAGCTCAAATTTCAAATTATATTGCCCTTAAATATGGTCCCGAAGGATATATAGACGTTAACAACTTTGCCGATAAAAAGACCAGCTCTGGCGAGTCCGTGCATGCAGCTATCCTGAGTAATTTCAGGAAGGAATGTGAACACCAAAAGAAGGTTCCCTTTGTGAAGCACCATATGATTAAGTATGAAGGTCATTTTCCCATATGGGTCGCTGTTGAGTTATTTACTTTCGGTAATCTTTCATCCCTTTACAGCATCATGAAAAATGAAGATCAGCAAGCAATAGCTGATTTATACCATACAAATCGTAAGCACCTAGGAAGTTGGATCCTTGCTCTCGTGGAAATAAGAAACATATGTGCCCACTACAGCAGGTTGTATAATATGCCGCTCAAACAGTCGCCATACCTGTATTCGGAAAATCAGAAATACCGCCGAGGTTCCATAAATAAAGTCTTCCCGGTCCTCCTCGTAATCAAACGCATGCAGAATAACAGCGAACTGTGGAGAGCTTTTGAAAAGAATATTGAGCTCTTATTTGATGAGTATAGTGATGTCATCAGGCTTTCTTTTATAGGATTTCCAAGGGAATGGAAATCAGTATTGTCCGAATAGAAGACTTCTGCCCTTCTTATCAGGTAAACACAAGTAGTAAAACTCTCCCACCAAATCAAAGATTTGGAAGAGCTTCTAAGAAACCGCCCACGGTCGGCCGGATCCGCTATTCACCAGGGCGGGTTCAGCTGCATGGCCGGGACATGCTGTCTTTCGGCAGCTGTCCTCCCTTGCGGAAGCACGGCATGCAATTTCATCCAGGCCGTTTCTTCGTCATCCTCCGGATCAGGAGTTGCGCTGCTCTTGCAGTAACATTCGAGATGAAATCAGGATATTTCCTCCTACCCGTGAGGAATTTCCGTCGTAGGGCCTATTATCTGCAACAGCTCTCACTCCGCCTGCGCCGTTGCCACAACCTCTTTCCTCTGCTTATTCCTCCTCCGTCTCACCCGGCCGTACATTTCATTTTCCATCGCCATGACGTGCTCGATCCGGATCGGCCGGAGCAGCTCTGGAAACCCCAGGGTTGGCCTTATCCGAGCATGAGCAAGGTCCGTATGCTGTCGCCGACACAGCAAAAATCCCCCGCAGGCAGGACATTTCTTCCTACCCGCGAGGGATTTCCGTCGTGCACTATCCGCCGTGCGCCACCTTTCGTGCACTATCCGTCGTGTGGCTTATCTTGCACTCATCTCTTGTAGCCTATCTGCCGCGCGACCGGATGGAATCATACGCCGTACCAGCCGATGCCTTCGTACTTCCATCCGACAGAAACAAGGTGATCTCTTTCATCCTTGCTTGCCGTATAGTGATGCGCACCTGCTCCCGTGCAGTTCGGGTTATAGAGGCGATAGAGCGGTTTGCCGCTCGATGCCGGTGCGGAGTACCAGGAGATTCCCTCATACTTCCATCCGAGCTTCACGAGATTGTCTCTCTCCTTTGAGCTGCCCGTATAATGGTGATCTCCTGCGTTCGGATTGTACAGACGGTAAATCGGTGTTCCAGACATCGGAGCATTCCATCCGATCCCCTCATATCTCCATCCGACGCTCTTTAAATGATCGCGTTCATCTTTGTTGCTCGTGTAGAAGTGCTCACCGCTGTTCGGATTGTACAGACGGTACATGCTGCACGAAGTTTGCTTGTTGTCATGACCCGATACGGTAAATGTCGTATTACCGATAAACTCCATTGTGCCGTTCGTGAGCTCCGCATAGACATGGACGTTGTATGTGCCGTCATACAGATTGCTCTTCGGGCTGAATGCGGACAGCTGAATCTGCTTTTCAAAAGTACCACCTTTTTTCTGATCCGCCTTCACCCAAATGATATCATCCTGTCCGTCACGATCAGACCAGATCGCAAGATACAGCTGCTTCAGGTTCGGGATCTTCGCTCCAGTCAGAGATATGTCAGTACTCTTCTTGTCCTGTCCGATATTTCCGGCGCTCAGGGTTCCTCGTATAAGCTCCGGCTTTGGAGTTACTGTCGGCTTTACGGTCGGCGTAGCGGTTGGAGCCGCCGTCGGCTTAGCGGTCGGCGCAGCCGTTGGAGCCGCCGTCGGCTTAGCAGTCGGCGTAGCAACCGGCTGTTTGATGACCGTAACTGTCAGCTTCCGAATGATCTTTCCATTGTCCGCCGAGACAGTCAGAGTTGTCTGGCCCGCGCGCTTTCCTGTGATGGTCCCGTCTGCGCTCACTGTGGCGATGCGGTCAGACGCGGATGTCCAAGTAATGCCCTGATTTGTCGCATTTTTCGGCTCAACAGTTACTGTCACCCGGGTTGACTCTCCTTCCTTCAGCTTCAAATTATCTGAAGAAAGTGTCAGACTTTTGACCGGAACATAGGACTTCGTTTCATCTCCAGGCGTAAAATATGCCGTATGCCACTTGTCCCATTTGGGCACTGTCCAACCAGATTTGTCTTTCAGAACATATAAAGTCAGTGAATCATCAATAGGAAAGCTTGGGTAGAGATCTCCATTATTATGTTCCGGGGCATTTCCATAGAAATAGATGGCAGTTAGCGATGTGCAACCGGAAAAAGCCCTTGCTCCTATGCTGGTCACACCGTCCGGGATCGTGATCTGTTGAAGTGCTTCGCAACCGTAAAAAGTGCCGTGTTCGATGCTGGTCACACCACTTGGGATGGTGATCTCTTTAAGCGAGCTACATCCGGAAAAAGCTCCGCCACCAAGGCTGGTTACACCACTTGGGATGGCGATCTCTTTAAGTGAGCTGCAACCAGAAAAAGCATCCTCTCCAATGCTGGTCACGCCTCCCGGAATCGTGATCTGAATAAGCGAACTGCATTCAGAAAAAGCGTCCTCTCCAATGCTGGTCACACCGTCAGGGATCGTAATCTGCTGAAGCAAGCTGCAGCCAGAAAAAGTACCCCATTCAATGCTGGTCACACCGCCCGGAATTGTAATCTCCGTTAATGATGTACAATTCTGAAAAGCATCTCTTCCGATTCTATTTACACTTTCTGGTATAATAGCCTTCTGAAGCAATGTACAATCTTTAAAAGCTCCCCATCCGATACTTGTTACACTGTTTGGGATCGCAATCTCCTTAAGCGATGTACATCCTTCGAAAGCATCGCCGCCTATACTTGTCACACTATTCGGGATCGTAATCTGCTGAAGCGATGTACAGTCTTTAAAAGTATAATAGCCAATATTCATCACACTGTTCGGGATCGTAATCTCCTTAAGTGATGTGCAGCCTTCGAAGACACTGTCATCGATATTCGTCACACTATCCGGAATCGTAATCTGCTGAAGCGATGTGCAGCCGCTAAATGTCGAATTTGTTATCGCAGTTATATTATTGTCAAATATGGAGACTTCCTGAAGCGATGTACAACCAAAAAAGGTGCACTTCATTGTACGATTACCAGTATCCACTCCACCTAAAATCGTAACTTTTTGAAGTGATTTACAATCAATAAAAGTTTCCGTAAGATCCCACCCTGTATCTGGAAGATCCCACCCTGTATCTGGTATAGTAATTTCTTTAAGCGAAGTACCTGAAAAAGCTCCTATTCCAAGATGTACGCTATCTGGGAGTGTGATTTGTGTAAGTGCTTTGCAACCAGAAAAGGCTCCATTTCCAATAGTTATATAGTCTCGAAGTGTAACATCTTGAAGTGCTGTGCATTTACCAAAGGCATATTCTCCGATATTGGTACCCTCGGTATCATTACCTAGAAATACAATTTTTTTAAGATTTGTACAACCCCAAAACGCTTCCTCTCCAATCTGGGTAAGATTTTTCGAGAAAGTAACCTGCTGAAGCGATGTACAGCCATCAAAAGCTCTGCCCCTGATACCGACCACGGTTTTTCCATCAATAGCATCTGGTATTGTTATACTCGCCTCAATTCCCGTGTAACTCGAAATATATATTCCCGGAAAAAATCCACCGCGTTCTTCAACATAATTGAAGTCAGCAAATTTTTTTATTTCTGACACCGCTTCACTATCTTCCGCCACGCCTACTGTATTGTTCTGCGCGTCTGGAGCTGCCACGGCTCCGCCTTCTGCTTCCGTGCTCTCAGCCACCGATGCAGAGTCCGGCTTCATTTCCTGACTTTCGCTCACTGCATCAGACTCTTCTGCTGTGCTTTTCTCATCTGTACTTTCCGGCACACTGTCCGCATCCAGCTCCGGATTTGTGACGGCCGTGTCACTGCTATTGCTTCCTTCCGGCTCATTTGCCACTGTCTCTGTTCCCTGATCCATTGCATACCCGGTCACCGGCATGCCCATCGTCAGCGTCGATGCCATCACGGCAGCCATCACCGCTGCCAGGAGTCGTTTTCTCTTCATCCTGTTTTCCTCCCTGCCAATTGTTCCCACGGTCCTCTGCCAAAGGATCCGCGGGGCTTAAGATACATAGAATCCTGCCCTTAAGAGAATTCCAAGATACTGCCGACAGAAATTTTTCTCCCGCCGGCTGTGCAGTTATCAAGGTACAGGCCTGCTTCATGAGCAGGAAAGCTGAAGGATCGCAGAGCCCGGAACTTCTATTCCCGAATGCGTGTGCCATATAGGAACAAGGCCCGGCATCCGCAATGGATAATCTCCCGCGCTTTGTTGATTTTCAACAATCGGGCAATGAACTCTGCACCAAAATCTATCTATAATTATAAGAATCCGACATCCGCCGTCAACGCAGCTGCGTTCATCTTCTCTGTCCAATCGCATGTCCAATTTCATCTCAATCCGCCTGCGGAAAAGTCTACAGCGTCTGATTTTACGCACAATTGTCCAAAATAGCGCATCCTGACACAGCAAAAATCCCCCGCAGGCAGGATATTTCTTCCTACCCGCGAGGGATTTCCGTTGTGCAGCATCATTCATGTGGCCTGTCTGTCGTGTCATTCACCAGTCGTGCGCGCCGGCCTATCTGCCACTATCATCTCATATTCTTTTCTGTCGTGTACCATCCTGGCAGCTCTCACTCCGCCTGCGCCGTTGCCACCGCCTCTTTCCTCTTCGCATTTCTCCTCCGTCTCACCCGGCCGTACATTTCATTTTCCATCGCCATGACGTGCTCGATCCGGATCGGCCGAAAGAGCGGCAAATGCATGACGCGCTTCGTCCAGACCGCGGCGTAGACGGCGAGAACAATAAATGTGAGCAATACAACGCGGTAGATCATCGCCCTTGCGGACGGGTCGGAGGAAATATTGCCCATCATGAAGACATTTCCCGCGATGCCGATGAGCGGAAGAACGGGGCCCAGCGGCACGCGGAAGGTCCGCGGCGCCTTCGGCAGTCTCGCCCGGAAAATAAGCACATTCACGTTCGAGACCGCGTAGGCCATCATCCAGAAGAAGCACCCGATCAAAATGAGGTTCGAGAGCTGCGACGTATTCGAAAGCCCCGTCGCGTTGATGAGGACCATCGCGCCGCCGATGAGGAGAATGCCGACGTGCGGCGCGCCCTTCTTGTTGCGGTGCATGAAGATTTCTGGCAGCAGGCCGATCTTCGCCATGCCCGCGCAGATATAGGCGAGCGAGCTGATCACGGAATTGACCGTGCTGATGACCGCGAAGACAGAGACAAGCGCCATCCAGATGCGCCCTGCATTTCCGAGGAGATGGACGCCGTAGTAGATGTGCGGCGACGCACTCGAGGCGAGCGCGGACCAGTCCGTGTAATTGTGCATGCCGAGCACGACGAGAATCTCCATCCCGCAGACGATAAGGAGCGAGAGGATCATGCCGAGCGGAATCGTCTTCCTCGCGTTTCTGACATTTTTCGAGATCGGAATCACGAACTCGCATCCGAGAAACAGGAAAAATGCAAGGCCGACCATCGAAAAGACGGTCTTCGGGTCCGAGGAAAGGACGAGCGGCTGGCGGACAATCTTCCCCGTCCCGAGCCGGAGCGCGCCGATGAGACCCATCAGGACAACCGAGCCGATCAAGCCGTACGCAACGATGTCCTGAATCTTTGCGAACATATCGATGCCGTTCAGGTTGGCCGCGATCAGGAGCAGCAGAAGAACGACGCAGTAGACGGAGGACGGAATCTTCCCGCCGAAGACCGTCACCATCGTATTTCCGAACATCGCGCACTCGACGCTTCCGGCGATCGTGTTGCAGACCAGGTACCCGCCGACCATCGTGATGATCGTGACGAACGGGCCGAGCGAGGCGAGCGTGTACTGCGCAAGGCCGCCCGTCAGGTCAGGCATCAGCGCGTTCAGCTCTGCGAGGGAAAGCGCCGTGATGATGTTGATCGCGCAGGCAAGGAGCATCGCGATGATAAATGAAATGCCGACTGCGCCTGCGCCCTGTCCGAGCGACATCAGGCAGCTCGTCGCGACAATGAGACCGACTCCGGTCGCAATCACGCTCGGGAGTCCCAGCTTTTTCGTGTTCATACGCGCACCTCCTTATGAAAACATCTCTTTTCCCAGATACAACCGCCCAGGTGGCCGCCTCACGTAACGCCGATGTCATCCAGCACGTGGCACCGGCGAATGCGGCCACTCTGTGGTTCCGATTTACGCGAGCGCCGGCGTCTTCCACAGGTTGAGCTTCGTCCCGATGCCCTCCTTAAGAGCCCGCCTGTAGACCTCCGTTCCCCAGGCGACGTCCTCAACCGGCATGCCGCCGACGGAATAAATGACGATCTCGTCCTTCTCTCTGTGTACTGGAACGCGGCCCATGAGGACATCGCCGAGATCGTCGACCCGCTTCGGATCCATCTTCTTCTGCGCGATCAGGTCCTCCGCGAGGACCGCCGGAATCGGGATTGTGTTAAATGCATTTGGCGCGTATTCTTCCTCCCAGGCCTCGTAGAGATGGATGTTGTCGGCGACATTTCTCGCGCGGTTTTCTATGAAATCCTCGTCGAAGCGGAGCGCAGCTGTCGTGCAGATCATGCAGCCCTTCTTGAGCCATTCCTCCTTGATATACGGATACGCGGACGGATCACCGGTCGGGCTCGACGTCGCCGCGTAAATGATGTCCGCATCCCGCACGGCGTCCTCGATTGAGCCTGCAGCCATGACTGTTTCGATCGACGGGTAGCGCCTCTTCGCCTCTTCGATGAAGGCCTGCAGCGATTTCTGGCCGCGTCCCTTGACCTTCAGTGTCTTGATTCCGGGGCGTGTCGCCATGATCGCGGCGAGCGCCGTCCGGCTCATGACGCCGGGGCCGATGATCGCGGCCGTCTTTGCATTTGCAGGCGCAAAATGGCGGAAGCCGACGCCGGGGACCGCGCCCGTCCGGTACGCGCTCAGGATATTGGCCGACATGTACGCGAGCGGCGCGCCTGTGTCCTTGTCATTTAGTGTCAGCATCAGGACGCTTCGCGGCAGACCCTTCTTCCGGTTCTCCGCGTTCGAGCCATACCACTTGACACCGGCCATATCGAACCTTCCGCCGAGATACGCCGGCATCGCCATGAAGCGCCGGTCCGGGCCGTCCGTCGGCATTTCCGGGAACGGCGATGTCTTCGGAAATGTCACCATGCAGCCATGTGAGTTGCCGTTCTGCCCGCCCATGCGGTAGTCGCCCATTTTCATGAGCCGGAACATCTCCTCCATTGTGTCAATGCACGCCGGCATGTCTCTGACGCCGGCCTCGATCATGTCCTCCTCGCTGAGATACAGAAAATCAACCTCCGGATATGCCATAAGAATCGCTCCTCTCCTGCTGCTCTGCCCACCCACAACGAGGAACGCGAAGCGTTCCGAGTCTGGGGTGCTGAATAGTTACTGAAAAGTATGAAGGGCGCCGGATGAAGTTTCCTTCAGCCGACGCCCTTGCCGTCTCTCTGTTTACAAGCTGCATCATAGCACCGGGAGAAAATGCGCTCTTGTAAAAATCAGAAGAATTTGTATAGAGAACTTATACAAATTTGAAAATCTATCTATGGAGTTTGTCTCAGCGTTTTGTTACAGTATATGTAGAATAAAACAATTGACAGGCGCAAGTCCCGTCAGATAAGGAGGCAGTTATGCTGAAGTTTTACTACAACGGCGAAGATCTTCTGGATGACGCCGCCCAATACTGGAACAAGGAGCTGAAGCACACCCGGATCGTGGGTACGATTGTCGGCATCGTGATGCTGGTCCTCGGAATTCTCTGCATTGCATTTCCGTTCAGCTCAGCTTACGTGATGGAAATCATCGCGTCACTTCTCATTCTTGCGTTCGGAATCGCGGAGATTGTCATTTACATGAATGCTCCGATCTATGTCCGCTTCGGAGGCTCGCTGATCTCCGGCATACTGAACGTGATCCTCGGAATCCTTCTGCTTACATCGCCCTCAGAGGAGTTGTTCACGGCCTTTGCATTTCTCCTGGCCGTCAATCTGCTGATGGTCGGTATCGAGGAGCTTGAGATTTACGCAAAAATCCGGTTCTTCAACGCGGCCGGAAACGGCTGGCTGATGGCAAACAGCATCATCAACATCATCGCGGCAGTCATTTTCCTGATGGTACCGAAGACATCGGCTGCCTTTCTTTCGCTCTTCGTCGCGATCTACCTGATCACGGGCGGCGTGTCGCTCCTCATCGGGTGCTTCAACGCGAAGGAGCTGAAGATCGACCACGAGGTGATCGACGTCTGATATTTCACATAACACCTGCCCCGATTCACACAAACCGGGGCAGGTGTCTTTTTTACTTTCCCTTCAGCTGCAATGATTGGAAGCCTTTGTTTTCACGCCCGGGATATTGTATACTAAGCATATCATTACATATCTGAAAGGGGCTTATTCTGTTTATGTCACCTGCTGCTTACGGTAAAAATGTTCTTGAAATGCTGATCCCCGCGCTGATTTTCTGGGGGATCCTCGCATTTTCCATGTGGAGAGACAGAAGCCGCTACCGGAACACGGCCTTCCTCTTTATCGCGCTTCTCAGCACGATTCCGCTGATCAGCGCCCTGTTCGGCCCGTGGCAGAATGCCGCATTCTCATTCATCACGCTGGTCATAGCGCTTGTCATTTTCTGTGTGCCGGTGATTCTCATCATCAACGGCGTGCAGATGATTCGGAGGGAGGGGAAGCGGCTACAGAACCTGCTCTCCCTCTTCCTCGGTATTGTCGTCGGAGTCGGTGAGATCTGCGCGGTGCTCTCGATCCTGCTGCCCTATGCGGGCGCATTTCAGTCCATGACAAAGCATGGCGCGCTGAAGCTTTCGGTGCTCACGCTCATTCTCGTGCTGATTGCATTTTCCGTCGTGTACGGGTCGCTCGTCTTCGTCTCGTTCATGTTCTACACGCTGCTGCTTCAGATCGTGCCGCACAAGCGCGACTTTGACTATGTCATTATCCACGGCTGCGGGTTACTTGGCGGAAGGCGTGTCTCGAAGCTCCTCTCCGACCGGCTCGACAAGGCGATCGCGCTCTACAGGAAGGATCCGACGCCGCCGATCATGATTCCGTCCGGCGGACAGGGCTCTGATGAGGACATTTCCGAGGCGGCTGCGATGGCCCAGTACCTCCGCGAGCACGGAATTCCGGACGACCACATCCTCCTCGAGGACAAGTCGCTCACGACGCTCGAGAACCTGAAGAATTCAAAGGCGCTGATCGACGCGCGCCCGGGCAGAAAATACACGGTCCTCGTGACGAGCAACTACCACGTCTACCGCGCGCTCCGCTACTGCAGAAGGATCGGTCTTGCGTGCACGGGCGTCGGCGCGCATGTCGCCGCCTACTACTGGCCGAGCGCGCTGATCCGTGAATTTTTCGCTGTGCACCGCGAGAAGAAGCATCTGCTGCTATTCCTCATAGGATGGGTGCTGATGGTCTTCCCGGTGATCCTCGTGCTGTTTGACATGGTGTGAGGGCAGGATAGCCGCATCGCCCGGTCAAGGAGAAAGCGGTTGGCACATTTGGGAGAGATGCCCTATCGGCAAAAATCAACTGCTTTAGCCGTGCGAATCATGCTTCAGAGAATGCTTTTTATGGCCGGGAAAGCGGCAGCAGAACCGTATAAGCTGCCCCTTGTCCCGGCCGATTTTCTGTCAGAACTCTTCCCTCGTACAGTTCCGTCAGTCTCTTCCTCCTTGGTAAAATCAGCGCCAAACAATTTATACCGTACCGTCATGTGTATGGCAGAACGTATGGAAATGCCTCACGATATTCCCGCAGTACGGGTCCAGAATCTGCAGGGCTTTCATTTTCAGCTCATCCGGCATGCCAAAGTATGCCTCTGCAATCGCCCCGGCCATGCACGCAAGCGTGTCACTGTCTCCTCCGAGAACCACTGCCCGGCGGACCGCGTCCTCGTAGTTACTGCTCTCATAGAAGGCGCGAATGGCTTCCGGGACAGAGCCCGGGCAGGTCGGATCGAAGGAATAGTTCCGACGGATATCGTCAAGCGGCCGGGACAGGTCATATCCGAACGTGTCCGCCGCATACGTCCGGATCTCTTCTTTTGACGCACCTGTTCTTGCGAGAAACACGCAGGCGGCAATGGCCCTCGCGCCCTTGATTCCCTCCGGATGATTGTGCGTGACCTCCGCCGTGAGATCTGCCGCATGAAGCGTATCCTCAAGCGTCCGGTACAGCCAGCCCACGGATGATACCCGCATGCCGCTTCCATTTCCAAGACTCCCATACGGCTTCGGATCCTCTGCGGCAAGCCAGGCGCGGAATCTTCCTCCGTATCCGGCATTCGGGTACATCCGGCCCATCCGCTGCATAGACTTTACAATTTCTTCTTTAATCTTCTCGTCGCTCTCTCCCCATGTGCGCATCAGGGCATCCGCGACTGCCAGCGTCATAATCGAATCATCAGTCGGCCGGGACGCACGGGAAATGAGCGGAAAATCCATCCTGTTTGTATTGTGGAATTCGTAGACAGAGCCCACGATATCTCCGAAAACAGCTCCTAACATAATGTCCTCCCATATTGATTACATTTTCCATGCACGTTTCTGTAAAATCCACCCTGGAAGGTTTATAAATTTTCTCTAATGGCTTTTGGAATCACCGCAAGGATGGCTTCTTTCTCCCGTTTCCGAAGATATGCCGGATTTAATGAGGACTTCTGGTAACGAAGATAACTATCCTTGGTCTCATCTATCAATGTTGCTGTAAAAAACTGCTCCCAGCTGAAATACTGACTGCTTTCGATATATTTCTCCGGCGTCTCCAAAATATCTCTGACTCGATTGCCATCAATCAAACCCGATGTCAGGATCAGCCACTCAAATGATTCTGGAAGGTACAGATGCACATCTGTCCGATGCTCCATAAACATGTGTATCTGCGCCATGAATGCGCCAAACGCTGAACCATCAGCAATGATAAGACATGGAGTCGTATTTTCAGCTGCAGCCTTTCTGATCATTGCAAGAATATTGGAATTTCCATCTGCAGGAACGCAGGTCACAGTATCACTGCAGACGTCTTTAAAAAACTGAAATCCGGAATGACTGTCTTCTGTAATTACTGTATTGTATATATTGCAGGAATCGTCAACTTTTTCTCCATATACTCTGTACAGCTCATGATATACCGGCCTCAGTGAATTATATTTTCCTGAGCTCTTTATTCCATATATCTCCGTTACACTGTATGGAAGATTATAGAGGTTTTCCCTCGTCACAATCACATAATAGTTGCCGCTGTTCTGCGCTGCTTCTGCAAACTCCTGCGAAGAAACAAAACGGTTGCCCTCATCAATGAAAACGATGCTTTCTGACTCGAGTTCACGGAGCTGCCGCTTCCAGGAATTTCCCTCTACTACCACGCATGGCTTTTCGCAGGAAATCTGCACGGCGGAATCAGTCCCCTGCAGTTCATATTCCCTGATCATATCAACCAGCGTAGTCTTGCCCGTCGCACTGTCGCCACAAATAATAGTTATGTTACGGCTGAGTGTAAAATCAAATGAAAGAGCTCTGTTACTGACGTGGATATGATACTTTCCCCTCATAATCAGACATACCTCCCCGCCAGATAAAGCAACTCATCCATATTATGAGCAATTTTCTTGTCATTCAGCACTTCTATTTCAAAATCGCCGTCTCCGAAATCCATGATGTGTCTCAAATTAATCGTCACATCACGATCCTGCCCCATTCTGAGCAGCCATTTCGCACAATTATCGCCGCAATTGGAAGCATTGAATACACGATCAGGCTCTTTCATAATCAAAATCAGTGTTTTTACCCCACCCGACAGGCTGGTTGGCGGTATTATTCCCATAACCGGACTGTCTATCGCCCCGCTGCTCAGCACCGTTGAGCGATCCACATCCAAAATCATCTCTCTGACAAACGGGTCCTCCAGCCAGCGTGGATCAAAATCATTTTTAAAAAACACCACAGTATTATATACAGCCTCTGCCATATCACCAAAATAGGCCTTCAACATGTCAGATTCCTCCACTCATCATAATTATATGTCCTTATTATCCTATCACCGAAGACACGAGAAGGTCTATATCTTGTTGACTTTCAATATTCGCCCGCAGCGGGATTTAGTCAGCTACTCCGGGATTCGTCACGGCAATCGCCGATGCGCGGGACGCCAGATCAATGCATGACAGGTCTGCTTCAGAAAGCGCTGCTCACAAGCATACGGTTTTGTCGCATTTGCGACAACTATGTATTGTGTACTTATTTGTCGCAGACATGAATTCTAAGGAAAAGCCCATAGCTCCTCAAAAGAAACCATGGGCTCGCACCATATCTGAAATTTTTTGTCGTTCAGACCGCATGCCCCTCGCTTGAGAAGAGGTGCATTTTCGTCTCGACGACGCTCTGAATGGCCTCGACTTCATACGGAACCATGTCCGACGCGGCCGTAACGCCGGCATCCATCGCCTGCCTCATGCCACGAACCTGCGCCTTATTGATGTCCGTGAAAATATTGACCTTCGCGATGCCGCGCCTGATCGCCTCGCGGAAATCATTGTCTGAAAGACCGCTGCCGCCGTGCAGAACAAGCGGGACATCGACCGCCGCGGCGATCTCACTGATCCGCTCAAAGTCAAGCTTCGGCGGGAACTTATAATCGCCGTGCGCATTGCCGACCGCGATCGCCAGCGCGTCAACTCCTGTGCGGCTGACGAAATCCGCTGCCTGATCGACCTTTGTGTAGTAATCGCTCGGCTTCGTAAGCTTTCCGGCGCCTTCGTTATCACCGACGTGACCAAGCTCACCCTCGACCGTGACGCCCATGGCGTGCGCGATCTTCACCATCTCCGCAAGACGGCTGACATTTTCCTCGTAGGATGCCGTCGAACAATCGTACATGATCGAAGTAAAGCCGAGCTTCATGGCCTCCATGCATTTTTCAAATGTAAGGCCGTGATCATAGTGCAGCACGACCGGCACGTGCGAATGCATCGCGCGGTTTCTCACCATGTCCGCGACCGCAGCGAGCGACGCAGACGGCAGAAGAATCTCCGCCGTGCCCATGATGACCGGCGCGTTCAGCTTCTCCGCCGCGTTAAAGATTGCGTCCGTCATCTCAAGCGTCACCGAGTTGAAAAGACCCACTGCATAGTGCTGCTCCTTCGCGGGGCGAAGCACATCATTCAGATTTGCAAGCATATCTGTCCTCCTTCTATCCCAGATTTATAGCAATTCAGCACTCCCTCGGAGGGTCGGGAAAAATGGATGGAGCGCTTTCTCGCTCGTAATCTTTCTCGATTTTCCGAGGGGTGCTGAATTATTACGCATCATCATACTTCTTCCAGCCGCTTTTAATCATCATGCGGACCGCCTCGAGCGGCTCAAGTCCCTCAAGCGCATCGATTCCGGTGCAGCAGAGCGCGCCGGTCGCGGCTGCATTTTCAAGCGCCTCTTCAGGCCCCATGCCCTTCAGAAGACTCGCAAGAAATGCCGCGATGCTCGTATCACCGGCTCCCGTTCCCGAGACGACATGATCAATCTTGTAGCTCTTCTCAAACCGCGAAAATGAATTCCACTTCCGTGCTTTCAGCTCCAGCTTTGCGCCGACCTTTTCCATATGCGAAGATGTCAGAAGATACATGCCCGGAGCGCCGCACTTAAGAAGCACCGCATTTGCCCCGAGAGCAAGGCACTTCTCAGCAAGAGGCCGAATGTCCGTCTCAAGGTCAAGATGCTTTGTAATATCATCGCTCCCGAATGCATCCTGCAGCGCATCATAGTGCGGCCGGTCCAGCATGAAGCAGAGCTCCTCGAAGCTCGGAACAAAGAAGTCGACATACGGAAGCACGCGCCGCAGAATACTCTCCCAATCTGCGCGGCCGGCCTCACTGTCCGGATCCACGGCCGCAAGGTCGAGGCTTGTCGCGATCCCGGCACTCTTCACCGCACGAAGCAGCCTTTCAAGCTCCGTGCCGTTATCTGTGTACATCCGCTTCATGAGTGTCGGATATCCGAAATGAAAGAGCGATGCGCCGCGAAGCGGATTTGCGGCCTCTGCTGCAGCTCCGGCAATTGCCGCCCTACCAGATGGAACCTGATCGAAAGCCTGTGATTTCGTCTCACCATGAAACGTTCCTTTTTCTTCCGGTATGAACTTCAGCACATCCTCCGCCCGGAACGTATCATTCGCGCCGGGGCAGTGCAGGAAGACGCGGTCAATGCCGGGCGGCGCGAGGACAACGGAATAACTCGTTGTCCCACCCTTCTCTTCAAGCAGGTCCCCGCCCGCCTCATACTCGTCAAACAGTACGCGGACCATCCGACCGAATGCATCATCTCCTACCTTCGCAAGAAGCCGCACATCCGCGCCGAGGATCTTCATCGCAAGCCCCGTGTTTGCGACGCACCCGCCCGTATGAACACTGACGCCATCCATGTGAACGAGCTTGCCCGGCCGGAGCAGACGGCCGATATCCGGGGTGTGTGCATTTGCCGGAAAAACCGGCGTGATATCGAGGCAGATATGGCCAGCAACAACTGCTTTCTTTGCGCGCATTTCATGTTCCTCCTGAAGATTATGATACACCCGGTGCTGCAAAATGAAAACCGCGGTCATCATGAGGAGCTGTCCGACCACTGAAAGCAAAAAGCCCGTGTCCCTCGAAGTCAGCATTTCGCCATGGGACATGAAACGCGAAATGTAACTGTTCTCTGCAAAAACTAGGAAAAATCGTCACAGCATATCGCGAAATGAAATGCACCTGATCGCATACTGTCTTGCTGCCTCTTCCGCGTTTTTCGCAAATCCGCTCTTTGAAAAGACATAGTAAAATTTCTCCGGGCAATGGAGCAGTTCGCCGCGCTCCACCAGCGTTCGAAGAACCTTCTCATCTGTTTTGTCATTTCTCCATTTGCATTCGCCAAGAAGCATCTGGTTCTCACCCATTGCTACAATATCTATTTCCTCCTCGCGGTGTTCTTTCGGATTTGTTCCCCACCATCTTCCGATTTTCCCAAATAAGAACGGAAGCTTCGTATAGACGTCAGCGCGGTACAAGTACTGTCTGCAGATCTCTTCAAAAATACCTCCCATAAAGTCAGCAAGCTGCGGTTTTACGCTGTTTTCATAAATTGCTTCGCCAATTCCCATGGAAATCGCCGTGATGTTCGGACGCACGAATCGGTACCAGAACAAAAACATACTGTCCTGCAAGCGATACAGTGTTTTTCTGCTGTTTTCCTTCTCCGTAATCGGCCTTTCCTTTTCTACAATTCCAATCTGGATCAAAGAGGTCAAAAGGTTGCTGCACGCGCTGCTCTCTAATCCTACCTTGGTAGCGATTTCATTCAGCTTACTTGCTCCGGAAGCAATAGCCGAAATGACCGAATGGTATGAAGCCGGTTCGCGCATTTCCTGCTTGAGCAGATTTGTCGGTTCCTCAAACAGCATTCCGTTATCGTCAAAAAACAGACTTAGTAAATTCTCATCTACTGTCTTATTCTCCTGAATCCGATTCAGGTATTCCGGCACACCGCCTGTCACGCCGTAGAGCACGGCCTGGTCTTCCGGCTCAAATTGCCCCAGCATCTCTCTGGATTCAAAAAATGTAAACGGTTTAATCTTAAACTGCGCCGTCCGTCTGCCATACAAAGGGCTCTTATAGCCAAGCACCTGATTTTCCATAAAGCACATAGAAGAGCCACACAGAATCAAAAACAGATTGCTGTCTTTCCAACAGGTATCAATGTGCTTCTGCAGCATCGAGGATATCGCGGGATAAGACGCCGCCAGATACGGGTATTCGTCAATGGAAAGGATCAGTCTCTGTTCCCTGCACCGTCGATCGATCTCTGACAGCAGCGACTCAAAATCAGAATAAACTGCCTCCGAGAAGCTGTTTCCGTCTGAAAGGCCGCGCATGACCGCAACAGAAAGTCCCGTCAGGTTTTCTTTCATTGTTCCCTCGATGGCGATATACGAAATTGCCTTCTTATCCTTTAAAAACTCTGAAATCAGAGTCGTCTTTCCAATCCGCCGCCTTCCATAAATCACAGCAAATTGAAATGTATCCTCCTGATACATGCTCTCAAGCTTTTTTAATTCCTTTTTTCTTCCAGTAAACATAGCTGTGCCTCCGCTCTTTGTCCTTGTATGCCCAGCACTGTATCAAGCTCTTCCCATATAGCCATCAGATTGATGAAATAGCTAATTTTAAAATTACTAATTTATAACTAAGTAATTCTGTAATGAGTTTATCACAAGGGTATTCAAAAACCAAGCACAACGATCAAAGGTACTGAAAATGAAACGCCAGCTGCCTGCAAATGAACTTGCAGACAACCGGCGCTGAGAAATACTATTACCGTGTTGCGGCTTGAGACAGCCTGTCGCCGATCTTCTCCTGCATAAGCCGCAGGGCTCCGCATTTGCAGAGCACACCGATGAGGATCGACGCAAGCACCGTTCCGCCGAACGTACTGACGAAAAACGGGAGAATATACGCATAGATTGTGCCTTCTCTGCCCATGAGGTAAGCCGCGACCGGATAGGCTGCCAGCCCTCCCAGAACGCCGGTGCCTACCACCTCGGCAACATACGTCGGCAGAAGGCGCTTCGTGTATTTATACATAAGGCCGCAGCAGAGCGCCCCGATCATGCTTCCCGGAAATGCAAGCAGCGTTCCTGTCCCAAGCAGATTTCTGATCAGGGACGTACAGAATGCCACGGCGACGCCGTAGCCCGGACCGAGCAGAACAGCAGACAGCACATTGACCATATGCTGCACAGGAAAACACCTGGATGCTCCGACCGGAAACGACAGGGTGGACAGGGCCACCGCCAGAGCGGTAAACATAGCCGCTACGACAAGCTTACGCACATGAGTTCCATTCATTTCATTTTCCTCCCTCTGACAATTGAATGATCCTTTGCTGAACAACAAAAAAACGATACCCGACAATGGGTATCGCTTCCGTACTTACACAATAAAACAGAGCTGCTGTTATGGTCAGTTCTCTGCACTCATTACAATCCCTACGTTGGCATTATCCAAATCAGGTATTCGGGTCGCATCATTAATCGACGCCTCTCAGCCTTCCGGCTCCCCGTGTATGTTCAGTTGTTATAAATCTTACGGTATATTTATAACATACCGTTTCAAACTTTTCAATGCATTCAGATCAATCGACTCCTTCCGCTCCTTCTGCAAAACCTAGTCCGGAAATGTCACATATTGATGCAAGAGCCTGCGCACATACCCCTTCCCTGATTCATCACAAAAAACAGCAGAAATCCAATACTATAAAGCAGAAAATCGATTCTTTGATTTGCATCAGATTTGTAAAATAGAACCATCGATGCAGACTGTCGGATGCCCGGGAAATGAGCCTGCAGGCAGACTGCACAAGCATATTGCAAAAGGAGGATGCGATGAGCAAATTAGAAGAAGCAAAAAATAACAATTTCAGCGAGAACAGATTGCTGCAGAACCTGTCCTGGCCGGAGGAGCCGGTCGATGTTGTCCTGGATACGGATACTTACAATGAAGTCGATGATCAGTTTGCACTGGCGTATCTCCTGCGATCGCCGGAGCGCTGCACCGTCAAGGCAGTCCTTGCGGCCCCATTTTTCAACAGCAATTCTACATCACCGGAGGATGGCATGGAAAAGAGCTACGACGAAATCATGCGGGTGCTGAACGTTATGGACAGACCGGACATGAATTCATCTGTCTTCCGCGGATCCCGCACCTATCTTCCAAATGAGAAAACACCGGTGCCGTCGGAAGCCGCTGACAGGCTAGTCACACTCTCCCAGCAGTACTCGGAAACCCATCCGCTCTATGTGGTGGCAATAGCCTGCCTCACCGATCTTGCCTCCGCCATCCTGACAGATCCATCCATTGTCCGGGGAATCGTCGTGGTCTGGCTCGGCGGCCATGCGCTGCACTGGCCGGATACGGCGGAATTCAACATGGCACAGGACATCGCAGCAGCAAGGGTCGTATTTGGCAGCGGCGTGCCGCTCGTGCAGCTGCCCTGCATGGGAGTTGTGTCTTCATTTGCAATCAGCCATGCAGAATTTGAGACCTGCCTGCGCAGAAAAAACAGGCTCTGCGATTATCTCGTCGATCTGACAGAGCAGTCACAGACCGCAAATGGAGCCGGCGACATGTGGTCCCGCATTATCTGGGATGTGACAACGGCCGCGTGGCTCATGAACCCGGATTTCACCAGAAGTTACGTGATTCACCGGCCGGTCCCGGAATATGACTACCAGTATGGCCGGAATGAAAATGGTGCCTTCATGCGGTACGTATATGCACTTGACCGGGATGGGATCTGGGAAGATCTGGTGCGGAAGCTGTCATAAGCTTCCGCACTCACGGCAGATGTCAACCGATATATTTTAATGTATAGCGGCGGTCTTCTTGATGATTTTTTCGCCATTTGGTATGATCACCAAATGAGACCCGATCTTGTCCGGGACTTATATTAAATTGTAAGGAGCACATAACGCCACATGGAAGTTAAAAATCTCTCCCCAATCCGTACCTACTGTGTCCACCTCTCCTTCACCGCCGTCGACATCAGCGTCGGCGCGGTCGGGAATGACCTCTTCATCTTAGTGACAGGAGGCGAAAAGCCGCACCTCGGCACCTGTGTCATGGCGATTCCGCGTCCGTCGCTTACCGGCGATGGACGCATCAGCGCGACCTCCTCCGTCCTCAACCGGACAGGGCACAAGGACGAGGCGATCTGCCGTCTTCTTGCAGAAAAGGCCGCTGTAAAGCATAACGCCGTGACCGTCTGCACCGGCGGCTTCCACATGGACCACATGACCGGGGACCAGATCAGGGAGTTGATGCAGGCGCTGAAAGAGCTGGAGATGTGAAGGAACTTGAAAGAAATTGAGCTTGTCGACTACGAGTATGATGCACCATTTCGCATCTATAATATCGTCTGGGAAGGCGGAGCGCACTCTCCCAACTCCTATGCGCCGAATATTCTGGAGCACTGGCATCCGGATTGTGAGCCGCGGCGCGGCGACCACCTGGAAATATGAGACGGACCGCCCTCTGAGCGACCTCAAGGCGATGGCCGACCATGTCTTCGAGGAGAATGACATGATCATCATGCCCTGCAGCATGAAGACCCTCGCCGGCATCGTCAGCGGCTACGCGGACAATCTGATCCAGCGCGCCGCCGACGTATGCATCAAGGAGGGCCGAAAGGTCGTTCTCGTCCCCCGGGAGATGCCGCTCTCGAGGATCCATCTCCGGAACATGTCAGAGGCGGCCGATCTCGGCTGCGTCATCGTCCCGCCGATGCTGACCTTCTACAGCGGGCAGAAGACACTCGAGGATGAAATCGACCATATCGCGGGGAAGATCCTGCTGCAGTTCGGGCTGAAATCGCCGTTCTTTCATGCGTGGAAGGAAAAAAGCTAAGAAACCGCAGGGCTCCCAGAACGCCGGTGCCATCACTTCACTTACGTCAGACTCATCTCCTGCTGCTCAATGCGTTCAACAGCATCGACAGTGAGCCCTGCATATTCAGCGATATCCTCTTTACTTAATTTACCGCTTCGAAGCATCCTCACAACAGCCTCGCGCTGTGCCTTGCCGTACCCTTTTTCGATTCCTTTTTCGATTCCTTTTTCGATTCCCTTTTCGATTCCCTTTTCGATTCCTCTGTTTTCCACTCTGTCCAGAACATCACACATATTCACACCTTCTTTCTTCTTTGAAAGATCTGCTATTACGCCCTCGGGCTGCTGTATCTCACGGTTCTCCCGTGAGTGCCTGATATTCCTCGCTCCCGGCATCCGCCCAGTCTTTCTTCCCGCTCTCGGCGGTATTTCCCGTCTCATACGCATAGGCATATGTGTTCAAAATACTGGCATCAGCAGCCGACCAGCTCCCATCGGAGCTCTTGTCGGCCTGATACAGGACATACAGACCGCATTTGCCATTCTTCGAATCGCGATCATACTTGAGAAGCTGAACGCTGGTGTCATCCTCCTTCAGAATGTAATAAGAATTTCCCTTGGCATCATACATTTCTGAAAATGAATCCCCGGCAGCAGCAAAGTATGTATCGTAAATCTTTTGATATCCTTCCTCCTGCCTTTTCAGCTCCCCGTCCATCCGCTCATGGACAGAATCCAGCTCCGCACTTGCATTGTCATCAATGTCTTCCTCAAAAGATGCACTTTCATCTGCCGTGTCCGTACTGCTTTCTTCAGATGCAGTATCCGGCGTATGGCTCTTGAGCCACTCCTCCTCGCTGACATCCGGGTCCGTATCCTCCTCGCCGCTCATCGGGCGAAGATACCGCAGATAAAACGGGCCATCGCCCGCAAGCAGCGTATATGTCGCTTTATCCAGAAACGGCCGTGAGATTCCTGTGTAGGTTTCATTTGTATTTTTATGTGTCGTCTGCATGCCAAATGCAATGACAACCATACCCGCGAGTATGGCCACAACAAGTGCCGCACAAAAAAGAACAGATACTACTCTCAGCAGGATCCGTTTTCCATTTGTCGCTACTTTTGATATGGAATACAGATTCCAGGAGATACCGCAAAGAACAGCAAGCAGCTGAAACAGAATAAGTGTCAGGAATAAGAGATCGATGACCCAGTTTCTGACCCAGTCCCCCTCCGGCTTAAAGGCAAAAATGAGCAGAAGCCCCGACAGCGTAAGCGATGCAATATAAAACAGGAGATACATCGGACGCAGCAGTGCCTTATGCTCCGGCTGTTTCCCAAGGCTGTGCAGAAAACCACTTAATTCCCGGCTGGTCTTGGGCACAGGCATAGCACGCAAACCTCAAATATTTCCGGAGTCCTGCTCCTCCATCCACTTACCCAAAACATCAAGGTACCGCGGCGTATCGTCCGCGTAACACATGTGGCGGCACCCCTCAAAGAGCTCCCACTTCGCGTCCGGCAGACGGTCATACATGGTCTTTGCGACGAGCGGCGAGCAGAGGTCGTCCGTCCCGCTGATGATGAGCGCCGGTATGCGGATCTCCCCGAGCCGGTCCGTGTAATCAAAGTCCCGGAGCGTTCCCGTCGGCGTGTACTCATTCGGGCCCCACGCCGTCAGATACGCCTCGGTGCCGGACCGCTTCGGACGGCGGAGACACTCCGGGTCCGTGTCCTTAAACGGCCCGCAGCAGTGGCGCTCCATAAAATGTTCATTTGCCGCAAGATAGGCCGGCGCCGTGTAATCGCCGGTCTCCTCTGCCTTTCGGATCGCCTCCCGGTCCTCCGGGGAGAGATACGCGATCCTCCTGTGCTGCTCGCGCGACCAGAGCTGACTTGAAGAGAGCGTGCTTGAGAGAATGACGCTCCTCACGCCGGCCGGCTTCTTCTCGATCAGATACTCGATCGCAAGCATGCCGCCCCACGACTGCCCGAGAAGATGCACATGATCCAGATGGAGATACTCCCGTAGCGCGGTCAGCTCCTCAATCCACGTCTCCGCCTTCCAGAGCTCCGGATGCCCGTCCAGATAAGAATTTCCGCAGCCGATCTGGTCATAGGAAATGACAGGCCTGCCGTCTTTGCTCAGCGGATCGAGCAGCTCGAAGTAATTGTGCGTCGAGCCGGGGCCGCCGTGCAGCAGAAGGAGCGGCGTCTTTCCGCTCCCCCTAAGGTCGCCGGCAATCCGAAAGTAGGTTTTATATCCGCGAAAGGGCATGTAGCCTTCTGTAATCTTTATATCCGCCATTTTAGTCTCTCCTGTATAAATCTGTGCTGTTTCGCTGTCAGTGATCAAGCATCCGGCTGGCAGACTGTCATCTCTTTATTTTTTTCCAGCCCAATGTCTCAATCGTCAGTCTCCTTCTTTGTGTACGCCTCGAGCCTCTCGAGATAATACGAGACGAGCCGCCCCGCCGCCACATGCTTCCGGAGCACATAGCCGATGTCCATGTAGTCATCGACCTCTAGTGGCACCGCCACGATATTGTCCCCGTTGAGGTCCGCATTGATCACGCCGCTTGAGATCGTATACCCATTCATACCGATCAGCAGGTTAAAGAGCGTCGCGCGGTCTGTCACGACGATGTCCTTCTTCCGCGCGACCGTGCTCTGAATCTCCTCCGCGTAATAAAATGAATTGTGCTCGCCCTGTTCATAGGAGAGCCGCGGATACGCATCGAGATCCTCCATCGTGACAGAGCTCTTCTGCGCGAGCGGATTCACGCGGCTGACAAAGACGTGCGGCCGGGCGCGAAAAAGCCTTGTAAAGACCAGCCCGTGCTCATCGATCGCGCGCGTAAGAATCGTCCGGTTGAAATCATTCATGTAGAGGACGCCGACCGAGCTTCTTCCGCGGGCGACGTCCTCGAGGATCTGCCATGTCTGTGTCTCCCGCAGATGGAACTCATACTCGTCGCCGCCGTATTGTTTCATGAGATCGACGAACGCCTCGACGACAAATGCATAGTGCTGCCCCGAGACGCAGAATTTCTCCTTTCCCGGGTTCCGCCCGGTGTAGCGCTCGAGCATGACCGCCTCCTGCTCGAGCATCTGCCGCGCGTAGCCCAGGAACTCCTCACCCTCAGGCGTCACCGTGACTCCCTTGTTCGTCCGGCTGAAGATCGTGATCTTCATTTCCCGCTCGAGCTCATGAATCGAGGCCGTGAGACTCGGCTGCGTGATAAAGAGCCGCCGGGCAGCCTCCGTCATCGACGAGCACTCCGCGACTGTCACGGCATATTTCAGCTGATTAAGCGTCATGAAAAACTCCCCCTTACAGGCGTGGCCTGCATCATTCCTATCTTACCATGACTTCCTTTAATTGCCAGCGGAAGTCCTCTTCATAGTTTCAATCTATATCAAACCGGTATATTTTCGTATTTTACGTATGGAAGTGCATGCACTAAACTGGCCCTTGTACATGAAACGTATCCGATCTCACGCAGAAAGAAGGACCTGAAAATGAAAACAACCATCATCGCTTATCCGAGAATCGGTGCTCACCGCGAGCTGAAGCGCGCGGAGGAGGCGTACTTCAAAGGAACACTCACGCAGAACGACCTGCTTAAGACAGCCTCCGAGCTTCGGAAGACCAATCTGAAAACTTTCACAGAGCACCGCCTCAGCCTGATCCCGGTCGGTGATTTTTCCTTCTACGACGGCATGCTCGACACGGCCTGCATGCTCGGCATCGTCCCGGAGCGCTACCGGAAGCTCGGCCTCAGCGAGCTCGACACGTATTTTGCAATGGCGCACGGCTGGCAGAATGAGGCGGGAGACGTCACGGCGCTCGCGATGAAAAAATGGTTCAACACCAACTATCACTATATCGTGCCTGAGTTCGATGACGGAACAGCCATCTCCCTCCATGCGGACAGACTTCTCGCGGAAATCGAGGAGGCAAAGCAGGCCGGAATCGAAAACGAGCGGATCAAGGTGTCCGTGACCGGACCGCTCACGTTCCTCCGGCTCACGCATTTCACGGGAAATGAAACAGCCGATACCGTGAGCACAGCCGTCGCTTCCGCCTGCGCGGATCTCATTTCCCGGCTGCCGGAAGGCTGCTGGGTCGAATTCGACGAGCCATGGCTTGTCCGCGATCTCACAGAAGACGACATCCGTCTCTTCCGGAAGCTTTACACGCAGATTCTTGACGCAAAAAGCGGCCGCCGGATCCTGCTTCAGACCTATTTCGGCGACATCCGCGACTGCTACAAGGAGGCCACGGCGCTTCCCTTCGACGGCATCGGTCTTGACTTTGTCGAGGGCCGGGAGACAACGCGCCTCGTCCGGACATACGGCTTCCCGGATGACAAGGTTCTCTTTGCCGGCATCGTAAACGGCAAGAACATCTGGAAATGCAATTATGACAAGGCTCTGGCTGTGCTCCCGAAGGCAGCAAAGCTCGTTCTCACGACGTCGTGCTCTCTTCTTCATGTGCCGTACACCACGGCAAATGAGACCCGCCTCCCGGCAGATGTCTTAAAGCACTTTGCATTCGCGGAACAGAAGCTCGGCGAACTTCAGGACCTCGCGGAAATCGCAGATGAAAGGGCGAAGGGTGCTGAGCTCTCTGATCACGCAGTTGCGGCCCTCGACGAAAACCGCGCACTCTTTGCCGGAACACGCGTCACCGGAAATGAGCAGGTCCGGAAGGCAGTCGCAGGTCTCACACCGGATTCATTTGTCAGAAAGCCCGCCTTTGCCGAGCGCGAGAAGATCCAGCACAAGGAGTTTCAGCTGCCGCTTCTCCCGACAACGACAATCGGTTCCTTCCCTCAGACACGCGAGGTCCGCAGCAACCGGCTGAAATTCCGCCGCGGTGAGATCACGCGTGAGCAGTACGATGCATTCAACCGCGAGAAGATCCGCGAATGCGTCGAGCTTCAGGAGAAGCTCGGCATCGACGTTCTCGTCCACGGCGAATTCGAGCGGAACGATATGGTCGAATATTTCGGTGACCATCTGGACGGCTTCCTCTTCACAGAGAACGGCTGGGTCCAGTCCTATGGCACGCGCTGCGTCAAGCCGCCGATCATCTGGGGCGATGTGAGCCGCCGGGAGCCGATCACGGTGGAGACGTCTGTGTACGCACAGAGCCTCACAAAGAAGCCGATGAAGGGCATGCTGACCGGCCCGGTGACAATTCTCAACTGGTCCTTCCCGCGCGAGGACATCCCGAAAAAGGAAAGCACGCTGCAGATCGCACTCGCGATCCGCGAGGAGGTCCTCGATCTCGAGAAGCACGGCATCCGGGTCATCCAGATCGATGAGGCCGCCCTCCGCGAGAAGCTTCCGCTGAGAAAAAGTGACTGGCACAGCGACTATCTCGACTGGGCGATTCCGGCCTTCCGTCTCGTGCACAGCGGCGTAAAGCCGGAGACACAGATCCACACGCATATGTGCTACAGCGAATTCGGCGATATTATCCGCGATATCGATGACATGGACGCCGATGTAATCACCTTCGAGGCGTCCCGCTCGAACCTCGAGATCCTCGGTGATCTTGCGCGCGCAGGCTTCCGCACAGAGGTCGGTCCGGGTGTCTACGACATCCATTCTCCGCGAGTTCCGTCGGAGGAAGAGATCGAGTCCGCAATCCGGAAGATGCTCCGCTACATCCCGAAGGAAAAGCTCTGGGTCAACCCGGACTGCGGCCTGAAGACCCGCGGCGAAACAGAGACGGTGCCCTCCCTCACACACATGGTCGAAGCCGCAAAGGCCGTAAGAAAAACGCTGGAATAACGGCAAATACCCGGCTCACATTACATTAAAGGTGTGAGCCTAGCAGTAATCATCTTGCTTACATCAAAGGAGCGAACAGGCGCAGAATGACCTGCCAGAGCCTAAGAAGGCTCAGGCGGCGTCTGTGCCTGTATTTTTCTGTCACTTCCTCACACCTCGGAAATGTCTCCCTGAAGTCTTTCTCGATATCGCGGACCGCCTTTGTCTTATAGAGCAGCACGCCGTCCTCAAAATGGTGGTAGAAGCTCCGGTAATCCAGGTTGATGGTCCCGCACAGCGCGTATTTTCCATCGCAGACGCACTCCTTCGCGTGCACAAAGCCCGGCGAGAACTCAAAGATCCGAACGCCGCTCTCAACCAGCCTTGAATAATAGGACCTCGTCACATTGAAGACCATTCGCTTGTCGGGGATGCCCGGCGTGATGATCCGCACATCGACGCCCCGCTGCGCGGCCAGACGCAGCATGCGCGCGAGATCGTCCGTGATGACAAGATATGGCGTCGTGATATAAATATACTTCTGCGCCGCGTTGATCAGGTTCATGTAGACGTCCTCGCCGACATGGATATTGTCCATCGGGCTGTCTGCATACGGCTGGACAAATCCCATCTCTCCGAAAACCGGTTTCGTCTTCGGGAAATACTTTGCTACGTCGACATGTGCCTTCTCGTCCGTCCGGTCGATCGCGTTCCACATCTCGAGGAACATCAGCGTAAATGACGTGACCGCCTCGCCCTCGAGCTTAAGGCCGCTGTCCTTCCAGAAGCCGTACATTTTCTTCAAATGAAAATATTCGTCGGCCATGTTGTAGCCGCCCGTAAATCCGACCTGTCCGTCGACGACCGTGATCTTCCGGTGGTCGCGGTTGTTCTGGAAGGTCTGAAGAATCGGAAATACCGGATTGAACACGCGGCACTGAATGCCCTCGGAAATGAGCTTCTTCCGAAAATCGCCGTTGATAAAGATGATGCTCCCGAGGTCGTCATAGATGAGGCGGACCTCGACGCCCTCCGCCGCCTTCTGACGCAGAATCTCATGGACCTCCTTAAATGCGAGTCTGTCCTCAATCGCGTGATACTCCATAAAAATGAACGACTTCGCATTTCGCAGCGCTTCCTTCTGCGCCTCGAGCGCCGGCACGGCATCCGGATAAAAGGTGACCTTCGTATTCCGATAGACCGGGTAGCCCTTCGGGTACCCGCCGTGTGTCTGTATGTACCGCGCCATGCCCGCAAACGTCGGGTCTTCCTTCTCAATCTCCCCGATCAGCCCCGAGCTGTCCGGCAGGGCCGGCAGCAGGACGTCGTCGATCTCGGCGTACCGGCGCTTCATTTTCTTTAAGGAGGACGACCGGGTAATCATAAAGTAGAGGGTCGTGCCGAGAATCGGGAATGCGAGAATCAGCATGATCCACGGAAGCTTGAAGGCCGCATTCTCCCTCTTCGCGTAAATGTAGAGCACCAGACCGACCGTGGCAATCTTGACCAGCTCCTCGATATAAAAATAATGGTTGTAGAAAAATGTCACGATCAGGACCGCCCACGCGGCCTGCAGAATCATCGACGCGGCGACGAAAATTCCCCGCCCGATGCTGTTCCGCGTCGTTGTGCGGTTCTCCGCGGCCTTCTTGTTTTCATGCTCATAATATCCAGAACTCATGCCTCATCTCCTGTCATTCTTCTCCTGTACTGAAAGCAGCTCCCGGTGTCTTCCGGATGGGTCACGTGCCGGCGAGACTCACCGGACTCCGGACCATGCCGTCCGACTGCCATCCGTTCCCGAACTGCCCCGGCGTTCTCGGCAGGACTCACCGGACTCCTGTCCCCTCACTGCGGATCCGGGAAATGCGACCAGTCCGCATTGACCTCGTCTCTGTGCAGTCCGATCGCGCGGTGCCCGATATACGCGTCCGCGTAGCGGCTGAAGCCGGTCAGTGCGTGCAGCGGGAAGCCGCTGAGCACGTCCGCCTGCACAAATTCCGCGCTTCCGTCGTCCGTCTCCGCAAAGCGTCCGCTCCTCTCATATTTTCCGACCTCCTCCGCGAGGTATGAGGGCACGCGAATTGCCATCGTGACGTCCTCATGGTCAAAGGAGCGCTGGTGGCGGAGCTCCCCGAGGTAACAGAAGCCGTGCTGCAGCATCGCCGCGATATCGTAGCCGGCCGCGCTGACCGCCTCCTTCTTCTCCGGCGAATCACTCTCCCCGTACGACCTGATCTGCGCTGCCGTCAGCAGGTTCTTCGAGTAGGCGGCAATCAGAAGATTTGCCGTCTCATCCTTCCCGACCGCTCTCGCAAATGAACGGCGCAGGCACCTGCGGATCTCCTCATCTGCCCGGAAGTCATCCCCGTCCGAGATCCACGCGCTGTGGTTGTCCCGGATCGACCGGATGATGTCCGCGCTCGTCTCCCGGACGGCGGCCGGATTAATGAGGTCATCGAGATAGACCGTGAGCCGCTCAGACTTCTTTCCAATCTCATAGAAGCTGAAAAGACTCCCCGATGACGGGTTCGCCTTCGCCGCGGAGGCGACGAGATCGAGGTCACTGCGCAGCACGCGGTCCGCCCCGGCCAGAACCTCGGCACAGACCCGGAGGGACTTCTCATTTTCATCGATGAGCGCCTGCATCACGTCCGTCAGCGTCTTCTGCAGGGAGGCCGCGTAGGCCGACTCGAAGACCTCGTGCTCGGATATACGGCAGACACTGCCGACGTACTCCTCGATCCGGCGCGATCCGGCTGTCGCGAGAAGAGAGGCGGCGGCCTGCTTCTCACGCGCCAGCTGGGACTGGACGCGCGGCCTTGAGCCGTACTCCTTCTCCATGTCCGCTCTTGTCTGCAGCTCGAAAATGAGGTTCTGCAGTGCCGGGATCAGTCCCTCAAAGGTCCCCTCGTCCTTCTTCTCCACAGCCCCGCGAATCATGTCGTCGTGCGTGAGGAACTCAAGCGCCGTCTCCGGCCCGTAGGCATTTTCCACATCGCGGATCCGCTCATCGAGAGCCTTCTTGATCTCCGTCCCGAGCCTCGTGCGGAAATCCTCCGCCTCCACAATCTTCGCGTACTCGCCGAACAACTTGTCCGCACGCTCACGCGTCTCATCCGTCCCGTTTTTGATCTGCGAGCGGACCGGCCACTCCGGACGGAGAAGGCGGGTCTGCTCATCCACGCGATTCGTCGCCATCATATCGAGCCCGTGGTTCCAGAGCGTCTCAAGTGACTGAAGACCCGCACTGAGAAGCGCGTCCCTCACCATGTCCGAGGTTGCCGCGCCCGCATGTCTCCGGAAATTCTTCCGGACGGCGTGCAGCATTTTCGACGCAAAATATGTCTCAGGCCCGACTGCGGACACATCGACGGCCGAGTAGCCGATCATCCGGTAGCCCGGATGGGCGGCTGTCTTCATGCCCGCCTGACGGATCGCCGACGGCTTCTCCGGGACGCCGGTCCAGTACTCAGAGCCGGTCGGTGTCTTTTTCGTCTCCGCCTCCGCTTCATTTGTGTCCGCGCCGGTGTCTGCATCCGCACTCCCGAAATCGTGCAGGAGATAATCCGTGAGGATATCCATTGTCTCCATTTTCGAAAGGAGCCGCACGGACGACGTCGATACGATCGTGCATTCGTCAAAGACCGGCATGCGGCTCTCGATCCATCCGCCCTGCCTCGTGTGCAGCCGGTACGTTCGTCCGTTATTTGCGAGGTTCAGATAGTAGTCGATCTCCTTGAGCGAGGCGTACGTATTCCGGTCAAGGATCCGGCAGGTCTGTGTGATACCCTTGATGCCCCGCTCCTCCATCAGCACGTCCGAGGTGTAGAGATAAGCCGATATTTTCGCAAATGAACCGATTTTCATGTCATCGAGGACAGCGCGGACAAGATACGCCGCGTCAATCAGGATGCCGCTTCCCGTTCCGCCGGCAAGCCCGGAAATGAGGACCACGCGGACGCTCGGCTCCTGCTTTTCATTTTCGTTCTTCGAGCTGCTGCGGACGACGCCCTGGCACGCCTTCTTGTATGCCTTCCGAACCAGTTTTGCGACTCGTTCGCGGAGCGTGTCATACCCGTCGCCCGCAAGAAGCATGAGACGTCCGATCTGCCGCATGCCCTGCGCGCCGTGACTGTCGAGCCGGATGTCCGGGAATCCGCTGTTGAACCACTCCTTCACGAACGGAGGCAGGTTCTCCTGCCGGTTCAGAAGGATGCCGCTCAGCGACTGGTCATAGAGGCAGAGCGTCTCCTCAAACGTCAGCGCGGGCGGATTCGGATTTACGGCTTCTCCCCTCGCCGCCGGTGCGGCCTGGTTCAGATCTCCGGCCGCGGCCTGATACAAGCTTCCGGCCGATCCCTTCATTGCCGATGCGGTCTGGTTCAGGCTTCCTGCCACATTCCTCGCCGCCGGTGCGGTCTGGTTCCCGGAAGATGCCGCCCCTGCAGCCCGCCCTTCGCCATCGGCCGTGTCCGCCTTCCCGCGGATCTGGCGGACAAGCAGATGCTCGTCCGTGTCAACAGCAAGAAAAGACGCGTTGCAATTGCGCGTCTTATGTTTCAAAAGATTGATGGTCTCGCAGCCGATGCCGCCGAGACCGATATAGACGGTCGCCTCCGAGGTCGGATCCGCCGCCGATTTATATTGAGACAGCCCGTCCCGCGCGATGCTGAGACGGCTGAGTTTCATTTTCTGTGACTCTGTTAGTGCCATAAAAGCTCAACTCCCCTGTGTCATATCAATGTACACAGAGTCAGTATACCATCTTTCGCGGCAGACTGCGACATAAGAGTCGCTGGGTGTGTCCGCCCCACCCAGCCTTTGCCAGGGTAAACATACCTCTTGGCGTCCTTTTTCGGCCGCTTACCGGAAAAACTGAGACAGCCTGCCCTCCGGCGGATATACTGAATACAGAAGCTTCACTCTGAGCAATTATCAGTTCACGCGAATGAAAGCGGGAAATGCAAAACGGAAAGGAGATTTAGCGATGAAGCTGCAGACGATCGATCATGTGGTCATCACAACAAATAATCTGAAAGCGTGCCTTCATTTTTATGTGGATGTACTCGGCATGGAATGCGACACGGCGAATGGAAGATACGCAGTAAAATTCGGCGATCACAAGTTTAACATTCACACACGGCCGGGAGAATTTCTGCCTGCAGCAGAAAAACCGACGCCCGGTTCGCTCGACATGTGCCTCATCATAAGCGGTTCTCTGGAAGAGGCAAGAGAGGAAGTTCTGAAAAAAGGATACCCGGTCGAAACGGAAATTCTGGAGAAACACGGCGCCCGCGGGAATATGCGTAGCTTCTACCTGAGAGACCCGGACGGGAACCTGGTGGAAATCAGCTCCTATGGTGTCTCGTGAACTACTCGGTCACAGAGTGGCCGAGCATCAATCCAATGGTGCCAAATCCAATGGTGCCAGGTTCCGATAAAAAAAAAATAAACTTGTTTATAAAATCTTTATCGGAACCTGGCACCATAAAGAAAAATGCTGGTTGGTTTCGCGGGCTTACAGCCCGCTTTCCAAACCACCTGTTTTACGGGTGGCGGCGGTTCATTTTATGGAATTACAGAACGAGTGTCGGTGCCGCATATACGCGGGTCAGAAGCTCCTGATTAAGCGCATACAGCCCCTTCGGATCTCCACCGAAAAGCTTGTACTTCTTGATCAGATCATCGGCATTTTTCTCCTCCTCGCCCTGCTCCTTGACGAACCAGTCGAAGCACTGCATGGTGCGGAAATCGTCGACGTCCTTTGCTGCCTTGTAAATGCGGTTGATCAGTGCAGTGACGGCCTGCTCGTGCGCAAGACCCATCTCCAGCGGATCAAGTGCTGTCTTGTATTCCTTGTCCGGCTTCGGAACCTCTTCAAACGTGACATGCTCGCCGTTGTTAATCAGATAGGTTCTCATAAGCATGGCGTGATCGCGCTCTTCCTGCGCCTGAACATCGTACCAGTGTGCAAATCCGTCCAGCCCCAGATCATAATAATAATTGGAAAAATCGAGATACAAATAAGCGGAATAAAATTCCTTTGTGACTTGCTCGTTAATAAGTTTGCTGACATTTTTATCCAGCATGACAAAACCCTCCCTTTTCTTTCATTTTCTTCGTCCCGGGCTTTGTCGCCCGAAAGCTTATATCAAGGAGCATTTGGATTCTATCGTCCGGCACACTGCCATCCAGAGCAGCCGTAATCCAGTAACTCCTGCTCATATGATATTCCGAAAAAGATCCTGGTTCCTTCATCAGAACCGGATCTCTTATTTCCTGCAGATTGTATTTGCCAGAATGATCATGACCGCGCAGTCTGCAAGAATCACACCCAGGCACACATAGGCCATATACGCCGGAAGGACCGCTTCGCCGACCGCCATCGCAAGAAGCAGAATGGTTATGACGCTCATACCACCGCCCATGACGCGGCACAGCTTCTTTGTATCATACTTCTCCTGGTCTTCTCTGCTTGCGGTGTTGTATCCGGCGATCAAATGCGCACCATGCCCTGAAAGAAGCAGGATGCTGATGCATGCGAACAGAACAATGATCACCCACAAAACCCAGTCCGGACCATGGCTGCTATCTTTCAATGTCATATCCTTGTATCTCTCCTTGCCACTGATGCGCTCCTGCATATGTAAACACACAAGGCTCTTAGTTACTGAGTCTCTGTGAAAAGCTCCGGTTCTGTATCCAGAAGAATCTGTACAAGAACCTTATAGTCCAGATATTGCACATCATCGACGCCATCATGAATTTTCTGGGCGAGATGACTGCGATAATATATATCCATCGCCTGCTCATAAGTGAGATGCTTGACTTTAGCCAAACGCGCAATAAGACGTTCTTCCAGACCTTCCTGATAATATTTTTCAAGAATATCTCCATTCATAGGATCACCTCATGCGAAGACCGGAATATCAAAAGTCCATTCACAGCAGACTGAGTGATAAAAGCGATCTGATCATAGGTCGGATACACACGGATCTCTTTCAATGCGCGGGCCTTATCCCAGATTCCACTATGGTACATGTCCACAACTCGAAACACCTTGTCATTAGCTACCTTACCCTTAATGACATCAAAAGATCGGTATCCCTCATCTCCGTCTCTGCACCGGCAAACGAAATCAATCCAAGTATCGAGGTCATCACCAAAATCTTTGAAAGCAAACCCCTCCAAATCTTCTTTCATATCATAAAGATTCAGGATAGCTTTATCGCCGTCTTTTGCAAAACCAGCCTTGCGCCTGGCCCATTTTTCTGCCTGTTCTTTCACCGTTGTGACGTAAAAGCCACGGCCAAAATCCAGATTCCGATAGGAATGATAAACATCCGGATGATTGATAATCATATTTGAACCATGATAAACAATCACGCAGTCACCTCCCTCTCTTTCAGGTACTCCTCTATGTCCTGTACAATGTAGCTCGTGCTCTGCGTATGCAAAATATCGTAATTAGGAATTAAATATCGATCAAGACAGCCGCTCTTTTTTAATGCTTGATACACTTGCGAAGGTGCAACCTTCCATTGATCAGCACAGGCATGAATTATATACACAATAAACGAAAAGCAATTCTCATCCATCTAAATCTCCTGTCCACTGAGCCGCAAATCAACCCTTTTCTGACTCATATACTGTATGCTGATTATACCATACAGCCGGCTGCTATGCCTGTTCACAAAAATTTTATAGGAACCGGGTACCTGTCCACTCCCGAAATGATATCTCTGCCTCGTCCGATATGGTAAAATATGAATAGCAGCAGGAAATGGAGGTGCCTATGTCTTACATTGAATTCCGTGCCGTTACCAAAGAATACCGCACAGGCGAAACGTCGATACTCGCACTTAACCGCGCGACTTTTCAGGTCGAAAAGGGAGAATTTGCGGTCATTCTCGGCGCCTCCGGTGCCGGCAAGACAACCGCGCTCAACATTCTGGGCGGGATGGACACCGCAACCTCCGGCGAGGTGATTGTCGATGGAAATGACATCGCCGCCTGCAGCGCAAAGCAGCTGGTAACCTATCGGCGCCACGATGTCGGCTTCGTCTTCCAGTTTTATAATCTCGTTCCGAATCTCACTGCACTTGAAAATGTAGAGCTTGCGGTCCAGGTCTGTCAGAATCATCTTGACCCGGCGCAGACTCTTGAGAAGGTCGGTCTTGGCGACCGCATGAATAACTTCCCGGCCCAGCTCTCAGGCGGCGAGCAGCAGCGTGTGTCCATCGCCCGGGCCCTGGCCAAGAATCCGAAGCTGCTCCTCTGCGATGAGCCGACCGGTGCGCTGGACTATGTGACCGGAAAGCAGGTTCTTCAGCTCCTGCAGGACACCTGCAGAAGGGACGGCGTCACCGTGCTCCTCATCACCCACAACTCGGCGCTCGCGCCAATGGCCGACCGGCTGATCCGGTTCCGGAGCGGCGAGGTAACAGAGATTACAAAAAATGACCATCCCCTGCCGATCTCCGAAATCGAATGGTAATCGTTTAGCAGAAGTCTCTTGAACAAAGAAAAGGAGATGACTGGTATGCGCGCATATACAAAAGATATTTTCCGAAACATCAGTCACAGCAAAAAGCGGTTTCTTGCCATTGCTCTCATCACGCTCCTCGGCGTCATGATGTTTTCCGGCCTGCAGGCATCCTGCAATGACCTTGAAAAATCCGCGGATGCCTTTTTTGATGCACAGCATTTGCATGATATTCAGATTCAGTCCACACTGGGGCTGACGGATGACGATATCACGGCGCTCCTTCAGGACAAGGATGTTGCCGCCGCAGCGGGAATCCGCAGCGTCTCCGCGGACATAAAAAGCTCGGACAGCAAGACCGAAACACTTCTCAGTGACGCAGCGGTTACGACGCTGAATGATGCCGGTATAGACGCGCCATATTTGCTGAAGGGCAGTCTGCCCTCCGCGGCTGACGAGGCGCTTCTGACAGAAAAGACAGCAAAGAACAACGGCCTGTCAATCGGAGACAGCTTCACCGTCTCTGCCACGGAGGATACGGACTCCTCTTCATCTTCCCCTGCGCTCTTGGTCACAAAATTCAAGGTCTGCGGCATTGTCACAGATCCAACAGATGTTGACAATCCCTTCGGGCAGGTTTCCTATCGCAGCTCCCAGAGCTCCAGTGATAAAGTTTTTGTCAAACCGAATGCTGTAAGCGGCAGTATCTACACCTCTGTCGTCATCGAGCTGAAGGACGCAAAGAGCTATAACTGCTACAGCGACGATTATGCAGATTACGTAAATGATGTGCAGACACGCATCGAGAATAAAATCCGTCCCTCCGCAGAAGAGCGCCGCACAGAAGAAGTCCGCGCAGACGCGCAGAAGACGCTGGACGACGAGATCAGTGCGTCTGAAGACGCGCTGAAAAAGCAGACGGAGGAAGCAGAAAAAAGCCTCAGCGCCGCAGGATCGCAGGCCGTTCCGAAGGAGCAGCTCCAGGCGCAGAAGGCCCAGCTTGAGCAGAAGCTCAAGGCTGCGCAGGATAAGATCGACGAGGAGAAGGCTGCGCAGCAGAAAAAGATCGATAAAATGGAGGGCGCGTCCTGGTATGTCATGAACCGGACTGCGCTTTCCGGGTGGTCCAATATACAGAGTGATGCCGATTCCATCGCCTCAATTGGCGTTGTATTTCCTGTTGTCTTCTTTGCCATCGCGATTCTCATCAGTCTCACAACCGTTGCGCGCATGATTGATGAGGACAGAGGGCTTCTCGGCACGTACAAATCCCTCGGCTTTACGAACCAGGAGATTCAGCGGAAATATCTTCTTTACGTGGGCATGGCAGGACTTGCCGGCAGCATCGGCGGGACCATACTGGCCTTCATTGCATTTCCATCCTTTTTGTTCACCGTATTCCGCATGATGTATCTGCTTCCCTCCTATTCGCTGTCAGTCATGCCGCTTCGCGCAGTCCTGGGTCCGGTCCTGTTCATGGGAGGCATACTGCTTACTACCGTCTATTCCTGTAACAAGGAGCTACGGCAGAGTGCGGCAGCCCTCATGCGGCCAAAGTCACCAAAGCCCGGCTCTCACGTCCTGCTCGAGCGGATCCGGCCGGTCTGGAGACGCATGTCATTTCTCAGGAAGGTGACTGCCCGCAACCTCTTCCGCTACAAGAGCCGGATGCTGATGACAGTCCTCGGCATCGGCGGGTGTATGGCCCTGCTGATCTTCGGCTTTGCACTGCGGGACTCCGATGTCATCAGCCGATATACAAATGCAGCCATCACATCTGCAAAGCTGCAGACCTCAGACGGGGAAATCAGCGTCTCACTGGTCGTGTTCCCGGATGAGACGGATGCCAGTGAGTATGTCAATTTCGATAAACTCGAGGCATCGAATGCAGGCAGCATAGTCAGCGCGGATTCCGGAACCGACAGCACCGCCAGCGCGGGCACCAGCATAAGCAGCGCGGATTCCGGAACCGACAGCACCGCCAGCGCGGGCACCCGCGCAGACACCGGAAACCTGGAAACAGGCGACATCTATGTCACGCAGAATGCCGCGACTCTGCTGAATTTCTCCGCAGGTGACAAGGTCTCATGCCGCCTCCCGGACTTAAGCGAGGCAGACCTCCCGGTCACCGCAGTAGTCCGCAATTACATCGGCAACTACATGTACATGAATGAGAGCACCTACAAGAGCTATTTCGGTGACCCCGGTTATAATGCCGTCCTCGCTTCCTTCAAGGACAGTGTCAGTACCAGTGCAAAGAAGGCTTTCGGTACAGATCTCAAGAACATGAGCGGCATATCGGCCGTCATGGTCACCTCTGAGCTGATGGAGCAGTCGGCCGACACGTTCCGGCTGATGAATGTCGTCGTGGCAATCATCATCGTAATGAGCGCCGCTCTTGCCTTCGTCGTCCTGTTCACCTTGCAGACCACCAACATATCAGAACGGGAGCGGGAGCTTGCGACCATCAAGGTTCTCGGCTTCTATGACAGGGAGGTGCATCAGTATATCAACCGGGAGACCTGGTTCCTGACCATTCTCGGCGTTCTGATCGGCCTGCCGCTCGGATGGCTGTTCGCGCAGACGATCTCCGTGATCCTACGGCTGCCTTCCATCAGCCTCAGCGTGTCCATCCATCCGGTCAGCTATCTCTATTCTGCCGTCCTCACCCTGCTGTTCGCTCTTCTGGTACAGCTGATCACAAATATTACGCTGAATCGGATCGATCCGGCAACTGCCCTGAAAAGCGTTGAGTGAAAATCTCACAGCAGCTGCAGTGTTGACCCGATATCCCCGTCAATGCATATAAAAGAGGTGCACTTATGGCAGAATACGAACTGATTAAGGGTCGTCCGGCGGATCTGTCGGGACGGCTTGAGAAAGAGATCCGCTGTTATGATTTTCTGGATCGTCTGGGAATGGAATACTGGCATGTCGATCATCCGGATGCAGAAGCCTACACGATGGAGGCCTGCGAAAAAATCGATGCGATTCTCGACGCGCAGATCGTGAAAAACCTCTTTCTCACAAATCGGCAGCACACGGACTACTATCTCCTGATGATGCCGGGAGAGAAGAAATTCAAGACGAAGGAGCTCCCTCCCCAGATCGGCTGCGCGAGACTTTCCTTCGGAAGCCCTGAGGAAATGGAGCAGTTCATCGACTGTGCGCCGGGCTCAGCCAGCGTACTCGGGCTCATGAATGATCCGGAAAACCGCGTGCGGCTTCTCGTCGACAAGAACCTTCTGTCCGGCGAGTTTATCGGCGCACATCCGTGCATCAATACGTCCAGCCTGAAGCTGCGCACAAGTGAGGTCTTCGGAGCATATCTTGAGGCCGTCCATCATGAGATGACCGTCGTGACACTGAAGGGGGAATGATGAGTTTATCGGGTTATACTCCGATAAGCTCTTGAAAACTGGTTAAAATCTTGTATTATAAGCTCAGGAGGTGATGTCAATGATCTATAGAAAGCTATATATGGACAAGATCATCCCATTCATTGATACCCCTTTTATTAAGATTCTGACCGGTATCCGGCGAAGCGGAAAATCTACGATTCTGGCTATGATCAGGGACGAGTTAAGAAAGCGCGGTATAAAAGCTGAGCAGATTCTGTCCTATCGGTTTGACTCTCCTTTGTACGAGGACATCACGACGGCCAGAGATTTGTACAACGAGATCAAAAACCATCTATATCCGGATGGAAGAACCTACATTTTTCTGGACGAAATTCAGGAAATCACTGGCTGGGAAAAAGCTGTCAATTCCTTCCTGCAGGACTTTAATGCTGACATTTATGTGACAGGTTCAAACTCCAGAATGTTATCCTCTGAGATTTCCACTTATCTGACGGGACGGTATGTATCATTTCGGATTTATCCATTGACATTTGCAGAGTATCTGGACTTCAGGACAAGCTATACAGCTCCTGGCGATCCGCATCAGGAATTTGCCCGGTACATCCGCTACGGGGGATTTCCGGCACTCCATCTCCGGGATTACACACCGGAAGAGGCTTATACCGTTGTCTATGATATTTATAATTCGACTATCTTTACGGATATCGTAAAGCGAAATCAGATACGGAAAGTCGATCAGCTGGAACGAATTGTGAAGTATGTCTTTGACAACGTCGGACAGACCTTCTCTGCTTCATCGATATCCCGGTATATGAAAAGTCAGGGAAGGAGTCTTGATACAGAGACGGTCTACAATTATCTGGACAAGCTTGAGAGGGCCTTCATTATCGACCGCTGCTCACGATATGACATCCGCGGCAGAGAAATTCTGAAGACGCAGGAAAAATTTTATCTGGCGGATCCTGCGCTCAGGTATGCTGTTCTCGGATATGATCCGAACTATGTGCCTGCTATGATGGAAAATGTAGTCTACCTGGAACTGGTCAGCCGCGGTTACCGGGTCTATGTTGGAAAGCTTGATACGGCGGAGATCGATTTTGTGGCTGTCAAGCAGGACAAAAAAGTCTATATCCAGGTGACCTACCAGATCAACAATCCGGAGACACAGAAGAGAGAATATGACCGTCTGCTGAGCATAAATGATAATTATCCCAAATACGTTGTCCGCATGGACGACTTCGCCGAAGGAAATTACGAGGGAATCCTGACGAGACACATCGCAGATTTTCTGCTGGCCAGCGACTACTAACCAGATCCGCCTTGACGCAGGTCCTGTCGGTATGCTAAATTAAATTCAAATAAATATAAAACCCCGGTCGTCCGGGATTGTGGATTTTTCAGTCATACTTTTCGCCACAGAACTTCCAGTCAAGTTCTGTGGCATTTTTTGTGAGGTAAATGATGGACCAGAGTTTCATGAAGACAAAGAAGATATTCCCGCTCGTCCTGTCAATGGCACTGCCGATGGCGCTGTCGATGCTTGTCAACTCGCTCTACAACATCGTGGACAGCTTCTTTATATCCCAGATCAGCGAGAAGGCGATGACCGCTCTGTCGCTGATCTTCCCGCTGCAGAACACAACCATCGCCGTCAGCGTCGGTCTCGGCATCGGCGTCAATGCGGCAGTGGCCTTCTTCCTCGGATCGGGTGACCGGGAGACGGCGGACAAAGCGGCGTCGCTCGGGCTTGTGCTGACGCTCATGCACACGCTGATTCTCATGGCGGTTCTGCTTCCGATCAACCGCTGGTTTCTCGAGCAGTTCACAAAGGACCCGGAGGTGTTAAACTATGGCGTCCGCTACGGACGAATCATTTTCAGCACGGTCATCGTCGGACAGGTCGGTATCATCTATGAGAAGCTCTTTCAGGCAGTCGGACAAATGCGGATCTCGATGATCGCCATGATGGCAGGCTGCATCACGAACATCATTCTCGATCCGATCATGATCTTCGGTATCGGCTTCTGCCCGGAAATGGGCATCGACGGCGCGGCCATCGCGACCGTCATCGGCCAGGCAGTGACGCTTATCATTTACTATGTCTGCTACGCGAAGGGAATGCTCGGCGTGCGCGCCAATGTCTTTCTCGGCTTAAGGAGCACGAAGCTCACCGGCCGGATCTATCAGGTCGGCATTCCGGCGATGCTGAGCAACCTGCTGCCGTCCCTCATGATCACCGTGATGAACGCGATTCTCGCCGCCTTCTCGGCGACAAGCGTACTGATCCTCGGCATCTATTACAAGCTGCAGACGTTCATTTATCTCTCCGCGAACGGAATCGTCCAGGGCATCCGGCCGCTCGTCGCCTACAACTTCGGGGCCGGCGAGCCGCGCCGTGTCCGGGCAATCGCGCGGACGGCGCTCGCCATGACGAGCTTTGTCATGGCCGTTGGCACGCTTCTCTGCCTCGTCTGCCCGGCGCAGCTCATCGGCATGTTCACGACGCGCGCGGAGACAGTCCGGGAGGGTGCCGCGGCGCTCCGGATCATCTCCGCAGGCTTCATCATTTCCGGCGTGTCGGTCACGGTGTGCGGCGTTCTCGAGGGACTCGGCTACGGCGCCAGGTCCTTTGTCATCAACATGCTGCGCTATGTCGTGCTGATCCTGCCGCTTGCCTTTCTGCTGAGCCGTATATTCGGCACCGCCGGCGTTTGGAACGCATTCTGGATCACAGAGACAGCGGCCGCTGTAATTTCATTTATTGTTTACAAAAGGACGATGCACGGTATGGTAAAATAAATGCGGAGGGTGACACCTATGGCAAATGAAAAGGTCCTGAATATGAATTTCAGCAAGGTATATAACGCGCTCGTCGCAAAGGCGGAGCGGAAGGGACATACGAGAGAGGAAGTCGATGAGCTCACATCATGGCTCACCGGCTACACGCCGGACGACATCGACGATCTCGAGGACCAGCCGATTACCTACGGCGATTTCTTCCGGAACGCGCCGCACATGAACAGCCGTCGCTATCTGATCACCGGAAGAATCTGCGGCGAGCGGATCGAGGAGATCGAGGATCCGACCATGCAGGATGTCCGGCGGCTCGACAAGCTTGTCGAGGAGCTGGTCAGAGGAAAACCGATCAATGAAATTCTGCGATAATAAGCTCACTTGAAAAAGAGGCGTGTGAAAAACCTTTGTTTTTCACACGCCCTTTTTTATCAGCCCTTCTTTCCGTTCGCCTGGCGGATCATATCCTCGACAACGATATCATAGATCTCTCCGACTGTGCTGCAGTACTCAAGGATTTTCCACGGCTCATTTGTATGGAAATGAATCTTGATCAGGTCCTCATCGCCGACAGCGATGAGGCAGTTGCCCTCAAAATGCTCCGTGATATAGTCGTTGATCTCATCCTCATCGAGATCCTTGTCACGCCTGTCGATCAGGAGCTGCGTGTCATAGCGGTACGCAAACGGATCATCTTCCGCATCGATATCTGTGAAGTCTGCCATAGTTCCTACCTCTCATCTGATTTTTCGTACGATGTTTCCGGGCCATACCGCCTCACTTATCCATCATGGATCCAGACGCGCAGCAAGCTTCAGCTTACAGAAGCTGCCGCATCTGCTATGTCATTCCGGACATACGGAGGCAGTTCAAGCCCTCTCACTACTCAGACATCATACCATATTCCACATGAAAATGAAATCCGGCAGGAAATTCCGGCAGGGCAAATTATCACCGTGAAAATTTCGTCTGCCGCATGCGTTACTCAACCACATGGATCCGGCTCTCGTCGAAGCGGTCCTGCTGCGTTCTCGTCTGCGCCGGATAGCCGAGCGCGAAGATGCCGAATGCCCGCTGTCCCTCCGGGATTCCAACCGTCTTTTCGACATATGTCATGCGGTCCTCAAGCGGCGCGATGCCGAGCCACACGCCGCCGAGTCCCAGCGCGTCCGTCTCAATCCACATATTCTCCATGCAGATCGAGAGATCAATCTGCGCGTACTCCGGCATGAGGCACTTTTCACGGTACGCGGTGACGATCGCGACCGGCGCATTCGCGACAGGGCCGGCGTACGGGCTTGCCTTCGCGAGATTCCCCAACATCTCCTTATTTTTCACGACATAAAATTCCCACGGCTGCTGATTGCCCGCAGACGGCGCCTGCATGGACGCGCGCAGAATCTCGCGGATCTTCGCGTCCTCGACCTCGCGCGGCTCAAACTTGCGGATACTGACTCTTCTGAATAAATCCTCCATAGAAATAGAAGCCTCCTTACTGTATTCCGGCTGCGAACGTCCCGGGATATGCCGGCAAGACACATCCGGCCGGAACTCACGCTTCTACTATAGCACTCGCTCACAGCTCCCGTAAGTACACACTTTTCTGAAACTTAGTATGTCAGACAACCCGGAGGTTCATGCCTCCAGAAGATTTCCATCACCAGATCCCCAAAACACGCTGCATCAGGAGGCTGACAGCCGTAATTCCCACCCAGCAGACTGCTCCGAGCAGAATCGGCTTCCCGCCGTTCCGGATCAGTTTAATGACATTGCTGTTCAGACCAATCGCCGCCATGGCCATGATAATGCAGAATTTTGACAGCTCCTTTAACGGAGTAAATGCAGAGACCGGAATCCCGGCATTCACCGCCACCGTTGTGATCACCGCTGCCAGCACAAAATAAAGAATGAACATCGGAAACGCCCTGCGAAGGCTGAACCCGCTCGCATGTGTTCCTTCCTTCTCTGCCCTTCTGGCCCGGATCAGACTCAGGACAAGTGTAATCGGGATGATTGCCAGTGTCCTGGTGAGCTTTACCGTCACAGCCTTATCCAGGGTCTCGCTTCCCAGATTCCACATGCTGTCCCATGTAGATGCAGTCGCCGTCACCGATGATGTATCATTGACAGCCGTCCCGGCAAAAATTCCGAAGGCATTTCCGCTTGTCGTATCAAATCCAATGGCATGGCCGAATATCGGAAAAAAGATGGCTGCCAGCACATTGAAAAAGAAAATGACCGAGATTGCCTGGGCAACCTCATCATCGTCGGCATCAATCACCGGCGCAGTGGCTGCAATCGCCGAACCGCCGCAGATCGAGGAGCCAACTCCGATCAGTGTTGAAATATTTCCCGGGATATGCATCCATCTGTGCAGGAGCCATGCAAGGACCAGCGATGTGCTGATTGTGCAGACAATAATCGGCAATGACTGTTTGCCGGTCTCGAAAATCACACCGAGGTTCATTCCGAATCCCAGCAGCACCACGGCTGCCTGAAGAATGTGCTTTGATGTAAAGCGGATTCCTTCTGCCGCTTTCCCCTTATCATTCCAGAAGAGCGCGATGATCATTCCAATCAGAATGGAAATGACAGCCCCTCCGACAACCGGAAAAACCTTTCCAAGAAACCAGGCCGGAATGGAAATGGCAAGACAGACCAGAATTCCGGGACCGTATGTTTTGAGCAGATTTTCGTTCGATTCCTCCATAGCATGTGTCTCCTTTGACTCACTTGTTTTTCATTTCCTGATTGACTATACTGGTGCTGATCCCATATGTAAAATTATGTATTTTTATTTTTCAATAAATTATTTTTATCGTTTTATCTGTGCCGACCCTATCACCTGAAAGCACAATTATACCGATATACGACTCTATGGAGGAATACACATGCTTGATTTCCGCGTAACAAGCTTTCTGACTGTCTGCCATACAATGAATTTTACAAAAGCCGCCGCAGAGCTTAATCTCACCCAGCCGGCCGTGACACAGCAGATCCATTATCTTGAAAACTACTATGGGGTAAAGCTTTTCTGCTATGAGAAGAAGGTGCTGACCCTGACAGAGCAGGGAAGAATTCTTTATGCCAGACTGAACGCCATGGAAAAGGATGAAGAAATCATCCGGAATGAGCTTAGGAAACAGCCGGACGTACACCCTCTGATTTCGATCGGGGTGACCATGACCATCGGCGAATATGCGGTCATTTCCCCGCTCACGTCCTATATCAGGGCGCACCCGGCTGTTAATATTCATGTGCACTATGGGAATACGCAGGAGCTGCTGCGCCTCCTGGATCAGGGGAAAATATCGCTGGCTCTGATTGAAGGCTATTATCCGGAGGAACGCTATGGACACAGAAAATACCGCACGGAAGAGTATATCTGCGTCTGTGCGAAGAATCATGTGTTTCAGAATGGAACTCCCCGGCAGATCCGCGATCTCCTGCCGGAGCGTCTCCTCGTGCGTGAATCAGGAAGCGGCACCAGAAACATTCTGGAACGATATCTTGCCGCCCAGGGTATGACTGTCTCCGATTTTCCCTCCTTCATGGAGATCGAGAACATGCATACATTGATTCAGCTTCTTCTGGAAGACTGCGGCATTTCATTTTTATATCGGATTGCGGCAAATGAGGGACTTGCAGTCGGCCAGCTCCGTGAGATCCGGCTTACGGATTTCTTCATGCGGCACGATTTCGATTTCATCTGGGATAAAAACAGCATCTTTGCCGGTGAAACAGAGAAGCTGGCCGAGGAGCTGGCCCTGTAGAAGCCATCCAGATGGCTGGGATTTTTACCGATTCAAAAAAGGGACCGCCGCACCCACTGGTGCGGCAGCCCCTTGCATATCACTGATTCTCTTTTCCAAGCAGCTCACGGACCATCTCCGGAATCCCGGCGAAGTCCGCTTCATCCGGGTTCCAGAGTGACCGGACGCTTGCGTCCACAACGTCAAAGCCCGCGGCGGCAAGGCGCTCCTTCAGGAGCTTCACCGATTCGCCGCTCCAGCCATAGCAGCCGAACGCAGCTGCCTTCTTATTTCTGAATTTCAGCGTCTTTGCAAATGCAAGGAACGCGCTGACAGAGGTCAGGACTTCATTCACGCATGTCGGCGACCCGACAGCAACAGCCTTCGAGCGGAACACCTCCGTCATCAGCTCATTTTTATCGGTCTCCGCGATGTTGTAAACCTTGACTACCGTGTCCGGACTTTGGCGGTGGATCTCATCGGCGATCGCATGAGCCAGTGTCTTTGTTCCGTTCCACATCGTGTCATAGGCGACCGTAATCCGGTTCTCCTGATAAGCATCCGCCCACTCAGCATACTTCTGGATGATCTGCTCCGGATGGTCTCTCCACACAACGCCATGTGCCGGCGCAATCATATCAATCGGGAGGTTCATTTTCGTGATCTCCGCGAGCTTGCGCGTGACAAATGGAGCGAACGGATTCAGGATATTCGCGAAGTATTTCATGGCCTCCTTGTAGAGAAGCGCCTGATCAGCCTGATCATTGAACAGCTCCTCGACCGCAAAATGCTGACCAAACGCATCCATCGAGAAGAGAATGTGATCACCCGTCAGATAAGTCGCCATAGAATCCGGCCAGTGCAGCATCCGCATTTCCACGAAAATGAGCTGCTTGCCGTTGCCGATATCAAGGGTATCACCCGTCTTCACCGGATGGAAATTCCAGCCGTTCTTTCCATACTGTCCCTCCAGGCTCTTCACGGCGGCCGCTGTGCAGTAAATCGGCGTATCCGGAATCTCCTTCATCAGCGCCGGAAGCGAGCCGGAGTGGTCCTGCTCTCCATGGTTCATGACGATGCAGTCGATCTTTGAGAGATCTCCGCCAAGCTCTTCCTTCAGATGTCCGTAGCAGACGAGGACATTTCCTCCCGCAGCGCGAGATACAGGACAACCGCGTCTGAAAACTTTCTCGGATCAAATCCCGTGACAGTCCGAATCCGATCGAGATGATACTGCAGCGTATTCTTGTGGACAAAGAGTCTCCCGGCCGCCTCCTTGAGACTGCAGTCACAGGCAAAATAGGTCTCAAGCATCTGCCGGTCCTTATCACCAAGCTTTCCCGCGGTTTTCTCCGCGTACTGCCGCCGGACAGATTCGGGAACCGATGCGAGAAGGATTTCCAGATGGAGCGAGCTGTATTCCGCGTATCCGCCGCGCGTCCCCGCGGCGCGCACCGCGATGTCCGCCTCAGCATACGACCGGTTCTGGTGAATAAGCGAGTGCTTCATGCCGGCGCCGACCTTCAGAAACTGTCCGTATTTCTCCGCAATCCGGCGGAACCGGTACTCCCAGGACCGGTATACCTCCTCGCGTAGAATGAGGATGTACTCATTTGGATACTCGAAGGTATAGAGCGGCGACTCCGTCTGCCGAAATGCGGACAGAATCTCCTGCTCGATCATGGAAAGGTTCGCCGGATTATAGCGGCGGTCAAGACGGACGATCACCGTCATATATTTCAGCGACTCGTCAATCCCGTGCGTCTCAAGGAAATCAAGGTAGAAGTCATGATTGACCGCCTCTGCGCGGACGAGTGAGCGCACAAAATAGTGGATCTCGGCCCCCGCGTTCCGGCTCCGTGCATCGTACTCCTGCTCCTTTAAAAGAAGGCCCGTGATCCGCTGGGCGAGATACGCGTACTTCCGCACCTCCTCCGGATCCCCGGTGATACCGATGACGGCCAGGACCTCTCCGTGATAAAAAAACGGCAGGTTCACGCCCTGCTGTGTCCCGTAAAAGCTGTCGTTTGAACCGACCTCGATCGGCTGCCCGGTCTGCGCCGCCTTGTGCCCGATCTCATGGTAGGTGCCGACGCGCTCCGGATTTGTGCTCGCAAGGATCACGCCGTCCGGCCTGATAAAATTGATATGATACCCGCAGACATCCTTGACTGTATCGACGATCTGCTGCGCTGTTCTCTCACTGATCTCCGCCATATCTGTTCTCCGTAACAAAGATTTTACGTATATTATACGCTTTCTTATCACAAAGAACATATCCCGGAAAATGAAAATCCGCTATGATACAGACATAAGACAAAGGCACACGCAGCCAGTTTTCAGAGGCAGTCAATCATATCCTTGGATAGACATAATGCTCCCGAAGATGCTGAATAGCTGCAATTGTATAGCTTGTGTGCAAAAACGATCGAATGCGAACAAAAATAAAGGAGGTTTCCTATGAAGGCAGTTATCGCCATTGATTCTCTGAAAGGATCTCTCAGCTCGCTCGAGGCAGGTGACGCGATCCGGGCAGGCATTCTGCTTGCGGACAAGGACGCACAGGTCATCATCCGGCCGCTCGCGGACGGCGGCGAGGGCACGGTCGAGGCACTCACGCTCGGCATGGGCGGAACGCTCACACATGTCCGCGTGACAGGTCCCCTCGGTGAAATGGTCGACGCGCAGTACGGCATCCTGAAGGACGGCCGCACAGCGGTTCTCGAGATGTCGCAGGCCGC
>OMYS01000100.1 GCA_900315305.1 uncultured Eubacteriales bacterium
ATCGAGAGCTGGAGGCAGTCTGCCATCTTCTCAACAGTTTCCAGATTTGGGACTGGTCTCGTCCCATCGACATACTTATAAATAACAGGGCCGATGCCAACTTCCGATGCCAGTTTGCCGCGGCTGACCTTCCTTCTCCGCATATGCTCCTGCAGGAGACGGCTGAACTCACTTTCGCCCATATACTTCCCCTTCACACCAAAGTGCCCTCATAATAACTGAATTTTCACATGCCAGATCAGTTATTTCGCACTGTTTTCAATAAATCAAAAAGCATTTCGTCCTTATGAATCCTTATTATAGTGAAAGAACCATGCGTGGGCAATGTGGATAGGTTCATTTTTCCTGTCCAATCTGTTGTCCAATAGCTCACCGATTTCTACGGGCGCAATTCATAGAAAAAAGCCCCGTCTTATCCATAAAACGGGTTTATGGTTTTTTAATCGGAACCTGGCACCTTCCCCAGCAGACGGTCGGCGAGGTCCGCGAACTGCGCGAGGCTCATCGCCTCGCCGCGGATGTTCGGGTCGAGGCCGGCGGCCGTGAGAGCGCCCTCGACGTCGGCGCGCGTAAAATGGACGCCTTCGCGGTCGCCGACTTTGTAGCCGGGGAAGTTCAGGATGCCGTTCGAGAGTTTCTTCCGCCGCTGATTGAAGGACGCGCGGATGAGCTGGAACATGAAGCCGGGGTCTTTCACGGAGACGGGCGGCTCCTTGTGTGCGAGGAGTGTCACGACGGCGCTGTCGACGCCGGGCTGCGGGATAAATGAGTCCGGATGGACGATCTGTGCGACGCAGGGCTCCGCGTAGTAGCGGATTGCGAGCGAGAGCGCGCCGAAATCGCGGCTTCCCGGCTCCGCGGTCATGCGGTCCGCGACCTCCTTCTGCACCATGACGGTGATCGACTCGATCGGCGCGCCGCTCTCGAGGAGCTGCATGATGATCGGTGTTGTGATGTAGTACGGGAGGTTCGCGACGACCTTGATCGGGCGGCCGTTATTTCTCGTATCGACGATTTCCTTGATGTCGGTCTTTAAGATATCGCCGCTGATGACCTCAACGTTGTCGAAGCCTGAGAGCGTGTCCGCAAGGACAGGGAGAAGGCTCCGGTCGATCTCGACGGCAACGACGTGGCCTGCGCTCGCGGCGAGGTACTGGGTCAGTGTGCCGATGCCGGGGCCGATCTCGAGCACGGCGTCTTCCGGCGTGAGCTCCGCGGCATCGACGGTCGCGCTCAGCACGCCGTCATCAATGAGAAAGTTCTGGCCGAATTTCTTCCGCGCGCTGATATTGTATTTTCGTAAGATTTCGATCGTGCCCGAGGGCGAGCCAAGGTAGGGTTCTGGCATAGTTATACTCCTTATCACCGGTTCCTGCCGGCAGGGGGTCTGGTTGTGTTATCTCTGATCAGGTGGATGCTGACCTCTTACATGCATGAAGGCTGCGGCCGCGCAATGCACGGCCGCAGCCTTCATGGTTGTTATTGATCAGAAGTTGAAATCTTTCTCACGCAGCATGATTCGGCCGTCGGCGCTGTCCTGCGTCTTGCCGAAGAGCTTGCGCTTGTTGTGCTCGATCGCGCGGTCGACCATGGTCTTGACCTTGCCAATCACGACCGGCTCGTCGTCACGCTGGTTATTTCCGATGGTTGTGTAGAGCGCGAGCGTTGCCATCTCATCGAGCTTGTAGCCCTGCTCCTTCGCGTATGTCTTGGCAAATGTCACGAGCTCATCGTTCATGAATACCGGGACGGTGATTCTCGTCGAGAATTTCTTCGCGAACTCCGGATGCTCTGCGAGCATCGCGCGCATCGGCTTCTTCTCATCCTCGATGATGACGATCAGGTCATCCGTCCGGAATTCCATCGCGCGGTTTAATTTCGCGATTGTCTCATCGTCGAGGCTGCCGGCCTGCTCAATCAGAAGAAAACCGCCGCTCAGCTTCTGACAGACGGCCGCCGGATCCTTCGTGTTCATCGCATCCGCCGTGACATGGGCGACTTTGCACGCCTTCATGCCGAGATTCATGCACGCAGCCTTGATCAGACCGTCGGCGAGACGTGTCTTGCCGGAGCCTTTGCGGCCGACGATGCAGATGTTTCCGCTCTTTGACGTCTTATCACCGGCGTTGTTGTGGATGTCCGCAAGTGCGGTCGTGACCTGATAGTCGACGCCCGGCACGGTCGCAAAGTACGAAAACGCCTTCTTCTCCGCGTCGGTAAGTTTTCTGCCCTCGAGCGGAAGTCTCGTGTAGACCTCCGGCTCCTCCATGATATTCTCGATGATCGAGCGGCTCTCTTCGCGGCCTCCCATGGAGAGGGCCGACATGTCCATGAGGGCCTCGCTGGAATCCTCCTGCGGAATATCGCCGCCATCCGGCTCATCCGCGAGAAGTTCATGTTTCGTTGCATCATCAATTGTGAGCGCAGCCTTCAGGTCCTCGTCGCTCACGCCTTGTTTCTCGAATGCCTTCGGATCGAATTCCCGGCCGTTAGCCTCGAGCGCCGTCTTCCGGGCGGCAAGCTCAGGGCTTGCCGGCGGCTCAGACGAGGCAGTCACGCCA